>NZ_CP134053.1:6606898-7347847 GCF_031583065.1 Streptomyces sp. CGMCC 4.7035
CCGGCGTGCGCGACCCGGCGCAGGCCGAGGGCGGCGGCGGCCTCGTACACCTCGCGGAACTTGACCGGCGGGTGTCCGACCTCGGCGGAGTCGAGGCCGACGCCGACGATCCGGTCGAGGTACGGCTTCGCGGCCTCCAGCGTCCGAAGCGCCGACTCGGCGGACTCGTCGCGCAGGAAGCACATGATCAGCTGGGTGGAGACGCCGTGGTTCTCCTCGCTGCGGCCGAGCGCCCGCCACAGCCCCTCGACGACCGTGCCCATGCCGACCCCCCGGGCGATGTGGGCCTGCGGATCGAAGAAGATCTCGGCGTGCCGCACGCCCTGCGCGGCGGCGCGCACGAGATAGGCGTTGGCGAGGTCCTCGAAGTCCTGCTCGGTGCGCAGCACGGCCATGAGCTCGTAGTACAGGTCGAGGAAGGACTGGAGGTCCTCGAAGGCGTACGCCTTGCGGAGCTCGTCCGTGTCGGCGTACGGCAGCGTCACGCCGTTGCGCGCGGCCAGCTCGAACGCCAGCTCGGGCTCCAGGGTGCCTTCGATGTGGAGGTGCAGTTCAGCTTTGGGGATGGGCATCAAAGCATCGTACGGCCGATTTATCGACGTTTCGGAACCGGCACCCGCATCAGGTCGTGCGCCACGGTCAACTCGCCCTCGAAACCGGCGGCCCGCGCCTGCCGTTCGAACTCTTCGGGTTCGGAGTAACGCTGGCTGAAGTGGGTGAGGAGGAGATGGCGCACCCCGGCGTCCGCGGCGACGCGCCCGGCCTGTCCGGCGGTCAAGTGCCCATGGTCCGCGGCGAGTCCGGCGTCCTCGTCCAGGAAGGTCGACTCGATGACGAGCATGTCGCACCCCTCGGCGAGGGCGTACACGCCGTCACACAGCCGCGTGTCCATGACGAAGGCGAACCGCTGCCCGCGCCGCACCTCGCTGACGTCGTCGAGCGACACGCCGCCGAGGAACCCCTCCCGCTGTATCCGCCCGATGTCGGGCCCCTTGATGCCGTGCGCGGCGAGCCGCTCGGGCAGCATACGGCGCCCGTCGGGCTCGACCAGCCGGTAGCCGAAGGACTCGACGGGGTGGGAGAGCCGTCGGGCTTCCAGGGTGTAGGCGGGGGTGACGGCGAGCGGCCCGTCGGTATCGACCGGCGCCTCGGTCAGCGCGACCGTCTCCCGGTAGGCCGTCGCGTACCGCAGCCGCTCGAAGAACCGCTGTCCCGACTTCGGGTAGTGCGCGGTGATCCTGTGCGGGACCTGGTCGAGGTTGATGCGCTGGATGACTCCCGCGAGCCCCAGCGCATGGTCCCCGTGGAAGTGCGTGACGCAGATCCGGCGCAGGTCGTGGGCGGCGACCCCGGCGCGGAGCATCTGCCGCTGGGTGCCCTCACCGGGGTCGAAGAGGATGCCCTCGCCGTCCCAGCGCAGCAGATAGCCGTTGTGGTTGCGGTGCCGGGTGGGCACCTGGCTGGCGGTGCCGAGGACCACCAACTCACGTACGGACATGGCGCCTTATCCCGGCGGCCACTGCAGGCCACGGCCGCCGAGGACGTGGGCGTGCGCGTGCCAGACTGTCTGCCCGGCTCCGCTGCCGGTGTTGAAGACGACGCGGTAGCTCTCGAGCTTCTCCTGCGCCGCGACCTCGCCGGCCTCGCGGAGCAGGTCCGCGGTGATGGCCGGTTCGGCGGCGGCGAGGGCGGCGATGTCCCGGTGGTGGACCTTGGGGATGACCAGCACGTGGGTGGGCGCCTGGGGGTTGATGTCCTGGAACGCGACGGTGGTGTCGGTCTCCCGGACGATCGTCGCCGGAATGTGCCCCGCGACGATCTTGCAGAACAGGCAGTCGTCCTGCGGCTCTCCCGCCATGTGCGTGCCTCCTCAGACAGACTGATCACTACGTCGGCATCGTATCCGGATCACAGCGACGGCAGCTCCGGCGGCGTCTTGGCGGGCCGTTCCTCCAGCGCGGCCAGCGCCATGCGTACCGCCTCGTCCAGCTGCACATCACGCCCGGCCGCGTAGTCCTGCGGTGTCTGGACGACCTCGACGTCCGGGTCGACGCCGTGGTTCTCCACGCCCCACCCGTTACCCTCCAGCCAGAACGCGTACTTCGGCTGTGTCACCAGCGTCCCGTCGACGAGCCGGTACCGGCTGTCGATCCCGATGACCCCGCCCCACGTCCGCGTCCCCACCACCGGCCCGATCCCGAGCGCCTTGACCGCCGCGTTCACGATGTCCCCGTCCGACCCGGAGAACTCGTTGGCGACGGCGACGACGGGCCCGCGCGGCGCGTCATCGGGGTAGCTGTACGCCCGCATCCCGCGCGGCAGGTCCCAGCCCACGATCCGCCGGGCCAGCTTCTCCACGACCAGCTGGGAGGTGTGCCCACCCCGGTTCTCCCGGACGTCCACGACCAGCCCCTCCCGGGCGACCTCGACCCGCAGGTCCCGGTGCAGCTGAGCCCACCCGGAGCCCACCATGTCCGGCACGTGCAGATACCCGAGCCGCCCGCCGGACCTCTCGTGCACGTACGCCCGCCGGTCCGCCACCCACGCGTGGTACCTGAGCGGCTCCTCGTCCCCGATCGGGACCACGACCGCGTGCCGCAGGTCGCCTCCGCCCGCCGGGGAGACCGTCAGCTCCACCGGCTTCCCGGCCGTGCCGACCAGCAGCGGCCCGGGCCCGGTCACCGGATCCACCGGCCGCCCGCCGACCGCGACGATCGCGTCCCCGGCCCGCACCGCGACGCCGGGTGCCGCCAGCGGCGCGTGCGCGTCGGGGTCTGAGGTCTCCGACGGCAGTACGCGGTCGATGCGCCAACTGCCGTCCGCGTGCCGGGAGATGTCGGCCCCGAGCAGGCCCTGCCGCCGGTCCGCGCCCGTCCCGTAGCCGTTCGGCACGACGTACGCGTGCGAGGTGCCCAGTTCGCCCTGCACCTCCCACAGGAGGTCCACCAGGTCGTCGTGCGTGGCGACACGCCCGAGCACCGGCCGGTACCGGTCCAGTACGCCCTGCCAGTCGGCCCCGCCCAGGTCCGGCCGCCAGAAGTTGTCCCGCATGAGGCGGCCGGTCTCGTCGTACATCTGGCGCCACTCGGCGGCCGGGTCCACGGTCTGCCGTACGCGCGACAGATCCACGGTGATGTTCGCGTCGCTGTCGTCGTCGTTCGGGGCGCGCCGGTCGCTCGGTACGACCTTGAGCTTGCCGTCGGTCCACAGCAGCACCCGCTTGCCGTCGCCGGTGACCGCGAAGTGGTCGGCGTCGGCGGCGAGGTGCTCCAGTCGCTGCTGGACGAGGTCGTACCGCTCCAGCTCGGTCTTGGGATCCGGGTCGTCGGGCGTGGCGCGCGAGGCGCCCAGCACACCGATCACCGGATGCCGCAGCCACAGCACCCCGTCCTTGGCGGCCCGCAGCCCGGAGTAACGCGCGGCCTCGACCGGGAACGGCACGATCCGGTCGGCCAGCCCCTCCAGGTCGATCCTGGTCGTGGGCGTGCCCTCGCTGTCGGGCGTCTCGTCCTTCTCGGGCGCCTCGAAGGGGCGGCCGTGCCGCTGCGGCCCGAAGGGGGACGGGGTCGTCGCGGCGAGCGTGATCAGATGCGGACGCGAGCCCCCCACGAAGGCGAGATCAAACACATGCTCGTCGTAGACCGGATCGAAGGAGCGCGCCGAGAGGAACGCCAGGTGCTTGCCGTCCAGGGTGAACGCGGGCGCGTAGTCCCGGAAGCGCAGCGGTGTCGCCTCCGTGACGGACAGGTCCGCGGTGTTCGCGAGTTTCAGCTGCCGCAGCGGGCGCGGACCGGGATGCGACCAGGCCAGCCATGCCGAGTCCGGCGAGAAGACGAGCCCGTTGACCTCGCCGTCCTCGCTGCGGTCGACCTCGCGCAGCTCTCCGCTCTCCCGCTCGACGAGCAGCACGCGCCCGTCGTGCGTGGCGACGGCGACCCGGCTGCCGTCGGGCGCCACCGCGAGAGAGAGCACGCGTCCGAGCTGTCCGGCCGCGAGCCGGCGCGGGATGGCGCCGGGCGCGAGACCGGTGGCGGGCGCGAACTCCAGGGCGTCGTCGCCCTCCGCGTCCGTCACCCACACCACCCACTCCTCGCCCTCCACCCGGAAGGAGCGCGGCAGCCGGGCCCGTACGCCGGGCTCGGCGGCGAGCGCGCGGGCGGGTCCCGAGCGGTGGGTGACCCAGTGGACGGCGCCGCGCACGGAGATCGCGCTACCGCGCCCGGTGTGGTCGGGCGAGCCGGCACCGAACCAGCGGGAGGCGCTCACGGGGTGCGGCTGGAGGTCGGCGCGCTGCCCGCCGAGCCGCACGTCGAGCCGCCGGGGCTCGGCTCCGTCCAGGTCGTCGAGGAGCCACAGTTCACCGGCGCAGGAGTACACGACCCGGGTGCCGTCGCCGGCCGCGTGCCGGGCGTAGAAGCCGTCGATCGGCGTGTGCCGCCGCAGGTCCGAGCCGTCGGCGAGCGATGAGTACAGCGCTCCGACGCCCTCGTGGTCGGAGAGGAACGCGACGCGGTCCCCGACCCACGACGGGTACTCGATGTTCCCGTCGAGGTCCTCGTGCAGCCGTACGAACTCCCCGTCGCCCTCGCGGTCGATCCAGAGCTTGCCGGCGGTGCCGCCCCGGTACCGCTTCCACCAGGCGGCCTCACGGCCCATGGGCGCGGACAGCAGCACCGTGCCCGCCCCGTGGGCGACGTGGCCGACAGGTCCGTACGGCAGAGTGGTGGCCGGTCCGCCGTCCAGCGGCACGGCGTGCGCCCAGCTGCGGCGCAGGGAGGCCTGGCCGACCGTGCTGAGGGCGAGCACATGTCCCTCGGGGGTCCAGCCGCGCACCTGGGTCCTCGAACTACCCCAGTGAGTCAGGCGCTTGGCGGGACCGCCGTCGATCGGGGCGATGTGCACCTCGGGTGCCCCGTCGCGGGTGGAGGTCCAGGCGACGGTCGTGCCGTCCGGGGAGATACGGGGGTGGTTGACCGGCATGTTGTCGGCGCTGACCCGCCAGGCGCGGCCGCCGTCGAGCGGGGCGACCCAGACGTCGTCCTCGGCGGTGAAGGCGACCAACTCGCCGTGCAGGTGCGGGAACCGGAGATACGCGGGCGATGCGGACTGAGTCACCAGATCACCCTAAGCAGCGATCCCGTTCCCCGACAGGGGTTTGCCCAGTTGCCCCCGTTCCGTGCGCACGTCACTTGCCCTGGACCGGCCAGCAGGTGGGGTCGCCCTGGCACCAGATGGTCTTCGTCACGGTGACGGTGGGCCGGGGCTGCCCGGGGGTGACCGGGTGGTACGAGGCGGGAGGCGTCGGCGTGCGGCCCGCGCAGTTGCCGAGACCGCTGACGTGGAACCACTCCTTGCCGCCCACGGTGGCTCTGAGGTCGCCGCGCACGCACTTGCCGTCGACGGCGCGGGTGACCCTGCCCTTGACGGTGATCTTCTTGTTGTCGTCCGTCTGCCCCTGGCAGTCGACGGTGACGACGTCGGTCGCGCTCGGCGACGGTGTCCTGCCGGACGCGGCGGCCTTGCCGCTGGTGCCGTAGTGGCCCGTGCAGCTGAGCCAGCGCACTTTCACATGCTGCCGCTGAAGTTCCCTGGTCGCCGTCTGGTCGGTCGTGTACGCCACCGACGCGGAGCTCAGGTCACCGGGCTGGCACGCGACGGCTCCGCCCACGGTGACCGTCACGAGCGCGGTCACCGCCGCGAGCCGCCGCCCCTTCGGGCGTCGCCAAATCCGCCTCAATGCCCCCATGGAGGGCAGCCTGCCACTGACGCGCCCGTGACGGTAGAGCGCATACGGCCACCCGAGCGCCCGCCCGTGCCCCCTCCGGACGCGCCGTCAGCCGCGCAGCAGCAGCCACTCCTGGAGTTCCACCAGGTTGCCCTCCGGGTCCTTGAGGTGGGCGACGCGCATGCGGTCGGTCATCGGGGCCGGGCCGTGCAGAAGCGTCGCGCCGCGGGAGGTGATCTGCTCGCAGTACGCGTCCAGGTCGTCCACGCGCAGCACCACCAGCGAGCGGTGGCCGGTCGCCTCGTCACCCAGTTCGCCCAGGACCTCGGCCATCATCGCCCGGTCCTGCAGCGCTATGCCCGCCGAGCCGGTGACGGCGCTGAACTTCTCGTACGGCCCGTCCACCGCCCCCGACTGGGGCTTGAGGCCGAGGACTTCGGAGTAGAACCGGTAGCAGGCGGCGAAGTCCGAGACGAGCAGCCGCACTTGGGCGAGTTCCATGGGTCCCCCGTGGGTCAGGACCAGCGGCCCGTGCGGCCGAGCAGCAGCGCGGCCGCGGCGGTTCCGGCGGTCGATGTACGCAGGACGGTATGCCCCAGCCGGAACGCCCGCGCACCTGCCTGAGCGAACAGCGCCAGCTCCTCCGGGGACACGCCCCCTTCGGGCCCGACGACCAGGACGATCTCGCCCTCGGCGGGGAGTTCCACGGTGGCCAGGGGTTCGTCGCCGCTCTCGTGCAGGACGGCCGCGAAATCGGCTTTGGCGAGAAGTGCGGCAACCTGCTTGCTGCTTGCCGCGTCCGCGACCTCCGGGAAACGCACCCGGCGTGACTGCTTGCCCGCCTCGCGGGCGGTGGCCCGCCACTTGCCGAGCGCCTTGAGCCCGCGGTCGCCCTTCCACTGCGTGATGCACCGGGAGGCCGCCCACGGGACGATGGCGTCCACGCCCACCTCGGTCATGGTCTCCACGGCCAGCTCGCCCCGGTCGCCCTTGGGCAGGGCCTGCACGACGGTGATGCGCACCGGCGCCTGGGGCTCCTCCTGGAGGGACTCCAGATCCATGACCACCAGCCGGTCCTTGCCCTCGGCGGCCTTCACCACGCCCTCGGTCCACCGCCCGTGCCCGTCGGTGAGGACCACGTCCTCACCGGGCCGCAGCCGCTTCACCGAAACCGCGTGGCGCCCCTCGGGCCCCTCCAGCACGAACTCCGGGCCGATTCCGTCGAGTCGGTCCACGACGAACACAGGAGCCGTCATCGCTCGGCACCTCCCGTCGACAACGCTGTCGTGGCCGCCTCGATCTCCGCCGCCAGCACCTCCACCAGCTGCCCGGCGGGCAGTTCGCGGGCCATCCGGTGGCCCTGGCCCGCCCACAGCGCCATGCCCTGCGCGTCGCCCGCCTTCGCGGCCGCCTTGCGCAGCGGCGAGGTGAGGTGGTGGATCTCGGGGTACGCGGCGGGGGCGTAGGGGCCGTGCTCCCGCATGAAGCGGTTGACCAGACCGCGCGCGGGGCGGCCGGAGAACGCGCGCGTCAGTTCCGTCCGGACGAACAGGGGGTTGGTCAGCGCCTGCTTGTGCAGAGCGTGGGCGCCGGACTCGGGGGTCGCGAGGAACGCGGTGCCGAGCTGGGCCGCGCTCGCACCCGCCGCGAGCACCGCGGCGATCTGGCTGCCCCGCATGAGGCCGCCGGCCGCCACGATCGGGATGTCCACGGTCTCGCGTATCTGGGCGACCAGCGAGAGCAGCCCGATGCCGGAGCCGTCGTTCTCCTGGATGTCCCGGTGGGTGCCCTGGTGCCCGCCGGCCTCGACACCCTGCACGATCACCGCGTCGGCGCCCGCGTCCTGGACCGCGAGGGCCTCCTCGGCGGTGGTCGCGGTGACCAGGGTGAAGGTGCCCGCACGGCGCAGGGACTCCAGGGCGTCCGGGGTGGGGACGCCGAAGTGGAAGGAGACCGCCGGCACCGGGTTGTCGAGCAGCACGGCGAGCTTGACGTCGTAGCCGTCGTCGCGGCCGCTGTCGGGGTCGCCCAGCTCGGTCTCGTACCAGGCGGCCTCGCCGGCCAACTGGTTCGCGTAGACCTCGACGGCGGCAGGGTCGGCATACTCGGGCTGCGGCATGAACAGGTTCACGCCGAAGGGACTCCCGGTGAGCCCGCGGAGCTGCTTGATCTCCTGGTACATGCCGTCGGCGGTCTTGTACCCGGCGGCGAGGAACCCCAGCCCGCCGGCGTCGGACACGGCGGCGGCGAGCTGCGGCACGGAGACGCCGCCCGCCATGGGGGCCTGCACGATCGGGTGGTGAAGGAGATCGGTCAGCGCGGAGGACATGACGGCATGTTGTCACGTCCTTTGAACAAGTCCGAATCCGGCCGTCCCCTGGCATATGCCAGAGGAAGAGGCACCGGGTCAGGGGCGGTACGAAGGCAGCCCAAGTCGGCAAAAAATCAGCCCGTGGGGGTCCCCCCTGCTCGAAGAGCTTGGGGGAGTTTGAGGACGAGGCCGTAGGCCGATCGGGGGTCTGGGGGCGGAGCCCCCAGGGACGGTCACCCCGGCGCCGGGTGCCTCACCGACGCCGGGTGCCCAAACCTCCGTCAGCGCCCGTTGAACGCATCCTTCAGCCGCGAGAACAGCCCCTGCTGCCCCGGCTGGAACTGCCCCTGCGGCCGCTCCTCGCCCCGCAGCTTCGCCAGTTCCCGGAGCAGGCGTTCCTGCTCGGGGTCCAGCTTCGTCGGGGTCGTCACCTCGACGTGCACGATCAGGTCGCCCCGGCCGCCGCCGCGCAGGTGCGTGACGCCGCGGTTGTGCAGCGGGATCGACTGCCCGGACTGCGTTCCGGGGCGGATGTCGACCTCCTCCAGGCCGTCCAGCGTCTCCAGCGGGACCTTCGTGCCGAGGGCCGCCGCCGTCATCGGGATGGTGACCGTGCAGTGCAGGTCGTCGCCGCGCCGCTGGAAGGTCGAATGCGGCAGCTCGTGGATCTCGACGTACAGGTCGCCGGCGGGACCGCCGCCGGGCCCGACCTCGCCCTCGCCCGCGAGCTGGATCCGGGTGCCGTTGTCGACACCGGCCGGGATCTTGACCGTGAGCGTCCTGCGGGACCGCACCCGCCCGTCACCCGCGCACTCCGGGCACGGGTTCGGGACGATCGTGCCGAAGCCCTGGCACTGCGGGCACGGCCGGGACGTCATGACCTGGCCCAGGAAGGACCGCGTGACCTGCGAGACCTCACCGCGGCCACGACACATGTCACACGTCTGGGCGCTCGTCCCCGGCGCCGCACCCTCACCGTTGCAGGTGTTGCAGACGACGGCCGTGTCGACCTGGATGTCCTTCGTCGTACCGAAGGCCGCCTCGTCGAGCTCGACCTCCAGCCGGATCATGGCGTCCTGGCCCCGGCGGGTGCGCGAGCGCGGACCGCGCTGCGACGCCGTGCCGAAGAACGCGTCCATGATGTCGGAGAAGTTGCCGAAGCCGCCGGCCCCGAAGCCGCCCGCGCCGGCGCCGCCGGACTGCGAGAGCGGGTCGCCGCCGAGGTCGTAGACCTGCTTCTTCTGCGGGTCCGAGAGCACCTCGTAGGCGGCGTTGATCTCCTTGAACCGCTCCTGCGTCTTCGGATCAGGGTTGACGTCCGGGTGCAGCTCGCGCGCGAGCCGCCGGAAGGCCTTCTTGATCTCTTCCTGCGACGCGTCGCGGCGCACGCCGAGTACGGCGTAGTAGTCCGTGGCCACTTACGACTCCGCCAGGATCTGTCCGACGTACCGTGCCACCGCTCGTACCGCTCCCATCGTTCCCGGGTAATCCATGCGGGTCGGTCCGACCACGCCGAGTTTCGCTACTGCCTCGCCGCCCGAACCGTAGCCCACGGAGACGACGGACGTGGAGTTGAGTCCCTCGTGCGCGTTCTCATGACCGATACGCACCCGCATGGCCGGATCCTTCGCCTCCCCCAGCAACTTGAGGAGCACGACCTGCTCCTCAAGCGCCTCCAGGACGGGGCGAATGGTGAGAGGGAAGTCATGCCCGAAGCGGGTGAGATTGGCGGTGCCGCCGATCATCAGCCGCTCCTCGGTCTCCTCCACGAGCGTCTCCAGGAGGGTGGCGAGCACCGTGGAGACCGTGCCGCGGTCCTCCGGCTCCTCGAAGGCCTCGGGCAGATCCTGCACGAGTTGCGGAACATCCGCGAAGCGGCGGCCGGCGACCCGGCTGTTGAGCCGCGCGCGTAGATCCGCGAGAGACGTTTCTCCGAACGGCGCCGGGCAGTCGATCATGCGCTGCTCGACCCGGCCGGTGTCCGTGATCAGCACGAGCATCACCCGCGCGGGCGCCATCGACAGCAGCTCCACATGCCGCACGGTCGAACGTGTCAGCGACGGATACTGCACGACGGCGACCTGCCGGGTGAGCTGCGCGAGCAACCGCACCGTACGCGCCACGACGTCGTCGAGGTCGACGGCGCACTCCAGGAAGTTCTGGATCGCCCGGCGCTCGGGCGCGGTCATCGGCTTGACGCCCGCGAGCTTGTCCACGAAGAGGCGGTAGCCCTTGTCCGTGGGGATGCGTCCGGCGCTGGTGTGCGGCTGGGCGATATAGCCCTCGTCCTCCAGCGCGGCCATGTCGTTGCGGACGGTGGCCGGGGAGACACCGAGCTTGTGCCGCTCGGTGAGCGCCTTGGAGCCCACCGGCTCCTCGGTGCCGACGTAGTCCTGGACGATGGCGCGCAGCACTTCGAGCCTGCGTTCACTGAGCATCGCGCACACCTCCAGCGTTCTGTCCCCTCGGCGCTTCCCCTGGCACTCTGCGCGTGCGAGTGCCAGCATCCCGGAGCAAGTGTACGGCGGTCGGGTACGCACCCGGCAAGGGCGGGCACCGCTGTCGTACCGACGTGTACCGACCTGTCCCGGGGTGTCCTGCCGGGCTGGGCGTCTGCGGATAGCGTCGCCGTATGACGGTGTTGTGGGAAGGGTCCGGGTGGGAGGCGCTCGGTGCGACGGTGGGGCGGAGGCGGCTCCCGGTCTGGGACTGCACGGCCGGGCTGGTCGTGGGCGAGCACGCGGTGCTCATGGTCGACGCGGGGTCGAGCCTGGGCGAGGGCGCACGGTTGCGCACCGAGGCGCGACGGCTTCTCGCGCCCCTCGGCATGGACCGGCGTGTGACGCATCTCGCGCTCACGCATCCCCACTTCGACCATGTCCTCGGGGCGGCGGCGTTCGCGGGCGTGGAGGTGTTCGGGGCGGTGGGCATCGACGCGGTGTTCGTCCACGAGCGCGCGGAACTGGTCGCGGACGCGGTGCGCAATGGCCTGGACCCGGACGATGCGGCGAAAGCCGCGGAGGTACTGGTCCGTCCGCGCCACCAGGTCTCGGGCGAGTGGACGCTGGACCTGGGCGGCGTGCAGGTGCTGCTGGCGAATGTGGGGCCGGGCCACACGGCCCATGACCTGGTGGTCCTCGTCGCCGGGGCGCGGGAGGTGGTGTTCTGCGGGGACCTGGTGGAGGAGTCCGGCGCACCGCAGGCGGGCCCGGACGCGATCCCCTCGCACTGGCCGGCGGCCCTGGACCGGCTGCTGGAACTGGGCGGAGAGGACGCGCTGTACGTGCCCGGGCACGGGGCGGTCGTGAACGCGGACTTCGTCCGCTCCCAGCGCGACGAGCTGGCGGCCCGTTTCGGCGTGTCGTAGCGATCCCTACGCCATCCGGGCGGAGGCTTCTCCTATCGTCATCCGAATGCGCCCACCCGTCTCCCGCCACCGCCCTTCCAACGAGGGCCCTTCGGGCCCGCGCCCCCGTTCGTACTCGCCCGACCTGACCCCACCGTGGAAGAAGCCGCAGCCCGTCCCGGAGGTCCCGGCGGACCCTGGTCTGGTGGTCGAGGAGCCGCGCACCGGCTTCTGCGGCGCGGTCATCCGCTGCGAGGCGGGCACGGTGACCCTGGAGGACCGCTTCGGCAAGCACCGCGTCTTCCCCTTGGAGCCGCGGGGCTTCCTGCTGGAGGGGCGGGTGGTGACGCTGGTGCGCCCGTCGTCGGGTCCGGTGCGTCCGACCCGCACGGCGTCGGGCTCGGTGGCCGTCCCCGAAGCACGCGCCCGGGTGGCCCGCGCCGGCCGCATCTATGTGGAGGGCCGCCACGACGCGGAACTGGTCGAGAAGGTGTGGGGCGACGATCTGCGCATCGAGGGCGTGGTGGTGGAGTACCTGGAGGGCGTCGACGACCTGCCGTCGATCGTCTCGGCCTTCTCCCCCGGCCCGGACGCCCGCCTCGGGGTCCTGGTGGACCACCTGGTCCCCGGCACGAAGGAGTGGCGCATCGCGGAGTCGGTGACGAGCGACCACGCCCTGGTGGTGGGCCACCCGTACATCGACATCTGGCAGGCGGTGAAGCCGTCGTCGCTGGGCATCAGGGAATGGCCGCGCGTCCCGCACGGCCAGGACTGGAAGAAGGGGGTGTGCCGGGCGCTGGGCTGGCCGGAGAACACCGGCGAGGCGTGGCAGCGGATCCTGTCGCGGGTGCGGTCGTACAAGGACCTTGAGCCGGACCTGCTGGGTAGCGTGGAACGGCTCATCGACCATGTGACCGTGCCCTGAGGCTGCACCAAGCGTTGACACCGTGGGACTTGGTGGACGTGCTCTCCGCCGCTGCGGAGGTGATCCGTCGATCAGCTCGTCCACTCGGCCGAGCAGTGCGACTTCCCCGCCGACGCGGGGGTTGGGCCGTTCAGTCCACCAGGTCCCGCACCACCGCGTCCGCGAGCAGCCGCCCCCGCAGCGTCAGAACGGCGCGCCCCTCCTCGTACGGCCCTGTCTCCAGGAGCCCGTCCGCCAGGGCCCGGCGCGCAGCCGCCGTCCCCTCCTCGCGCAGCAACGACAACGGCACCCCCTCCCGAAGCCGCAGCTCCAGCAGGATCCGCTCCACCCGGCGGTCCTCCTCCGACAGGACCTCCCGCCCCGCGCCCGGGGAGCGACCCTCCGCCAGGGCGGCCGCGTACGCGCCGGGATGTTTCACGTTCCACCAGCGCACCCCGCCCACATGGCTGTGGGCTCCCGGCCCCGCGCCCCACCAGTCGGCGCCTCGCCAGTACAGCTCGTTGTGCAGGCAGCGGCCGGATTCCGACGTGGCCCAGTTCGAGACCTCGTACCAGTCGTAGCCCGCCGAAGCGAGCGCCTCGTCCGCGATCAGGTAGCGGTCCGCGTGGACGTCGTCGTCCGTCATCGGGATCTCGCCACGGCGGATGCGACGCGCGAGCTGCGTGCCTTCCTCGACGATCAGGGCGTACGCGCTGATGTGGTCGGGTCCGGCGCCCAGCGCCGCCTCCAGCGACGCGCGCCAGTCGTCGTCCGACTCGCCCGGCGTGCCGTAGATCAGGTCCAGGTTGACGTGCTCGAAACCCGCCGCTCGCGCCTCGGCCACGCAGGCCTCGGGACGGCCCGGTGTGTGCGTACGGTCCAGGATCTTCAGGACGTGCTGGCGGGCGCTCTGCATGCCGAAGGAGATCCGGTTGAAGCCGCCCTCCCGCAGCGTGGCCAGATACCGCTCGTCGACCGATTCCGGGTTCGCCTCCGTCGTCACCTCCGCGTCGTCCGCGAGGCCGAACTCGTCACGGATCGCCCCCAGCATCCGTACGAGGTCGTCGGCGGCCAGCAGCGTCGGCGTACCGCCCCCGACGAAGACCGTGCGGACCTCGCGCGGGTCGTCGCCCAGCACCTTGCGGGCCAGCCGGATCTCGTCGATCAGCGTCTGTGCGTAGTTGTCCCGGGACGCCAGCACGCCGCCCGTGCCGCGCAGCTCCGTCGCCGTGTACGTGTTGAAGTCGCAGTAGCCGCAGCGCGTGGCGCAGTACGGCACATGGAGGTAGAAGCCGAGGGGGCGCCCGGCGGCCCCGGCGAGCGCGGGCGCGGGCAGTGCGCCGTCGGCGGGGACGGGCTCGCCGTCGGGAAGTGCGGAAGGCATGTCCTCCATTGTCCCGTACCGCCGGGACTCCCCGTCCTGCCCGCTCACACCCCCGTACGCGCCGGGACTCCCTCTCCTGCCCGATCACTCCGCCCGCAGCACCAGTAACGCCAGATCGTCCTCCGGCGGCTTCCCCCCGAACTCGTGCACCAGCTTCCTGATCCGTTCCGCGATCAGCTGCGCGCTCAGTCCGGCGCAGCCGGCGAGCGCCGTCGCGAGGCCGTCCCCGTCGTCGAACTGGCGCGAGCCGCTGCGCCGCTCGGTCACCCCGTCCGTGACGCACAGCAGCGTGTCACCGGAACGCAGCTCGAAGGTCTCGCACGTGTACGTCGAGTCCTCCACGACCCCGAGAAGCGTCTGTGGCTGCGCCACGGGCCGTACGTCCCCGTCGGGGCCCAGCAGCAGCGGCAGCGGATGCCCGGCGGAGGCGAGCGTGCAGCGCACCCCGCCGTCGAAGGGGACCATCTCGCCGTAGAGGAGGGAGAGGAAACGGGCGTGCGGGCCGTCGTCGGCGCCCGGCACCGGCCCGCCCGCGGCGACCAATGCCCGCGCCGCCGCGTCCGCCGCCTCCGTCGCGTCGTCCAGCAGCAGCTGGTTGAGGCGGTCCAGGACGTCGGGGACCTCGTAGCCTTCGCGGGCCAGCAGTCGCAGCCAGGGCCGGGCGAGCCCGATGACGACGGCTGCCTCCGGCCCCTTGCCCTGGACGTCGCCGAGCGCGAAGCACCATCGTCCGTGGCCCGCCGGGAACAGGTCGTAGAAGTCGCCGCTCGGTCCGCCCTTGTCGCAGGGTTCGTACACGAGCGCGCTGCTCACGCCGGGGATCTCGGCGACCGCGCCGGGCAGCAGTCCGCGCTGGAGCACCCGGCTGATGGTGGCCTGGCGCGCGTACTGCCGGGCCGCCCCGATAGCCAGCGCCACCCGCCGGCTGAGGTCCTCGACGAGCCCGGTGACCTCGTCGGGGAAGCGCAGCAGCCCTGACCGTCCGATGACGAGCGTGCCCAGCGGCCGGCCGCCTGCGATCAGCCGGTAGGCCAGCGCCGCCCCGGTCGCGCCCCGCGGGCCCAGCGCCTCACCGGGCCAGGGCACGGGCACCGCCCGGGAGCGCACCGACTCGGGCAGCCGGGGCGGGTCCTTCTCCAGCACCCGGCGCAGTTCCTCGATACGGCTCTCGCTGCCGTGCCAGACGCGGGCGAGCCGCGGCCCGGCGGAGGCCGCCTCGGGCCCGCGCCAGCCGGTCGCCTCGTCCTCCAGCCAGACCGCGCACCAGTCGGCGAGCCGCGGCACGAGCAGCTGTCCGGTGAGCGCGGCGACGAGGTCCTCGTCGAGCTGCCCGGCGAGCAGGTCGGAGGCCTCGGCGAGGAAGGAGAGGGCGCCGCGGCCCCGCCACTCCCGGTCGTGGACGCCACGTCCGGGCTCGGCGAACGCGGAGAGTTCGGGGCCGAGTATCTCGGCGGCGCTCAGCCCGCGTTCCAGGGCGCTCTCGCTCGCGTACGCCTCGATCTCCTCCTCGGCGTCCAGGGCGCCGTCCAGGGGCAGCCGCGCCCAGACGGTCTTGGCGCCGGTGCGGTAGGTGATCCCCCAGGCCGTGGAGAGTGTGGAGACGAGCCGCAGACCGCGCCCGTACTCGGGTATGCCGTAGGGGCGTTCGACGGCGTCGTCCCGTACCGCGCGCGAGGGGTGGTGGTCGGAGACCTCGATGACGACGCCGGCCGGATCGTCCTCCGCGTCCTGAAGGCGGCAGACGAGGTCGACGTCCGTGCCCGCGTGCACGACGGCGTTGGTGACGAGCTCGCTGACGACGACCACCACGTCGTCGGCCAGCCGCTCGGTGAAGGTGTCGGGCTCGGCGGCTTCGGCCCAGTCCGCGAGGGTGGCGCGCACGAACCGGCGCGCGGCGCCGGGCGCGAGCGGGCCGCCGGGCAGTGTCGTACGCACCACCGCGGGCCGGTCCGCGCCCTGCTGCGCAGGCGTATCAGGGGCACAGGAGATGGTCTCCCGTTGCGTGGGAATGGCCCCCATGGACAGCTCCCCGAGCGGTTCGGACGAATACTCCTCTGACGATGCGGACAGAGTGACAGACCGGCCGCGCCCATAAGCACCGAGTTACCGAAGTGGGCCGCCATGAGTGAGAACACTGCTACAGATGTGGTCCAAGACGGACAGATTCGAGCAGGCGCAGAGCGAGGAGCTGAGCAGCAGGCCGGCGGCTCTGGAGAAAGAGCTGTCCGGGGAGGCGCTCCCGGACCTGGCGGACTCGTATCCCAGTCCGGGAGTTACGACGACTGGTAGCCGGGGGCAGCGTGCGTCAGGGGCGCAGCCCCTAGGGGCGCCGGGGAACTGCGCGACCAGCCGCAGACGGCCCGCAGACGCCTCGCACCCCCGGGCACACCTACGCTTCGCGAGTACCGGCGTACATCTCATCGATCAGATGCTTGTACTCCCGCTCCACAACCGGCCGCTTCAACTTCAGGCTCGGCGTGATCTCCCCGTGCTCGACATCGAGGTCCCGCGGCAACAGCCGGAACTTCTTGATGGTCTGCCAGCGCTGAAGCCCCTCGTTGAGCTCCCGGACATACCCGTCGATGAGCTCGACCGTGGCCGGCGCGGCCACGACCTCCGCGTACGACTTGCCGGCCAGGCCGTTCTCCTTCGCCCACTCCAGGATGGACACCTCGTCGAGGGCGATGAGCGCGGTGCAGAAGTTCCGGTCGGCGCCGTGCACGAGGATGTTGGAGACGTACGGGCACACCGCCTTGAACTGGCCCTCGACCTCGGCGGGCGCGACGTACTTGCCGCCGGAGGTCTTGATGAGGTCCTTCTTGCGGTCGGTGATGCGCAGGTAGCCGTCGGGCGACAGCTCGCCGATGTCACCGGTGTGGAACCAGCCGTCGCTCTCCAGCACCTCGGCGGTCTTGTCCGAAAGGCCGTGGTAGCCCTCCATGATGCCGGGGCCGCGCAGCAGGATCTCGCCGTCGTCCGCGATGCGCACCTCGCAGCCGGGCAGCGGCTTGCCGACCGTGCCGGTGCGGTAGGCCTCGCCGGGGTTGACGAAGGAGGCGGCGGAGGTCTCGGTGAGGCCGTAGCCCTCCAGGATGTGGATGCCGGCGCCGGCGAAGAAGTAGCCGATCTCGGGAGAGAGGGCGGAGGCGCCCGAGACACACGCGCGCAGGTTCCCGCCGAACGCCTCGCGGATCTTGGCGAAGACGAGCGCGTCGGCGACCTTGTGCTTGGCGCCGAGACCGAAGGGCACGGCGTGGGTGCCGGTGCGGCGGAAGTTGTCCTGCGAGACCTTGGCGTACTCGCGGGCGACCTCGGCCGCCCACTGGAAGATCTTGTACTTGGCCGCGCCACCGGCCCGTGCCTTGGCCGCGACCCCGTTGTAGACCTTCTCGAAGATGCGCGGCACGGCCGCCATGTAGGTCGGCTGCACGACCGGCAGATTCTCGATGATCTTGTCGACGCGGCCGTCGACGGCGGTGACGTGCCCCACCTCGATCTGGCCGGAGGTGAGCACCTTGCCGAAGACGTGCGCGAGCGGCAGCCACAGGTACTGCACGTCCTCGCCGCTGATCAGCCCGGTCGCGGCGATCGCCTTCGCCATGTACGCCCAGTTGTCGTGCGGCAGGCGCACGCCCTTGGGACGGCCGGTGGTGCCGGAGGTGTAGATGAGGGTGGCGAGCTGATCCTTGGTGATCGCGCCGACCCGCTCCTTGATCAGCTGAGGGTTCTGCTCCAGATGGGCGGCACCCTGCTTCTCCAGGTCGGCGAGGGTGAGCACGCCCTCACCGGTCTCCACGCCGGTCGGGTCGATCACCACGACATGGGTCAGCTCGGGCAGCTCGGCGCGCTTCTCCTGTGCCTTGGCGAGCTGCGCGGCGTCCTCCGCGATCAGCACCCTGCTGCCGGAGTCGGAGAGGATGAACGCGGCCTCGTCGGCGTTCGTCTGCGGGTAGATCGTCGTCGTGGCCGCACCGGCGCACAGGATGCCCAGGTCTGCGAGGACCCACTCGACCCGCGTCGAGGAGGCGAGCGCCACCCGCTGCTCCGGCTGCACACCCAGCTCGATCAGCCCGGCCGCGATCGCGTAGACCCGCTCGGCGGCCTGCGCCCAGCTCAGCGACTTCCAGTCGTCCGGGCCCTGACCGGAGGCCGCGGGTACCGGGTAGCGGTATGCCTCGGCGTCCGGCGTGGCCGCCACGCGCTCCAGAAAGAGGCCCGCCACGGACGGCGGACGGTTCTCGATCAACGTCTGTGTGTCGCTCACGACATCCTCCGGGGCCCGCGACCTTGCGGCCGGCTCAGTGCTGCCGACTCATTGCGGCTGGCATGCGGCTGTTTTCACTCGCGAGCAGTTGTTTAACTGGCGAGTAACTATCGAGCAGGGATCAGAGTAAAGGGCGACCGTCCCCGGCGTAAGGGGTCACGGCCCGCGATCTGGTGATTCCGAGGACCCACCCGCCTTCGAACCGGTACCCTCTCCCGCTCGCATGCACGGGGGCCCGCCGCGCTTTCGCACGACGGGCCCCCGTTCCGACCGGTTTGCCGGCGTAACCCGTGGTTACTTCTTGCCCTTGGCCGACCCGGCGCTGTCGTCGCTGGACAGGACGGCGATGAAGGCCTCCTGGGGAACCTCCACGGAACCCACCATCTTCATCCGCTTCTTGCCTTCCTTCTGCTTCTCCAGCAGCTTGCGCTTACGGGAGATGTCACCGCCGTAGCACTTGGCGAGGACGTCCTTGCGGATGGCGCGGATGGTCTCGCGGGCGATCACCCGGGAGCCGATGGCGGCCTGCACCGGCACCTCGAAGTTCTGCCGCGGGATGAGTTCCTTCAGCTTGGCGACGAGCCGGACACCGTAGGCGTACGCCTGGTCCTTGTGGGTGATCGCCGAGAAGGCGTCGACCTTGTCGCCGTGCAGCAGGATGTCCACCTTGACCAGGGAGCTGCTCTGCTCGCCGGTGGGCTCGTAGTCGAGGGACGCGTAGCCGCGGGTCTTCGACTTCAGCTGGTCGAAGAAGTCGAAGACGATCTCGGCGAGCGGGAGGGTGTAGCGGATCTCGACACGGTCCTCGGAGAGGTAGTCCATGCCGAGGAGGGTGCCGCGGCGGGTCTGGCACAGCTCCATGATCGCGCCGATGAACTCGGTGGGCGCGAGGATCGTGGCCCGTACGACCGGCTCGTACACCTCGGCGATCTTCCCCTCGGGGAACTCGCTCGGGTTGGTGACCGTGATCTCTTCGCCGTCCTCCATGATCACGCGGTAGACCACGTTGGGCGCGGTGGCGATCAGGTCGAGCCCGAACTCGCGCTCCAGCCGCTCGCGGATCACGTCGAGGTGGAGCAGGCCGAGGAAGCCGACGCGGAAGCCGAAGCCGAGGGCGGCGGAGGTCTCCGGCTCGTAGACGAGCGCGGCGTCGTTGAGCTGGAGCTTGTCCAGGGCCTCGCGCAGGTCGGGGTAGTCGGAGCCGTCGAGCGGATACAGGCCCGAGAAGACCATCGGCTTCGGGTCCTTGTACCCGCCGAGCGCCTCCGTGGCCCCCTTGGCCTGGCTGGTGATCGTGTCACCGACCTTGGACTGGCGGACGTCCTTCACGCCGGTGATCAGGTAGCCCACCTCGCCGACGCCGAGACCGTCGGCCGGGAGCATCTCGGGCGAGTTGACGCCGATCTCCAGCAGCTCGTGGGTCGCGTTGGTGGACATCATCCTGATGCGCTCACGCTTGTTGAGCTGCCCGTCGATGACACGGACGTAGGTGACCACGCCCCGGTAGGAGTCGTACACGGAGTCGAAGATCATCGCGCGGGCGGGCGCGTCCGCGACGCCGACCGGCGCCGGAATCTGCGCGACGACCTTGTCGAGCAGCGTGTCGACGCCGACACCGGTCTTCGCGGACACCCGCAGCACGTCGTCGGGGTCGCAGCCGACGAGGTTGGCGAGCTCCTCGGCGAACTTCTCGGGCTGCGCGGCCGGCAGGTCGATCTTGTTCAGCACGGGGATGATCGTGAGGTCGTTCTCCATCGCCAGGTAGAGGTTGGCGAGAGTCTGGGCCTCGATGCCCTGGGCGGCGTCGACGAGGAGGACGGTCCCCTCGCAGGCGGCGAGCGACCGCGAGACCTCGTACGTGAAGTCGACGTGCCCCGGGGTGTCGATCATGTTGAGGATGTGCGTGTTGCCCGGATCGTGGGTCGGGGCCCACGGCAGACGCACCGCCTGGGACTTGATCGTGATGCCGCGCTCGCGCTCGATGTCCATGCGGTCGAGGTACTGAGCGCGCATCTGCCGCTGCTCGACGACGCCGGTCAGCTGGAGCATCCGGTCGGCGAGCGTGGACTTGCCGTGGTCGATGTGCGCGATGATGCAGAAATTGCGGATCAGAGCCGGGTCGGTACGGCTCGGCTCGGGCACATGGCTAGGGATCGCGGGCACGCAGGGTCCTGATTCTTGAGGCGTCCGCAGTGTCTGCGGTCTCGGGTCGGATCGTTACGTAGCCTCCATGGTCCCACGCGCGGGAGGCTGCGACCGGTTTGGGCGGCCAGGAAGGCGGCTGGTAGCCTGGGTGGCTGTGTCTCCTGCCCTCTCAGCGCGAGGCACGTCTTCAAGAAATCATCGGCTCGGGAGACCGTCAGTCTCGCGTGCCTGAACCTGAAAAGGCTCATTCGTGGCGAACATCAAGTCCCAGATCAAGCGGAACAAGACGAACGAGAAGGCGCGCCTTCGCAACAAGGCCGTCAAGTCCTCGCTCAAGACCGCGATCCGCAAGGCTCGCGAGGCCGCTGCCGCGGGTGACGTCGAGAAGGCCACCGAGCTCCAGCGCGCCGCCGCGCGTGCGCTCGACAAGGCCGTCTCGAAGGGCGTCATCCACAAGAACCAGGCCGCCAACAAGAAGTCGGCGCTTGCTTCCAAGGTCGTGGCCCTCAAGGGCTGACACTTGATTTGACGCCGGAGGGAACCGAGCGGGCCCTCTCTCATCCGCTCCCACCCGGCACCCCGGGCTCGTACGCGGCCTGCGTTCGCCACGCGGGTACGAGCCCACGAGCTTGAACCGAAGGCCCCGCACCCCTTCCTTCCCCAGGACGGGCCGCGGGGCCTTCGGCGTGCGTGCGCACGTGCGGCGGCGGACGTCCCGACCTCCCGTCCGGAAGGCGCACCTCACGTCCGGAAGGCGTTACCTCACGGCCAGAAGGCGCACGTCACGTCCAGAAGTCGTTGCGCCTGGCATGGCGATCTCTCCGGCACCCTCGAAGCGAGTGGATCGCCGGCTATCCGCGGCCCCGGGACCGCGCCGCCCGAGCGATGATGACGACCGCCTTCTCCAGGGCGTACTCCGGGTCGTCCCCGCCGCCCTTCACCCCTGCGTCGGCCTCGGCGACCGCACGCAGCGCGACCGCCACCCCCTCCGGCGTCCAGCCCCGCATCTGCTGGCGCACCCGGTCGATCTTCCACGGCGGCATGCCCAGCTCCCGGGCCAGGTCCGCGGGACGTCCGCCGCGTGCCGACGACAGCTTTCCGATCGCCCGCACGCCCTGCGCGAGCGCACTCGTGATCATCACCGGCGCGACCCCGGTCGCCAGCGACCACCTGAGCGCCTCCAGCGCCTCGGCCGCCCGCCCCTCGACCGCCCGGTCCGCGACCGTGAAGCTCGACGCCTCGGCCCGCCCCGTGTAGTACCGCCCGACCACCGCCTCGTCGATCGTGCCCTCGATGTCCGCGACGAGCTGCGCGACAGCGGACGCCAGCTCCCGCAGGTCGCTCCCGATCGCGTCGACCAGCGCCTGGCACGCCTCGGGTGTCGCCGACCGCCCCTGCGCCCGGAACTCCCCGCGCACGAACGCCAGCCGGTCCGCCGGCTTCGTCATCTTGGGGCACGCCACCTCCCGCGCTCCCGCCTTGCGCGCGGCGTCGAGCAGCCCCTTGCCCTTGGCGCCGCCCGCGTGGAGCAGCACGAGGGTGATCTCCTCGGCGGGTGAGCCGAAGTACCCCTTCAGTTCCTTGATCGTGTCGGCCGACAGATCCTGCGCGTTGCGTACGACCACGACCTTGCGCTCGGCGAAGAGCGACGGACTCGTCAGCTCGGCGAGCGTGCCGGGCTGCAACTGGTCCGGAGTCAGATCTCGTACGTCCGTGTCGGCGTCGGCGGCCCGGGCGGCAGCCACCACCTCCTGCACGGCACGGTCGAGCAGGAGGTCCTCCTGGCCCACGGCAAGGGTGACGGGGGCGAGAGGGTCGTCATTCGCGGTCTTCTTGGCCATCACGCAAAGCATCCCACGCGCCACTGACAACGGGTCCTCGCGGCCGACGCAGCCACGGGCAACCGACATAGCCGCGGGCAGTCGTGCCTCCCCCAGTGCCTTAAGGGCCTGGGGGGGACCCCCAGGCCGGCACGGGTGGGCGCTGGGGGTCCCCCTGCTCGAAGAGCTTGGGGGAGGCACCCCGTAGCGCCGGGGTGCGCAACCCACCCCCGGCCGCCCGCATCCCCGGCCGCGCCCAACCAACGCGCCCCTCTTCACCCGCACCCCCGGAGGGTTACGGCTCCTCCCGCCAGCCGTCCCACTCCCCCGCGAACTCATCCAGCTCCCCCGCGTCGAGCCGCTCCCGCTCGTCCCGCAGCAGCACCAGCCACTGCGCGTCCTCGGCGTCGTCCTCACCGGCCAGCGCGTCCCGAACGATCCGCGGCTCCTCGTCCAGGCCGAACCGCTCCCCGAGCGCCTCCGCCGCCTCTTGCGCGGCATCGCGGTCGGGCAGCACCAGCACATGTCTCACATCGCTCACGGGGCCATTTTCCGCTACGCGCGACACGGCCGGCGTCCGGGTCCGTCTCGGAACGTGCAGGTCATCGGCCGGAGTCCGCCGCGTCGAGCGCCCCCCTCACTCCTTCTGCACGATCTGCACGTCCAGCTCGATCTCGATGCTCGGCCCGACCACCGCGATCCCCCGCGCGAGCATCGTCTGCCAGCTCACCGTGAAGTCCTCGCGGTGCAACTCGGTGGTGGCCCGGCAGGCCGCCCGCACCTCGCCCTCCATGCCATTGCCCAGGCCCAGATACTCGGTGTCGAGCGTGATCGTCCGCGTCACCCCGTGCAGGGTCAGCCCTCCGGTCACCGCCCAGCGCGTACCGCCCTTGTGCACGAACCGTTCGCTGTAGAACTCCAGCGTCGGGAAGCGCTCCACGTCCAGGAAGTCCGCCGACCTCAGATGGTCGTCACGCAGCGCGACGTTGGTGTCGATGGAGGCCGCGTCGATCACCACGTGCATCGCGGACCGTTCCATCGGGATGCCGATCCGGACGGCCCCCGCGAAGCTGTTGAACCGCCCGTGGATCCGGGCCAGCCCGATGTGCCGCGCGGTGAACCCGATCGAGGAATGCGTCGGCTCGATCTCCCAGTCGCCGGCCCGCGGCAGCTCCGGCAGCTGCGCGACCTCAAGCATCACATCGCCCAGTGAGGCCAGGGAGTTCTCCTCGACGACGGTGCTCGTCAGGTACGGCGTATATCCGTCGGCCGACACCGTCAGCCGGTACTCCCCCACCGGCACGGTCGCCACGAACGACCCGAACGGGTCCGTGCCACCGCTCACCACCTTGCGCCCCATGGCGTCGCTGACCGCAAACGCGGCGTGCGCCACCGGCTCGTTGACCGGATCGAGCACACGGCAGCTGAGCACTCCGGCACGGGGCGGCGTCTGTATCTCCGCGAGGGGGCCGGCGCTCTGCACCCGATTCGTGCGGTTCTCCCACCAACGGCCTATCATCTTGCACCTTTGCATGCCGCAATACACCAGTTTCCAAGATCCATTCGATCACTGGCGGGGCTTTCAAGGCAACACGGGACCTTGTCGCAGGAATCGGCACAGGAGACGCACAAGCAACCCCAAGGGGTCTTACGGACCGGTCGTTCGCACCGTCGGCACCCGGTCCAGCTCGATCCCGAACCGCTCCCGGTACATCCCCAGCACCTCCTCGTCGCTCGCCAGATCCGACACCTCCTTCCTGCCGTCCGGGCCCGTCACCGTGAGACGGCTGCCGCTGAGCGTGATCCGCCCTCCGTCCTCCGTGACCCGCGAGCACACCAGCGACCGCACGAAGTGCGAGGCCGGTGACGTGCTGTTCCACCAGGCCCCGATCACAAAGTCGCCGAGCACCCGCGGCCGCACCTCCAGCCGGTACCGCGGCGTGCCGTCCCGCAGCACCTCGAGGTCGTCGAAGTGCGCCGAATCCCCGCCTCCGCGCACCCCCGCCGCATCCGCCCCGGCCTCGACCACCCGGAACACACCAGCCGGGTCCACCTGCTCACCCCGCGCCCCGAACGCCAGCGGATAGTGACTGTGCGCCCCGAAGCCGACGTCAACCAGCCAGTCGCCCCCGTCCACCGTCCGCACCCGCAGCGCGAGGTGGTCGTACGGCACCCCGAGCCGCCCCTCCGCCCCGTACACCCGCGCGGCGAGCAGTGTGACGTCGAAGCCGAGCGCCTTCAGCAACGCCCCGAACGCCCCATTGAGTTCGTAGCAGAAGCCACCCCTGTGCGCCCCGACGATCTTGTCGAGCAGCCGCTTCTCCTCCAGCACGATCTCCTCGCCGAGGTGGATCGACAGATTCTCGAACGGGACCGTCCGCAGATGACGCAGATGCAGCTCGCGCAGCACATCGATGGTGGGCCAAGCAGGGTGCTCGGCCCCGATCCTGCGGAGATAGGCCTCGACCTGTGCGGAATTCATGACCTCAGTCTCTCGCCACACTCAGCTCCTTGCCCGCACCGACGACAGCGATCGCCCCGTCCTCGTCCGTACGCAGCACGAGCGCGCCCTCGTCCCGCAACACCGAAACCGTGCTCGGCGCCGGATGACCGTACGGGTTGTCCCTGCCGACTGAGATCAGCGCGAGCCGCGGTGCCACCCTCCGTATGAGCCCCGGATCCTGGTACGCCGACCCGTGATGGGCGACCTTGAGGACGTCCACCGGGCCCAGCCCGGCGCCCTCCGGTGACCTCAACAACGCCTGCTGGGCCGGTGGTTCGAGATCGCCGAGCAGCAGCAGGGTGAGCCCCGCCGACCGCGCGAGCAGGGCAACGCTCGCGTCGTTCGGACCGTCCGGAAACGGGGCCGGGTCCAATGGGGGTACCTCGCCGCCGGAGCGAAGCCGAAAGCTTGGGGGAGGCCACAGCACCCGCCAGTCGAGCGCCCCGGTGCGACGGCGCTCCCCGGCCACGGCGCGCGTCACCGGAATGTGCCGGGCGGCTGCCACAGCGCGCACAAAGGCGGCCTGCTCCGGTGGCTCTTCGAACCCGGTGGTCTCGATCGCCCCCACCGACCGTCCGCGCAGCACTCCGGGCAGCCCCGCCACATGGTCGGCGTGGAAGTGGGTCAGCACGAGCAGCGGGATGCGGGTGACGCCGAGCGCGCTCAGACACCGATCGGCCAGCGCCGGGTCGGGACCGGCGTCCACGACCACAGCGGTGCCGTCGCCCGCCGCGAGCGCGGTCGCGTCCCCCTGGCCCACGTCGCACATGGCGAACCGCCAGCCGGGCGGCGGCCACCCGGTGATCACTCTGGTCAGGGGCGGCGGCCGTACCACCACGAGCAGCAGCACCACGGCACAGACGGCGGCCGGCCAGGGGTGTCCCAGGAGCCTCCGGCCGACGAGCACGACGACCGCCGTCACGGCCGCGAGCAGCAGCGCCCCCGTCCAGCTGCCCGGCCAGTCCACTGCCCCGCCCGGCAGCGACGCCCCGATGCGCGCGATGCCGGCGATCCACCCGGCCGGCCAACTCGCGCACCAGGCCAGCCCCTTTGCCACCGACAGCGCCACCGGCGCGACCGCCAGCGTGGCGAACCCCAGCACCGTCGCCGGCGCCACCGCGAACTCCGCGAGCAGGTTGCACGGCACCGCGACCAGGCTCACCCGCGCCGACAGCACCGCGACGACCGGTGCGCACAGCGCCTGCGCGGCGGCCGCGGCGGCCAGTGCCTCGGCCAGCCGTGGCGGCACACGGCGCCGCCGCAGTGCCGCACTCCAGCGCGGGGCCACGGTGAGCAGGGCACCGGTCGCCAGGACGGAGAGCAGGAAGCCGTACCCCCGGGCGAGCCAGGGGTCGTAGAGCACCAGCAGCAGGACGGCCGTGGCCAGTGCGGGAATCAGGGATCTGCGGCGCCCGGTCGCGAGGGCGAGCAGAGCGATCGCTCCGCAGGCCGCGGCCCGCAGGACACTCGGATCCGGTCGGCACACGACCACGAACCCGAGCGTGAGCGCGCCGCCGAGCAGCGCGGTTCCGCGCAGCGGGATCCCGAGCCGGGGCGCGAGGCCTCTACGTTCGACGCGCTGCGCCAGACCGGCCGGGCCGAGGAAGAGGGCCAGCAGGATCGTGAAGTTGCCCCCGCTGACGGCGAGGAGATGAGCGAGGTCCGTCTCCTTGAAAGCGTCGTCCAGCTCGGGTGTGACCCGCGAGGTGTCCCCGACGACCAGGCCCGGAAGCAGCGCCCGCGCATCCGGATCGAGCCCGGCGGTCGCCTCCCGCAGCCCGGCGCGCAACCGCCCCGCCCACCGCTGCGGTCCGGACGGATCACCCACCACCTCCGGCGGTCCCCCACCGCGTACACGCACCACCGCGGCGACGCGATCACCCCCGGTCAGCGGGGGCGCCAACCGCGCGGCCACCCGCACCCTGGTGGAGGGCAGCAAGGTCGACCAGGACGATTGCCCGGACCCCTCCACGACGCTCGTCGAGCCGCTCTTCGTCGCCCGGGAGCGCACGTCCACGATCACCAGTACCGGCGCCCGTGTCGTCACCGCACTCCCGTCCGCCTTCGCCAGACGCCGGACCTCCCCGTCGAGCAGCAAGGCCGTCGGCGTCGCGTGATCGCCCTTGATCCTGGGCCGGGTGAACCGTGGGTCGGAGGTGACCTCGACCTCCGCGACCACCTCGGCGTGCTGACGTGCGAGGGCCGGAACGGGCCCCCGCCGCAGATCCGCGCCGTGAAGCCCGGCGGAAACCCCGGCCGCCGCGACACAGAGCAGCACGGCGGCGACGGACACCTTCGACCACGGGCCCCATGGCCGGCGCCCGCCCTCTCCATCACCGCGCACCCCGGCCCGCCTAGCCGCCAACAGCCCACCGGCCGCCACCAGGCAGACGACCACCACACCGGCGACCCACCCGGCCGGGGCACCCAGAGCCCACACGGCCGTCGCCCAGGCAGCGAGCGCGGGCGGCACCAGCCGCAGGTCCGTCGGCCCCTCCTGCCGGGGGTGCGGATCTCCCAGCCGGCTGGGGGTGGTGACGCGCTGGGCCGGCGAATCGAGGGTGTCCCGCGAAGCCGCGCGGCCGGCACCCGCAGGGCGCGGGGCGTCGGCCCGTGCGCCTCGCAACGGCGCCTCCGGCCCGCCTGTGCGGCGTTCCCTGGGCGCCGTCATGGCCGTACGAGTTTCCGTAGGTCGGCGAAGCGGCGTTCGCCGATGCCGTTGACCTCGCGGAGCTCGTCGACCGAGCGGAATCCGCCGTGCTGGGAGCGGTAGTCCACGATGTGCTGGGCCAGGACGGGACCCACGCCCGGCAGCGCGTCGAGCTGGTCCACGGTCGCCGTGCTGAGCGAGACCGGGGTGGCGGGGGCCGAACCGACCGCGGATCCGCCGGGGGCCGAGCCGGCCGGGACGGTGCCCGTCACGAGCGCTGGGCCGCCGACCACGATCTGTTCGCCATCCACCAGGAGGCGGGCGCGGTTCAGGCCGTCGGTGTTGGTGCCCGGGCGCACTCCGCCCGCGGCCCGCAGGGCGTCCGCTACCCGGGACCCGGTCGGCAGCTTCAACAGCCCGGGCCTGCGGACCTTGCCCCCGACGTCCACGACGACCGCGACGCCTGTCCCCGCCCCCGGCCCGTCCCCCGACCCCGGCCCGTCCCCCGACCCCGGCCCGTCCGCCGGCCGCGATCCGGCCGAAGCCCCCGGCTCCGCCGACCGTTGGGCTCCCCGCGCGCCCATGGCCCCGTACGGCGCCGCCGCGCGCACGACCTCGGGTGCCCGCACCTGCTGCGTCCGGCCGGCCCAGAAGTGCTGTGCGGCGACGACCGCGGCCACGACGAGCAGCACGCTCAGCGCGGTCACGCTCTTCCGCTCCAGCCCGCACCTCGACTGCAGCCACAGCGGCATCCGCTCGCGCACGGCCGGCGCAACCCGCTCCCGCCAGCCACCGCCCGTCGCCCCGGGAGAGGGGGCGAGGACCCCGCCGCTCCCGGGCGCGGGATCCGCCGCTTCGAGCGGGGTCAGCGGAACCGGCTCGAATCGGGCCTGCCCGCGCAGCAGACCGAACCCGCTGCCCGCCGTCGTACTCGCCCGCGGCTCCCCCATATCCCAGTGCGCCCGAAGTGCCCCCACATTCCGTCCCGCCCACGGCTCTGCTCCACGCCGGTCCGGCCATGGCTCTGCTCCATGCCGTTCCGGCCATGGCTCTGCCGCATCCCGGTCCGCCCGTGGTCCCCCGATGTCCCGCTTCGTCCGCGCTTCCCCCGCTTCCCGGTCCGCCCGCGCTTCCCTGACATCTCGGTCCGCCCGCGTTTCCCTGACATCTCGATCCGCCACCGGTCCCCCGACACCCTGGTCCGCCGCCGGTCCCCCAACATCCCGGTCCGCCCCCGGCGACCCGTTCCCCAACTCGCGCCGCTCCTTCGCTCCTTCCGCGAAGAGTGCCTGCGCGCGCAGGCGCAGTGCATCGGCGGCCGGCGCCCGGTGGTGTCGCGGGACGCGGCCCCGCGAGTGCCGCAGGCGGTGGCGTGTGCGGCCGTCGGAGCCCGGACCGCGGCCCGGACCGCTCGTAAGAGTCGCTGTGCGTGAACGTGATCGAAGTGCCATGCGCCGAGGATCGGGCAAACCGCCGACCTCGCGATGATCTTGGTCAATTCCCGGGGATTACTACCCAGTTGTGGAAAACTCCGTCACCCACACGAATCCCGGCCACAACTCCCGGCCGCACAGGCAAGCATCGGCATCACGCCGTCATCGCGGTGAGACCACGGCTCCCAGCAGCCCGGGGCCCGTGTGCGCCCCGATCACCGCCCCGACCTCGCTCACATGCAGATCGGCCAGCCCCGGAACCCGTGCGCGCAGGCGGTCCGCGAGGGCGGACGCCCGTTCGGGGGCGGCGAGATGGTGGACAGCGATGTCGACCTGCCCGCTGCCCGCGCGCTCGGCCACGATCTCCTCCAGGCGGGCGATCGCCTTGGACGCCGTACGCACCTTCTCCAGCAGCTCGATACGGCCGTCGTCCAATTGCAGCAGCGGCTTCACGGCCAGCGCCGAGCCGAGCAGCGCCTGCGCGGCGCCGATCCGGCCGCCTCGCCGCAGATAGTCGAGGGTGTCGACGTAGAAGTACGCGGAGGTGCCCGCGGCCCGCTTCTCCGCCGCGGTGACCGCCTCGTCCGCCGTGCCGTCCGCTCCCGCGGCCTCCGCAGCGGCCAACGCGCAGAAGCCGAGGGCCATCGCGACCATCCCGGTGTCGACGACGCGCACCGGGACCGGGGCCTCCCGTCCGGCGAGCACCGCGGCGTCGTACGTACCCGAGAACTCGGAGGACAGGTGCAGCGAGACGATGTCGGTCGCGCCCGCCTCCGCGACCTTGCGGTAGGTCTCGGCGAAGAGTTCGGGGCTGGGCCGGGACGTGGTGACGGGCCGTCGCTTCTGCAGTGCCTGGGCGAGGGAGCGGGCCGAGATCTCGGTGCCCTCTTCGAGCGCCTGGTCGCCCAGGACCACGGTCAGCGGCACCACGGTGATGCCGTGGCGCTCCATCGTCCGCGGCGGCAGGTAGGCCGTTGAATCGGTGACGATCGCGACATGGCGGGACATGAGCTGGAGGTTACCTGCCGGAACGCGCGGGTGGCAGTCCGGCCCCACCCACCGGGGCGCACCTCGGCGGAATCAGGTGGTGCTCTCGGGCCGGGGCTTGCGCTGCCAGGGGTACGCGGGCCGCTGTCCCGGCGGGGTGATGGCGGGCCTGGTCGGCTCCTGAGACGCGCGGGACTCGGGCGTCTCGGGCCGTGTCTGGCCGCCTGCGACCGCGCCCTCGGGTGCCGGTGCCTGAGGCCAGGACGGGGCGGACGGTGTCGGCTGCTCCTTGGTCCAGTGGCGCAGTGCGCCCGCCTCCACGTCGATCTGGGCACTCAGCGTGTCCAGGTCGTCGTCCGCGAACCGGCGGGCCCTGTCGTGTGCCGCCCAGCGCAGCGAGTCCGCCGACTGCATGATCCGCTCCGTGCGCTCGCGCAGTTCGGGCAGCCGGGAGGCCAGCGCATTCCGGTCCGGCTCGGCCTCCAGGCGTTTGAGTTCGGCGTCCAGCTCCTGTCCGTGCGCGCTCAGCCGCTTGAACAGGCCCAGTGATTCCTTCAGCGACTCGTCCTCGGCGATGCCCGCGTACAGCGCGTCCTGTGTGGCGCGCATCGAGGTGCGCAGCTTGAGACGGAGCTGGGCGAGCTCACCCGCCGGGCCGGGCTGGGCGAAGGTCTTGGCGCGCAGCGTGGTGTCCTCGACCGTGCGGCGGGCCTGCGCGATCGTACGGTCCACGCCGCGCTTGGCCGCGCCGATCGCCTTCACGGTCGCATAGACCCCGAGCACGACGCACAGCACGAACAGGAGCGCGACGACGGTCAAGAAGACTTCCATGACGCTCCTCCTCAAGCCCGCGCAGGCGGCTGCTGCGCTCTTCCACGTTAAACGCAACGGGCAGGTCCGGGGTTCCAGAAGGACCCCGAACCTGCCCGTAGGGGACTACCCCGACATCGGCGGCACCGGCCGGCCGAAGCCGGGTCCCGACCGCCGAACACGACGGAAGGCGACGCCCGCCGGCAAGGCCGGCGGGCGGCAGCCGCTACGCCGTGACGATGTTCACCAGCTTCGGCGCGCGCACGATCACCTTGCGGATCCCGGCGCCGCCCAGCGCCGCGACCACCTTCTCGTCCGCCAGCGCCACCTTCTCCAGCTCCTCCTCCGAGATCGAGGGGGGAACCTCCAGGCGCGCCTTGACCTTGCCCTTGATCTGGACCACGCAGGTCACGGCCTCGTCCACGACGTATGCCGGGTCGGCGACCGGGAAGTCCTGGTGGACGACCGACTCGGTGTGGCCCAGCCGGCGCCACAGCTCCTCGGCGATGTGCGGGGCCAGCGGCGCGACCATCAGCACCAGGGACTCGGCGACGGAGCGCGGCACCGCGGCTCCCGCCTTCGTCAGGTGGTTGTTCAGCTCCGTGATCTTGGCGATGGCCGTGTTGAAGCGCAGGCCCTCCAGGTCCTGACGCACGCCGTCGATGGCCTTGTGCAGGGCGCGCAGCGTGTCCTCGTCGGGCTCGGCGTCGACGACGGTGACCTCCCCGGTCATCTCGTCGACGACGTTGCGCCACAGCCTCTGCAGCAGCCGGAACTGGCCCACCACCGCGCGCGTGTCCCACGGCCGCGACACGTCCAGCGGCCCCATCGCCATCTCGTACAGGCGCAGCGTGTCGGCCCCGTACTCGGCGGCGATCTCGTCCGGAGTGACCGCGTTCTTCAGGGACTTGCCCATCTTGCCCAGCAGGCGGCTGACCTTCTCGCCCTGGTAGTAGTACGCGCCGTCGCGCTCCTCCACCTCGGCGGCCGGCACCGCGATGCCGCGGCTGTCACGGTAGACGTAGGCCTGGATCATGCCCTGGTTGAACAGCTTGTGGAACGGCTCCGGCGACGAGACGTGCCCCAGGTCGTACAGGACCTTGGACCAGAAGCGGGCGTACAGCAGGTGCAGCACGGCGTGCTCGGCGCCGCCCACATACAGGTCGACGCCGCCGTGCGGCATGCCCTCGCGCGGGCCCATCCAGTAGCGCTCGATCTCCGGGTCGACCAGCTTCTGGTCGTTGTGCGGGTCCAGGTAGCGCAGCTCGTACCAGCACGAACCGGCCCAGTTGGGCATGGTGTTGGTCTCGCGGCGGTACTTCTTCGGCCCGTCGCCCAGGTCCAGGGTGACGTTGACCCACTCCTCGTTGCGGGACAGCGGGGTCTCGGGCTGGGTGTCGGCGTCGTCCGGGTCGAAGGTGCGCGGCGAGTAGTCCTCGACCTCCGGCAGCTCCAGGGGCAGCATCGACTCGGGCAGGGCGTGGGCGACGCCGTCCTCGTCGTAGACGATCGGGAAGGGCTCGCCCCAGTAGCGCTGGCGGCTGAACAGCCAGTCGCGCAGGCGGAAGTTGACGGTGCCCTCACCGATGCCCTTGCGCTCCAGCCATTCGGTGATGCGCGCCTTGGCGTCGGCGACGCTCAGACCGTCCAGCCTGATGTCGTCGTTGGAGGAGTTGATGATCTTCGCGTCGTACGACCCGAAGGCGTCCTCCCACGTCGAGGTGTCGGTGCCGCGGCCGTCGGTCGGCTCGACGATGCAGTGGATCGGCAGCTCGAAGGCGCGCGCGAACTCGAAGTCGCGCTGGTCGCCCGCCGGGACGGCCATGATCGCGCCGGTGCCGTAGCCCATCAGGACGTAGTCGGCGATGAAGACGGGGATCCGGTCGCCGTTGACCGGGTTGGTCGCGTACGCGCCCGTGAAGACGCCGGTCTTGTCCTTGGCCTCGGCCTGCCGCTCCACGTCGGACTTGGCGCCGGCCTGCGCGCGGTACGCGGCGACGGCCTCGGCCGGGGTCGCGTGCCCGCCGGTCCACACCTCGTGGGTGCCCTCGGGCCAGGCGTCCGGGGTGAACTTGTCGACCAGCGGGTGCTCGGGCGCCAGCACCATGTAGGTCGCGCCGAACAGGGTGTCCGGACGCGTGGTGAAGACCGTGATGTGCTCGCCGTCGATCGGGAAGTCGACGCGGGCGCCCTCGGAGCGGCCGATCCAGTTGCGCTGCTGCAGCTTGATGGCCTCGGGCCAGTCCAGCTCCTCCAGGTCCTCCAGCAGCCGGTCGGCGTAGGCGGTGATCCGCATGTTCCACTGGCGCAGCTTGGCCTTGAAGACCGGGTAGTTGCCGCGCTCGGAGCGACCGTCGGCGGTGACCTCCTCGTTCGCCAGGACGGTGCCCAGGCCGGGGCACCAGTTGACGGGCGCGTCGGAGGCGTACGCCAGGCGGTACTCGCTCAGGACGTCGGCGCGCTCGGTGGCGCTCAGCTCGTTCCACGCGCGCGTGGTGCCCGAAATCGCGCGCTCACCGGACTCGAACTGAGCGATCAGCTCGGAGATCGGGCGGGCCTTGCGCGCCTCGTCGTCGTACCAGGAGTTGAAGATCCGCAGGAAGATCCACTGGGTCCACTTGTAGTAGTCCGGGTCGATCGTGGCGAACGACCGGCGCTTGTCGTGGCCCAGGCCCAGCCGGCGCAGCTGGGACTTCATGTTCTCGATGTTGGCCTCGGTGGACACGCGCGGGTGCGTGCCGGTCTGCACGGCGTACTGCTCGGCGGGCAGGCCGAAGGCGTCGAAGCCCAGGGTGTGCAGGACGTTGTGGCCGGTCATGCGCTGGAAACGGGCGAATACATCGGTGGCGATGTAGCCCAGGGGGTGACCGACGTGCAGGCCCGCACCCGAGGGGTACGGGAACATGTCCATGATGAACTTCTTGGGCCGGGCGACCAGCTCGGCGTCGCCGGCCAGGTCTCCGCTCGGGTTCGGCGCCTCATAGGTGCCCTCGGCGTCCCAGAAGTCCTGCCAGCGTGCCTCGATCTCGGCCGCCACGGCGGCCGTGTAGCGGTGCGGCGCGGCCACCTCGGAGGTGACCGCGGGGTTCGTCTCGCTCATGATCCTCAAAGCTCCATCGATCGTCTCTGCCAGCGGCTGTGACATTCAAGAAACGAAAAAGCCCCTCGCACAGGAGGGGACGCCGCGCCGATTCCGACCATCCGATTCGCCCGGTGGTCGGGACTGATCAGCGCGGCCCGCTAAGCAGAAGGCGTACGGCACGCATGGCGTCAGGGTACCCCAGCGCCCGAGCGCACCGCGACGGGCTTACGGCGGCATACCGGAGAGCGGAGCGACTGAACTCAACGCCGAGCACAACCGTACTCACACTCCGACGGTCGAGTTGTGAAGGACACGAAAAGCTGAACAAGGTTCAACTGTTACTTCCCGTAACGGCCACTAACTGGACATCGCAACTGCCCCGTTGCCCTTTGATAACAACGCAATAACTCAAACCTCGTACCGCTCGGTTTGGAGCCACCTAGAGTGCGGCAGCGGGACCGCCTTCCCGAAACTGTTCGGAGTTGACCCCCCATGAACCCTCAACGTAGTTACAGCTCGCTCCCCAAGCCGGGTCGCTCGGCCTACGGGGTGGCGACGGCTGTGGTACTGCTCCTCATACCCGTGGTGGTCGTGTACGGAGGCAACTGGCTCCAGGACTTCCTCAACTTCGGTGCCGGCGTCCTGTCGCTCGTCTCCCTCAGCTGCTCCGTGATCTGGGGCCTCGTCGCCCAGGACCGGCTCATCCTCAACACGCGACAGCGGATCGTGGCCCAGGGCATCCACCGGGTGACCGCGGTCGGCTCGATCGCCTTCCTCCTGGTGCACATCACCATCAAGCTGACCCTGGAACACACCGTCCTCATCGCGGCGCTGATCCCCTTCAGCCTCGGTGTCCAGGGCAGCGCCGGACTCATCGGCCTCGGCTCCCTGGCCGGCCTGCTCATGATCTTCGTGGGCATCACCGGCGCGCTGCGCAACCAGTTCGCCTCCCCCGCCCCCGTCGCGGCCCGCTGGCGCGCGATGCACATGCTGGCCTACCCGGCCTGGTGCGCGGCGCTGATCCACGGCCTGTTCGCGGGGCGCCCGGCGAAGACGTTCTTCATGGTGTCGTACGAGCTATGCCTGGTCGCAGTGGCCGCGGCCCTCGCCCTGCGCGCGGCTCCCCGCCCGTTCAAGCGCAAGGTCGCCGACCGGATCATCGCGATCCTGGGAACCGAGGGGGGGCTGGGCCGCGAGGACCTGGACGCGAGCCGAGCCCGCAACGCCGAGGCCGCCATGGCGGGCTTCGGAGCGCGCTCCGGGGGCCGTGGCGCCTCCCAGGAGGGACTGATCCCCTCGCAGCCCTCCGCGCCCCTCTACGACGCCCCTCCGGCCCGCACCATGACCCCGGAGCCCGGCAACGGCTTCGCGGCCGCCTACCGCGCCACGTCGCCCACCCCGCGCGCGCAGGGCCCGATGACACCCGACTCGACCCAGCGCATGGACATGCCGTTCGACATGCAGGCCACAGAGGCGATGCAGCGCGTCGACGGCCCCGGCAGCACCTCGGGCAACTGGCCGATCCCGTCGCCGCCGCCCGTCGGCGAGGCGCCCCCCTCCGCCTACGACCCGCTCCAGGACACCGGGTACAACAACATCCCGGCCTACGGCAATGCGGGATACAACGGGTATGGCGCGAGTGACATGTACGACACAGGTGAGACGAACACCGCCTACAACACGTACAACTCGAACAACACGTACAACAGCGGTCCCGCGACTGAAACGCTGCCCGGCGCCTACGACTCGCCGGGGGCCGGCGAACCCTGGAACGCGCCTTCCGGAGGCTTTAAGTGAACGAGGCCCTGCCCGACGTCCCAGAAGTCCGCGTGGTCGGTCTTCCGCAGCTCACGTCGGGCTTTGACCTTGTCGAGAGACTCGACCTGCCCATGCACCTCAAGGTGCACGGCCCACTCGAACCGATGGGCGGCGAACAGCTCGCACAGCTCGCCGAACAGATCTCCCTGAAGGGGCGCGGCGGCGCCGGCTTCCCCTTCCACAAGAAGCTGCGGTCGGTCGCAGAGTCGGCGATCCGCCGCGGCATCCGGCCGGTGGTCGTCGTCAACGGAAGCGAGGACGAGCCGGCCTGCCGCAAGGACACGGTGCTGATCAACCGTGCTCCGCACCTCATCCTGGACGGCGCCCTGCTGGTCGCCGAGGCCCTCGGCGCGCGGACGCTCGTGGTCGGTGTGACCCGGGCCTCCACCGAGCGCTCGATGGAGCAGGCGCTGGCCGAGCGCGGCCTGAGCGACCGGCGTGGCGCGCCCATACGCGCGCGCGTGCAGCGCAATCCGGTGCGCATGGTCACCGGCGCCGCCGCGTCGCTGATCCGTTCGATCGACGGTGGTCCGGCCATCCCCCCGGGCCGCAAGACCAGTGCCTCGCAGAGCGGCGTCGGCGGCGCGCCCACGCTGCTGTCGAACGCCGAGACGTTCGCCCAGCTGGCGATCGCCGCCCGCATCGGCGCCGAGCGCTACTGCAACACGGGGCTGTACGACGAGCCCGGCACCGTCATGCTCACCGTCTCCGGCGCGGTCAACCGCCCCATGGTGATCGAGGTCCCCACGGGTGTGCCCCTGCGCTACGTGCTCCAGCTGGCCGGCGCCCCGCCGATGCCCCAGGGCGTGCTGACCGGCGGCTACCACGGCAAGTGGATCGACGCGGCGACGGTGAACGAGGCGATCGTCTCGCGCAACTCCCTGGACGCCGTCGGCGGCGCGCTCGGCGCCGGCGCCATCCTGCCGATCAGCCAGGAGACCTGCCCGCTGGGCGAGTCCCTTCAGGTGGCCAAGTGGCTGGCCGAAGAAAGCGCGGGACAGTGCGGTCCCTGCTACCTCGGTCTGCCCGCCGCGGCCCGTGGCATGGAGGACATCCTCAACGGAGGCGGTCCCGCCGCCCTGGAAGCCCTCAAGCAGGTCGCCAAGGCCGTGAAGAGGCGCGGCGCGTGCTCGCACCCCGACGGCTCGGCGATGTTCCTGGAATCGACCATCAAGGCCTTCACCGACGACCTGGCGGCGCACGTCCTCGGCAACGGCTGCGGCAGGCCCGTGGAGGGCGTGCTGCCGCTCTTCGAGGGCGGCCGGGCCCCCACGGGCATCCCCGGTGGCGGCCAGGCCGAGCCCGAGGCGGGTGCCAGCCGGCAGAAGATCTTCGTCGACTGGACGCTGTGCCGCGGCCACGGCCTGTGCGCGGACATCCTCCCGGAGGTCTTCGAACTGGGCGCCGACGGCTTCCCGACCGTCGCCCAGGCGAAGGTGCCGCTGTACGCGGAGGCCAAGGCGCTGCGGGCCGTACGCCGCTGCCCGGCGCTCGCGCTGCGGATCGAGGAGGACACCCGCTCCGGCGCGCCGTCCCGCAACAACCTGCCCGTGCTGTCGCAGGGCCGGGGACGCCGCGCACTCGGCCGCTGAGAATACGGACGGCGGGCCACCCGAGCAGGGTGGCCCGCCGTTCGGTTTGTGCGCGGACACGTACGCCGGAGGCTTGCGGGAACACGAGACCGGCGCATACGCCGAAGGCGGTCCATCCCATCGGATGGACCGCCTTCGAATTCCTGTGGAGCTAAGGAGAATTGAACTCCTGACCTCCTGCATGCCATGCAGGCGCTCTACCAACTGAGCTATAGCCCCTTGTGGCCATGCGGCGGAACCGCATGTTCACCGTGTCGCCCGGTTTCCCCGGCGGCGACGCCAACATTACACGGTCCACCGGGTGAAACACCAAATCGTTTCCGTCCCCCGGGGATACGGGTGCTGACTTCGGCTGTCCTGCCCGTGCCCGCGTCTCCCGAGGTCAAGCCGTGGCGAACGAGTAGAAGCGTTTGAGCGTGCAGTGCTCGTCGAGGAGGCGGCCGTAGATCGGCTCCCCCTCCAGTTCGCGGTAGGTCTCGATCGGGTCGCCTTTTATGATCAGCGCCCGTGCGCATTCCTCGCACCAGTACTGGTAGTCGGGGTTGACCGGCTCCATGTCGCGGACGATCGGTGTGCCGCTGCCGCACCAGTCGCACTTCCGCCTGTGTGCACCCATCGATCAGCTCCAGCTGTGGCCGCAGGCCGTGCACACGTAGGAAATCCCACCGTTGTCGCCGAGGACTTGGGCGACGTGGGACGAGCCGCAGGAAGGGCAGTCGAGGAGGGTGTCACTTTGGCGTGTCACCGCCACTGCAAGGAGATCGTGGACCTCCCCGCGGATGCTCGCTGGCATCGCTACTCCCTCCCGTCGGGCCGCGCCCCCTTCCGGCCGTTTGATTCTGCCACGGCCGGACCAATACGGTCAGCGACGCCTTCGTACCAGTCCGGACACAGCGCCCAGCGTGGCCGTCGCGGCCAGCGCGTACATGCACGCGAGGAGCGCATCCGAAGAGGTATACGCCCCAGGGGCGCCAAGTGACTCAAGCCGGTTCAAGAAGAGTGTGCCGAAGACCGCGACGCCGATCAGCTGACCGAGCTGGGTGACCGTCGCGAGCAGTCCGCTGGCGTCCGCCGCGTCCTCGGGCCGCACGGTGGCGAGGGCCCTGGTGAGCGTGGGGCTGAAGCTGAGCGCCAGGCCCGCGCCGACGCCCGCGAAGGCCGCGTACAGCCACGGTCCGCCGTCGCCCCCGCCGTGCAGCGCCAGGCCCACGCCGGCCACGGAGAGCGCGGCCAGAAGAAACCCGCCCGGGATCAGGGCGGGTTGCCAGGCGGCCGGCCAGGTCCGCCAGGTCAGGCCGACCAGCCCGAAGACGACGGCGGTCGGCGCGAAGGTGAGCCCGGCACGCAGTGCGGTGTAGCCGAGGCCGCCCTGGACGTGCAGGGTGAGGAGGAACAGGAAGCCCGCGTTGACCGACATCACCGCCAGCAGCCGGAAGACCGCGAGGCCGATGCCGGGGTGGCGCAGCACCCGTGGCGCGATCAGCGGCGCCCCGCCCCGCCGGGCGAGCCGGGACTCGTACCCGCAGAACAGGGCGAAGATCACCGCGGCGGCGACCAGGCACAGCCAGGACCACAGCGGCCAGTCCTCCTCCTGGCCGAGCACGAGCGGCACGGTCAGCAGCGAGACGGCGGCGCCGAGCAGTACGAGACCGGGCAGGTCGAGACCGCGCGAGCGCTCCGGGGCGGACACGTCGTCCCGCGGCAGGACGCGGCTCCCGACGGCCAGGAGTACGAGTCCGACGGGCACGTTCACGAGGAACACCGGCCGCCAGCCGGTGCCGAGGAGGTCGGCGCTGACCAGGATTCCGCCCAGCACCTGCCCAGCGGCGGCACCGGTGGCGAGGACCGCGGCGTACGCGCCGAGCGCCTTCGCCCGCGCCTCACCGGTGAAGTGACGCTGGATCAGGCTGAGCACCTGCGGGATCATCAAGGCCGACCCGGCGCCCTGCACGAGCCGGAAGACGATCAACTCCCCTGTTCCCTGGGCCAGTCCGCAGGCCAGCGAGGCGGCCGTGAACACCGCGAGCCCGACCAGGTGGACCCGGCGGTGGCCGAACAGGTCACCGAGGCGCGCACCGGTGATCAGCAGCACGGCGTACGTGATGGAGTACCCGGCGACCACCAACTGCAGCTCGGCGCCGGTCGCGTGGAGCTCGGAACCGATCGTGGGTACGGCGACGTTCACGATGAAGACGTCGAGCAGGGCCATGAACTGCGCGCTGAGGACGGTCGCGAGCAGCCGGCCGGGGCGATTGTCAGTGGCGGGAGTTTTACTGGATGCAGGACGGGTTCCGGGCGTGGATCCGGGGCCCGCGGGGGTTGTCGTCGTCATGCCTTCGAGCCTGGCGACGGCCGGATACGGGTAACGAGAGCCCGCCGATGCTGGTACTGACAGCACCTGGCAGCGGCCGGCTCCGGTCCCGACGATGGACTACGGGGGATGGACGATGACGACGACACAGCGCCGCAGGCCGGAGCTGGCCGCTTTCCTGCGCGGCAGGCGGGCCCGGGTGACACCCGCCGACGTGGGCATGCCGCCGGGGCTGCGGCGCCGGACACCGGGTCTGCGCAGGGAGGAGGTGGCGCAGCTCTCCGGCGTGGGCGTGACCTGGTACACCTGGCTGGAGCAGGGCCGCCCCATCAACGCCTCGCCGCAGGTCCTGGACGCGGTGGCACGCACCCTGCGCCTGGACCAGCCGGAGCGCGAGCATCTGTACCACTTGGCGGAGGTGCCCTACGACCAGGGCCCGGAGGGGCTGGCGCAACAGGTCGGCCCGGAGATCCAGACCGTCATCGACACCCTCGACCCGCATCCGGCGGTCGTCTACAACTCGCGCTACGACATCCTCGCCACCAACCCCGCCTACAGCCACCTGTTCCGGGTCCCGGCGATCCGGGACATCGGCGTGCCCAACGCGCTGTGGTCGCTGTTCGGGGTGTCCGAGGAGGCCTGTCCGGTGGTGCACAGGGACAGAGAGCTGCCGGTGATGGTGGCCACCCTGCGCTCCGCGTACGGCAGACACGTGGGCGAGCCGGCCTGGGAGGACTTCATACGCAGGCTGTCGGCGGCCAGTGAGCACTTCGCCGAGCTGTGGGCGAGCGGCGAGGTGATCCTGCCCGGGCCTCGGGTGAAGACGTTCCGCCACGACACGGTGGGCGAGTTGCGGATGACCTCGGTATCGCTGTCGGTCGACGGGATGCCGGAGTGCCGGATGGTGGTGTACACGCCGGATGACGCGGACACACGGGAGAAGGTGGAGCTGCTGAGGGAGCGGAGGGAAAGGCTGTGGCCGCCGTCGGAGACGGCATCGGCCGAGGTGAGGTGAGACACAGCACCGAGCAGCGTGCTGGGGCCACATGAAAAATCCCGCCCCCAGCGGGGACGGGATCTTCTCCAGCGATCTTTGACAACTCAAGAGTGTCTGTCTGTGGAGCTAAGGAGAATTGAACTCCTGACCTCCTGCATGCCATGCAGGCGCTCTACCAACTGAGCTATAGCCCCTTGCGGCCACGCGGCGGAGCCGCATGGTGTTTCGCCCCGCTCGGCGGGGCGAACAAGAAGAACTTTAGCCTGCGACCTGCCGGAAAGTGAAATCCGGCTCCCGGCCCGTGGTGAGGAGGTGTCAGTCGTCGTCGCCGAGGACCGGTTCCGGCAGGGTGCCCGCGTTGTGCTCCAGGAGGCGCCAGCCGCGGACGCCTTCGCCGAGAACGGACCAGCAGCAGTTGGAGAGGCCGCCGAGGCTCTCCCAGTGGCGGGCCTCCAGGCCGAGCAGACGGCCGATGGTGGTGCGGATCGTGCCGCCGTGGCTGACCACCACGAGAGTGCCGTCCTCGGGGAGCTTCTCGGCGTGCCGCAGCACCACGGGGGCGGCGCGGTCGGCGACCTCGGTCTCCAGTTCGCCGCCGCCGCGGCGGACGGGCTCACCGCGCTTCCAGGCGGCGTACTCCTGGCCGTGCCGGGCGATGATCTCCTCGTGCGTCAGGCCCTGCCAGACGCCCGCGTACGTCTCGCGCAGGCCCTCGTCGTGGGTGACCTCAAGGTTCGTGAGAGCGGCCAGCTCGGCGGCCGTGGCCGCGGCGCGCTTGAGGTCGGAGGCGAGGATGGCGTCCGGCTTCAGGGAGGCGAGCAGACGGGCGGCGCGGCGGGCCTGGCCGACGCCCGTCTCGGTCAGCTCGACGTCCGTGGAGCCCTGGAAGCGGCGCTCCACGTTCCACGACGTCTGGCCGTGGCGCCACAGGATGAGGCGCCGGCCCCGGCCCTTCTTCCCGGTATCGGCGCCCGTGGCCGTCACCGCAGCTCCCCGCCCAGCTCGGCGGCGTCCTCGGCGGCCTGCAGCCTGGCGTGCTCCGCAGCCTTGCCGCGGGTGGCCTTGGCGTCGGCGGGCAGCTCCAGCTCGGGGCAGTCCTTCCACAGCCGCTCCAGAGCGTAGAAGACGCGCTCCTCGCTGTGCTGGACATGCACCACGATGTCGACGTAGTCGAGCAGTACCCAACGGGCCTCGCGGTCGCCCTCGCGGCGCACCGGCTTGGCGCCGAGTTCCTTGTTGAGCCGCTCCTCGATCTCGTCGACGATGGCCTTGACCTGGCGGTCGCTGGGCGCGGAGGCGAGCAGGAAAGCGTCCGTGATCGACAGTACGTCGCTGACGTCGTAGGCGATGACGTCATGCGCGAGCTTGTCGGCGGCCGCCTGGGCGGCGGTGTTGATGAGTTCGAGAGAGCGGTCCGTGGCGGTCACTACAAGGCTTTCCGTCGGCGGTCAGTGATACCTCAAGGGTCTCACGGACCGCCGACGGCACCCCATGTGATTAAAAGGATCACGCCCCGAGGCCCCGGGACGTGATCCGCGTCACGACGACGGCTTGTAGTTCTGGCCGAGGACGACCGAGACGTTGGCGTTCGACGTGACCTTGCCCTTCTTCACCGAGCTGGTGGGCAGGCCCAGGGTCTTGGCGACCTCGATCGCGTTCTCCTTGTCGCGGTCGTCGGCGTAGGTGATCTCGGACACGGCCTGGGTGGTGCCGGTGCCGGCGTCGATGAAGGTGTAGCCGCCGTTGACGATGACGACGCGGACCTTGTCGGTGGTGTCCTTGGCGCCGGTGGCGTTCTTGATGCCGACCCGCACGGCGTCCCCGGCCTGGGGGCTCTTCACGGTGCCGCCGAGCAGGTTCTTGACCACCGTGTCGGTGGCCTTCTCCCCGACGGTGCCATCGGACTGGACCGGCAGCAGCTCGGTCTTGTACTCGCCCTCCTTGGCGTGCTCGGCGAGCTTGGCGAGGAAGCTGCCGAGGTCCTTGTCGGTGAGGGACGGGTCGAGGATCTGCGCGAGCGTCTGCACGGTGATCGTCGCGGCCTGCGGGTCGGAGGACATCTTGCGCAGCACGCTCTGCATGACCTGGCCGAACCGCTCCAGCTGGGCGTCCTGGGACTCGCCGGAGGCCCGGTAGGTGGCGTACGCGACGGCCATCTTGCCGCTGAGGGTCTGGTTCTCGCCCTTGTGCACCAGGGGCGTGCCGCTCTTCTTCTTGGCGTCCGGGTCGGGGACGTCGGCGTTGGTGGTGACCTCGATGTTGCCGACGAGTTCGACGAGGTTGTTCAGGTACGGGGTGTCCAGGCGCCAGGTGCCCTCGATCTTGGTGCCGAGGACGGAGTCGATGGAGTCGCCGGTACCGGAGGAGCCGTCGTCGGCGACCGATTTGGCGAGGGTGGTCGTGGTGCCGTCGTCGGTCGTCAGAGCAAGGGAGTTGGGCAGCAGGACGGTGGCGCCCTGCTTGGTGGTGGTGTTGTCGACGAGCAGCGCGGTGGAGGTGCCGCCACCCTTGGTGTTGTGCAGGTGGACGATGATCACGTCGCGGTTCTGGGCGCCCGCGGCCGTCGTCGTGCCGGACTTGCCGCCGCCGGAGGAGGTGCCGGGCAGCTTGCCCGCGTACCAGAGGTAGCCGACACCGCCGACGGCCACCAGGGCGAGGACCACGACGAGGGTGACTATCCGGCTGCGGGCACGGCGCCTGGCCTCCTCGCGGCGCTCGGTGCGGTTCTCGGTGAAATTCAGCCAGTCGATGACGTCTTCGGAGTTGCCGTCGGGCTCCTCGACGAAGGCGAACTGCTCGGTGCGGTAGTCGCGGTCGCCGCGCGGCTCCTCCTCGGCGGCGTCCTCCACCCGCCCGGCCGCACCCCCGTCGGCAAGGCCGGCCGCACCTCCCCGGCGCCCCGACCCGCTCTCGGCCGGGCCGGCCTGCTGCGGGATGTAGGGGGTCTGTTCGGCAACTCGCGGTTGATGTCCGCTGGTTGCGGTCTGGCCGTACGGGTCGTAGCCACCACCGGCGGTGGTGGTGCCGTACGGGGCGTAGGGGTCGTAGGGACCCATGGACGGCTGCTGACCGGTGTCATGGGGGGACACAGGCTGCTGCTGACCGGTGTCATACGGCGCCATGGGCTGCTGCGGCCCGGTCGCGTACGGGTCGTAGCCGTAGCCCTGGTGCTGCTGGTGCTGCTGCGCGCCGTAAGGGTCATAGCCCTGCGGGGACTGCTGTGGGGTCTGCTGCGCGGACACCTGCCGGTACACAGGCTGCCCGAACTCGTCGTAGCCGACGAGCTCGTACGGGTCGCCGCCCGCGTACCCGTCGTATCGGTCGTTCACCGGTGCCCCTCTCGGCTCACTCGCCGCGGTACAGCTGCCGTTTGTCGATGTAGCGCACCACGCCGTCCGGCACCAGATACCAGACGGGCTCGCCCTTGGCGACTCTCGCACGACAGTCTGTGGACGAGATGGCGAGCGCGGGAACCTCTACCAGCGAGACACCGCCCTCGGGCAGGCCCGGGTCCGCCAGGGTGTGACCGGGGCGGGTGACTCCGATGAAGTGCGCGAGGGAGAACAGTTCTTCCGTGTAGCGCCAGGTGAGGATCTGGCCGAGCGCGTCGGCACCGGTGATGAAGAAGAGGTCGGTGTCGGGGTTGAGGGCCTTCAGATCGCGCAGGGTGTCCGTGGTGTAGGTGGGTCCACCGCGGTCGATGTCGATGCGGCTGACCGAGAACTGGGGGTTCTCGGCGGTCGCGATGACCGTCATCAGATAGCGGTCCTCGGCCGGGCTGACCGCGCGGTCGGTCTTCTGCCACGGCTGGCCCGTGGGCACGAAGACCACCTCGTCGAGGTGGAACTGCGCGGCGACCTCACTGGCCGCGACGAGATGACCGTGGTGGATCGGGTCAAATGTTCCGCCCATGACGCCGAGGCGGCGTTTGCCCGGGTTCGACGGCCCCATTCCGGGGCCGGGTCCCGTGCCCTTCGCCGGACCGGTGGGCATGTGCTGCTCTCCCATGCGTGCAGACCCTACCGGCCCGGCCACCGGGCACCGGCCGACAGGCCCCCGAGGGCGGCCGGGACCGGGCCCTGTGCCGGACTCAGCGGTCGCGGTTGAAGCGGGTGGTGATCCACAGCAGCAGGAGGAGGATGACGAGGGCCGATCCGCCCGTCATGAAGGGGCTGATGCTCGCGTGGCGCTCTCCTTCGCCCTCGGCGAGGGTGGCCAACTGGGCAGCGGTGCTGTGGAAGCTCATCTTCGGCAGAACCTATCCGGTGTGGGCGGGATAAAGACGTCGGCTCATCGTAAGCGGGTGTCTGCGCACCGATCACGCCGACTCCGCCGTTGGGGAGGGCGCTGGGGAGGCGGCCGCCCGGGGCGCCCGCGGAACCGAGCGGCCCTGCGGCCGGCCGGAACCCTGTACGCGCACCCGTCAGTGGTCCTTGCGCCGGTACCCCCGCAGCAGGAACCACGCGGTCAGGGCGCAGCCGACGACCATCACGATCAGCACGACGCGGAGCAAGTTGCCCGAGCCCTGCCGGTCGGCTGCCAGTGTGGCCTCGGAGAGCCAGGCGGCGGTGATGTGCTCCATGGGATCGCTCCTAACGGTGTGCTGCCCTGTCACCGTATCTCCGCCTACGCTGGATTCCGCTTCGGGGGCACAACGGGTCCGGGCGCACCGCGCGGACCCGGGGCGGGCAGGCGCACACGCGCGACCGGCCGATGATCAACCGCACAGTGAGCCATCAGACACATGGGGGAACACATGTCCGACGACGGTCACGAGCAGAACGGGCACGAGAACGTGCCGAGCAGGCGGCGCAGGCGTTTCCAGGGGATCTCCTCGCGCGCGTACGAACACCCGGCGGACCGTTCGGCCCTGGTGGCCCTGCGCAAGCTCAGCGGCTTCGACACGGTCTTCAAGGCGCTCAGCGGTCTGCTGCCCGAGCGCAGCCTGCGGCTGCTGTTCCTCTCCGACTCGGTACGGGTCTCGGACGCGCAGTTCGCCCACCTCAACGAGATGCTGCGGGACGCCTGTTACATCCTGGACCTGGAGAAGGTCCCACCGATGTACGTCACCCAGGACCCGCAGCCGAACGCGATGTGCATCGGCCTCGACGAGCCGATCATCGTCGTCACGACGGGGCTCGTGGAGCTGCTGGACGAGGAGGAGATGCGGGCGGTCGTCGGGCACGAGGTGGGGCACGCGCTGTCCGGCCACGCCGTCTACCGGACCATCCTGCTGTTCCTGACCAACCTCGCGATCCGGGTGGCCTGGATACCGCTGGGCAACCTCGCGATCATGGCGATCGTGACCGCGCTGCGGGAGTGGTTCCGCAAGTCGGAGTTGTCGGCCGACCGGGCCGGGCTCCTGGTCGGGCAGGATTTGCAGGCCTCGATGCGCGGGCTGATGAAGATCGCGGGCGGCAACCACCTGCACGAGATGAACGTGGACGCGTTCCTGGAACAGGCCGAGGAGTACGACGCAGGGGGCGACCTGCGCGACTCCGTGCTGAAGATCCTCAACGTGCTGCCGCGCACCCACCCCTTCGCCGTGGTCCGCGCGGCCGAGCTGAAGAACTGGGCCGCCTCCCGTGACTACCAGCGGATCATGGACGGTCACTACTCGCGGCGCAGCGAGGACAAGGACACCTCGGTGTCGGACTCCTTCCGACAGTCGGCGGCCAGCTACGCGAGCGATGTGAAGCAGTCCAAGGACCCGCTGATGAAGCTGGTCACCGACCTCGCGGGCGGTGCGGGCGACCTCGGCGGCCGGGTCCGGCGCGGTTTCGCCGGCTTCGCAAGCAGCGCGCCCAAGGACGCGCCGAGCCAGCCGCACGACGGCCGTCCGGCCGACGACAGCCGTCCGGCCGACGACGGCCCCGACGGCCCCGACGGCGACGATTGATCACGCCGTGCCGGGGCCTTCCACGGACGGAAGGACCCGGCACGAGCACGGCGCGGGAGCGCTCGGGCACACGCAGCGGCAGGGCCCAGGCACGGCGCGGCAAGGCCCAGGCACGCGCACAGGCCCTCAGGTGCACAGGCGCACAGCACCGCAGGCCCCGGCACGAGCACCGGAGCGGAAGACCCAGGCGGAGGCACAGGACCGAAGGACCCAGCACGCGCACAGCGCCGAAGGGCCCGACACGCGCACGGGCGCACAGCGCCGAAGGCCCAGGCATGAGCACCGAGGCCCGGCACACGCATGCGGCAAGGCCCAGGCACCCGCACAAGCACGGAAGGCACAGGCACAGGCACAGGCACAGGCACAGGCACGGCATCGAAGGCCCCGGCACGCCCCATCGGCTCGGGGTGCCGGAAGACCGACCCGGGTCCCCGAAGGCCGGGGGGGCGCACCCATCTCGGTCAAGCGCGATGGCGGCGGTGCCGAGGGGCGCGTCCGCCGCAGGCCCTCACGTCTTCGGCTGGGCGCTCGTTGCCAGGGAGCCGCACAGGGCCGTGGCGCTGTCCGTGGCGTACGGGTCGGTGCCGGCCGGGCGGCCCGCCTTGGCTGTCTGGCCCGCGAGCAGAGGGTGCAGATGGTTCGCCGAGTCGTCGGCGCAGGAGAGCGGGCCGGCCTGGACGTAGGAGGCGACCAGCGCGACCTGGCGCATGCGCAGGTCGTCGCGGTCGAAGCGGAAGGTCAGCTCGCGCCGCACCGTGAACAGCGAGGCCTTCGCCTTCGCATCGGAGCCGGTCGGCTTCAGCGCGTACACCAGGGTGTGGTCGGCGCTGACCTCCAGCCTGTCGGAGTTGATCTCCGTGGCCTGCAGCATGCCCTGGACACGGATCTTGCGGTCGGCCAGCTGGGCGCGGGACGGGTCGAAGCGGACCAGCCAGCCGGTGGGCGCGTGCCGCCCGTCCGCGGCCGGATGGGTGAAGCTCAGGTCGAACTGGTCGAGCTGCTGGGGGTCGAGCAGGACCCGTACCGGACGCACGGTGCCTCCGGTGAGCACGGACGGGTCGAGCGAGGACTCGACGACGTAGTCCTTGGCGGTGGTCAGGGCGGAGACGACCTGGCTCTCGGAGAAGTGGACGGTGCGCCGGACGGCGGGCAGGGTGATGCCCTCCGCGCCGACGCGGAACTGAGCGGCGGGGCTGTGCGCGTACAGTGCCTCGGGGTCGGTGGAGCCGGGCACGGCGGCCTGCGGCGCCAGGGGTATCACCGTCATCCGCAGCGGCTCGACGGGCTGCGCCTTGGACGACTGGTAGGGGTGGCGCACGCCCATGTAGACGGCGGTGCCGAAGGCGAGCGCGATCAGCAGGACGAGGATCAGCGCCTGCCGGGGCAGTCCGCGGTGCAGCGGCGGGCGGCGCCGTACAGCCGGGGCGTGGTCGGCCATACGCTCCTGGGCAGAGTACTCCTGGAGGCGGGCAGCCCGGACGAACGACTCGTCGAACACGACGGATCGGTACTCGTCCTCGCCACCACCGGGAGCACCCTCGGGCGTCCCCTCAGGTGGGTCTCCAGGCCCGCCCATACTTTCAGAGTAGGTCTCCCGGAGCTCAGGTAAACGCCCTGCTACACGACAAGTTCTGACAGGTTCTCACCAGGTTTTCGAACGGGTGTCGAATCCCGGAGCGGGGCGGGTTCCCCGATCGCCCGCGAGCTTGTGGAACGCCCGGTTCAGGGGCTCAGGGCGTCCGTGGAACCGCCGAGAACGCCGGCGGCGAGTACTCCGCGGAGGCCGAGGGACCGGTGCCGGAGCTCGTCTCCTGGCCTTGCTCCAGACCGGTGGAGGCGGGCGGCGGAACCTGCTCCTGGCGACCCGAGGAGGCGCCCCGGTACACCGCGGTGAAGGCCAGCACGACCATGCCTATGCCCATCACGAGGGCGAGGATCCAGGCGACCGGGCGGTGCCAGCGGGCTCCCTTGCCGTAGAACCTGCCGTAGGAGCCGGGCGCGCCGTAGCGCTCCTCCAGGACCTCCGGGTCGTCCAGGTCGTCCAGTTCCCGGCCGTGGCCGAAGCGACCGCCCTCGTCGGGTGCGAATCCGTCCTCGAAGCGCTCGTCGTCACCGCGCACGCCCCTGGCGTGCGCCCGGCGCGCCTCGGCTTCCTGTGCCTCGGCGCGGGCCTGGGCGGCGGCGAGGAGTCTCTCCACGGCCGTCGGCTCGTGGACCACGGCCGCCCGTACGAAGGCCTCGTCGAAGACCACGGAGGCGAACTCTTCGTCCATACCTCCGCGGTCGCGGTCGTCGTCGGGCTCCCGGCCGTCGGCAAACGGCGTGCCCCCCACGTCCTCCGGCACGGATCCAGAGTAGACCTGGGGGGTCAATTTGGGCAGACGGTAAGGAAATTCATCCGCCTGGCGAGACAGTCCACAGGGGGTCGCCAGGGACAACGGCCCCGACCGGCAGGGCGACCGGCCAGGAAGCGCCTGCTCAGCGCCTCACAGGAGGCCCGTTCCCGCGCCCCCAGCGCCTCACCGGCCCGTCCCCGCGCCGCTCAGCGCCGGGACACGCGTCCCCACGGCGCTCGGCGCCGTACGTGCGTCCTCGCGCCGCTCAGCGCCGTACAGGCCGCACGTGCCCGTCCCCGCGCCCTCAGCGCCGTACACGCGTCCCCGCGCCGCTCAGCGCCGTACGTGCCCGTCCCCGGTGACGATGTACTTCGTGCTCGTCAGCTCCGGCAGGCCCATCGGCCCCCTGGCGTGCAGCTTCTGCGTGGAGATGCCGATCTCCGCGCCGAAGCCGAACTGGCCGCCGTCCGTGAACCGCGTCGACGCGTTCACGGCGACCGTCGTCGAGTCGACCAGCTGGGTGAAGCGGCGGGCGGCCTGCTGCGAGGTGGTGACGATCGCCTCGGTGTGGCCGGAGCTCCACAGCCGGATGTGCTGCACGGCCTTGTCCAGGGAGTCCACGACCGCGGCGGCGATGTCGTACGACAGGTACTCGGTGTCCCAGTCCTCCGGCGTGGCCTCGACCACCGTCGCCCGGGAGTCCTTGGCGTACGCCATCACCCGCTCGTCGGCGTGCACCGTGACCCCGGCATCCGCGAGGGCGTCCAGGGCCCGCGGCAGGAACTCGGGGGCGATGTCCTGGTGGACCAGCAGCGTCTCGGCGGCGTTGCACACGCTCACGCGCTGGGCCTTGGAGTTGATCAGGATGTCGATCGCCATGTCGATGTCGGCCTGGGCGTCGACGTAGACATGGCAGTTGCCGGTGCCGGTCTCGATGACCGGGACCTTGGACTCCTGGACGACCGTCTGGATCAGGGAGGCGCCACCACGCGGGATGAGCACGTCGACCAGGCCCCGGGCCTGCATCAGATCGCGCACGGACTCGCGGCCCTCACCGGGCACGAGCTGGATGGCGTCGGCGGGCAGTCCGGCGCCGCCGACGGCGTCACGCAGCACCCGTACGAGGGCGGTGTTCGACTCGTACGCGGAGGACGAGCCGCGCAGCAGCACCGCGTTCCCGGACTTCAGGCACAGGGCGGCGGCGTCGACGGTCACGTTCGGACGGGCCTCGTAGATGATCCCCACGACGCCGAGCGGGACGCGGACCTGGCGCAGGTCGATGCCGTTGGGGAGGGTGGAACCGCGCACGACCTCGCCGACCGGGTCGGGCAGCGCGGCGACGTCCCGGACGTCGGAGGCGATGGCCCGGATCCGCTCGGGCGTGAGCGTGAGCCGGTCGATGATCGCCTCGCTGGTGCCGGCCTCGCGGGCCTTGGCGATGTCCCTGGTGTTGGCCTCGACGATCTCGCTCGTACGGACCTCCAGCGCGTCCGCCATGGCGAGCAGCGCGTCGTCCTTCTCGGCCCTCGGCAGCGGCGCGAGGTCGGCGGCTGCGGCCTGGGCGCGGTAGGCGGCCTGGTTGACCGGGGACATGGAGTCGTACGGCGAGAGCGAGGTCATGAGGGAAGGGTAGTGCGCCTCACGGACCCGTCCAGCGGTTGTCCCACACCCCGAGACAAGCCGCGAAGAAGGCTCAAGTCGCCTCAAAAGGGGTGGACGCCCACCGGGGTCGCGGGCAGCGGGCCGTACCCCTCGGCGACCCGCTGGTGGTAGGTCTCGCGGTCGATGACCTCCAGTCCGACGATCTCCCAGGGCGGCAGCCCCGCGGTCTGGCGGTGCTCGCCCCACAGGCGCAGCGCGACCGCCGCGGCGTCGTGCAGGTCGCGGGCCTCCTCCCAGTAGCGGATCTCCGCGTGGTCGCCCGCATAGCGGCTGGTCAGCAGAAAGGGGTGGTCATGGGCGAGCTGTTCGAGTGCGCGCCGCACCTCCGTCAGCGGGGCCTCCTCGCCGGAGACGCTGAGCGTGACGTGCCAGAGGCGGGGCGTGTCGCCGGGTTCCTCGTACGCCCGCCCGGCCGTGACGCTGGTCAGGGCGCGCGCCTCGCCCGTCTTGCGGAAGGCACCGCCGTCACGAGAGGCACCGGCGGTGCCATCACCGCGGGACGCCACCCCAGGGCGCACTCGTCTCACGACCTCCTCCTTACGCGGTGCTCGTACGGAATGGTTCCCTGAGACAAAGTTGAGCAGGCCGCAAGGCTCCATGGGGTGGTTTTACGGAACGTCCCCACCGGAGGGCCGCGCGGGGCGCGCCGCCGGGACCGTCACGGGTGCAGGATGACCAGGTCGTCCCGGTGGACGACCTCGCGTTCGTAGGCCGGACCCAGTTCGCGCGCCAGTTCCCTGGTCGAGCGGCCGATCAGCCGGGGGATCTCCTTGGCGTCGAAGTTCACGAGCCCGCGCGCCACCGCCCGTCCCGCGCTGTCGCGCAGTTCGACGGGGTCGCCCGCAACGAAGTCGCCCTCGACGGCCGCGATACCGGCGGGCAGCAGCGACGTGCGGCGTTCGACGACCGCGCGCACGGCCCCGTCGTCGAGCATGAGCGCGCCCTGCGGGGTGGAGGCGTGCTGCAACCACAGCAGCCGGTCGGCGGAGCGCCTGCCGGTGGGGTGGAAGTAGGTGCCGGTGTCCCGGCCCGCGAGGGCGTCGGCGGCGTGGACTGCGGAGGTGAGCACCACGGGGATGCCGGCCGCCGCCGCGATCCGGGCGGCCTCGACCTTGGTGACCATGCCGCCGGTGCCGACGCCGGCCTTGCCCGCGCTGCCGATCTCCACGTGAGCGAGGTCTTCCGGCCCCCGCACTTCCGCTATCCGTGAGGTCCCGGGCTTGCTGGGGTCCCCGTCGTACACGCCGTCCACGTCCGACAGCAGGACCAGCAGGTCGGCCCGTACGAGATGGGCGACGAGCGCGGCGAGGCGGTCGTTGTCGCCGAAACGGATCTCGTCCGTGGCGACCGTGTCGTTCTCGTTGACGACCGGCACCGCGCCCATCGCGAGGAGCTTGTCGAGGGTGCGGGAGGCGTTGCGGTGGTGGGCGCGGCGGCTGGTGTCGTCGCCGGTCAGCAGGATCTGGCCGACCCGGACGGCGTAGCGGGCGAAGGAGGCGGTGTAGCGGGCCACCAGGAGGCCCTGGCCGACGCTGGCGGCGGCCTGCTGGCGGGCGAGGTCCTTGGGGCGGCGGCGCAGGCCGAGCGGGGCGAGGCCCGCGGCGATGGCGCCGGAGGAGACGAGAACGATCTCCCGTTCACCGCCGCTGCGGTGCTTGGCGAGGACGTCCACGAGGGCATCGACGCGGTCGGCGTCGAGCCCGCCCGCGGCCGTGGTCAGCGAGGAGGATCCGACCTTGACGACGATCCTGCGGGCGTCCGCCACTGCCTGCCTTGCTGCCCCTGCCACGTGCGGTCGTCCCCTCGCGTTCCGGCTCTCCCGCGCAATCTACGCGAAGAGGGCTGGTGGGCGCCCGCGCGTTTCAGTGGGCGGACCCGCTGGGGTGGGGCGGGGGCAGGAGCGGGGTCGGTGGGCGGCAGGTGCGGGGTGGCGGGTGGCGGTCGCGGGCGGACATGTCCGAGAGCAGGCTCCACCGCGGCGCACCTGGCCCAGAGCAGGCTCCACCCGGTGGAATCCGCCCTCCTCGTCCCGACGGTGTCGCCCGTCGTCCCGACGGTGCCGCAGCGTCCCGCCCCACCCCTGCCGTAGGGGTGGGCAGGCCGCGCTTGGCAGGACCTGACCGTGCCTCAGCCGTGGCGGTGGCGCCACCCCTGCCAGGCGGACTCGATCATGTCGTCCAGGCCGTGGCGGGCGGCCCACCCCAGTTCCTCGCGGATACGGTCCGCCGATGCGACCACTCGCGCCGGATCGCCGGGGCGGCGGTCGGTCACCTCGGGCGACAGCTGCTCGTTGCCGGTGACCTTGAGGATGCGGTCCACCATCTGCCGGACCGAACTCCCCTCGCCCCGGCCGATGTTGAGGGTGAGCGAGGTCCCCTCCGGGGCCTCGTTCAGGCGCCGCGCCGCCGCCAGATGGGCAGAGGCGATGTCCTGCACGTGGATGTAGTCACGCACGCAGGTGCCGTCCGGCGTGGCGTAGTCATCGCCGAAGATCCGGGGAGGCTCACCGGCCTCCAGCCGCTCGAACACCATGGGGATGAGGTTGAAGACGCCCGAGTCGGACAGTTCGGGGGTGGCGGCCCCGGCCACGTTGAAGTAGCGCAGGGAGGCGGCTCGGAGGCCGTGGGCGTGCGCGGCGGCGTTGATCAGCCACTCGCCGACCAACTTGGTTTCGCCGTAGGGGCTCATGGGAACGCAGGGGGTGTCCTCGGTGACGAGGTTCACATCCGGCATGCCGTACACGGCGGCGGACGAGGAGAAGACGATCCTGTCGACGCCGGTGGCCGCCATCACCTCGAGCAGGGTCTGCAGACCGGTGACGTTCTCCCGGTAGTAATGGAGCGGCCGCTCAACCGACTCCCCCACCTGCTTCTTGGCCGCGATATGCACCACACCCGTCACAACATGGTCACGAATCGCCTGCTCAAGGAGCGGCGCGTCCAGCACACTGCCCACGACCAGCGGCACATCGGCGGGCACCCGGTCGGCGCTGCCGGTCGACAGGTCGTCGTACACGACCACGCTCTCGCCGCCCTCGACCATGGCGCGCACCACATGCGCACCGATGTACCCCGCACCGCCCGTGACCAGCCAGCTCATCCTCACGCCTCCCGCATCCTCGTCACTGGACAGCAGACTCGTTCATGGACGGGGGAAAATCGAGTCCGGCATTTTGGGCGCAATCGCAAAGAACACGGGCGGGGGCGACTGTGAGGAAGTTCTCCAGTCGACCAGAAAAGGGAAATAAGGGACCGCCTGTGGAGCTTCGCGACCGTAGCGTTCCCCAGGTGGCCCCGCTACCTTGCCGATGGAATTTCACGTGAACCCTTTACGCTGATGCGGCAGCGCACTCCAGGACCGTCGGCGAACGGAGGCGCTCCGGCCCAGCTCACGCTCGTGTGATCAGTTCTCGGAACAGGTTGAAGGATGCCAAGACTGTCTCTCGTCGTCCCCGCGTACAAGGTGCAGGGCTACCTCACCGAGTGCCTCGACTCCGTGCTCGGGCAGGATTACACGGACTTCGAGGTCATCGCGGTCGACGACTGCTCACCGGACAGCTCGGGCGCCATCCTCGACGAGTACGCGCAGCGCGACGCACGCATTCATGTGATTCACCTCACTGAAAACGTCGGGCTCGGACGCGCGCGCAACGCCGGCCTGGAAAAGGCCCAGGGCGATTACGTGTTGTTCCTGGACAGCGACGACACACTGTCCGACGGTGCGCTCAAGGCGATAGCCGACCGGCTCGAAGCCACCGGGGACCCCGAGATATTGGTCTACGACTACGCCCGCAGCTACTGGGACGGCCGGATCCGCCCCAACCAGCGGGTGGACCTGCTCAAGAGTGACGGCCCGGACGTGTTCCCGCTCGCCGACCGGCCGCAGCTTCTCGATCTTCTCCAGATCGTCTGGAACAAGGCGTACCGCCGGGACTTCATATCCCGTCAGGGCCTCACCTTCCCGCCCGGGTACTACGAGGACGCCCCCTGGACGTTCTGCTCGATGATCAGCGCGCAGAGCATCACCGTGCTGGACCGGGTCTGTGTGATGTACCGGCAGCGGCGCGAGGGCGGCAACATCCTCAAGACCGTCAGTCGCAAGCACTTCGACGTCTTCGACCAGTACGGCCGGGTCTTCGACTTCCTCGACGCCCATCCCGAACTGGCCCGGTGGCGCGAGCCGTTGTTCCGCAAGATGGTCGACCACTACCTGACCATCCTGGACCGCCCCGACCGGCTGCCGCAGAACGCGCGGGCGGAGTTCTTCCACCGTGCCTCCGCCGACTACCGTGCCCGCCGCCCCGAGGGCTTCCAGCGGCCACCGGGCGGACGTGGCCACAAGTACGCGCTGCTGGAGCGGGACGCGTACACCGCGATGGCCGGCGCCACGGCCGCGGTGAAGTTCCGTCAGGCGGTCAGGAAGAGCACGCGCAACGCCCTGAACCGGTCGAAGCGCAGTGCGATGGGCGTCTTCTACCAGTCCCAGCTGAGGCTGCCGCTCGACGAGAACCTGGCCCTGTTCTCCGCCTATTGGAGCCGCAGCGTCTCCTGCAACCCCGCGGCCATCGACGCCGAACTCGCGCGTCTGGCCCCGCACATCCGCCGCGTGTGGGCGATCCGCCCGGAGGCGGTGGACCAGGTGCCCAAGGGCGTGGAGTACGTCCGCGTGGGCTCACGCGAGTACTGGGCGGCTCTCGCTCGCGCCAAGTACCTCGTCAACAACGTGAACTTCGCCGACACGGTGGTCAAGCGTGAGGGTCAGATCCACCTTCAGACCCACCACGGCACACCGTTGAAGACCATGGGCCTGGACCAGCGCAAGTACCCGGCCTCGACCGACATGAACTTCGACAAGCTCCTCGAGCGCTGCGACCGCTGGGACTTCAGCGTCAGCTCCAACCGGTTCTCGACCACCGTGTGGGAGCGGGTGTACCCCTGTTCGTACATCTCGCTGGAGACCGGCTACCCGCGCAACGACATCCTCGTGAACGCCACGTCCGAGGACGTGCGCCGGGCACGGGCCGCGCTCGGGCTGGCCGACGGCGCCAAGGCCTTCCTGTACATGCCCACCCACCGCGAGTACCAGCCCGGGTTCGTCCCGAGCCTCGACCTCGCGCGCGTCGCCGACGAGCTGGGGCCCGACGTGACGCTGATGGTGCGGGGCCACTACTTCTACGGCAGCTCCCCGCACGTCGCCGAGCTGCGTCGCAGCGGCCGGATCGTCGACGTCTCCGGGCACGCCCAGGTGGAGGAGCTGTACCTGGCCGCGGACGCCTTGATCACGGACTACTCCTCCGCGATGTTCGACTACGCCGTCCTGGACCGGCCGATCATCACCTACGCTCCCGACTGGGACATCTACTCCGCGGTCCGTGGCACCTACTTCAACCTGCTGGAGGAGCCGCCCGGCGTGGTGGCGACCACGCAGGCCGAGCTGATCAGGCTGCTCGGATCGAACGAGTACGACGGGACCGACGCGGCGGAACGCCGGGACGCGTTCCGCCGGCGCTTCTGCGAGTTCGACGACGGGCGCGCGGCCGAACGCGTGGTACGACGGGTCTTCCTCGGCGAGGAAACCCCGCTGCCGTTCGTCCCGTTCGCCGAACGTTCCCACGCACCGAACCCCACCCAGGCGCTCGAACTGGTCGAGCGGGCCTGACCCCGGATAGGAGACCCACCAACACATGGCCCCTCGCCTCAGTGTCATCGTCCCCATGTACGACGTCGAGCGCTATCTGCCGGCCTGTCTCGACTCGTTGGCGGCACAGACGTTCCAGGACTTCGAGGTCCTGATGGTGGACGACGGTTCGCCGGACGACTCGGCGTCGATCGCCAAGACGTACGCGGAGCGCGACCCCCGGTTCCGGCTGATACGCAAGGAGAACGGAGGCCTGGGGGCCGCCCGCAACACCGGTATCGCCAACATGGACCCGGAGTCGGAGTTCCTGACGTTCATCGACAGCGACGACGTCATCCCGCCCGACGCCTACCGTCTGATGGTGGGCAGCCTGGACGAAACCGGTTCGGACTTCGCCACCGGCAACGTCTTCCACCTCAAGGGTGAGAAGTCCTGGCAGGTGCCGCTGATGCGGATGCTCGCGGGCGAGGCCCGCCAGCGCACCCACATATCCCGGTACGGCAAGCTCGTCGCCGACCGGATCGCCTGCAACAAGGTGTTCCGCCGGACGTTCTGGCAGAAGAACGGCTTCGCCTTCCCCGAAGGCCGCCTGTACGAGGACACGCCCGTCACCATGCGGGCCCACTACCTCGCCGAAGCCGTCGACGTGATCTCCGAGCCCTGCTACTACTGGCGGCTGCGTGAGGGCGAGTCCGCGCCCTCGATCACGCAGCGCCGCACCGACCCGGCCGGTGTGCGCGACCGCACCACCTCCGTGCTGGAGATCAGTGCCTGGCTGGCCGAGCAGTCCGGCGAGACCTTCGCCCGGCTCAAGAAGGAGTACGACAGCCGCGTCCTCATGGACGACCTGCGCCTCTTCCTCAACGTGGTGCCCGACGGTGACGAGGAGTACCGCGCCGAGTTCCTGCGGTCGGCCAACCGCTTCCTGGACAACATCGATCCCAAGATCGTCATGGCGCTGCCGGCCCAGCTGCGGGTGCAGTGGCTGCTGGTGCGCAAGCACCAGCTCGACGAGCTCATCACTCTGCTGGCCGGGCAGCGGCGCAGGGAGGCCATCGAGGTAAGCGGTCTGGTCCGCAAGTACGCCTCCTTCCCGTCCCTGGCCGACGCCGACCTGGACTTCCCCCGCAAGGCGCTGCGCATCGACCAGGACCTGCAGATGCGTGCCCCGCTGCAGGAGGTGACCTGGTCGGAGGGCAAGCTGGTGCTGTCCGGCAATGCCTGGATCGACAAGATCGACCTGCCCTCGAAGCGTTCCTCGGTGAAGGTCCTGCAGCTGCGCAAGGACAAGAGCCGCCGCCGCATCCTGCTGCCGGCCCGGAACGTCGAGCGCCCCGAGTGCACCACCGAGTCCGGGCAGGACCGCTACAACTACGACTGGGCCGGCTGGGAGGTCACCCTCGACCCGGCGAAGCTGCGCAAGGGCGGCGAGTGGCAGGAGGGCCTGTGGCACGTGGGGCTCGGCCTCTACGCCTCCGGTCTGGTGCGCCGCGCCGCAGTGCACTCCAGCGGTGGCGCTGACGCCAACTTCCCGCCGTACCAATGGCTGAGCCCCGACTTCCGGCTGCTGCCGTCCGTCGAGCGCGGGGCGCTCAAGCTCCGGGTCGAGAAGGTCCGGGCGCTGATCACCGGACGGTCGCTGGAGGGCGACCGGCTCAAGGTCACCGGCGAGCTCCGGGTTCCCCTCGCCGCGGGTGAGCACGTGGTGCTGCGCGTGAAGAACCAGAAGGGCGCCGAGGTGCACGAGTACCCGGTGGCCGTGACCGAGGACGGCGGCACGCGCCGGTTCTCGGCAGAGGTGCCGGTGGCCGATGTGGCGCTGGTGTTCCACGAGGGCATCGACGCCAAGGCCCAGCCGGAGAGCCGCACCTGGTCCACCGTCCTGATCGCCACGGACCCGCAGGGCACCGAGCGCCAGTTCAGCACCGTGCTCCAGGAGGACCTGGAAGACGCGCGGTTCAATCTGCCCGCCTCGCTGGGCGAGCAGGCCGCGCTGTGCGAACTGGCCGTGGTCGGCGGCAACAACGGCTATCTGAAGTTCGCCGGACGCACCCGGCGCGCCATGATCGACCGGGTCGGCCTGCAGGACGGCCGCATCACCATCGCCGCGCACACCGACCCCCGGCTCACCGGCGCCCGGTTCCTGCTCAAGCCCCGCAACCGCTTCGAGGAGCGCTTCGTGGAGGCCCGCTGGTTCGAGGACGGCCGCTTCGAGGTCGCCTTCGACCCCTCCACGCTCGGCGGCAACGGCAACGTGCCGTTGCGCGCGGGCCGCTGGAACCTCTTCCTGCGTCCGGCCGACGGGGAGACGCCCGACGTCCCCTTCGTCACCGACCGGCTCGCCGCCGCGCAGTTCCCGCTCCGCGCCGAACTGAACGGACGTCGCTACTGGCTGGAGAACCGCTGGGCCGACTTCCCGCAGCTGAACTGCCGCTCGGAGCTCAGCGACCTGGAGCGCGGCCCGTACCGCCAGAAGCAGCTGCGCCGCGAGCTGTACGAGGCGCTGCGCCAACAGCCGCTGAAGGACCAGGTCTTCTACCTCAGCTACAACGGCAAGCAGTTCTCCGACAGCCCGCGGGCGATGTACGAGGAGCTGGTGCGCCGGGGTTCGGACCTCAAGCACCTGTGGGCCGTGCGCGACGGACAGGTCATCCTGCCCGAGGGCGTCGAGCGGGTGCGGATGTGGGGCCACGAGTGGTACGAGGCCCTGGCCTCCAGCCGCTACATCGTCACCAACGGCCACCTGCCGGACTGGATCGAGCGGCGGCCCGGCCAGGTCATCGTGGAGACCTGGCACGGCACGATGCTGAAGAAGATCGGCCATGACATCGACACCCTGCACTTCGACCGCCGCTACCAGGAAAAGCTGGCGCTGGAGGCGAAGCAGTGGAGCCTGCTGGTGTCCTCCAACCGCTTCAGCACGCCGATCCTGAAGCGCGCCTTCTCCTATGACGGCGAGATCCTGGAAGCGGGCTACCCGCGCAACGACTACCTCTACTCGCCCGACAAGGACCGCATCGCCGAGCGGGTGAAGAAGGCCCTCGGTCTGCCCGAGGGCAAGAAGGTCGTGCTGTACGCGCCGACCTGGCGGGACGACCAGTCGCACAGCCAGGGCCAGTACCTGTTCGACCTGCGCATCGACCTCGAGGACGCGCAGCGGCGCCTGGGCGACGACCACGTCCTGCTCATCCGCCGCCACTCCAACGTGGTGGACGCGGTGCCGGGCGCAGGCAACGGCTTCGTGTGGGACGCGTCGGAGTACCCGGACATCGCGGACCTCTATGTGGCGGCCGACATCATGATCACGGACTACTCGTCGGTCATGTTCGACTACGCCCACCTGAAGCGGCCCATGCTGTTCTTCACCTACGACCTGGAGCACTACCGGGACACCCTGCGCGGCTTCTACTTCGACTTCGAGCAGGACTCCCCGGGACCGCTGGTCTTCAACTCCAAGGAGCTCATCGACGCGATCCGCGACATCGACAAGGTGTCTGTCGAGTACAAGGACCGCTTCGACCGCTTCCACCACCTGTTCTGCGATCTGGACGACGGCCACGCCTCGGCGCGGGTCGTGGACCGGATGCTGGAGCAGAGCCGGGAGCTGTGACCGGCGGCCGAAGAAGCACAACGGGCCGGGCCCCGGAGGACATCTCCTCCGGGGCCCGGCCCGTTGTAATGCGCTCGCCGCCGCGTGCCACGGGGCGGCGCCGCGGTCACAGCCGCACGGTCTTCACCGCGAACTGACCCAGGGCCGTGAAGTACGGCCGCAGTTCGGTCTTCCGGGGGCGGTTCTCGGGCGGGAGCGGGGGCGGGGTCGTGCCGAGGGTGCGGCGGGCCTTGCGGACGGCCCGGTTCACCACGGACGGCGGCGTGGCGGCGCCCGTGGTGACCACGGGCCGCGGGAAGGTGAACACGTCGATCGGCTTGAGCACGTCGGTGGCCAGCTTCGCCAGGGCCACGCGGGGCGCCCCCGCCTCCGGCCGGACCCAGAAGTCCCAGATGACTTCCTTGTCCTCGCCGTCGGTGTGCTCGCGCACCAGGGTCGAGCAGTCGATCACCGCGGCGACCGTGCCGTCACCGGCGTCCTGGACGGGGAAGGTGAGCAGGCGCTCCTTCTCTCGCCGGTGCACCGCTTCCACCACCGCGCCCGAGCCCAGCGCCGCTCCCCACAGGTCCGCCCGGAGCTGGATGGCCTGCTTGTCCACGCGGACGGGGCCCACCTCGGCATGCGCCTCGCGCAGCACGCTGCGTACCAGCAGCCTGCCGTCGTCGTGCCGGTGCGGCAGCAGCAGCGCGAGCGGATGGCTCCCCGGCCGAGGCAGGTCCACGGCGAGCAGGTCCCGGGTGTCGCACCCGTAGCCGTCGGTGCTCAGCGGCACCTCGGCACCCGAGGGGGTGGCCAGGATCGTCTCCCAGGTGCCGTGCGGTATGCCGGCGTCCCAGGGCACGAGTGCCTCGCCCTCGGCGGACAGCGTGAAACGGTGTTCTTCGGCGTTCTTGCCGTTTCTGCGCAGCACCAGGTCGGCGCCGTCGGCGTCCTCGGGCAGTCGGCCCACACCGATGTGCACGCTGCCCTGTGCGTCGACCCGGGCGGTGGCGTGCCGGGGCAGCGCCTTGCGGGCGAACGCCTGCTCGAGGATGGCTTCGAAGCGCTCGCGGCTGGCCGTCTCGTGGAAGCGTTCGGCGTTGCGCACGGCGCTCTCGGACATCTTCCGCCGCAGTTCGTCGTCCCGCACCAGTTGCAGGATCGCCTTGGCCATCTCCTCCACGTCGCCGCGCGGGACGATCAGTCCGTCCTCGCCGTGGGTGAGGATGTTGCGCGGGCCATGGTCGGCGTCCGTGCTGACGACGGGCAGCCCGGCCGCCATCGCCTCCACGATGACGTTGCCGAACGCCTCCCGCTTGGAGGGCAGCACGAAGATCGAGCCCTTGCCGAACTCGGGCGTGACCGGGGCGACCTGGCCCATCAGCAGAATGCTGTCGGACAGCCCCAGCTCATAGATGCGGGCCCGCAGCCGGGCCTTCTCGGTGCCGCTTCCGTAGATGCGCAGCGTCCAGTCGGGCGCCTGGGCGTGGACCTTGGCGAAGGCCTCGATGAGGAGCGCGTGGTTCTTGTTGTCGGTGAGGTGACCGGCCGCGATCACGATCTTGTTGGTGCCGTTGGAGCGAACCGGCGTGGCGGGCACACAGTTGGGCATGACCGCGAGCCGGTCCCGAACTCCGGGCACCTGCCGACCGATGTCGGCGACCTCCTCGGGCGTGAGCGCCGTCAGCGCGTCCAGGGACAGGTACGCGGGGAAGAGCCGCTCCTTGATGTCCTTGGCGTAGATGGCAGGCTTCGAGTGCTCCTGCGTGAGCTTGAGGTAGGTCCCCGGAGCCTGGGCCAGCATGATGGTGTTGCGCGGGCTGGAGCTGACCACCACGTCGGCGTCGGTGGTGGCGAGGTACTCCAGCAGTCGCAGCTCGGCGAGCCGGCTCACCACCGGCGTCTTCGCGCCGACGTTCAGCGGGTAGATCAGCGGGAACTTGTCCACCAGCGGGTTGTCGACGTCGGAGACCGGCGAGTGCGGGCGCAGATCACTCAGCACCCGTACCGACACCCGCGGGTCGAGGGGGAAGTACGACTCGTCGCGCACCTTGCGCAACGCCACGATCTCCACCTGGTGTTTCTCCGCGAGCGCTCCAGCCAGGTTCTGCGTCGCGCTCACCACGCCCCCCATGTGGCAGAGGTCGCGGACCAGGAATGCGATCTTCAACGTGAATTACCCCCTACAGGGCGTCGCGTGCCGACGCCGTCCTCAAACGTGGCCCGAGAACCGGTTACCGCACGGGTACCCGGTGGGCACGTGTCGGCTCCGCCTGTCGGCGGGATGTGTGCCGACTGTGCGGAGGGCTCCCGGTCGTTTAGACAGGAACGAGCGGGAGAGAGTTGTTCAACTGATGGTCACGATTGGGACACGTGTGCGGTGGCGACCCGGGGCACTCCGCCCGCCGGCCGAGGAGGGCGGCGCTGTCATCGGTGGAGCCGTCGTCCACCGATGACCTCGATGTGCCGTGCTGCAGCAGTGTGAGCGGAATGCCCGACTCGGCGGACTAGTGCCCCGGCAGGCAACGTTTGCCCGTCAAGGAGCGGCGTCCGGTGCGTGCTCTCGGTGTGCCGGCCGGAAGCCCTCGTACTGGATGTACTTGGGCTTTCGGCCGGTGCGGCGAGTGGGGGTCCCCCCTGCTCGAAGAGCTTGGGGGAGCGTGCCGGGCGTCGCGACGGGGCGAACTTTGCCTGTTGGGGTACTAGAAGGGCTCGAAGTCGTCGAACTCCTGCTGCGCCTCGTCGCGTTCGGCCTGGCGGTCCCGGCGCCGCTGCGCGGCCGGACGTGCCCCTTCGAACCGGTGGTCCTCACCGCGCCGGCCCAGCATTTCCGCACCGGCCGTCAGCGACGGCTCCCAGTCGAAGACGACCGCGTTGTCCTCGGGGCCGATGGCGACACCGTCGCCCGAGCGTGCGCCCGCCTTCACCAGCTTCTCCTCGACACCGAGGCGGTTGAGCCGGTCGGCGAGATAGCCGACGGCCTCGTCGTTGTTGAAGTCGGTCTGCCGCACCCAGCGCTCGGGCTTCTCGCCCCGTACCCGGAACAGCCCGTCCTCCTCGCGCGTGACCGTGAAGCCGGCGTCGTCGACCGCCTTCGGCCGGATGACGATGCGCGTGGCCTCTTCCTTCGGCTTGGCGGCGCGCGCCTTGGCGACCAGCTCGGCGACCGCGTAGGACAGCTCCTTGAGTCCCATGTGCGCCACCGCCGACACCTCGAAGACGCGGTAGCCACGCGCCTCCAGGTCGGGCCGGACCATCTCGGCGAGGTCCTGGCCGTCCGGAATGTCGATCTTGTTCAGGACGACGATGCGCGGACGGTCACCGAGTCCGCCGTACTGCCGCAGCTCCTCCTCGATGACGTCGAGATCGGAGACCGGGTCGCGGTCGGACTCCAGCGTCGCCGTGTCCAGCACGTGGACCAGCACGCTGCACCGCTCCACGTGCCGCAGGAACTCCAGGCCGAGCCCCTTGCCCTGGCTGGCGCCCGGGATCAGTCCGGGAACGTCGGCGATGGTGTACACCGTCGAGCCCGCCGTGACGACGCCCAGGTTGGGTACGAGGGTGGTGAACGGGTAGTCCGCGATCTTGGGCTTCGCCGCGCTCAGCACGGAGATGAGCGAGGACTTGCCCGCGCTCGGGTAGCCGACCAGGGCCACGTCCGCGACCGTCTTCAGCTCCAGGACGATGTCCTGGAGGTCACCGGGCACGCCGAGCAGCGCGAAGCCGGGCGCCTTGCGGCGGGCGGAGGCCAGCGCCGCGTTGCCGAGTCCGCCGCGACCGCCCTGGGCGGCGACGTACGACGTTCCGTGCCCGACCAGGTCGGCCAGCACGTTGCCCGCCTTGTCGAGGACGACCGTGCCGTCCGGCACCGGCAGGACCAGGTCCTGGCCGTCCTTGCCGGAACGGAAGCCGCCCTCGCCCGGCTTGCCGTTGGTGGCCTTGCGGTGCGGGGAGTGGTGGTAGTCGAGAAGCGTGGTGACGGACTGGTCGACGATGAGGATCACATCGCCGCCACGGCCGCCGTTGCCGCCGTCGGGGCCGCCGAGCGGCTTGAACTTCTCACGGTGGACGGAGGCACAGCCGTGGCCTCCGTTACCCGCGGCGACGTGGAGTTCGACGCGGTCCACGAAGGTGGTCATGGTTCAGTGCCTCCAGAAAAAATACGGTATGTGTGCTGTTCAACAAACGAAAGGCGGACCCGCCTTCCCGACCGGGAAGTGAGGTCCGCCTCACGAAGACTCGCGATTGCTCGCGAAGGCGTGTGAAACGCTCGGGTCAGGCGACCGGAACGATGTTCACGACCTTGCGGCCACGGTGGCTGCCGAACTCCACCGCACCGGCCTGCAGCGCGAACAGCGTGTCGTCGCCGCCACGGCCGACGCCGGCGCCCGGGTGGAAGTGGGTGCCGCGCTGGCGGACCAGGATCTCACCAGCGTTGACGACCTGACCGCCGAAGCGCTTCACGCCGAGCCGCTGGGCATTGGAGTCGCGACCGTTCCGGGTGGACGATGCGCCCTTCTTGTGTGCCATGTCTCCTCAGTCCCTTACTTCGCAGCCGCGGGGATCGACGTGACCTTGATCGCCGTGTACTGCTGGCGGTGGCCCTGACGACGGCGGTAGCCGGTCTTGTTCTTGTAGCGCAGAATGTCGATCTTCTGGCCCTTGTGGTGGTCCACGACCTCGGCCTGGACCTTGATGCCGGCCAGCACCCACGGGTCGCTGGTCACAGCGTCGCCGTCGACCACGAGCAGGGTCGAGAGCTCGACCGTGTCGCCAACCTTGGCAGTGGAAATCTTGTCAACCTCAACGATGTCGCCGACAGCAACCTTGTGCTGGCGACCACCGCTGCGCACGATGGCGTACACGCGGATCTCACTCTCTCGCTCGGGAACGGAACCCCGCAGTCCAGCCGCCCGACCCGGGCGGCCTCTCCCGGCCACTCGTGCCAGGGAGGAAGAGGTTTACGGGGATGTGGCGCATCTACGGACACGCCGACGGTCAAGGTTACGGGGCCTGCCCTACAGGGGTCAAACCGGGCCGCCGTGTCACCCCGCGACCGCCGCGACGTAGTCGGTGTACGCCTCCTTGATGCGCGTCGGCGACAGCTCCAGGTGCTCCAGGATCGTGTAACGGCCGGGCCGCGTCTGAGGCGCGAACTCCACGGCCCGCACGAACTCGTCGTCGCTGAACCCGATCTCCTCCGCCACCACCGGCAGCCCGTGCCGGCGGAGTACCTCGGCCATCAGCCGGGACCCGTCCTGGTCGCCCCGCAGGTACATGGCGAAGGCGGCGCCGATCCCCACCTGCTCGCCATGGCTCGCCGCGCGCTTGGGGTACAGCAGGTCGAGGGCGTGACTGATCTCATGGCAGGCGCCGGACGACGGCCGGGTGTGCCCGGCGATCGACATCGCTATGCCCGACATCACCAGCCCCTCGGCCAGTACGGTCAGGAACCCGTCGTTGCCACAGCCGCCCGGGTGGCGCAGTACCGCCTCGCCCGCCTGCCGGGCCATCGCGGCGGCGAGGCCGTCGATCTTCTCGCCGTTGACGCGGTGGGACAGCTCCCAGTCCGCGACCGCTGAGATGTTCGACACGGCGTCACCGATGCCCGCACGCACGAAGCGCACCGGGGCCTCGCGGATGACGTCGAGGTCGATGAGGAGCGCGATGGGTGACGGCACGCCGTAGGAGCCGCGTCCCGCGTCGTTGTCCAGGATGGACACCGGCGAGCAGATGCCGTCGTGGGAGAGGTTGGTGGCGACCGCGACCATGGGCAGGCCGATGCGCGCGGCGGTGTACTTCGCACAGTCGATGACCTTGCCGCCGCCGAGCCCCACGACCGCGTCGTAGCGGCCGGACTTCATCTCGTCGGCCAGTCGCACCGCGTCGTCCAGGGTGCCGCCGCCGACCTCGTACCAGGCGGCGCCGGGCAGGGAGGGGGCGAGCCGCTCGCGCAGCCGGGCGCCGGAGCCGCCGCTGACCGCGACGGCGAGCTTGCCCGAGTGCGAGATGCGCTGGTCGGCGAGTACGCCCGCCAGGTCGTCGAGGGCACCCGGGCGGATGTCCACGACGACCGGCGAGGGGATGAGCCTCGTCAGTACCGGCACGCGATCTCCCGGCCCTTGGCGAGGTCGTCGTGGTTGTCGATCTCCACCCAGTTGACGTCGCCGATCGGCGCCACGTCGACCTTGAAGCCGCGGTTGACCAGCTCCTGGTAGCCGTCCTCGTAGTAGAGCTGCGGATCCCGCTCGAAGGTCGCCTTCAGCGCGTCGGCCAGCTCCTCGGCCGCGTCGCCCTCGATGAGGGTCACGCCGATGTACTCACCCGTCGCCTCTGACGGCTCCATCAGCTTGGTGATCCTCTGGACACCCTTCTCGGGGTCCACGACGACCTTCATCTCCTCGTCGGCGAGCTGCTTCACCGTGTCGAGGGCAAGGATGATCTTCTTGCCGTCGCCGCGCGCGGCCAGCAGCGTCTTCTCCACGGAGACCGGGTGCACGGTGTCGCCGTTGGCGAGGATCACGCCGTCCTTGAGGGCGTCACGACCGCACCACAGGGAGTAGGCGTTGTTCCACTCCTCGGCCTTGTCGTTGTCGATCAGGGTGAGCTTGACGCCGTACTTCTGCTCCAGGGCCGCCTTGCGCTCGTACACGGCCTCCTTGCGGTAGCCGACGATGATCGCGACCTCGGTCAGACCCACCTCGGCGAAGTTGCCCAGGGTCAGGTCCAGGACGGTCAGGGCGTCCGGCCCGTCCTCCGCTCCCACGGGCACCAGGGCCTTGGGCAGGGTGTCGGTGTAGGGGCGCAGACGCCGTCCGGCGCCGGCCGCCAACACGAGGCCTATCATCGCGGTTCTCTCCTTACATTCGGCATGTTCCGCCGACGCCGCGGGGCAGGGGTTCGGCGGCACAACTCATCGTCGGGCGCGATCCATCGCACGGTGGCTCGCGCCCGTGGGGGGAAACGGTGTGGTCCTGCCCGCAACGGACAGGACCACACAGTGTCGGCTCTACCGGATCAGCCCTCGTCGGTGGAGGCCGAGACGGACGGCAGCGTCTGCTCCGCCGCCGCGGTCTTCTTCGACGCGGACTTGGCGGCCGCCGTCTTGACGGTCTTCGCCGCCTTCTTGGCCGTCGTCGCCTTCTTGGCCGTGACCTTCTTGGCCGCGGTCTTCTTGGTGGCGGCCTTCTTCGCCGTGGCCTTCTTGGCCGTCTTGCGGGCGGCCGTCTTCTTGGCCGGAACCACTTCCTCGGCCTCGGGGCCCTCGGCGGCCGGAGCCTCGGCGAGTGCCTCCTCCGCGGCCGCCGGGACGACCACTACGGCCGCCTCCTCCGACGAGGTGGGCGCGGTGGCCTTGCGCACGGCACGGCGACGCGGACGGGCCGGGGCGGCGCTCGCGCTCTCGACAGGCTCAGCGGCCTGCTCGGCGACGGGCTCGGCCTGCGGCTCAGCAGCCTCCGGCGCGGCCTCCGTGACCGTCACGGCCTCCGCGGGCGCAACGGCCGGCGCCGACACCTTGCGGGTCGCACGACGGCGCGTACGGCCCTTGGGCGCGGCCTCCTCCTCGACCGGCGCCGGCGCCTCGACGGCGGGTACCGACGCCTCGACGACCGGTGCGGGCGCCTCGACGACCGGGTCCTCGGCCGCCACCGGCTCCGCCTCCGCGTCCTGACGCGACTTCGGCGCGCGCTCGACCGTACGGGACTTCGGAGCCCGCTCCTCGCGCGGCGCACCCGCGGGAGCCGACGCCCGCCGGGTCACCCGGCGCCGCGCACGGCCCCGGGAAACGGCGGCCTCGGCCTCGGCGACACTGCTGTACAGCTCCTCGTCCGGCGCGAAGGCGGGCTCGGGCAGCGCGGCCGGAACCGCGACCTCGGCAGCCACCTCCGCCTGGGTCTCCTCGGCGGCCGGCGCGACCTCGACGGTCTCCTCGACCTCCGTGGCCACCGCCTCGTGCGTCTCGGGCTCCTGCTCGACGCCGCCACGGCCGCGCTTCTTGCGCTTGCCGCCGCCGACGGCCACGGCCGCGTGGTCCATGTGCACGATCACGCCACGGCCGTTGCAGTGGACACAGGTCTCGGAGAACGACTCCAGCAGGCCCTGTCCGACCCGCTTGCGCGTCATCTGGACGAGGCCCAGCGAGGTCACCTCGGCGACCTGGTGCTTCGTACGGTCCCGGCCCAGGCACTCCAGCAGGCGCCGCAGCACCAGGTCCCGGTTGGACTCCAGCACCATGTCGATGAAGTCGATCACGATGATGCCGCCGAGGTCGCGCAGCCGCAGCTGACGCACGATCTCCTCGGCCGCCTCCAGGTTGTTCCTGGTGACCGTCTCTTCGAGGTTGCCGCCCTGACCGGTGAACTTGCCGGTGTTGACGTCGATGACGACCATCGCCTCGGTCCGGTCGATCACCAGCGAACCGCCGCTGGGCAGCCACACCTTGCGGTCCAGCGCCTTGGCGAGCTGCTCGTCGATCCGGTACGTGGCGAAGACGTCCACCTCGGAGGTCCACCGCTGCAACCGCTCGGCCAGGTCGGGGGCGACGTGGGAGACGTATCCGTGGACGGTCTGCCACGCCTCGTCGCCGCTGACGATGACCTTGGAGAAGTCCTCGTTGAAGATGTCGCGCACGACCCGGACGGTCATGTCCGGCTCGCCGTACAGCAGCGACGGTGCGTTCGAGCTGCCGCCGTTCTTCGACTTCTTCTGGATTTCCTCCCACTGCGCCTGCAACCGCTCGACGTCCCGGCGCAGCTCGTCCTCGCTCGCACCCTCGGCGGCGGTGCGCACGATGACGCCCGCGTCCTCGGGGACGATCTTCTTGAGGATGGTCTTCAGCCGGGCCCGCTCGGTGTCGGGCAGCTTGCGGCTGATGCCGGTCATCGAGCCCTCGGGCACGTACACGAGGTAGCGGCCCGGCAGGGAGACCTGGCTGGTCAGACGCGCGCCCTTGTGCCCGATCGGGTCCTTGGTGACCTGGACGAGCACGGACTGCCCGGACTTGAGGGCGGACTCGATGCGGCGCGGCCCGTTGGCCATGCCCAGCGCCTCGAAGTTGACCTCACCGGCGTACAGGACGGCGTTTCGGCCCTTGCCGATGTCGATGAAGGCGGCCTCCATCGACGGCAGGACGTTCTGCACCTTGCCGAGGTAGACATTGCCGACGTACGAGGTCGACTGCTCCTTGTTGACGTAGTGCTCGACGAGCACGCCGTCCTCCAGGACGCCGATCTGGGTGCGGTCGCCGTTCTGGCGGACGACCATCACGCGCTCGACGGCCTCGCGGCGGGCCAGGAACTCGGCCTCGGTGATGATCGGCACACGGCGACGGCCCTGCTCGCGGCCCTCGCGGCGGCGCTGCTTCTTGGCCTCCAGCCGGGTCGAGCCCTTGATGGACTGCACCTCGTCGGACGGCTCGTCCTTCTTGCGCGGCTCGCGCACCTTGACGACCGTGCGCTCCGGGTCGTCGGACGACGGCTCGGTGTCGAAGGACGCGTCACCGGCCCGGCGGCGGCGCCGACGGCGGCGACGGCTGCTGCTGGAGCCGACCGACTCCTCGTCGTGCTCCTCCTCCGCCTCCTCGGCGTCCTCCTCCACCTGCTCGGCGGTGTCCTCGGCATCCTGGGCGGCCTGCTCGGCGGCGAGCTCCTCGGCCTCCGGGGACTCGCCGTCCGCCTCGGCGGACTCACCACGGCGACGGCGACGGCCACCGCGGCGACGGCGACGGCGCGAACCGGGCTCCTCGGCCTCTTCGCCGTCCTCGCCCTCGGCGGACTCCTCCGGCTCCTCGGCCTCCTCCACCTCGTCGGTGGTCTCGGGCGTCACGGCCACAGGCTCCTCGTCGCCGCCCCGGCGACGACGGCGCCGCCGCGGACCGGCGGCCTCCTCCTCGGCGACGGCCTCCTCGTGCTCCGCGGCCTCGGCGGCAGCGGCAGCGGCGGCCCGCTCCGGGGTCTGGAACATCGGCTCGGTGAACACCGGCGCCTGGAACACGGCGACGGCGGGCCGCGCGGGCCGCTGCGCGCCCTCGGCTGCCTCCTCGACGGCGGGCCGCGCGGGCTCGGAGAACCCACCGGCGGCCTTACGGACGACACGACGGCGGCTACGGCGCGGGGCGGACTCCTCGGCGACCGGCTCCGCCTGCGCCGCGGCGGGGACCGCGACGGGTTCGGCCTCGGTCTCGGCGGCGGTCACGGGCGCCTCCACGGGCACTGCGACGACCTCCTCCGCGGGCGCACCGGCGGGCGCGGACACCCGGCGGGTGGCCCGGCGACGGGTGCGGCGCGGGGTGGCCTCCTCGGCGGCGGGGGTCTCCTCGGCGAGTGCCGGCTCGGCTTCCTCGCTCACCGGCGCCTCGGCGGCCACGACGGCGGGCTGCGCTGCGGGGGCCTCGACGGACTCGGCGGACTCCGGCGCACCGGTCGGCGCGGACACCCGACGCGTGGCACGACGACGCGTACGGCCCTTGGGCGCGGCCTCCTCGCCAACCGGCTCCGCCCCAGCCTCAACGGCCTCGGACGCAGCGGCGGAAACCTCGGCAGTCACCGGCGCCTCAACGGCCGCGGGGGCCTCGACGGACTCGGCGGACTCCGGCGCACCGGCCGGCGCGGACACCCGACGCGTAGCGCGACGACGCGTACGGCCCTTGGGCGCGGCCTCCTCGCCAACCGGCTCCGCCCCAGCCTCAACGGCCTCGGACGCAGCGGCGGAAACCTCGGCAGTCACGGGCGCCTCAACGGCCGCCGGCGCCTCGACACCCTCGGCAACCGCGGGCACCACGACCTCGACGGACTCGGCGGACTCCGGCGCACCGGCGGGCGCGGACACCCGACGCGTGGCACGACGACGCGCACGACGCGGCGCCGCCTCCTCCGCAACCGGCTCCGCCCCGGCCTCGACGGCGGCGGGCGCCTCGGCCTCATCGGGAACGGCAGCCTCGGCCACCGCCTCCGTCTCTTCGATCTCTTCGGCCCCAGTGGCTTCCACGGCCTCCACTACCTCGGCAGGCTGCACGGCCTCCTCGGCCGGTATGGCCGGCGCGGTTCCGGTCATGGCCTCGGCCGTCGCGGCGTCGGCCACGGCCGACGGCGGCCCCGCCGGACGCGACGCGGCACGGCGGCGGCGGCGCGGGGGCAGGGTGTCGCTGGGGGTGTTGTTTTCGGAACCCTTGATGGGTTCGGTCGGTTCGAGCATGCGGGCGTTTCTCCCGTCAGGCTCCCGGGCGCCGCGCCTGGTCCGGCATCGCCGGTGACGTCCGCGGCTCGCGCGATGCGCGGTGCCGCCGTCCGGGGCGCGGGCGCCGCACGGGAGCTCTCTGTGTCTTGTCTCGCCGGTTCCGTACGCATGTTGCGTACGGCCTGGCGAAAGTCTTCTGGTCGGTGCGCTGCCCGACCCAGGTGGCTCCCGAGTCGAGGGCGGCGCTACGACGTCCGTCCCTACGCGGAACCTTCCCTACGCCGGCGCCGTCGCGGCGGCAGTCGCGGCGGCCGTGGTCGGCTCGGTCGCTACTGCCTCGCGGTCGGGCGCGAGCGGGTCGGTCACCGTGCCGGTCTCTTCATCGAACAGCCCCTGCGCCAGCCTGGTCACCGCTGCGGGGACCGGCGGCGCCAGGTCGGCCACGGCGCGGAGACCGGACAGGACGTCGTCGGGTCGTACGGCAGGCGTCACGTGCCGAACAACCAGCCGCAGTATCGCACAGGGCTGGTCGGTCGGCCTATCAGCCTGCGAACTGTGCACTTCCTTGCTGTCGAGGCTCGCGACTGCGGAACGGGCGTCGAAGGTGCGGATGCCGTTCTTGGTCATGCGCTGGACCTCGACGATCCCGGCCGCGTTGAAGGCGGCCACCGCGCGCTCGGCGTCCGCGGGTTCCACGCCGTCCAGGCGCAGCTCCCACACCGACGCCGTGAGCCGCTCGGCGAGCCCGGAGGTGCGGGCCTCGACCGCCTCGATGATGTCGAGCCCGCCGGGCAGCGACTCGTCGAGGAGCTCGCGCAGCTTGTCCGGGTCACGCGCCTCGGTGAGCGCGATCTCCAGATACTCCGCCTCACTGCCCGTGCCGGTGGGTGCGGCATTGGCGTACGACACCTTCGGATGCGGCGTGAACCCCGCCGAGTACGCCATCGGCACCTCGGCACGGCGCAGCGCACGCTCGAAGGCGCGCTGGAAGTCACGGTGGCTGGTGAACCGGAGGCGGCCGCGCTTGGTGTAGCGCAGTCGGATGCGCTGCACCGCGGGTGCGGGCGGCGGGCCTTCGGGCTGTCGCTTGCCCAGTGTCGTTCAGTCCTTCGTGAGAGCGGTCGTACTGCTACCTAGAGTACGTGTGTCACCGGCCGTAGGTTCCCCCCGGGAGATGGTCTCCGGCTCGCGGGGGTCTCCGAAGAGCATGCGGCGGAAGTCGGCCCGCGCCTGCCGAGCGGTCTCGCGTGCCGCGGCCAGCGCCTGCCGTGTGATCCGGCCCACGCTGCGCGCGGCCTCGGCGGCGGGCCGCAGCACGGTGTCGCGCACGAAGTGTCCGAGGGGCGTCAGCACCGTCCGGTACACCCACCGCACCGGCTCCACGAAGATCCACCGGAAGAGGGTCCCGAGGAACCGCCCCACCGCGAGCGAGATGTGCCCGGCGACGCGCCAGGCATGCCCGAGCGCCTCCCCGATCTCGCGCCCGACGACCACGAGGACGCGTCCGACCGGGGCGAGGATCCACCGCCAGAGGGTGAGCGCGGGCAGCACGAGCAGAAGGCGCACGGTCCAGTAGAGGGCGGCTCCTATGCCGGTGAAGATCACACGGACGAGCCACATGAGACCGGCCGCGAGCCAGGCGATCCCGTGCCCGACCGGCGTCAACACGTACGTGTAGAGCCACACGGCCGGTACGACGACCAGATGTCGCACGAGCCACGCCACCACCGCGTACACGCCGGTGCCGAGGACGGCGAGGACGTACCCGATGCCCTTGAGCAGCCACAGGACGGCATGCCCCACCGGGGTCAGCACGCGCGCGTACACCCAGCCGAGCCCGGCACCGATCCCCCGCAGCACCCAGCCGAGCCCGGCACCGATCGCCCGCAGCACCCAGGCGATACCGCGCCCGGCCGGCGTCAACACGTTCCGGTAGGCCCACACTGCCGGTACGACGACGAGGACACGGCCCAGCCAGGCGAGCCCCCTGCCGAGCGGCACGAGGACGTACCGCCACAGCGTCACCCATGGCCACACGAACACCGCCCACGCCACCCACGCCAGCACCCGGCCCACCGGCCGCAGCACGGTGTCGCGCAGGAGCCGTCCGCCGACGACCAGCGCGTCCCAGACCATGCGCACCGGCACGACAAGGACGAGCACGACGATCCGCACGGGCAGACGGATCGCAACGGTGAGACACCCCTCGCCGGGCTGCCGCTGCGGCGGCTTCTCCAGGTCCATACCGTCGATACCGTCGATACCATCCATGCCGACGTAGACGCCTGAGCGGCCCGTACGGATCCAACGGATCAGACAGCGGGAGGGGTGGATGCCCGCCTAGGCGCAGTAGGTGTCCTCGTTCGGCCGCTCCCCGGTCGCCAGGAAGCGGGAGACGACGCGGTCGCCGCACGCGTTTCCGTTGGCGAGGTAGGCGTCGTGGCCGGTGGAGTCAACGGTCACCATGACGGCGCGCCGGCCCAGGGCGTCGCGGAGCTTCAGGGCGCCGCTCAGCGGAGCGACGACATCGCGCTCGTTCTGCACGAGCAGGATGGTCGACGGCCCGTGGGCGGTGATCCGTACCGGCGCCTGCCTCGGCGAATACGGCCAGGCAGCGCAGATCATCGCGTTCCGGGGCATGCCCGCGGTCAGCGGGTGTTCCGTGCGGCTCTTGGTGACCCCCTTCTGGTACTCGGCCGCCGATGTGGGCCACGCCACGTCGTTGCAGAGGGTCGCGGCGCCGACCGCGGCGACGTTCTGCAGCACCGGCTCCGGCGGCGCCACGGGCGCGGGCGGCACGGTGCCGTTCCGCGCGGCCAGCATCAGCTTGGCCAGGGTGGGAAAGCGGCTCGGTGAGGAGAGGCTGTCCAGCATGGTCTGGCGCAGCACGTTGCCGTTCAGCTCCTCGGGGTTGGCGCCGGGCCAGGGGATCGGTGCGCGGTCGAGCCGCGCTGCCAGGCGCAGGAACAGCGGTCGCACCTCGGCCGCCGTCTCGGCCACCCGGTCCCGATTGCCGGGCGCCGAGGCCCACTTGGCGAACTCGGGGAAGGTGTCCTCGACGCCGGTCTCGTGCCCGGCGAGCCAGGCGCGGGAGACCCGGGAGGGATCGGGGTTGTCGTTGCTGTCGAGCACGACGCGGTCGGTGCGGTGCGGGAACAACTGGCTGTAGACGGCGCCGACGTACGTACCGTACGAGACACCCCACGCGGAGAGCCTGCGCTCGCCGAGCGCGGCCCGGACACGGTCGATGTCGCGGGCCTCGTCGACCGTGCTGATGTGCCGGATCAGCTCACCGCCGTTGCGCGCGCAGGCGGCCGCCGTCCGCCGTGCGGTGGCCATGTTCTCGGTGACCGACCCGTCCGGGGCGGGCCAGGGCCGCAGCTTCGAGGTGGCGAGGTCGCCATGGTCGAGGCCACAGCTGACGGAGGTGGAGGGCGCGAGCCCGCGCGGGGCGAAACCGATCAGGTCATAGGCGTCACGCACGTCCTGCGGTAACTTCTGCCCCTTGCCCGAGGGGTCGTTCAGGCTGGAGCCGCCGGGCCCGCCGGGGATCATCAGCAGGGCGCCACGGCGGGCGGCCGGCTTATCACTGGGGATGCGGGAGATCACGATGTCGATCTTCCGGCCACCCGGGTCGGCGTAGTCCATCGGTACCTCGACGGTCGCGCACTCCTGCCTCGGGTCGAGCCCGCTGCCTTCGCACCCGCCCCAGTCGATGGAGGGGCCCGTCGCGGAGGCGGGTACGGAGGTGGTCAGTGGGGCGGCAAGCCCGAGAAGGGCGGCGGAGACGGCGATCCAGGCGGCTCGTGTGCTTCTGCTCTGCTTCATGCACAGCAGCCTCGCGGATCACGTCCGTCCTCCCCATCCGGCCAACGTCCGTGTTCTCACTGGGGTTTGCCCTACTCCGGCGCGGTTCACCAGGTCCGACAACCCGAGCGAACGAGGCCCCGGGTGAGCTTCCCGGGGCCTCGCACGTTCGCCTTCGGTGGCGAGGTCAGTCAGAGGTGATGTCGACCGTGGCCGTGCCGTAGGCATAGGCGTGCCGCGCGTCACCGTAGTACTGGACGGTGTACTGGACATCGCCCTTGGCCCTCGGACGGTCCGTGTAGCCGAACGTGCCGTCCGCGGCGACGGGCGCGGACCCGATCAGCGTGCCCTCACCTGCCAGGGGGTCGTCGAGCCGCCAGATGTCGACCGTGCTCCCCGCGCCGAATCCCACGGGCGCTTCGAGCTTTCCGGTGAGGGTGAGGTCCTGGTTCCGGGGCGACGAGGCGGGTGCCTGCACGGTGACGGTGGTGGCGACCTGCGGGTGGTTCAGGACCTGCAGCGTCAGGGCCGAAGAGCCGCTGGTCTCGGTGACGGCGAAGACCCGGCTGCCGTCCGGGGCCCAGGCCAGACCGGCGGTCTCGACGGTGGTGTCGGCGTAATCGGAGGGCGACGGGAAGTCCCAGGACGCGAAGGCCGTGGAGTTGCCCTGCGTGAACAGTTGGACATCGGGCCGGGAGGGCCCGTAGACCCCCGCCGCGATCGTGCCGTCGGGGGCGATGGCCACCGCGTCGGGGGACCAACTGGTGGTGTAGATGCCGTCGTCCGCCAGGTCGGCGGTGCGGAAGACCTGGTGATAATGGGCCGCGGCGCAGGCCACGACGACCTGCCGGGCGTCCGGCGTCAGGGCGAGGTCCTGAAGGCTCTCGCACCCGTCCGGCCCTGGATCGACGCGCTTCGCCTGTGTGTCGGCCTGGCCGGTGCTCACGTCGTACACCGCCAGGGTTGCGGCGTTGCCGTCGGACTCGGCGGCGACGAGGGTGTCCGGATGCTGCGGCGTGGCGGCCAGGCGGGGAGAGCTGCGGAACGTGTCGAGGCCCTGCCCTCGCGTGACAACCGGCTCCGCGCCGCTCAGGTCCAGGGCGCCGAGGGCGCCGTGCCAGGTGTCGGTGCTGTAGCCGAACCAGATCTTCCCGCCGGCCAGTGCCAGCGAGGTCGGACCGGCGTAGACGCCCGCGCCGGTGCCGGTGTCGTACCGGGCGGTCTCCTCCAGCGTGGCGGTGTCGATCGCGGCGATCGCGCCGGCGTCCCGCAGGGCCACGTACAGCGTCCGGGAGTCACTGGAAAGCGCGAGGCCCCAGGCACCGGCCTCACCGCTGAACCGCTTCACGACCTGGCCGGTGTAGTCCGTCACCAGAACGCTGCCGCCGAACGGGTCGCTGAGGAACACCTGCTGATGAGCCGCGTCGACAGCGATGTCCCGGTACGAGCTGATGGGCAGTGAGGAACTGGTGTCCGCAGCGGCCGTGGTCGTTCCCAAGCCGAGGAGCGAGAGACTCAGGGCTGCGGAGAGTGCTGCTCTTTCTGCGAACTGTCTTATGCGCAAGTGATCGGTCACTTCCTTCAGTAGGACGTCTACAGGTGAGCTCTTCAGAAGGCACGACGAGCAGAGCGGCCCGACGCTTCGCTCGTCACCGCCCCTGTCGTGATCAACTGCCTTGATCGACTGCCTTGATCGACTGCCTTGATCAACAGGCAACACTTCTCCAGCGCAAAGGCCCGGCCAGACGTCACACGGTGGATCACGCGGCACGGCACGCAGCCGATGTCCGGCAGACGCGAAGGACTGTCGGACGCGGGACTACCTGCCGGTCCGGGCCGGCCGTCCGCGTGCGACGAGGCACGCCGGTACCGCCACGGCGGCGCCGAGGTACAGCAGCGCCGGATAGTCCAGGGCACGCACGATCTGCCCACCCGCGGCGCCGGCCAGGGACAGGCCCACGAACAGCGCGCTGTTGTTCCACGACAGCATGGCCGTCGCCCGCTCGGGAAACGTGTCGACCAGGTGACGCTGCTGGGCGGGGAAGAACGCGTAAGCAGCCAGTGCGAACAGGCCCAGCGCGCAGGCCAGAGCCCAAGTGACCGGGAACACCAGGGCCACGACGGCTTCCAGCACCGCCGTCAGCGCCAGCGCTGACCTGGTGACCCGCACGGCATCGGCCCGGTCCGCGAACCGGCCGCCCACCTGCCCGCCGACGACGGCGCCGATGCCGTAGACGACCAGCAGCCACGTCACGGCGGTGGCCCTGCCGTCGGAGTGCAGCGCGACGGCAAGGAAGGTGTAGAGGCTGTACACGGAGAAGGCCCACAGGGTCGTCACCGCGACGGCGGACACCGCGACGCCCCTACCGGGCCGCCCGGCCCGCTGCGACGCCCCGGACGGGGAGGCGGCCGCCGGGACCGGCCGGGCACGCCAGACGAATGCATGGGGGAATGCCAGCAGGAACGTGCCTGCGGCCAGGATGACGAAGGCAGCCTGCCAGCCCACGTACCGCCCCAGCAGCGAGCCGGCCGGCGCGCCCACCCACAGGGCGGTCAGCAGGCCCGATCCCACCACGGCCAGCACCTGCGCCCGAGCCCGGGGCCGCGCACGGGTGCTGACCAGGGCATACACGGTGGGACCGGTCGCGGCGGCCGCGATACCGGCCACCACGCGGGCCACCAGCAGCACACCGAAACCCGGCGCCAGAGCGGTCCCGACGTTGGCCGCGGAGAACAGCACCAGAGCCACCACCAGGACCGTGGCGCGGTCCCATCGGTCGGAGACCCAGCCGGCGAAGGGCGAAGCCACCACGTACGCGATCGAGAAGGCCGTGACCAGCAGGCCGGTGTCGGCCGCGGAGACAGCGAACGACGCGGCGATATGCGGCAGCAGCGGCGCCACCACGAAGAGATCGGTTCCCACCAGGAACTGCGTCAGCCAGGCCAGCACAACGGGCCCGGCGGGCAGGCCGGGCACCGTGTCTTCGGCCGGCCCGGCACGGGTCGAGTGCATGGATCCGACGCTAGAGCCTCCACCAAGGCGCGGCCATCGGGGACGTGTGTGGTGCCTGAAGACGTATGTGGTGCGGGCCCAAGCCGCCGAATGCCGCCTCCCGCGCGAGCATCTGCCACCCACTCTGAGCGGCGAGCGCCCTGAGGACGGCAGCCGCCTCTTCCTCGCTGCCGTCCCCCAGGACCTCCACGATGCCCCGCGGGGCCTCGCTCACATCAGTGCGCGTGACCACTCGAAGCGGGCGCCGGTGCCGCGTTCTTGACCGTCAGCGGCAGCAGCTTCTTACCCGTAGGGCCGATCTGAATGCTGGTGTCCATCTGAGGACACACCCCGCAGTCGAAGCATGGCGTCCACCGGCAGTCCTCGACCTCCGTCTCGTCGAGGGCGTCCTGCCAGTCCTCCCAGAGCCAGTCCTTGTCGAGGCCCGAGTCCAGGTGGTCCCAGGGCAGGACCTCCTCGTACGTGCGCTCGCGGGTCGTGTACCAGTCGACGTCCACGCCGAAGGGGGCCAGCGCCTTGTCGGCGCACTGCATCCAGCGGTCGTACGAGAAGTGCTCGCGCCAGCCGTCGAAGCGGCCGCCGTCCTCGTAGACCGCGCGGATCACCGCGCCGATGCGGCGGTCGCCACGGGAGAGCAGGCCCTCGACGATGCCCGGCTTGCCATCGTGGTAGCGGAAGCCGATCGAGCGGCCGTACTTCTTGTCGCCCCGGATCTTGTCGCGGAGCTTTTCCAGGCGTGCGTCCGTTTCCTCGGCGGACAGCTGCGGGGCCCACTGGAAGGGGGTGTGGGGCTTGGGGACGAAGCCGCCGATCGACACCGTGCAGCGGATGTCGTTCGAGCCGGAGACCTCGCGGCCCTTCTGGATGACGCGGGTGGCCATGTCGGCGATCTGGAGGACGTCGTCGTCCGTCTCCGTCGGCAGGCCGCACATGAAGTACAGCTTCACCTGGCGCCAGCCGTTGCCGTAGGCCGTGGAGACGGTGCGGATCAGGTCCTCTTCCGAGACCATCTTGTTGATGACCTTGCGGATGCGTTCCGAGCCGCCCTCGGGGGCGAACGTCAGGCCCGAGCGCCGGCCGTTGCGCGTCAGCTCGTTCGCCAGGTCGATGTTGAAGGCGTCGACGCGGGTGGAGGGGAGCGAGAGGCCGATCTTGTCTTCCTCGTAGCGGTCCGCCAGGCCCTTGGCGATGTCGCCGATCTCCGAGTGGTCCGCCGAGGACAGGGACAGGAGGCCGACCTCCTCGAAGCCTGTCGCCTTCAGGCCCTTCTCCACCATCTCGCCGATGCCGGTGATGGAGCGCTCACGCACCGGCCGGGTGATCATGCCCGCCTGGCAGAAGCGGCAGCCGCGCGTGCAGCCGCGGAAGATCTCGACGGACATGCGTTCGTGGACCGTCTCGGCCAGGGGGACGAGGGGCTGCTTCGGGTACGGCCACTCGTCCAGGTCCATCACCGTGTGCTTCGACACGCGCCACGGGACGCCCGACTTGTTGGGGACCACACGGGCGATGCGGCCGTCGGGGAGGTATTCGACGTCATAGAAGGCCGGGACGTAGACCCCGCCGGTCTTCGACAGGCGGAAGAGCAGTTCCTCGCGGCCGCCCGGGCGGCCCTCCGCCTTCCAGGCGCGGATGATCCTGGTGACCTCCAGGACCGCCTGCTCGCCGTCGCCGATGACCGCGCAGTCGATGAAGTCCGCGATCGGCTCGGGGTTGAAGGCCGCGTGGCCGCCCGCCATCACGATCGGGTCGTCGACGGTCCGGTCCTTGGACTCCAGGGGGATGCCCGCCAGGTCCAGGGCCGTCAGCATGTTCGTGTAGCCCAGCTCCGTGGAGAAGGACAGGCCGAAGACGTCGAAGGCCTTCACCGGGCGGTGGCTGTCCACCGTGAACTGCGGGACGCCCTGCTCCCGCATCAGCGCCTCCAGGTCCGGCCACACGCTGTAGGTGCGCTCGGCGAGGACGCCGTCCTGCTCGTTCAGGACCTCGTAGAGGATCATGACGCCCTGGTTGGGCAGGCCGACCTCGTACGCGTCGGGGTACATGAGGGCCCAGCGGACATCGCAGGACTCCCAGGGCTTGACCGTGGAATTGAGCTCTCCGCCGACGTACTGGATCGGCTTCTGCACATGCGGGAGCAGAGCTTCGAGCTGCGGGAAGACCGATTCGGCAGGCATCTCGCGACTTTCGTGAGCTGAACTGACAGGGGTGACCATCAAGCGTAACGCGACCGCGACCCCTCCCAGGACGCCTCCTGGGACACCTCTCAGACCTCCGTCTCCCCCTCCACCGCCCGCCAAAGCGCCGGCAGCGCCGCCTCCGCGGCTGCCGCCCGCTGCTCCTCACGGCCGTACAGCACGCCGTACGTGAACGTGTTCTCCCCCGCCGCGTGCGCCTGGTCCGACAGTTCCCGCAGCGCGATGCGGGCCATCACGCTGTCCTGGTGCTCGCCGAGCAGGGTCTGCAGGGACTTCATCGACTTGACGAGGGCCTCGGCCGGCTTGCCCAGCGCGGGCGCGGCGGCCTCGGCGGCGTACCGGGTGCGCTTGGCCTTCTTGCGGGCCTCGTGGATCGCGACGTCGCGGTCCTGGCCCGGTGGCAGGTCCAGGGCCCGGCCGACCAGCTCGGCGACCTTGCGGAAGTCCTTGCGTACGGCGCCGGCGATCACCTTCGACGGGTCACCGGCGGCCGCCTCCAGCAGTGGCGGATCGGCGACGACGGCGTCCAGCGCGACCAGCAGGTCCAGGTAGCGCTTGCCGTCCAGGACCGCGATCAGGCCGCGCCGGGAACCGCCGCGCCGCGCGTTCGACCAGGTGCGCAGGCGGCCCTGGACCGGGCCTGAGACCAGGGGCCGGGGCAGTTCGGAGACGGCGGTCGTCAGGCGTTCCGTCAGCACTTCCTGGTCGCGGTCCACGCCCAGCTCGCCGGCCAGCCACTTCAGCTCGTCGGCGATCGGGTCGGTGACGCCGCGGTCCAGGACCTTTCCGTACGAGCGGAACGTGCTGCGCAGCCGGCGGGTGGCAACGCGCATGGCGTGCACGGAGTCGAAGACGTCCCGGCGGACCGCGGGGTCCAGTTCGACGACCGCCTCCCGCTGGGCGCGGACGTAGGCGAGGACGTGGTCGCCCGCGGTGACCGGCGCCTTCTCCTTTGCCTTGTCGTTGGCGTTTGCCTTGGGGTTGGCGTTTGCCTTGCCCTTGTCGTTTGCCTTGCCGTTGCGGGCCGCCGCCTTCTCCTTGCGCGCCGCGGCCGGCTTCCTGCGCTTGCCCGTCTCCTCCAGTGCCCTGGCCAGCTTGGAGCGGGCGGATGAGCGGCTCACCCCGGCCTTGCGGAGTTTCCTGTCGACCTTGTCGAGGAAGGCGGGGTCGCCGTCGTCCGCGAGTTCGACCTCGATCTCGGTCCACTCGGCGGTGCCCGTGCCGCCGCTCAGCCGTTCTGCGCGGACCCGGTCGAGGCTGACCTCGGCGAGCAGGGTGCCGTCGGCGTCGACGAGGTGGCGGATGTCGCGGGCGGAGCGCAGGCGTACGACGGGGACGAGCTCGGCGTCGCGGACGCGGGAGCGGACGAGACCGGACAGGTACGGCGGGACGGTGTCGGAGAGCGGGGCGTGGACCTCGTCGCGTACGTCGTCGGCGACCGGCAGTTTGAGGTGCCAGCCGGCGTCGTCGCCTCCGGTGCGGCGGCGCAGGGTGATCAAGGACGCGGCGAGGCGTTGGTCGGGGGTGTCGTAGTAGGTGGCGTCCAGGTCCGCGAGGCCCCGGTCGATGACGGCCGAGACCCCGGCGACGCCGGTGAGGTCCGGCAGTTCGTCCCCGGCCGCGGCCTCGTACTTCCGCTCGATTTCGCGCTTGGTGTCCGCCATGCACCGAATCTAGTGGCAATCGGGCCGGGACGGCAGAGGCCGCCGAACGTGAATCCCCGGGAAGCTCCAGGCCACACGGAGGGATACAGGGAGGGACGAGGCCCTTGCCCCGCCCCTCCCCTACGCCGACATCGGCCGCTGCACCCGGATCGACTGCAGCAGTCCCACCGCTATCCAGACGGAGAACATCGAGGAGCCGCCGTACGACACGAACGGCAGCGGCAGGCCCGCGACCGGCATGATGCCGAGGGTCATGCCGATGTTCTCGAAGGACTGGAAGGCGAACCAGGCGATGATCCCGGCGGCGACGATCGTGCCGTACAGCTCGGTCGTCTCGCGGGCGATCCGGCAGGCGCGCCACAGGATGACACCGAGCAGGCCGATGATCAGCCCGGCTCCGATGAAGCCCAGCTCCTCGCCCGCGACCGTGAAGACGAAGTCCGTCTGCTGTTCCGGCACGAACTGGCCCGTCGTCTGCGAACCGTGGAACAGGCCCGCGCCGGTCAGACCGCCGGAGCCGATCGCGATGCGTGCCTGGTTGGTGTTGTAGCCGACGCCCGCGGGGTCCAGGTCGGGGTTGGCGAAGGCGGCGAAGCGGTTGATCTGGTACTCGTCCAGGATGTGCAGCTGCCAGACGGCGACCGCGCCCAGGGCGCCCGCGCCGATGAGGCCGAGTACCCAGCGGTTGGAGGCGCCGGAGGCGAGCAGCACGCCCAGCACGATGATCACCATGACCATGACCGAGCCCAGGTCGGGCATGAGCATGATGATCATCATCGGGACGGCGGCCAGGCCCAGGGCCTGTGCCACGGTCCGGTGGTCGGGATACGGCTTGTCGCCCGCGTCGACCCGGGCGGCGAGCAGCATCGCCATGCCCAGGATGATCGTGATCTTCACGAACTCGGAAGGCTGGAGAGAGAAGCCGCCGCCGAGGACGATCCAGTTACGGCTGCCGTTGATGGTGGCGCCGAGCGGGGTGAGCACCAGCAGCACCAAGAACAGGGAGATGCCGTACAGGATCGGCACGGCGGTGCGCAGGGTGCGGTGGCCGAGCCAGATCGTGCCGATCATCAGGACGATCCCGACGCCGGTGTTCACCAGGTGCCGGATCAGGAAGTAGTACGGGTCGCCCTGGTTGATCTCGGTGCGGCCCCGGGTCGCCGAGTAGACGAGGGCCGTGCCGATCAGGGACAGGGCGATGGCCGACAGCAGTATCGGCCAGTCGAGGCGGCGGGCCAGGCTGTCACGGGCGAAGAGCCGTGTCCAGGCAGCCCGCTGGGGGCCGTACCCGGAGACGGAGAAGTTGTTCGCTCCGGTCATGTCAGGATCCTCCGCCTCTTCTTCGGGCGGCCCGTGCTACGGCGAGTGGTGCGGTTGCTCGCGGTCGGGTTGGGCGTGGTGGCCGCCGGGCTGTCGGTGGGCGTCCCCTGCTGCCCTTCCTCGGTGGCCTGGTCCGCGTTCGGGTCGTACTTCTCGATCTTCGGGGCCACGATCGAGCCGTCGGTCTCGATCTTGGGCAGGCCCTTCTGCGGCGTGGGCAGCAGCGCCTTCTTGTTGTCGATCGAGCCGTCGGACTGAACGCCGTACATCGCGCTGTAGATGTTGCGCACGGCCTCACCCGAGGCGCCGGAGCCCGTACCGGCCTGGGCGATGGTCATGATGACCGTGTAGTCCTTGGTGAACGTGGCGAGCCACGACGTGGTCTGCTTGCCGTAGACCTCGGCGGTACCCGTCTTGGCGTGCAGCGCGATCTTGTCCTGCGGCCAGCCGCCGAACTTCCAGGCGGCGGTACCGCGGGTGACGACGCCCGCGAGGGCCTCTTCCATGACGTCGCGCGTCTTCTTGCTGATCGGCAGCTTGCCGTGCGACTTGGGCTTGATCTCGGTGACCTGCTTGCCGTCGGGGCTGACGATCGCCTTGCCGATGGTCGGGTTCCACATGGTGCCCCCGTTGGAGATCGCCGAGTAGATGACGGCCTCCTGGATCGGGGTCAGAAGGGTGTCGCCCTGGCCGATGGAGTAGTTGATCTCGTCACCGGCGCGCATCCTGTTGCCTTCGAGGCAGTTCTCGTACGCGATCTTCTGGACGTAGTCGCCGTCCTTCTTGCCGGTCTTGCACCAGGCGTCCTTGTTGGCCTTCCAGTAGCTCTGCTTCCACTGGCGGTCGGGGACGCGGCCGGTGACCTCGTTCGGCAGGTCGATGCCGGTGGTCTTGCCGAGGCCGAACTGGTGGGCGGTCTTGAAGAACCAGTCCTTGGGGTGCTTCGGGTTGATGCCGCCGTCCTTCAGCCACTGCTGGTGGGCGAGGCCGTAGAAGACGGTGTCGCAGGAGACCTCCAGGGCGCGGCCGAGCGAGATCGGGCCGAAGTTCTCATTCTCGAAGTTCTTGAAGACCTGGCCGCCGACCGAGTACGAGCTGGTGCAGGGGTAGTGGCCGTCGAAGGCGTAGCCGGCCTGGATCGCGGCGGCCGTGGAGACCACCTTGAAGGTGGAGCCGGGGGCCGACTGTCCCTGGATGGCCCGGTTGAGCAGCGGGTAGTCGGAGTCCTTGCCGGTGAGGTTCTTGTAGTCCTTGGCGGAGATGCCGCCGACCCAGACGTTCGGGTCGTAGTTCGGGGCGGACGCCATGGCGACGATGCGGCCGGTCTTGGCCTCCATCACCACGACCGCGCCCGAGTCGGCCTTGTAGTTCTCGCCGGTGATCTTGTCGAACTGCTGGCGGGCGTTCTTCATCGCCCAGTCCAGCTGGTACTCGGCGACCCGCTGGACGCGGGCGTCGATGCTGGTGACCAGGTTGGAGCCGGCCTCGGCGGCGTCGGCCTTGGCCTTGCCGATGACGCGGCCGAGGTTGTCGACCTCGTAGCGGGTGACGCCTGCCTTGCCGCGCAGCACCTTGTCGTACTGGCGTTCAAGGCCGGAGCGGCCGACTTGGTCCGAGCGGAGGTAGGGGGAGTCGGTGTCCTTGGCCTGCTGGATCTCGTCGTCGGTGACGGGCGAGAGGTAGCCGAGCACCTGGGCGGTGTTGGCCTCGCCGGGGCTCGGGTAGCGGCGCACGGCCTCGGGTTCGGCGGTGATGCCGGGGAAGTCCTCGGAGCGCTCGCGGATCTGGAGGGCCTGCTTGGGGGTGGCCTCGTCGGTGATGGGGATGGGCTGGTACGGGGAGCCGTTCCAGCAGGGCTGCGGCGTCTTGGCGTCGCACAGGCGGACCTTGTCCATCACGTCCTTGGGCTTCATGCCGAGGACGCCGGCCAGCTTGGTGAGGACGGCCTTGCCGTCGTCCTTCATCTTCAGCAGGTCGGTGCGGGACGCGGAGACCACGAGCCGGGTCTCGTTGTCGGCGATCGGGATGCCGCGCGCGTCCAGGATCTCGCCGCGCACAGCGGGCTGGACGACCTGCTGGACGTGGTTGCCGGAGGCCTCCTTGGCGTACTCCGCGCCGTTACGGATCTGGAGGTACCACAGGCGTCCGCCGAGGGTGCCGAGGAGGGAAAGGACAAGGATCTGGAGGATGACGAGCCGGATCTGGACGCGTGGAGTCCGTCCGGTCTCGGGGATGTTGGTCACTGCTGCTGCCGCCCCCTCTCAGCGCACATGCGAGTCATACGAGTACCTGGGCACTTGCGTGTCGTACGAGTACCTGGGCACCTGCGTGTCGTACGAGTACCTGGGCACATACGGGTCGGACGAGTACCTGGGCACATACGGGTCGGACGAGCACCCGGCCGGCCTGTGCGAGCAGGCGGCCAACTCCCGGGTGATCACAGCCGCTTGACCCCCTTGATGCGTCCGGCGCGGGCCACCCGGGCCTTGGCCGCCTTGACGCGCAGTCCGCCGCGCTGGCTGCCGATGCGCAGCCCGGTGCCGGAGGAGAGCCAGCCGGAGGAGACGTCGGCCGCCTTGGCCGAGTTGGTCTCGGCGAGCGGGTCGTTCTCCGCACGGCGGGCCAGCGCCATGATCCCGGGGACCACGAAGGGGGCGAGCATTAGGTCGTACAGGGCGGCCGAGAACAGCAGGCCGGCGAGGCCCACATGGCGGGCGGCGGTGTCGCCGACGAGCGCGCCGACGAGGGCGTACAGCAGGGTCGAGCCGATGGCGGCGGCGACCACCACGGCCATCGGGCCGGTCGCGGACTTCAGACGGCCGTTCTCCGGCTTGGCGAGCCCGGCGAGGTAGCCGACGACGCAGAGCACCAGGGCGTAGCGGCCGGCGGCGTGGTCGGCGGGCGGGACGAGGTCCGAGAGCAGGCCCGCGCCGAAGCCGATGAGGCAGCCGCCGACGTGGCCGTAGACCAGGGCGAGGCCGACGACGGTGAGCAGCACCAGGTCGGGGACGGCGCCGGGCAGGTGGAGGCGGGCGAGAACGCTCACCTGGATCACCAGGGCGACGACCACGAGGGTGGTGGAGAGCAGCATCCGGTTGAAGCGCATCTAGTTCAGCTCCTCGAACGTCTGCTGCTGGCCGTCGGCGGGCGCCGAGGGCGTGACGGTGACGGTCACGGTCGGCGTGGGCGTCGGCTTGGACTTCGGCGGCAGCACGGTGTCGCGCGGATCCTTCTTCGGCGCCTGGACGACGACTCCGACGACGTCGAGTTTGGTGAAGGACGCGAACGGCTTCACGTAGATCGTGCGGGTCAGGTCGCCACCGGAGGGGTCGACCCGGGAGACCACGCCGACGGGTACGCCGGGCACGAACGGCCGGTCGGCCTGCGAGCCGAAGGTGACCAGGCGGTCGCCCTTCTTGACCTGGGCCTTGCCGTTGAGGAGCTGGACGCGCAGCGGGCGGTCGCCCTGCCCGGAGGCGAAGCCGAGTTCGTCGCTGTTCTCCATGCGGGTACCGACGGTGAAGTCGGGGTCGTTGGCCAGCAGCACGGTCGAGGTGTCGGGGCCGACGGTGGTGACGCGGCCGACCAGTCCGTCGCCGTTGAGGACGGTCATGTCGCGTTTGATGCCGTCGCTCGCACCCACGTCGATGGTGACGGTCCACGAGAAGCCCTGCGCGGCTCCTATGCCGATGACCTCGGCGCCCTTGATCCCGTACTGGCCCTCGCCCGCCACCCGGATCATCCGGTCGAGTTGCTTGAGGCGGCTGCGGTTGCGGTCGTCGCTGCCCAGCTTCGCCTTCAAGGCGGCGTTGTCGCGCTCCAGTTGGGCGATGCGGTTGTGCCGGCTGCCGGAGTCGCGTACGGCCGCGATCGCGTTGCCCACGGGGTCGACGGCGGACGACACCCCGTTCTCGATCGGGCCGAAGACCGTGGCAGCGGCCTGACGGGCACCTTCGACCGGTGAGTCCTGACCGCCGCGGATGTCCACCGTGATCAGAGCGAACGCGATGGCGATCAGCAGCACCAGGAGCAGCCGGCTCTCTCGTGTGTCCCTCACGTGCGGCGGCCGTGCCTTCCTCGTCGGAATGTGTGGGGCGGGCGCCCCGGGTGCGCGGTGCCCGGTGGGCACGATCCCGGCGGGCAATACCTGGCTGGCACAACCCGTGGGCGGAACCCGGGGGTTTTATGGGGGAGTTTATGCCTCTATATCAACGATCCGCCGCACGAGAGGAGATCGTCTCGTACGGCGGGATCGACGCGTCACGTCATCTGCGGGGCTGGGCGTCCAGTACCTGCTGGAGCGCCTCGAACTCCTCGACACACTTGCCGGATCCGAGCGCCACGCTGTCCAGCGGGTCCTCGGCGATGTGGATCGGCATGCCGGTCTCCCGGCGCAGCCGCTCGTCGAGCCCGCGCAGCAGAGCGCCGCCGCCGGTGAGGACGATTCCGCGGTCCATGACGTCACCGGACAGCTCCGGTGGGCATTTGTCGAGGGTCGTCTTGACCGCGTCCACGATCGCGTTGACCGGCTCCTCGATGGCCTTGCGTACCTCGGCCGCCGAGATGACCACGGTCTTGGGCAGCCCGGAAACCAGGTCCCGGCCCCGGATTTCGGTGTGCTCGTCGGAGTCGAGGTCGTACGCCGAACCGATCGTGATCTTGATCTGCTCGGCCGTCCGCTCACCGAGGAGGAGTGAGTACTCCTTCTTGACGTACTGGATGATCGCGTTGTCCAGCTCGTCGCCCGCGACGCGGATGGACTGAGCGGTCACGATGCCGCCGAGCGAGATGACCGCGACCTCCGTGGTGCCGCCGCCGATGTCCACCACCATGTTGCCCGTGGCCTCGTGGACCGGCAGGCCGGAGCCGATGGCCGCGGCCATGGGCTCCTCGATGATGTGCACCTGGCGGGCACCGGCCTGGGACGACGCCTCGATCACCGCGCGACGCTCAACGCCCGTGATGCCGGAGGGCACACAGACGACGACCCGCGGACGAGCCAGATACCGCCGCTTGTGGATCTTCAGAATGAAGTAGCGGAGCATTCGCTCGGTGATCTCGAAGTCGGCGATCACGCCGTCCTTCAGCGGGCGCACGGCGACGATGTTGCCCGGCGTCCGGCCGATCATCTTCTTCGCTTCCGCGCCGACCGCGAGGATGCCACCGGTGTTGGTGTTGATCGCGACGACGGACGGTTCGTTGAGTACGATCCCGCGACCCCTGACGTACACCAGCGTGTTGGCGGTCCCGAGGTCGACAGCCATGTCACGGCCGATGAACGACATTGAGTTCCCCATCAGGATTCGTCTGGCCTTCCCAAGTTGAGCGTTTGACGGCTTTTGTTGGGGTGGCGAAGTGGGTGCAGTGACGTGAAGGCTTACATCGTAGTCTCGCCTGCACGAACACTGCGCGAGGGTCTTCGCCATTGTCAGCAGATGACGCGTCGCCTCGCTTCTGGAGACGGGCGTTCGGGGGTAGCCGTTCCCCCGAACGGCACGCATATGCCAGGGGTGGACCCGGTTTGTGGGGCCGATTTCCACGGCCGCCCCCATCACGCGTCCGAGTGACGTGACGATCCCTCAGAAATCATTCAGGAATCGAGCTCAGATGTTCATCATTCGTACGCTCAGAAGCGTCCGGGGAAGAAGATCTTCAGCTCGCGCTCGGCGGACTCCTCGGAATCCGAGGCGTGGATCAGGTTCTCGCGGACGATCACGCCGAAGTCGCCGCGGATGGAGCCGGGAGCGGCGGCGATCGGGTCCGTCGGGCCGGCGAGCGCGCGCAGTCCCTCGATGACCCGCTCACCCTCGACGACGAGCGCGACGACCGGACCGGAGGCCATGAACTCCACCAGCGGCTCGTAGAAGGGCTTGCCCTTGTGCTCGCCGTAGTGCTGCTCCAGCGTGTCCTGGTCCAGGGTGCGCAGCTCCAGCGCGCTGATGGTCCAGCCGGCCTTGCGCTCGATACGGCTGATGATCTCGCCGATCAGCCCACGACGGACGGCGTCGGGCTTGAGGAGGACGAGGGTGCGCTGGGTCACGGGGGGGCTCCTTATCAAGGATTGTGCGGTGCGTAGAGGTTACAGGGCCGAATTCGGTGGACGTCACTCAGCGTCATGTTCCCTGCGGTGCCGTGGCCGACCGGGGGCTGCGGCCCCCGGACCCCATCGGCCTGAACGGCAAACGGCCTCGTCCTCACACGCCGGACGGGCTGCTTTGGCCACCCTCGGCCGCGAAGCGGGCCTTGGCCTCGTCGATCTTTCTGCCGTAGTGCACCGACGCCCACCACAGCGCCGCGAAAATCGCACCCAGGAAGAACATCGAGGGGACCACGAACCCGGCGGCGATCAGCGCGATCTGCAGCGCCCAGCCCAGCTGGACGCCGCCCGGGCGGGTGATCAGGCCGCACAGCAGGACGCTGAGCGCCATGGCGATACCGCTGACCGTCCAGACCGTGCCCGTGGACAGGTCCGGGTCCTTCATGGCGACCAGACCGGCGAAGCCGATGACGAAGAACTCGCCGATCAGGGTCGAGGAACAGAGCGTACGCACGGAAAGTCAGCCCTTCCCCAGGAGCAGTCGGGCCTCGCCGACGGTGATGACGGAACCGGTGACGAGTACGCCCGCACCCGCGTACTCCCCTTCCTCCTCGGCGAGCGTGATCGCTGCCTCCAGCGCGTCGGGCAGCCGCGGCTCGACCTGGACGCGCTCCTCACCGAAGACCTCGACGGCGATCGCGGCCAGCTCGTCGGCGTCCATCGCGCGGTGGCTGGAGTTCTGGGTGATCACGACCTCGGCGAAGATCGGCTCGAAGGCCTCCAGCAGACCCCGTACGTTCTTGTCGCCGCTCGCGCCCACGACCCCGATCAGCCGGCTGAAGTCGAAGGCCTCGCTCGCGGCCTCGGCGGTGGCACGGGCGCCCGCCGGATTGTGGGCGGCGTCCAGGACGACGGTCGGGGAGCGCCGTACGACCTCCAGACGGCCCGGGGACGACACCGACGCGAAGGCCTTGCGGACGGTGTCGACGTCCAGCGGCTCGGGCCGCTGGGAGCCGACGCCGAAGAACGCCTCGACCGCGGCGAGCGCCACGGCGGCGTTGTGGGCCTGGTAGGCGCCGTGCAGCGGCAGGTACACCTCGTCGTACTCACCGCCGAGGCCGCGCAGCGTGAGCATCTGCCCGCCGACCGCCACCTGCCTCGACACGACGCCGAACTCCAGACCCTCACGGGCCACGGTCGCGTCCACCTCGACGGCCTTCTTCAGCAGCACCTGGGCCGCGTCCACCGGCTGCTGGGCCATGATCACGGTGGCGTCCTGCTTGATGATCCCGGCCTTCTCGCCCGCGATCTCGCCCGGCGTGGCGCCCAGCCGGTCGGTGTGGTCCAGGTCGATGGGGGTGACGACCGCGACGTCCCCGTCGATGACGTTCGTGGCGTCCCAGCTGCCGCCCATGCCGACCTCGACGACGGCCACGTCGACGGGCGCGTCCGCGAAGGCCGCGTACGCCATGCCCGTGAGCACCTCGAAGAAGGAGAGCCGGTACTCCTGCTGGGAGTCGACCATCTCGACGTACGGCTTGATGTCGTCGTACGTCTCGATGAAGCGCTCCCCGGAGATGGGGGCGCCGTCGAGGCTGATGCGCTCGGTGACCGACTGGACGTGGGGGCTCGTGTACCGGCCGGTGCGCAGTTCGAAGGCGCCGAGCAGGGCCTCGATCATGCGGGCGGTCGACGTCTTGCCGTTGGTGCCCGTGATGTGGATGGAGGGGTACGACCGCTGCGGCTCCCCCAGCACGTCCATCAGCGCGGAGATGCGGCTGACCGACGGCTCCAGCTTGGTCTCGCCCCAGCGGGTGGCCAGGTCGGCCTCGACGGCCCGCAGCGCCTTGTCGACCTCGGGGTCGGCGGGCCGTGCGGGCACATCGGCGTGCGGTCGGCCGCCCTGCGTGCGCAGGGTGCGGCTGCCGGCCTCGATCACCGCGAGATCGGGATCGCGGTCGGTCTCGGCCTCGACGATGTCCTCGAAGGGATCGCTCTCATTGGGGTCGCGCGGCAGGTCACTCACGGGGCCAGTCTACGTATACCGAGCTGCGGGCAGTCGTGCCGCTGGGGCGGCACGGGTGGGCGCAGCAGCACCCCGCGAGCGCGGGTGAGCGAAACCCACACCCGGGCAACCGAAGGCCCCCGGAACCGTGAAGTTCCGGGGGCCTTCAGCGATGTATGAACCGCTAGGCGGCGGGAAGCCGATCCAGCTGCGTCTGAATCCGCGCGATGTCCTGCTCCGCCTTGGCGAGCCGCGTGCGGATCTTGTCCACCACCTGGTCGGGCGCCTTCGCCAGGAACGCCTCGTTGCCGAGCTTGGCGGTGGCCTGGGCCTTCTCCTTCTCCGCCGCGGCGAGGTCCTTCGCGAGCCGCTTCCGCTCCGCCGCCACGTCGATCGTGCCCGACAGGTCCAGCGCGACCGTGGCGCCCGCGACCGGCAGGGTTGCCGTGGCCGTGAAGCCCTCGCCCTCCGGCTGCAGGCGCAGCAGCTGACGGATGGCCGCCTCGTGCGGGGCGAGCGCCGTGCCGTCGAGCGTCAGCCGGGCCGGGACGCGCTGGCCGGGCTGGAGGCCCTGGTCGGCGCGGAAACGGCGGACCTCGGTGATGACCGACTGAAGGGTCTCGATCTCCTTCTCAGCGGCCGGGTCCCGGAAGCCACTGTCCTGCGGCCAGTTGGCGATGACGACGGACTCACCGCCCGTGAGGGTGGTCCACAGCGTCTCCGTGACGAACGGGACGACCGGGTGCAGCAGCCGCAGGGTGACGTCCAGAACCTCGCCGAGGACGCGCTGGGAGACCTCGGCCGCCTCGCCGCCCTCCTGGAACGTCGTCTTGGACAGCTCGACGTACCAGTCGAAGACCTCGTCCCAAGCGAAGTGGAAGAGGGCGTCGGAGAGCTTGGCGAACTGGAAGTCCTCGTAGTACGCGTCGACCTGGGCGACCGTCTCGTTCAGGCGGGAGAGGATCCAGCGGTCGGTCGCGGAGAGCTTCGACGCCTCCGGCAGCGGGCCCTCGACCGTGGCGCCGTTCATGAGCGCGAAGCGCGTGGCGTTCCAGATCTTGTTGGCGAAGTTCCGGGACGCCTGGACCCAGTCCTCGCCGATCGGGACGTCGGTACCGGGGTTGGCGCCGCGCGCGAGCGTGAAGCGCAGCGCGTCGGAGCCGTACTTGTCCATCCAGTCGAGTGGGTCGACCACGTTGCCGAACGACTTCGACATCTTCTTGCCGCGCTCGTCACGGACCAGACCGGTCAGGGCGATGGTCTTGAAGGGGACCTCTCCGTCCATCGCGTACAGGCCGAACATCATCATCCGGGCGACCCAGAAGAAGATGATGTCGTGGCCGGTCAGCAGGACGTCGGTCGAGTAGAACTTCCGCAGGTCCGCGGTCTGTTCCGGCCAGCCGAGCGTGGAGAACGGCCACAGGCCGGAGGAGAACCAGGTGTCCAGGACGTCGGTGTCCTGGTGCCAGCCCTCACCGGTCGGCGGCTCCTCGTCGGGGCCGACACAGACGACCTCGCCGTCGGGGCCATACCAGATCGGGATCCGGTGGCCCCACCACAGCTGGCGCGAGATGCACCAGTCGTTCATGTTGTCGACCCAGTCGAAGTACCGCTTCGACATGTCCTCGGGATGGATCTTCACCCGGCCGTCGCGGACCGCGTCGCCCGCGGCCTGGGCGAGCGGGCCGACCTTGACCCACCACTGCATGGACAGGCGCGGCTCGATGGTGGTCTTGCAGCGCGAACAGTGGCCGACGGAGTGGACGTACGGGCGCTTCTCGGCGACGATCCGGCCCTGCGAGCGCAGCGCGCCGACGATGGCCGCGCGCGCCTCGAAGCGGTCGAGGCCCTGGAAGGGGCCATGGGCGGTGATGATCGCCCGCTCGTCCATGATCGTGATCGACTCCAGGCCGTGGCGCTGGCCGATCGCGAAGTCGTTCGGGTCGTGGGCCGGGGTGACCTTGACGGCACCGGTGCCGAACTCGGGGTCGACATGCGAGTCCGCGACGACGGGAATGCTGCGGTCGGTGAGCGGCAGCTTGATGCGCTTGCCGACCAGGTGCCGGTACCGCTCGTCGTCGGGGTGAACGGCGACGGCCGTGTCACCGAGCATGGTCTCGGCGCGGGTGGTGGCGACGACGACGGAGTCGTCCCCTTCCCCGTACCTGATGGAGACGAGCTCGCCGTCGTCCTCCTGGTACTCGACCTCGATGTCCGAAATGGCCGTCAGACAGCGGGGGCACCAGTTGATGATGCGCTCGGCGCGGTAGATCAGCTCGTCTTCGTAGAGCTTCTTGAAGATGGTGAGGACGGCCTCGGACAGGCCCTCGTCCATGGTGAAGCGCTCACGCTTCCAGTCGACTCCGTCGCCGAGCCGGCGCATCTGGCCGAGGATCTTGCCGCCGTACTCCTCCTTCCACTGCCACACGCGCTCGACGAACTCCTCGCGGCCCAGGTCGTGACGGGACTTGCCCTCCTCGGCGAGCTGCTGCTCGACCTTGTTCTGGGTGGCGATGCCGGCGTGGTCCATGCCGGGCAGCCACAGCGACTCGAAGCCCTGCATCCGCTTGCGGCGGGTGAGGGCGTCCATGAGCGTGTGCTGGAAGGCGTGGCCCAGGTGGAGGCTGCCGGTGACGTTCGGCGGCGGAATGACGATGGTGTACGGGGGCTTCTCACTCTTGGCGTCGGCCTCGAAGTAACCCCGCTCTACCCAGCGCTCGTACAGCGCCCCCTCTACATCGGCCGGCGCGTACTGGGTCGGCAGTTCGGTGCGGGGCGCTGATGGCTGCTGCTGAGCGTTCTCGGTCACGGGCTCAGTTTAGGGGTGTCACCGCCCTGTCCCGAAACGCGATTCTTTCGTAACGGTGAACCCCCCGACGGCCCGGTGCCCCTTGGCCTGCGCCAGGATGTCAGGAACACATAAGGCATCTGGAGGGGAACCCAGACCATGAGCTACAACCAGCCGGGCCCGTACGGCGGGCAGCCCCAGCAGCCCGGACCGTACGGTCAGCCGGGGCAGCCTGGACCCTACGGCGGTCAGCCGGGTCCGTACGGCCAGCCGCCGCAGGCACCCCAGCCCGGCTATGGCTACCCCCAGCAGACTCCGCCGGCCCCCGGCTATGGCTACCCCCAGCAGGCCCCCCAGGGCGTCCCGCCCCAGCAGCCGAACCCGTACGCCCAGCAGCCCGGGCAGCCCTACGGCCAGCCCCCGTACGGCCAGCAGCCCTACGGCGTCCCGCAGCCGCCGGCTCCGGGCGGCGGCAAGAAGACGGCGGCCATCGTCATCGGCGCGGTGGCGGTCGTGGCGGCGATCGCGGTGGTTGCGTACTTCCTGCTCAGCGGGAGCGGAGGCGGCTCGGTCGCGGACGACGGGGCGCACAAGCTGACGGCGCCGGCGACGGTGATCAACGGTACGTACAAGAAGGCCGACAGCTCGTCCTCCGGGGAGATGACGGACTCCGACGTGAAGGACTTCGAGTCGTGGGGCGTCAAGAACCCCAAGGACGTCAGTGCCGGCTACACGGCGGGCTCGGGCCTGAGCGTCAAGTCCCTGTCGTTCGTGGGCGTGTACGGCACGATCGACGACCCGGAGAAGGTCGTCGACGCGATGTTCGCCAAGGTCAAGGAGAACGCCGCGAAGAACTCCGCCGAGGGCAAGCTGGTCGGCAGCCCGCAGGAGTTCACGCCCGACGGCTTCGAGAACGGCGTCATGAAGTGCCAGATCTCGGAGGGCACGTCCAGTGGCAAGACCGTGCAGGTGCCCTTCTGCATCTGGGGTGACCACAGCACGGTCACCTACGTGATCTCCACCGATGTGGCCGCCCTGGCCGCCGGCAAGGGCAGCTCGATGCAGGACGCGGCCGCACTCGCCGCCAAGCTCCGCAACGACGTGCGCGTCAAGGCCTGACGTCGTACGCCCGAACGGTGAAGGGGCCCCGGTCGTCCATCGACCGGGGCCCCTTCCGCGTCACGGGTCCACCTGTTCAGGTGTTCACGGGACGGTGGTTACGCCGTCTTCTGCTCGCCCGGACCCCGGCCCCGCGCGTCCCGCGGAATCAGCGTCGGGTTCACGTTCGACAGGACCACGTCCGCCGTGATGACGACGCGGGCCACGTCCTTGCGGGACGGGACCTCGTACATCACCGCCTGGAGGACCTCCTCCATGATGGCGCGCAGGCCTCGGGCGCCCGTCTGGCGGAGGATCGCCTGGTCCGCGATCGCCTCCAGTGCCTCGCGTTCGAAGTCCAGTTCCACGCCGTCGAGTTCGAAGAGGCGCTGGTACTGCTTCACCAGCGCGTTGCGCGGCTCGACGAGGATCTGGAGGAGCGCCTTGCGGTCCAGGTTGTGGACCGAGGTGATGACCGGGAGGCGGCCGATGAACTCCGGGATCATCCCGAACTTCACCAGGTCCTCGGGCATCACGTCCTCGAACTGGTCCTTCGATTCCAGCTCGCGCTTGGAGCGGATCGTCGCGCCGAAGCCGATGCCCTTCGCGCCGGCCCGCGACTCGATGATCTTCTCCAGGCCCGCGAACGCGCCGCCCACGATGAACAGCACGTTCGTCGTGTCGATCTGGATGAACTCCTGATGCGGGTGCTTACGGCCGCCCTGCGGCGGGACCGAGGCCGTCGTGCCCTCAAGGATCTTCAGCAGGGCCTGCTGGACACCCTCACCCGACACGTCCCGCGTGATGGACGGGTTTTCGCTCTTTCGGGCCACCTTGTCGATCTCGTCGATGTAGATGATGCCCGTCTCGGCCTTCTTGACGTCGTAGTCAGCCGCCTGGATGAGCTTCAGGAGGATGTTCTCGACGTCCTCGCCCACATAGCCCGCCTCCGTCAGCGCCGTCGCGTCGGCGATGGCGAACGGGACGTTCAGCATGCGGGCCAGGGTCTGGGCCAGGAGCGTCTTGCCGGAGCCCGTGGGGCCCAGCAGCAGGATGTTGGACTTCGCCAACTCGATGGCGTCGTCGCGGCCTTGGGCGCCGCCGTTCTCACCGGCCTGGACCCGTTTGTAGTGGTTGTACACCGCGACGGACAGGGCCTTCTTGGCCGCCTCCTGGCCGACCACGTACCCCTCGAGGAACTCGTAGATCTCGCGGGGCTTCGGGAGTTCCTCCCAGCGCACCTCGCTGGTCTCCGCGAGCTCTTCCTCGATGATCTCGTTGCAGAGATCGATGCACTCGTCGCAGATGTACACACCGGGGCCTGCGATGAGCTTCTTGACCTGCTTCTGGCTCTTGCCGCAGAACGAGCACTTGAGCAGATCGCCGCCGTCACCGATGCGTGCCACGGTGTGCTTCCCCTTCGCCTGGGAGACGCCTTAGGTCCAGCGGCTCCTGGTGCTGCCTTATATCCGACGGTACCTTGCCGAGCCCCCCGTTCGGGCCCCCCTTGGCACGGTTCACTTTGACGTGCTGCGTGTCAAACCGTGCCAAGGAGCGGCAGACGATACAGATCCGATGACGAATCCGGTGGATTCGCGTCAGCGGACCGCGGTGTTGTTCATCTTGCGGGTCGAGATGATCTGGTCGATCAGGCCGTACGCCAGCGCGTCCTCGGCCGTGAGGATCTTGTCGCGCTCGATGTCCTCGCGGATCTTCTCGATCGGCGTGTTCGAGTGCTTGGCCAGCATCTCCTCCAGCTGCGCGCGCATCCGGAGGATTTCGTTGGCGGCGATCTCCAGGTCGGAGACCTGGCCGCGGCCCGTCTCGCTGTACGGCTGGTGGATCAGCACACGGGCGTTCGGGAGCGCCATGCGCTTGCCCGGCGTGCCGGCGGCCAGCAGGACGGCGGCGGCGGAGGCCGCCTGGCCCATGCAGACCGTCTGGATGTCCGGCTTCACGAACTGCATCGTGTCGTAGATGGCCGTGAGCGCGGTGAAGGAGCCGCCGGGGCTGTTGATGTAGACCGAGATGTCCCGGTCCGGGTCCATCGACTCCAGGCACAGCAGCTGCGCCATGACGTCGTTGGCGGACGCGTCGTCGATCTGGACGCCGAGGAAGATCACACGCTCTTCGAAGAGCTTCGCGTACGGGTCGTACTCGCGGATGCCCTGCGAGGTGCGCTCCACGAAGCGCGGGATGACGTAGCGGGACTCGGCCACGGGGGCGGTGTACTCGGCGCGCGCACGGTCGTAGAGGCCGCTGCCGGGGAAGTCGTTCACGATGTCTCCTGAAAGGGGCTGAGGCGGTGGCTGGGGGCTGGAGGGGGCGTCGGAAGCCTTGCGGGCCGTCATGGCCGCGACGGCCCTGCGGGCCCCCGACCGGCCTTCACGGCGGCCGTGCGGGCCCTTGGGCCGGCTCCGGCGGCCCTGGGTAGGGCTCCTGGAAGGGCCTGGAGGCCCTGCCGGGGGCCGTGCGGGCCGTCTACGGCCGGTGGGAGCCCTTACGGGCCCTCACGGCCGTACGGGCCCGGTGAGCCCTTACGAGCCCGCCCCGGTGCCTCCGCCGCCCGGCATGCCGGCAGCGGTGGGCATGATGTCGTCGATCAGGCCGTACTCCTTCGCCTCCTGGGCGTCGAACCAGCGGTCGCGGTCCGAGTCACGGGTGATCTGCTCGACCGACTGGCCGGTGTGGAAGGAAGTGAGCTCGGCCATGCGCTTCTTGGTGTGCAGCAGCCGCTCGGCGTGGATCTTGATGTCGGACGCGGAGCCGGCGAGGCCGGCCGAGGGCTGGTGGATCAGGATCTCGGCGTTGGGCAGGGCGAAGCGCTTGCCCGGGGTACCCGCGCTGAGCAGGAACTGCCCCATCGACGCCGCCATGCCCATGGCGATGGTCACCACGTCGTTCTTGATGTACTGCATGGTGTCGTAGATCGCCATGCCGGCCGTGATGGAACCGCCAGGGCTGTTGATGTACAGGTAGATGTCCTTGTCCGGGTCGGAGGCAAGGAGCAGCAGCTGTGCGGTGATCTTGTTCGCGATGTCGTCGTCCACCGGCTGGCCGAGGAAGATGATCCGCTCGTTGAGCAGCCGGTTGTAGACCTGGTCGCCGAGGCCACCACCGATGGAAGGCTCGCCGGCGGCGGAGGGCATCAGATTCGTCACGTATCCACCTGCTCGTCTTACGACGGCGCGGGGCCGTCTCACGTGTTCTGCTGGGGCGTGGGACCCCGTGTGCCCCTTGCCGGGGCGGCTTCGGGGACTCCCCTGCCCTCGTATTCATGGACCCTAACGCGCAGGCAGGCGGGAGCAATCCCGCTTCCGCGGGTGTTCGCTGTCAGCGCATGGGCTCCGCTGCGGGGGCGAGGGTGGTGTGCTGTTGAGCTGTTGACTGTGCGGTGCCCGGCGCCCGGGGTGGCCGTCACGGGGCTCCGCCCCGGACCCCGGTTGAGATCACGGTAGCTCGGATGGCCGCGGCTCGCCGCCGGTCGCCGGCAGCCGAGCCGGGCTCGGCAGGCGCGGGGGGGGTGCGGGCGCGCCCCGACTGAGCGGCCCCCAGCACCCCGCAAGCCGTCACGGGGCTCCGCCCCGGCCCCCGGCTGACCCCACCCAGCCCCGACGGTCGCCGTCCGCACCGCTGCCGACCGCGCCGCCTGGCTACGCAGGCACCGAGGGCAGGCGGCGCGCCCTCACTGAGGGGTGCCTGCGCGCCGCACGCCCTCGCGGAACTCCGCCACAGAGCCCGACTGAACCGCCTTCCCCCACCGGTCGCCGGTCACCCGGCCGCGGCACCCGGCACCGGGCACCGGGCACCCGAAGGCCGCCACGGCGCACCGCCCCAGACCCCGACTGAACACGCCCCAACGGTCACCGATCGCGTCCACGCCCAGCTCCGCAGGCACCGGGCGTGCCTGTCGCGGACCGGCTGCCGTCCGCCGCCGGTCGTGTCCGGCTGGCGCGCCCACGCGGCGGAGCTGTACATGCCATAGACCCGCGCCCCTTACGTGGCACGGGGTCGCCGCAGACCAGCGCGCGTGCCCGGCGCGGAAGCCCGCGCGCGGCCCTTATGGGCGCGCCCCCGTCCGGCAAGGATCCACCGGCTCCCGCCGCCACGGCAGCGCGGTCGGCGGTGTCGTACCGTCGTCGGTCGCGCGCATACGGCGACGGGCCCCAGGGCGCTGTGCATCCTGGGGCCCGTCACACGGGTCCGGTACCGCTCGGGGGTTACGCCTCCGGCGTCTCCTCCGTGGCCTCGGCGGAGCCCTCCGCCTCGTCCTCGTCCTCGTCGTCCAGGTCGACGACCTCGCCGTTGGTGTCCTTGACCGTGGCGGCCTCGACGACCACCGCGAGCGCCTTGCCGCGGGCGACCTCGCCGACGAGCATCGGGACCTGGCCGCCCTCGACGACCGCCTGGGCGAACTGGTCGGGGGACATGCCGGAGGAGGCCGCGCGCCGCATGAGGTGCTCGGTGAGCTCCTCCTGGTTGACGTTCAGCTTCTCCTTGTTGACCAGCTCGTCGAGGACGAACTGGGTCTTGATGCCCTTGATCGCGGCCTCGCGCGTCTCGGTCTCGAACTCCTCGGCCGTCTTGCCCTGGATCTCCAGGTACTTGTCGAGGGTCAGGCCCATCTGCGCGAGCTGGTGGTGCTCGAGGTTGTGCTTACGGGTGTTGATCTCGTCCTCGAGGAGCTTCTCGGGGATCGGGACCTCGACCAGCTCCAGCAGCTTGTCCAGGACGCGCTCCTGGGCCTGCGTGGCCTGGTCGTACTGCTTCATGTTCTCGAGGCGCTTGCGGCTGTCCGCCTTCAGCTCCTCCAGGGTGTCGAACTCCGAGGCGAGCTGCGCGAACTCGTCGTCCAGCTCCGGCAGCTCCCGGGAGGCGACCTGGGTGACCTTGACCGTCACCTCGGCCTCCTTGCCCGCCGCCGAGCCGCCCTTGAGCTCGGAGGTGAAGGTGCCCTCCTCGCCTGCCGACAGGCCCTTGACGGCGTCGTCGATGCCGTCGAGCAGCTCGCCGGAGCCGATGGTGTAAGAGACACCCTCGGCGACACCGTCCTCCAGGACCTCGCCGTCGACCTTGGCCTCCAGGTCGACGGTGACGACGTCGCCGTCCTCGGCTGCGCGCTCGACGGGGCTCGTCGAAGCGAAGCGCTCACGCAGCTGCTCGACCGACTTCTCGATGTCCTCGTCGCTCACCTCGACGGCGTCGACCTCGACCTCGATGCCGGAGTAGTCCGGGATCTCGATGGTCGGGCGGATGTCGACCTCGGCGGTGAAGGACAGCAGCTCGTTGTCCTTCAGCTCGGTGATGTCGACCTCGGGCTGACCCAGCGGGTTGAGCTCGGCCTCGTTGACCGCCTCGGTGTAGAACTTCGGGAGCGCGTCGTTGACGGCCTCCTCCAGCACGGCGCCACGACCGAACCGCTGGTCGATGACCCGGGCCGGGATCTTGCCCTTGCGGAAGCCCTTCACCGTGACCTGCTGGTTGATCTTCTTGTACGCCGCGTCGAGGCTGTCCTTGAGCTCCTCGAAGGGCACCTCAACAGTGAGCCGAACCCGGGTCGGGTTCAGGGTCTCCACGGCGCTCTTCACGGTTCGGTCTCCTTGTGACTGACTTCTTGGGGTTCTGCCGAACTGCTCCGCCCGGTGTGGGCGGGCTTTCGGCGGATCAGCGGGCCCCTGCCTGAGAGACGTAACAGTGCAGACACACGGGCGCGCAGCTTGCATAGTAACCGCAGGGGGTACACGCCCCAAAAGGCGATCATGCGAGTCGGCGCCCGGCATGGCCGGGCAGTGGTCGGGGTGGCGGGATTTGAACCCACGGCCTTCCGCTCCCAAAGCGGACGCGCTACCAAGCTGCGCCACACCCCGTCTTGGTGCGACACGTAGGGTACATGCCCGGACAGGCTGCGTCGGCCGGTTTGTTCACCGGTTTGTTCATGGGCATAGGCGCGGACCAACGCGTTGGCCTACGAGGCGGGCGACCCGCTACGATGCCTCCTGTGCCGCGGTCACTGACCTGCGGTGCGTTCTGTCGCGGGCGTAGCTCAATGGTAGAGCCCTAGTCTTCCAAACTAGCTACGCGGGTTCGATTCCCGTCGCCCGCTCCATACGGCTCAGGGCCAGGTCAGAGGATCATTCCTCCGCCTGGCCCTGGTCGTTTCTGGGGGCTCCGATCAGTCCGCCGTGTCCCCCTCGTGCCCCTTCGGCTTTCGATCTTGCTTCTTCTTGGCCTTCCGCGCCTTCTTCCGGCCCTTGTCGACGAGACCGCTCACGGCGTCGGCGATCAGCCGGTCACGCTCGGCGCTTGCGTGCTGATAGATCAACGCGGCGCGGGCGGTGCTGTGACCCATACGGGCCATCAGCTCCCGCGTGCTCGCGCCCGTGGACGCGGCGAGAGTGTTGCCGGTGTGTCGAAGATCATGGAAGTGCAGCCCCTTGATCCCGGCGTCGTCGCACGCCTTGCGCCACAGCCGGTTGAAGTGGTTCCGGCGAGGAGTCGCTCCCTTGGCGCCGACGAAGACCCGGCCGTCAGCTCCGTGCTCGGCGTACCGATCCAGGTGATCGCGAATGTCCGGGATGATCGCGGACGGGATGGCCACGGTTCGCTTGCCCGCAGCGCTCTTGGGCGCCTTGATCTCGCGTTGCCCGTTGAACAGCTCGGCAACGGCCCGGCGCACACGTACGGAGCCGTGGTCGAGGTCGATATCCCGGCGGTGCAAGCCGATCAGCTCACCCCAGCGCAGGCCCAGGAACCCGGCCAGGAGCACGAGCGCCCGGTAGCGAGGCTGGATCGCGTCGGCAAGGTCGTAGACCTCCTGCACGGTGGCGGTCGGCCGCTCGGGGGTGTGGACGGTGCTGGCGCCCTTGATCGTGCACGGGTTGCGCCTAATCATCTGGTCGGCCACGGCCGTGCCCATGATCGCGCGCAGAAGGGCGTACGCCTTTGCGACGGTCGTCGGACCGGTGCCGGACGCGAGCTTGTCGGCCCGCCAGTGCCGGACGAGCGGGGGCGAGATCTCCGCGACGTTGACGGCACCGAAGGTGGGTTCGAGGTGGTGCCGTAGGAGCGAGTCGTAAAGCTGCCGCGTGGTGGTGGTCAGTTCGCGTTCCTTGATCCAGGCAGCGGCGTACGGGCCAAACGCCGCCTTTCCGGCGTCCGGGTCGTGCCAGTCGCCGCGCCGCATCTCCGTCTGCTTGTCGGCGAGCCAGTCGTCCGCGTCCTTCTTGGTACGGAAGGTCTCGGGGGCTGGCCGGAGCTGCCCGTCTGGGCCTACGTAGCGGGCCTGGTAGCGGCCGGACGGGAGTTTGCGAACCCGGCCGAACTGCCGACGCTTACCAGCCATCAGGCAGCCACCCCCCGAAGGGCAGCGCCCTGCCGGCGGGGCTGCACCGTGTTGACGGCGATGAACTCCCGAACGGCACTCTCGGGAATCCGAACATGGCGCCCAACCTTCACGTACGTGATGCGCCGCTCTTCGATCAGGCGCCGGGGGAAACGCACGGTCGTACCGAGAACTTCAGCGACCTGGTCAACGCTGAGGTAGCGCTCATTCATGGTCGTGCTCTCCTTCCTGGCGCAGGTCTGCCAAGGCTTCGTGGGCGGTTTCGCGGTTGTGCTGGATGTCGCGGCGGATGTTGGCGGCGAGCCAGGATTCGCCGGGGGTGTGGCCGTGGCCGGCGTAGGTCCAGTGGGCGAGGGTGAGCGTGGTTGCCTCCGGGGTTTCGTCGGGGTCCGGCAGGCCGAGGGCGGCGCGTTGCTGGGCGGCGCGGTAGTCGGCGCGGGTCTGGCGGAGAGCGCCGAGGGTGGTGGAGTAGCGGCGGGACTTGGTGGAGAAGTGGCCCCGGAAGCCGAGCATGTGAGCCCAGTCCCGAAGCTTCCGGTCCGGGTAGAGCGCGTGCAGGTCGAGGCACGCGGCGATGAGCCGGGCGGGGTGGTCGGGCACGCCGAGCAGGGCGAGAGCCTCTTTGTTGCCGATGCGGCGGTCGACAGTGCCGGTCGTCTCGGCGGCTTTGGTCGCGTACTTGGCGACGTAGGAGGCGACGGCCTGTTCGGTGATCTCTTCGCCGTGGCCGAAGGCGCCGATCGGCTGGACATCGAGCTGTGTGCCCCAGCGCAGCACGCGGGTGGGCTCGTCTCCCGCGGGCGGTACGTCGACAGCGACGCGGGCGGCGGCGGCGCGGATCGAGTCGGTGAGAACGTCGAGCGTGGCCCAGGCCGGCGGCGGGCTGTCGGGTCCGTCGGGTCCGTCGAAGCGGATCACGGCGTGGAAGTGCACGGCTCCGCGCTTCTGGTATTCGGCGACCTTGCCGAAGGAGACACGGGACTGTTCGCGGGCGTCCTTCTGGGTGAGGCCGGCGCGGCGGGCGATCTCGCGTCGGAGGTAGATCGTGAAGTAGCGCCACAGGTCGGATGCGTGGTTGTTCCACAGCACCGCGCCCGCGTAGTCGTACGAGTCGGGGTCGAGCGGGGTGCCGAGTTCGGGCGCGTCCTCAGCGTGGCGGGTCCCGCAGGCGCACGGGCGGTTACCGGGGCGGTTGTGGACCGGACCGAACGAAGGCGCGGTGAGCGTGGCGAAGACGCGGGGGTGATCCCGGATGGTGTGGGGGGTGCCCTTAGCGGGGTCGCCGACCAGGCCGGCGCGGATCAGGTGGTAGGTGTCGCCCGCATAGGTCCAGGCGCAGGACGGGCAGCGCGAGGCACGGCGGTTGCCGCAGGCGATACGGAGTCGGCCGCCGGGTTCGGTGTCGGTCGAGTAGGAGTGCAGCACGTAGCCCGTGACCGCGTCGCGGGTGACAGTGGAGCCTTGCAGGTGGATCGGGTCGGAGCAGCCGCCGGTGCGGCGGATCTGTTCCTGGATGCGGTCGAGGTCCGGAGACCCGGCCAGCCTCAGCACATCGGCGAGGGTGGCCGGGTCCAGGCCCGCCATGGTGGCGGTGTCCGTCACTTGCCCCCCTTGGCGTGGGCGGGACCATGGTTGGCGGTGTAGCCGTCGACCAGCGCCTTGACCTGGGTGTCACCCGTGGCGGTGGCACGGGCGCCGCAGTGGCAGACGGCCGATGCGGTGGCGGGGGTGGTCGGCGACGGCTTGCTGACGTGCAGGCCGGGGCTGTCCGGGGTCGGGATGAGGTCGGCCACGGCGGTCACCGCCCAGCGCGGGCGAGCGTGGAGGCGGGGGCCGTGTGGCCGGTGCCCTTGCAGGTCGGGCAGGTGACGCGGAGCGTGGCGCGGGTGCCGTCGCGGTGACGGGTGCCGGTGGTGATGGCGGCGGTGGCGAAGCCGTCGCAGTCGCGGCAGACGCGCGTGTTCTGGGCGTGCTGGGGCATCATGAGGCTTCCCTTTCGGGTCCGATGGGTCTGGAAGGGGTGCAGGCGCCGGGGCGGCGGATCTTTGGCGAGAGAGCCGCCCCGGGGCCGTTCAGTGCTTGTGCAGGTCCTTGATGAGCAGGCGCAGGACGACCGCGACCACGGCGACGGAGACGCCGGTGATGGCGACCGCGAGCAGCAGCGAGACCAGGACCGCGCCGACGACGAGGACCACGGCGCCTCCGCCGGCGGCGAGGGCGAGCGCGCTGCCGGGGGTGAGCTGGACGGTCGGCCGGTTCGAGGCCGGGACGACCGGGGCCGGGGCCGCTGTCGGCTGAACGGACGCCGGGGTGTGGGCGGTCGGGGCGGTGGTCGTGGCGGGCGGTGCGGTGTCCTGGGGCGGGTACTTCGGTGTGAACACGAGGCGGTTCCCTTCTACTTGAGGACGGTGCCGAGGGCGGGGGCGAGGAAGCTTCCGGCGACGAGGTAGCCGCCGATCAGGAGCACGGCGACCAGCCACCACGGCGGACGGGCGAGTTTGACGCCGAGCCATCCGACGACGAGCAGGGCGAGCCAGAGCGGTACGTCCATGGCGATCTCCTGTCAGGCCTTGCAGCGGTGGGTGCGGGCGGCGAGTTCGGCGCCGGCGCGGGTGTCGTAGTCGGCGGCGAAGCCGCAGCCGGGGGCGGTGCAGGCGGCGGTGTGCTTGTCGCGGCCACGGCCGTCGTAGGACGTGGCGACCTGCACGGGGCCGATGCGGATCACGTTGCGGAAGCGGCGGTAGGCGGTCACGGGCGGCTTCTCCTCTCTGGTCAGGTGAGTTGGAGTTCGGCGGCGATGGCGTCGGCCATCGGGGCGGGCAGTTGGAGCCGGGCGGACAGGGCGTCGGCGGGCATCAGGGAGCCCGTGGAGACCCGGTGGGCGTCGGCGATCTTCCGAGCGTGGTCCAGCAGCGCGGCCGGAACTGCGGGGGCGCCGGGCGCGGGCTGTGGCGGGGCGGGTGTCAGCTCCGGCACGGTCGCGGCGGGGGCCGGGTCGGGGGCGGGTTCGTCGGTGCGGTGCATCTCGACTTCCGGCGCCGCCGCCTCGTCCACAGCCTGTGCAGGAGCGGCCGGGTCGGTGGGCGAGTGGACCAGGAGGGTTCCGCCCAGGAAGGCCAGGGCGGGCCAGCCGGCGACGAGGATGCACAGCCAGGCAGGCACGTGAGCCAGGTCGAGGAGTCCGGCGGTGGCGATGTTCGCGCCGAGCGAGGCGAACAGGGCGATGACGAACCAGGTCCAGGCGGACCGGTCGCGGCGGGCCATGCGCAGCCGACGCCAGGCGGCGACAAGAAGCAGGTCGACCGAGACCGGGTAGGCCCATGCCTTCCAGCCGGTCTGTCCGGCAGCTTCGGCCAGGTCGTGCAAGTGGGCGAAGGACAGCGCGCCGGCGATGACAGCCTGTACGAGTACGGCATCCGGGCGGATCGAGTGGGACATGTGGGGCACCTCCCTTCAGGGGAGTCGGGCCAGGGGTGGGCGGGGAAGCGTGTCCGGCCGCCCGGCCCCGGCGGGCTTCATTCGGTGGGGGCTTCGCCGGAACCGAGGCAGGTCAGGCAGAGCCCGGTTTGCTGGCCGACGACGCGGTGTTTGCGGCCGACGCGGACGGTTCGGGAGACCTCTCCAGCGCCCTTGCAGGTCTCGCACGGCGTCGGCTGCGGCGTGGTGGTCGTGCGACGGGTCGTCTTGCGTTCGGCCACAGCGATCACCGGTCCTGGCCTGTGTCGGCGGTGCCTTCGGCGTCCTCGTCGCGGTAGCCGTCCATGACCTCCGGCGCGTTGTTCCACGCCGACAGCAGGGCGGATTCCAGCGGATCCACCGGGCACGGAGCCGGGGGGCGCTCGGGGAACGGGATCACGCTCATGGGGGATCACTCCGTTTCGGGCATGGCTCGGGTAGGGACCTGGCGCGAAGCGGTCACGCCGACCGTGGCGGAGCGGGTGTTACTCGGTGACCGGGCGAGGCTTGACCAGCGACGGACCGGCCGCCGGCGCCTGAGCGGGCACGAAGGGGCGGAACGGGTCGAGGAACGGCAGATCCGGGACCAGGTGAGCGAACTTCCGGCAGATGGCGACCACTTCGTCACGCGAGGTGTTCGGGGTGCGGATCTTCGACCAGCCGCCGGAGGAGTCCGCCGCGACAGCGGTGCCGGGGCGGTTCATCGGGATCAGGCTCGCGGCCGGGACCGCGTCCGGGGCCACGTCCGCCAGGCCCATTTCGGCGGTCTGCTTGTCGTTGACGCGGTGCACCACACGGCCCGTGAGCTGAGCGCGGAGCATGGTGGCGCCCTTGCCCAGGTCGGAGCCGAACCGCTGCCCGCAGATCTCCAGGTAGATGCCGATCGCACGGGCCATCTGCCCCAGCCGGATCAGCGCGGTCACGATCCGTTCCCGGCGCTCCTCATCCTTCCTGGAGGAGATCAGGAACAGTTCCGCCACCTCGTCGACCAGGACGACCACCGGCACCGGGCGCACCTCGTCGGGCAGTTCCCACAGGTCCGAGACGCCGTGACGGCTCAGCAGGTCGAAGCGATCTTCCATCTCCGCGACCAGGACACCGAGCAGTGAGGCGGCATCGTCGGGGCTGGTGACCAGAGCCGACAAGCGGGGCGCGAAGGCGGACTGTTCCACCCCGCGCTTGCAGTCGACCCCGACCAGGGCCACCGGCAGTTGCGCCAGCCCCTTGATCAGGTTGCGCTGGTACATGGACTTGCCGGAGTGGTTGGCGCCCAGGGTGAGCGCCATCGGCGCCTTACGGTAGTCCCGCTCGAACGCGGTCCCGTCCTCACGCACCGCGACCGGCACCACCATGTCGTGCGGGCGGGCCTTGCGGGGCATCCGCACCCGGCGCAGCACGTCATAGCCGGTCATCCGCAGTTCCACGAAACCGGGCTTCGTCTCCACCACGGTCACGGAGTGGACGCCCCAGGCGTGCCGCAGCCGTTCCGAGGAGGCGATCACGTCGGCGGGCTCCAGGCCGGCAGGAAGTCGCAGGGTGACCCGCAGCCCGGTCGACGTGCCACGTACCCGGCGGATCTTCGGCGGGACCGGCTGAACCTCACGGTGGGCGACGTTGCGGGTCATGAACGCCCGCAGCCCCGACGGCTGCACCGTCAGCCCGCACACATCCATCGTCGACCGGTACGAGAGGGTGAAGCGGCCCCAGGCGACCGGCATCCCGACCAGCGACCAGTACACGCGCGGCGCGCGCACCTTCGCGTAGCCGAGCCCGCCGGCGCCCGCTAAGGCTCCCGTGGCCTCCAGCCACATCGTCAGGTCGGCCATGTCAGACCGCCGGGGTGATCGCGACCGCGCGGAACGAGATCCCGTGCCGCTTCTGGCCGTTGAACTCGTTCTCCCAGTCACGGGCCTTCAGCCCGACGACCTTGACCGGCATGCCCGGCTGAAGCCCCTCCGAGTAGCCCGTCTCCGGGATCGTCACCTGATACAGGTTCCCCTCCCCCTCGTCCGAGACCAGCAGGCCCACCGTCGACAGGCCCGCACCGGTCTCCCGGTCCATCGCCCGCTCACCGGTCTTCGCGTTAGCCAGCTTCGGGACGGGCGCAGTCGCCACGAACACCACGGCGGTCGAAAGGTCGATCTTGAAAGACGGCATGAGCGCATCCCTCGTTCGGGAGGCCGCCTTGCGCGACCTCTCTAGACATCTCCATGGGAGCACATCTCTAGAGATGCCGTCAAGGGAGATGTCTAGAGAGGTTGTCGACGAACGATTGCGGTTACACGCACAGAGCGAGCGACCCGCCTATGACCTAGGCTGTCTAGAGAAGAGAGGAGGGCTCCCGAATGGCCACCACCGACGACGACCGTCGGCCGAAGTACCAGCGGATTGCGGACTCTCTACGAGAGGCGATCCAGTCGGGCGAGTACGGTCCCGGTGATCGGCTTCCGGGGGAGAACGAGCTGATGGCCGCGCATGGCGTGGCCCGCATGACGGCACGTCAGGCCTTGAGTGTGCTCAAGGACGAGGGCGTCGCCGAGTCCCGCAAGGGCGCCGGCGTGTTCGTGCGATCCTTCCGCCCTCTGAGGCGCCGAGGCATCCAGCGACTCGCACAGGAGCAGTGGGGTAGCGGCCGGTCCATCTGGTCTGCCGACATCGAGAACCGCACCCTTGTGGTGGATCAGGTGACGGTGTCGGAAGAGACGGCACCGGAACGGATCGGACAGGTGTTGGACCTGGCGGACGAGGACACAGTCTGTGTGCGACGCCGGCGATTCGTCCTGGACGAGAAGCCCGTCCTTCTCGCGACGAGCTACCTCCCCACGTCGGTGGTCGCAGGTTCAGCGATCACTCAGGAGGACACGGGACCCGGCGGAACGTACGCCCGTCTTGCCGAACTCGGGTACAAGCCAGTGCACTTCCGCGAAGAGATCCGCTCACGCATGCCCACGAAGGACGAGGCGGCACAGTTGAGCATCTCCGCAGGTACGCCGGTCATCCTCATCTGCCGGACCGCATTCGCGGACGAAGGCCGCCCCGTGGAGATCAACGAAATGACGCTCGACGCCGCCTCGTACATCCTGGAGTACGACTTCGACGCGTGATCCCCGCGCAAGCTGTTACAGGTTTCTCTACCTCATCAAGGCACCCGGCTCCGCTCCGCTCCGCCGGGCGCGCTCCCGGCTCCGCTGCGCGCTGCGCTCCTGCCTTCGGCCCGCTCCGCCCGCGCTGCGCCGACGCGCGCCCACGCGTGGATAGGGCCCAAAGGCCATGAGTCGAGCACCGCAGAGAGCGGTCACCGTCAGAGCGTGCCTCCGGCGGGGGCGCTCAGGCTCCGAGATGGAGGGGGCGCCGTTCGCGAGTGCCGGCCGAGTATGGCGTGCGCGGGGAGCTCCCATCCCGCCTGCCGTCGACCCAGGCAGAGCCGAGCAGACGCGGCCCCTGGCGTCCAGGTCGTTCGTACAGTGGCGCGCTCCACCTGGACGCCAGGAACCACGCCCGCTCCACGGTGTGTGGGTCGACGGCAGACGGGATGGGAGCTGGGGGTGAGCGATGGGTGAGGGGGCGTCGAGCGCGCAAGGTGATGGAAGGTCGGTCGACGGTCAAAGGGCCCGAGCGGCCTCAGCGGCCTTCACCTTGCACTCTGAACATCGCCCAGTCCCTCTTGCAACGAACAGGTTCCGGTACACCGTCACCTGGTCCTTAGGAATGCCGCAAAGGGTGCTCCCTCCCGTCACGGCATGCGTCAACGCTGGTGCGTCCGTCTCTCGACACGCAGCAAAGGGCGTCGGTGTGAACGCGAGCGCGGCCCGGATGGACCGGAGGCGAGGACCAAGGTTCGACATGGCCATCACTTTCGCACCGCACGCAGCCGCCGTCGACCCACACCCCGGGGAGCAGACGGGATGGAGGCCGGGTGAGTGGTGGGTTAGGGCCGGTGTGATCGCTGACACTCATGCCAGCCACCGAAGGGCCCTCTTAAGATCACAGCCATGACGAGCCCCCTGGCGCCCGACGATCACATTGGCGATCGCGAGGCCTTCAGCGCCTTCCTGGCGCGTCTTCGTGCCGACTACGCAGCCAACGGCCAGCAGTGGGAGAACCCGACGCTGGACAGGTTCCTGGAAGCCCTGGAAGCCTGGGTCGCTGCGTCTCCGGGGTGGTGCCGGAACTTCGGGCACGACCTGCCCCCCGAAGGTGACTGGACGTTCTTCGCCCGTGCCCTGGATGCCGCTCGGATCTACGAATAGCCCTGGTGGGCGCCGTGCCCCTTGCGTGCCCGACCAAGCGGCGACAGGCGGGGAACACCGGGGAACGGCGGTGAGCGTCCCAGGAACGCGCAGGTCACCGTCTTGCCAGGCCAGCGCCCACCCGCGTACGCGATCTTCCAAACTAGCTACGCGGGTTCGATTCCCGTCGCCCGCTCCGTACGGCTCAGGGCCAGGTCGGAGGATTCGTCCTCGACCTGGCCCTGGTCGTTTCCGGGACTCGATCAGCCCGTCCCCCACCCCGCTCCACCGGTCGCCGCTCGTCCGATTTGTTGATATATGAGCGTGTTTCAGTCGACCTGCCGAGCGATCCAGGCCGTGGGGGTCAAGCTCGCATCCGGATGCAGAAATCATCCGAAACGCTTGGATCAAGGAGCGCATACATGAGTCCTGAGCACAGGACGGCTTCGCCGCTCGCGCCACGGGGGCGAGGCAGGTTCAAGAAGATCGGCGGGGTCGCGTCGGCCGCGCTGATGGTGGCGGTCGGACTGGCCACCCCTGCCGCAGCCATCGCGCGTGGCACCACCACCCACGCGGGTGTCGCATACGACGACAGGTGCGACAAAAACGGCAGAGGCAAGAACTGCAAGCCCAAGCCGCCGCCGACCCCGCCGCGCGGATGCTTCGACATCGACTCGACGGTTCAGGGCCGGGACAAGTTCATCTCGGTGGTGTGCAACGGGCGTGTGTTCGTCCTGACGGTCAGGGAGACGCCACCCTCCGGTCCCCCGGCGCCCGTGGGCGGCTGGCAGTTCGTGGGAGGCCCGACCGACGTGATCGACGCCACGCTGGCCACGCGCGACAACGTGATCTACGTCAGCGTGCTGACCGCGAGGGGCACGGTACAACAGGGCATTTGCCGCGCGTCGGAGCCGCTCGGGTCGTGCACCTTCTACCCGCTGCCCACGCCTCCGGGATAAGCCACAGCCGGGTGACGTGACGCCACCCGCCTCAGGCCCGGCGAGGGACCGCTTCCCTCGCCGGGCCTGCGTCGTTTCGCCGCCTTTCGGCTTCGGGTCTTTCACCTGCGGCGGTATTTCACACGCGCAGGCCTTTCACAGGTCTCGTACGTTCACGCAGTACACCGACCGGATGCCGTACGGGACGTACAGCGCGTCGCCGGTCAGGGTCAGGCGGGCGCCGGCCTGGGCCGGGGTGGCGGAGGGCGCGTCGTTGCGGCCCGGGCGGGTCTTCTCGACCCTTCCGGTGTCGCGGTCCAGGGCGGCCAGGCGGCCGCTCGGGGAGGCTACGTAGATCCGGGTTCCTGCCACCAGGGGCGGGCCCGGGGACTCGACGGTGGAGTTGCTCTCCCAGGCCTGGCGGCCGGTTTCCGGGGAGACGGCACGGATGCTGCCGTTGGGCAGCGTGAAGTAGAGCGTGCCGCCGGCGAGGGTGACGGTGGCCTCGCCCGGCTGGGTGCGGGCGAGGGGGACGCGGACCAGGCGGTGCGTGGCCGGGTCCAGGGTGGTGACCGTGCGGTACGTCGTCACCGAATCCGCGGCGTTCTGGTCCTCCATGAGGATCAGCCGCCCCCCGTGCCGGCCGAGGCAGGTGAGCAGGCCCTTGGCCGTGACGGTCCAGCGTGGGCTGCCCGTGGCCGGGTCCAGAGCGCTGATCCGGGTGGTCTGCCCGCGCTTGGTGTCGTTCTCGCAGACGAGGTAGGGGCGGGAGGCCGCCGCGGTCAGGGAGCAGCCGACCGACTGGGCCGGCAGCGGGTGGTGCCAGCGCACCTTGCCCTTCGCGGTGGTGTCCAGGAAGGCGTACGACGCTCCGTCGGTGCCGTAGACAGCGAGGATGCCCTTGGGCAGACGCGCGGCCATGCCGCCGTCCGGGTCGGGTGCGGTGGCACCCTCGCCGTCACCGGTGCGGACCGTCCACCGGACCCGCCCCGTCGACACGTCGAGGGCCTGCACCGCGTAGTGGGACACGGAGGTGCTGTCGTCACCCTTGCCCTTCTCGGTCTCGTCGTTGGCGTACACGTAGACCAGGCCCGGGGCGGTGCCGATGATCGAACCCTCGCTGCTGCTGTAGTCGTCCGGGGTGGAGTCGACGGGCCGGGACCAGGTGCGCTTGCCGGTGGCCAGGGAGAAGCGGGTCGCCTTGATGTCGTCCCCGGCGCAGACCAGTGACGTACCGACCGCGGCGCAGCGGTTGAACGGGCCACTGGCGTCCTTGTCCGCCGCCCGCGCATGCCAGGCGCGCCAGCCCGCGGGCAGGTCGGCGCGCTCGTCCGAGTGACCGGTGAACCGCGCCACCGCCACCGCGGCCGTGCCCGCCAGTACCAGCGCCGTCACCGCGGAGGCGATCGCGAGCCGACGGCGTGCGCGGCGCGGGCGCTCCGGCTCGTACGCGACCGTCGGCTCCTCCCCCGCGCGGTGCGGATCGGGCCGGGTGCCGTCCCGCAGGAAGGCGAGGAGGTCGTCGGGTGTCGGCCGGTACTTGGGGTGCTTCTCCAGGCAGAGTTCCACGAAGGGCCGAAACTCGCCGGGGACGCCGTCCAGTTCGGGGGCGCCCTCGACGACCTTGGTGGCCGTTTCGTAGGGGCTGGGGCTGTCGAACGGGCCGCGCCCCGTGGCCGCGTACACCACGACCGCGCCGAGGGAGAAGATGTCGGCGGCCGGGCCGACGTCGTGCGGGGACGAGAACTGCTCGGGGGACATGAAGGGCGGGGTGCCCATCACACGACCGGTCTGGGTCAGGACGTCCGCGGCCGCGAAGTCGGCGGCGCGGGAGATGCCGAAGTCGATGACGCGCGGACCGTCGTCGGCGAGCATCACGTTCGCCGGTTTGAGGTCGCGGTGGACGACTCCCGCGCGGTGGATGTCGCGGAGGGCCTCGGCGAGCCCCGCGGCGACTTCGCGGAGCCTCTCCGGGGGAAGCGGACCGTTTCGTCGTACGTATGTGCCCAGGTCCGCGCCCGGTATGTAGAGCGTGGCCATCCAGGGGCGCGAGGCGTCGGCGTCCGCGTCCACGACGGGCGCGGTGAAGGCGCCGCTCACCCGGCGGGCGGCGGCCACCTCGCGGCTGAACCGGGCGCGGAACTCGTCGTCGTCGGCGTACTGGCCGTGGACGACCTTGACCGCCAGACGGCGACCGGAGGCCGACCGCGCGAGATAGACCACTCCCATACCGCCGGAACCCAGACGGTCCTCGATGCGGTAACCGCCCACCTCCGCCGGGTCCGAGTCGCGCAGCGACATCCCCGTACGCCCCCGTTCCGTCTCCCCCGAGAACTGCTCGTGTCAACCGCCGCCGGGCGCGGTCACGCCCGTCAGAAGCTGATCGAGTTGATGGTCTGCGCTATCGAGTCGAGGAACCGCTGGATGGACGGAGCCATACCGGTCGAGGCGAGGAAGAAGCCGAACAGGATCGCCACGATCGCCGGGCCGGCCTTGATAGAGCCCCCTCTGATCATCACCACCAGGATGATCGCCAACAGCAGCACCACTGACAGCGAAATGGCCACAACTGATCACACCCTCGGTCGGTCCGCTCTCCCGGCCCGGGGCGCCGTCCCCTTGCACACCCCGCCAGAACCATCGTGCCACCAACGGGCCCGCCGTATGCGGCCCGTGAGGCATCGTCGGCCACCCGAGACGCACGGTGACCCCCCGCGCGGCGCGCGGCCGTACGGACGGAAGGTGGTGAACTCCGCGTTCCCGAACGGCAATTCGAGGGGTACCGGACAGGAATGCGACAGTGATCGTTTCCATGTCCACACATCAGCCTCGCAGGTAATTCAAATGCCCTCACCATTCCTCCTGGGCCGGACATTCCGCCAGAGTCGCCTCCGAGTGTTATGCGCCCTTTAGTCGGGATGAATACGGACACAACGGCCGTACGCGGCAAAGAAATCGGCACCGTCGTCAATGTGTCCGAGAACACGTCACAGCAATGCCGACTTCCGTGATTCCTGGGTATGCGCAGGCGATACCCAGGATTCACATCAAGGGTTTTACGAAAGCCCACAGACAACGCTAGGGTGCCTCAGATGTTCCACGCCGCCTCGTCCTCCGCAAGAGCAACGGGCTCGCGAAGTCCACGTGCCGCACTGGGCACCGAGCCGCCCGCCAAGCAGCGTGACGCCTTCTTCGACAACGCCAAGTACCTGGCGATCGTCCTGGTGGTCATGGGCCATTCCTGGGAGCCGGTGAAGGGCGGCAGCCGCACACTCGAAGCGGCGTACATGGTCGTCTACGCCTTCCACATGCCGGCCTTCGTCCTCATCTCCGGCTACTTCTCGCGCAGTTTCGACATGCGGCCCGACCGGCTGAAGCGGCTGGTGACGGGCGTCGTCGTGCCGTACATCGTCTTCGAGACGGCGTACGCCCTCTTCATGCGCGCGATCGGCGGCGATCCGGACATGGCGATCAGCCTGCTCGATCCCTGGTTCCTGATGTGGTTCCTGGCCGCCCTCTTCGTCTGGCGGCTGACGGCCCCCCTCTGGAAGGTCGTACGCCGGCCGGTCCCGGTGGCGATCGTGATCGCCATGCTGGCGTCCGTGTCGCCCGGCATCGGCAACGACCTGGACCTCCAGCGGGTGCTGCAGTTCCTGCCGTTCTTCGTCATCGGTCTGTCGATGAAACCGGAGCACTTCCGGCTGGTGCGGCGCCGCGCGGTGCGTGTCCTGGCGGTTCCGGTGTTCGCCTGCGCCCTGGCCATGGCGTGGTGGGCGGTGCCGAGGATGAACACGGCCTGGTTCTACCACCGCGACAGCGCACAGGAGTTGGCGGCGCCGTGGTGGTGCGGGCCGGTGATGACGCTCGCGCTGCTGAGCTGCTCACTGCTGCTCACGGCCTGCTTCTTCGCCTGGGTGCCGGGCCGGACGATGTGGTTCACGACGCTGGGCGCCGGGACGCTCTACGCGTATCTGCTGCACGGGTTCGTCGTCAAAGGGGCGGACTACCGCGGCTGGTACGACGCGCAGTGGCTGCACCGGCCGCTCGGTGAGGTGTCCGTGACGCTCGCCGCGGGTGTGGTGGCGACCGCGCTCTGTACCGCGCCGGTGCGGCGGGTGTTCCGGTTCGTCATGGAGCCGGAGATGCGGTGGGCGTTCCGGCGGGACGCCGCCTCGTTGACCCGCGAGCCGACGAAAGCCTGAGCGACGGGATTCCGGACGCTGCGGGGGCTGGTCCGGGGTCCCGCGTGGTACCGCGCGGGACCGTCAGTCGTCGGCGGTGAGGCCGAGATACTGTCGCATGGCGGCGTACTTGCGGGTGAGTCGCTCCGCGGTGGGGGCGTCGAGGACGGCGAGCCGGTGCGGGTCGGCGTTGTGCGCGAGGTCGGCCGCCTTGACGAGCCGGGCGCCCGGGGTGGCCAGAATGCGCTGGGCGTACGCCTGCGGGGGCTCGCCGCTCCGCTTCGTGACGGCCCGGATGACGTCCTTCGTCACCTCGGACAACGGGGCGGCGTCCAGCCACTCCTCGCTGAGCACGCCGTCCTCCACGGAGTCGTGCAGCCAGGCGGCGGCGACGAGTTCGTCCGCGCCACCGCGGGCCCGTACACCCTCGGCGACGGCCCGTAGATGCTCGGCGTACGGCCGCCCCGCCTTGTCCTTCTGCGCGGCGTGCGCGGCGCACGCGACGGCCTCGACCTCGGCCAATGTCATGAGCGGCATGACGACTTCTCCCTGACTTCGGCGGGTTCTGCCCCCGGACCTTTCGGCCGGTTCTGCCCCTGGTCCTTTGGGCGAGTTCTCCCCCGGCTTCGACAAGTTCCCCTGCCGGTCGGACCGGCTCAGCGGGTTGCCTGGGCCGTCGGGCCGTCCCTGGAGATCAGCAACAGGGCCCGGTCGTCGTTCACATCCTTGGCCACCGCCTCGATGAGGTGCCAGGCCGCGCCGTGGAAGCCGCCGGCCACATAGCGGTCGGCCTCGCCCGTGAGGCGGTCGATGCCCTCGACGATGTCCCGTTCGGACGTCTCGACCAGGCCGTCCGTGAACAGCATCAGGACATCACCGGGACGCAACACGCCCTTCACGGAGTCGAACTGGGCGCCGTCATAGACCCCGAGGAGCGGTCCGTCCGCCGCCTTCTCCTCCCAGCGGCCGCTGCCCGCGCTGAGCTGGAGCCCCGGCGGATGTCCGGCCGAGTAGAGCTCGTAGTCACCCGATTCGAGGTCGAGGACCAGATGGATGGAGGTCGCGAAACCCTCGTCCCAGTCCTGGCGGAGCAGATAGCCGTTGGCCGCAGGCAGGAACGCGTGCGGTGGAAGCGATCCCAGCAGTCCGCCGAACGCCCCGGACAGCAGCAGGGCGCGCGATCCCGCGTCCATGCCCTTGCCCGAGACGTCCGTCAGGACAACCTCCAGCGTGCGGCCCCCGTTCGTCCGGGCCGCCACGACGAAGTCGCCCGAGAACGACTGGCCGCCCGCCGGTCTGAGCGCCATCTCGCGGTGCCAGCCCAGCGGCAGCTTCGGCAACTTGCTCTGGACGCGGATGCGTTCGCGCAGGTCGAAGAGCATGGTCCCGCCGCGCCGCCACGGCACCCCGACCCGGCTGCGGAACTGCGCGATCAGCAGCCCGAAGAACCCGCAGGCCGCGACCACGAGCACGACGCCCGGGGTGACCCGGGACGGCCCTTCGGTGTACGGGCCGAGTTTGACGGACTCGATGATCAGCGCGGTGGCGGCAGCGGCGTAGAGACCGAGCAGGCTGGAGGGCCGCAACAGCACGCCGCCCGCCACGATCGGCAGGACCAGGACGGCCGGTGAGCACCACACGGGATCGACCAGGGTGGTCGCCGCGATCACGGGGATCATCAGCATCAGACCGGCCAGCGCGATCCAGTCCGAGCCGTCGCCGCGGAAGTAGTCCACGGCGGATCTGCGCACACCCGTACGGGCCCGGTGCCACTGCTTCTTACACCGGGCCGTGAACGTCTCGGCTTCCGCGCGCCGCTCTCGTCCTGCTGCCATTGTTCCGGACCTTATCCATCGGACCTGTCCCTTGGCACGGGAGGTCCCACTTGTCCCCCCTCCGAGCGCTGAACTTCACACGAACCCTGCTCCCGTAACCCCGGAGAAATCCCCTCGCTCGTCCCGCATTGCCCTGGTAGGCATGGCTCATGACGACGGACCTACGCGTATTGCGGCAGGACGAGTGGAACGGCTGGTACGACAGCCTTCTCCGGGCCTTCGGCGGAGTGGACGAATCAACCGAAGAACGTGAACTCTGGAACGAGCTCACTGAATTCGATCGATTCCTGGGCGTATGGGATGAAGGCGGATGCGTGGGCACGGCAGGTGCGTTCCGTTTCCGCGTCACCGTCCCCGGCGGCGCCTCGGTCCCCGCGGCGGGCATCACGATGGTGACCGTCGCGGCCACGCACCGCCGGCGCGGGGTACTGACGTCGATGATGCGCCGGCAGCTGGACGACATCCGCTCCTGGGGCGAGCCGCTCGCGGTGCTGACCGCGACCGAACCCGCGATCTACGGCCGGTTCGGTTACGGCGTCGGCACGTTCCAGGTGAACGCCGAGATCGACACCAGCCGCGTGCACCTGTCCGTTCCGGACGGCACGGATGACGTACGCCTGCGGTATGCGGCGCCCGCCGACGTCCTCGACGCGTGCGAGAAGGTCTACGCACGGCTGGTGCCGCGGCGGCCGGGCATGCTGGCGCGGCAGCCGGGCTGGGAGCGGCTGGCGCTGCTCGATCCGCCGGGCGAGCGGGACGGGGCGTCGGCGCTGCAGTGCGTGGTCGCCGAGCGGGACGGCGAGATCACGGGGTACGCCCGCTATCGGACCAAGCTCGGCTGGGGCGTCACCGGACACGACGGAAACGTGACCCTCAACGATCTGGCGGCGCTCGACCCGGCGACCGAGGCGGCGCTGTGGCGCTTCTTGTTCGGCATCGACCTGATGACGACGCTGACCGTGCGCGCACGGCCGGCCGACGACGCCTGGCAGCACCTGGTGTCCGACATCCGGCGCTGCCGGCCGCGGCCGCGGGATTCGCTGTACGTGCGTCTCGTCGATGTCGGCGCGGCGCTGGAGGCGCGGACGTACCAGGCGCCGGTGGACGTGGTGTTCGAGGTCGAGGACGCGTTCTGTCCCTGGAACGCGGGGCGTTGGCGGCTCACCGGGGACGCGAAGGGCGCGTCCTGCGCCCGTACGACGGACATGGCCGATCTCGTGCTGTCCGTACGGGAGTTGGGATCCGCGTATCTGGGCGGGGTGTCGCTCACGGCGCTGGCGGCGGCCGGTCGGGTGCGGGAGCTGCGGCAGGGGGCACTGGCGGAGGCGGCGACGGCGTTCGGCTCGGCGGTGGCGCCGTGGCTGCCGCACGGCTTCTAGATCCCTGGATTTCCCGCCTCTTCCCCCCGGCCCACGGGTGTCCGGAGCCTCCAGGTCCTGTCGGCGTCCTCTCGGCGTCCTGTCTGCCTAGGACCTCTGGCAGCCCGGGCACCAGAAGAGATTGCGGGCGGCGAGATCGGCGGTGCGGATCTCGCCGCCGCAGATGTGACAGGGCAGGGTCGCCCTGCGGTACACGTACACCTCGCCACCGTGATCGTCGACGCGCGGCGGGCGGCCCATGGCCTCGGGGGTGTGTTCGGGGCGGACGGTGTCGATGCGGTTGTTCCGGACGCCCTCGCGCATCAGGTCGACCAGGTCGGCCCAGATCGCGTCCCACTCGGCCGGGGTGATGTCCTTGCCCGGGCGGTACGGGTCGATGCCGTGCCGGAAGAGGACCTCGGCGCGGTAGACGTTGCCGACGCCGGCGATGACCTTCTGGTCCATGAGCAGGGCGGCGACGGTGGTACGGCTGCGGGAGACACGGCGGTACGCGGCCATGGGGTCGGCGTCGCCGCGCAGCGGGTCGGGGCCGAGGCGGCCGTGTATGGCGGCCTTCTCGTCGTCGGTGATCAGCGCGCAGGTGGTGGGGCCACGGAGGTCGACGTACGAGGTCGGGTTCGCGAGGCGCAGGCGGACCGTGTCGGTGGGCGGGGGCGCGGGGGCGTCGCCGAAGGCGACCTTGCCGAACAGGCCGAGGTGGATATGCACCCACTCGCTGCCGCGGAAGCCCAGGAAGAGATGCTTGCCGTGGGCGTCGGCGGTGTGCAGCTCGGCCCCGTCGAGGAGGGCGGCGGCGTCGGCGAACTTGCCCTGGGGGCTGCGGACGGTGACGGCGCCGCCGGCGAACCGCGCGGCGTAGTCCTTGGCCAGCCGGTGAATGGTGTGCCCTTCTGGCACGGTTGCCCTACCTCCGGGTGAACTCCGGGCTCCTGGTGCATGTCACAAGGTGGGTCCCTGGGGGGCGAGGCCCCCCAGCGGCCGAGCTCAGCCCTGCGGGTGGTGGGGAGGGATCGGCGGCAGCTCACCCGTCGTCTCGTACGACGACAGCATGTCGATGCGCCGGATGTGTCGCTCATCGCCCGAGAACGGCGTGTTCAGGAACGTCTCCACGAACTTCGTCGCCTCCTCCTGCGTGTGCATCCGCGCACCCACGGCAACGACGTTGGCGTTGTTGTGCTGCCGGCCGAGCGACGCCGTCTCCTCGCTCCATGCGAGGGCCGCCCGCACGCCCTTCACCTTGTTCGCGGCGATCTGCTCACCGTTGCCGGAGCCGCCGATCACGATGCCGAGCGAGTCGGAGTCAGCCGCCGTACGCTCCGCCGCGCGGAGGCAGAACGGCGGGTAGTCGTCCTGGGCGTCGTAGATGTGGGGCCCGCAGTCGACGGGCTCGTGGCCGGCTGCTTTGAGCCACTCGACGAGGTGGTTCTTCAGTTCGAAGCCTGCATGGTCGGAGCCGAGATACACGCGCATGGTCCGAGTGTGTCACGCCTGTCACGAATCGGCTTCGCGGGGTGTCGCCCGCGAAAAGAGTGAGCGACCCTACCCCGAAGTCGGCCGAAAACCTGACGGTGGATGTCAGGTTATGCGGCAACGCTGTTCCCATGGACATCGTGGAGAACACCGCAGACCGGCGACAGCTCGTCCTCCGCCCCGGGGACCCGTCCTACGACGACGAGCTGGCCGGTTTCCAGACCGGTTTCACCCAGCGGCCCGCCGTGGTCTTCGCCGCCTCCTCGACGCGGGACGTGGCCGACGCGGTGGCGTACGCGGCCGAGCGGGGGCTTCCGGTCGGCGTCCACGCCACCGGGCACGGGCTGCCGGGCGACCACGAGGGCGGCGTCCTCATCACGACGAAGCGCATGGACCGGATCACCGTGGACCCCGGGGCCCGTACCGTGCGCGTGCAGGCGGGCGTGCGCTGGGGACAGGTCGTGGCGGCGGCCGAGCCGTACGGGCTGGCCCCCTAATGGGGGTACCTCCCACGCGTTAAGCAGTGGGGGAGGCTCCGCGCCGAGCGTGGGGGCCGTCTCGTACACGCTGAGCGGCGGACTCGGCATCCTGGCCCGCGAGTTCGGGTACGCGGCCGACCATGTGCGCTCCCTTGAGGTCGTCACCGCGGACGCCCGGCCGCGCACCGTCACCCGTGCCTCGGACCCCGAGTTGTACTGGGCCCTGCTCGGCGGCGGCCACGCGAGCTGGACGTCGAGGCCGTCGCCGGGCTGTCGGAGCGCATCGGACCGGACGCGCCGCACATGTGCGTGCTGCAGATCAACCACCTCGGTGGCGCGTTGGCGAAGGACGCCCCCAACTCCGTACCGCACCGCGAAGGACGTTTCCTGCTGCGGCTGCTGACGGTGGGCGACCGCGAGGTCGCGCGGGCGGTGCTCGACCCGGCGTTCGCTCAGGTCGCGCCGTGGACGATCGGACGCGCGCTCAACTTCGCGTTCGGGGCGGGGGACCGTACGGAGGGGCTGTACGACGCCGATACGCGAAAGAGGCTCGCCGGGCTGAAGTCGCAGTACGACCCGGCGAACCTCTTCCGCAGGAACTACAACGTCACCGCTTGTTGACGAGCTTCCAGGCGGTGGGCAGCAGGCCCATCGCCAGGGCCGCCTTCAGGGCGTCGCCGATCAGGAACGGGGTGAGCCCGGCCGCGATCGCGGCGGAGGCCGACATGCCGGTGGCGAAGGCCAGGTACGGGACGCCGACCGCGTAGATGATCGCCTCGCCCAGCAGCATCGCACCGGCCGTGCGCAGCACCGAGCGGTCGGCGCCGCGGCGGGCCAGGGCGCCCACGACGGTGGAGGCGAGGATCATGCCGAGGATGTAGCCGAAGGAGGGAGCGGCCGCACCGGAGGCGCCGCCCGCGAACCACGGCACGCCCACGACACCGGCCAGCGCGTACAGGGCAAGCGACAGGAAGCCGCGGCCGGCGCCGAGCGAGGTGCCCACGAGCAGGGCCGCGAAGGTCTGTCCGGTCACCGGCACCGGGGAGCCCGGAACGGGCACCGAGATCTGCGCGGCGAGCCCGGTGAGCACGGCGCCGCCGAGCACGAGGGCGACGTCACGGACGCGGGACGCGGGCAGCAGGTCGGCGAGGACCTCGCCGGGGCGGGCGGTGGCGGTGGCGGTGCTCATGGGAACTCACTCCGGCGATGGGGCGGCTTGGGACACCGTGACGCTATCCCAGGGCCCCTGAGCCGATCACCGTCAGCGCTCGACAAAGGGCGGAACGGCGACTTGGTGGGCTTCGCACAAAGGTTGCCGGTTACACATGGTGCGGCGTGATGCCGGTCACTGAGGTGGCGTGGATTTCTGTGCGGACATGGAGAGTTCGGCGACTGTAGGGTTTCACCAAAGGGATTTGACCGCTTGCTGCTCTGCGGGGCCGTCCGACCAAAAGGATCAGGCCGCCCCGTGCGCCCCGTTCACGCCAGTCGCCGAGTGACCGTGCCCTCGCACTCCGTAGGACGCACGTCCGGATAGTGGGCGGCCTCTCCGTGTGAGCGGCGGGGACGCTCAGACTATGGGCGCTTTTGCCCCTCTATCGCACTGGACGAGTCGCGCCATGCCCAGCAGCACCACAGTCGAGACGCCGCCCACACCGGATGCCTCCCTCTCCCACGGCCTCAAGCAGCGCCACCTGTCGATGATCGCCCTCGGCGGCGTGATCGGCGCGGGCCTCTTCGTCGGCTCCGGCGCCGGCATCGCCGCCGCCGGTCCCTCGATCGTGATCGCCTACGCCGTCTCCGGACTGCTCGTGATGCTGGTGATGCGGATGCTCGGCGAGATGTCGGCCGCCCATCCATCGACGGGCTCCTTCTCCGCGCACGCCGAACGGGCGATCGGCCCCTGGGCGGGCTTCACCGCGGGCTGGTCCTTCTGGGTGCTGCTGTGCACGGCCGTCGGCCTGGAGGGCATCGGCGCCGCGAAGATCGTCACGGGCTGGCTGCCGGGGACGCCGGAGTGGGCGTGGGTGGCGCTGTTCATGGTGGTCTTCTGCGGCGCGAACCTGGCCGCCGTGAAGAACTTCGGCGAGTTCGAGTTCTGGTTCGCGGCGCTGAAGGTCGGCGCGATCACCCTGTTCCTGGTCCTCGGCGTACTGGCGATCGCCGGCGTCCTGCCCGGCACCGACTCCCCCGGCACCTCGAACCTCACCGACCTCCTGCCGCACGGCAGCGAGGGGCTTGTCATCGGCCTGCTCGCGTCGATCTTCGCGTACGGCGGTCTGGAGACCGTCACCATCGCCGCGGCCGAGTCCGAGAACCCGGTCAAGGGCGTGGCGAGCGCCGTCCGTACGGCGATGTGGCGCATCGCGCTCTTCTACATCGGCTCGATGGCGGTCATCGTCACGCTCGTCCCCTGGGACTCGAAGGAGGTCGTCGAGAAGGGCCCCTACGTCGCCGCCCTCGACCACCTCGGCATCCCGGGCGCCGGGCAGCTGATGAACGTGGTCGTGGTGGTCGCGCTGCTGTCCGCGATGAACGCCAACATCTACGGCTCCTCGCGCATCGCGTACTCGCTGGTGGAGCGCGGCCAGGGCCCCAAGGCGCTGGGCAGGGTCTCCGGAGGCGTCCCGCGGATCGCCGTGCTGGCCTCGTCCGTCTTCGGGTTCGTGTGCGTCGTCCTCAGCTACTGGCGGCCGAACGACGTCTTCCCCTGGCTGCTGAACATGATCGGCGCGGTGGTCCTGGTCGTCTGGGCCTTCATCGCGGTCTCGCAGCTGCGGCTGCGCCGCCGGCTGGAGCGGGAGACGCCCGAGAAGCTGGTCGTCCGGATGTGGGCGTTCCCGGTGCTGACGTGGGTCGCGCTGGCGGGCATGGCGGCCATCTTCGTACTGATGGCGCGGCAGCCGGACACGCGCGTGCAGCTGTACTCGACCGGCGGCATGTCGCTGTTCCTGGCGGGCGTCGGCTACGCCTGGCAGCGGGCGCGCGCACGCCACTGAACAGTGGTCTCACAGCCGGGCGGTTCACGGGACACCGCCCGGCTGCGCCATGTGCCGGGGGCCGACCGACGCCGACGAGGGTACGAAGCGTGCTGCCGGTGATCGTCTTCTCATCGTTCCACCGGGCAGGCGGACAAGAGGAAGACCGCCGCGAGGACGTGGCTCGCGGTGGTCTTCCGGTAGCGCAGCCTCCGGGGGATGGTGGCGTGAGCGCGGCACGGCGGGCTGCCGGGTCCGGACGAACCGGCAGCCCGCGCCGGGCGCCCTACAGGTTGCTGAAGTCCGGCCCCTGCGTACGGGTGCGCTTGATCTCGTAGAAGCCCGGGACCGAGGCGACCGCCAGGGTGCCGTCCCACAGCTTCGCGGCGTCCTCGCCCTTGGGAGCCGGGGTGACCACCGGGCCGAAGAAGGCGACCTGCTCGCCGTCGGCGCCCGGGACCGCGATCACCGGCGTGCCCACCTCCTGGCCGACCTTCTCGATGCCCTCCTTGTGCGAGGCACGCAGCTCGGCGTCGAACTCGAAGTTCTCCTGGTCGGCGTAGTCGATCAGGTCGGCCGGAAGCCCGACCTCCGCCAGCGCCGCCGCGATCGCCTCCAGCGTCGGGCCCTCGCCCTGGTTGTGGAAGCGGGTGCCGAGCGCGGTGTACAGGGGGCCGAGGACGTCCGCGCCGTGCTTCTGCCAGGCCGCGGTCACCACGCGGACCGGCTTCCACGCCTTGGTGGCCAGCATCTCCCGGTACTCCTCGGGCAGCTGGTCGAGCTTGTCCTCGTTGAGCACGGCGAGGCTCATGATGTGCCAGCGGATCTCGATGTCCCGGACCTTCTCCACTTCCAGGACCCAGCGGGAGGTCATCCAGGCCCAGGGGCACAGCGGGTCGAACCAGAAGTCGACGGGGGTCTTGCCGGAAGCGGTCACGGTTTCGGACATGACTCTCCTAGAGAAGCGGTCGTTTACCGAGCAACAACAGACGACGCCGACGCCATTCCCGGGTGTCTCATGTCAGGGGCACATGGGAGGATCGGCCCTGTTCGCCCCACCCAGCCGACCTTAGGGAGTGCCGCCCGTGCCCGGTGAGAACCTGTCCCGCGACGAGGCCCAGGAGCGGGCCGCGCTGCTGTCCGTCGACGGGTACGACGTGTCGCTCGACCTGCGTTCGGCGGTGGGCGACGCCCCCGGCACCGGGCCGCGCACGTTCCGCTCGGTCACCACGATCCGCTTCCGCTGCGCCGAGCCGGGCGCCGCGAGCTTCGCCGACCTGATCGCCCCGAGCGTCACCGCGGTCTCGCTCAACGGCAGGGACCTCGACCCGAGTGAGGTCTTCGACGGCAGCCGCATCCAGCTGGAGGACCTGGCCGCCGAGAACGAGCTGGTCGTCGACGCCCAGTGCGCCTACTCCCGCACCGGCGAGGGCATGCACCGCTTCGTCGACCCGGAGGACGGCGAGGTGTACCTGTACACGCAGTACGAGCCCGCCGACTCGCGTCGCGTCTTCGCGAACTTCGAGCAGCCGGACCTCAAGGCTCCCTTCCGCTTCGAGGTCCGCACCCCCGAGGGCTGGACGGCGTGGAGCAACGGCGCCGGCGAACTGGTCGACGGCGTGTGGAAGTTCGCCGAGACCAAGCCCATCTCGACGTACATCACGGCGGTCGTCGCCGGCCCGTACCACTACGTCACGGACACCTACACCCGCGCCTTCGACGACGGTACGACCCTGGAGATCCCCCTCGGCGCGATGTGCCGCAAGGGCCTGGCCAGGCACTTCGACGCGGACGACGTCTTCCTGATCACCAAGCAGGGCCTGGACTTCTTCCACGACCGCTTCGACTACCCCTACCCCTTCGGGAAGTACGACCAGGCGTTCGTGCCGGAGTACAACCTGGGCGCGATGGAGAACCCGGGGATGGTCACCTTCCGCGAGGAGTACATCTTCCGCGGCAAGGTCACGCAGGCGTCGTACGAGCGCCGGGCCAATGTGATCCTGCACGAGATGGCGCACATGTGGTTCGGCGACCTGGTGACCATGGTGTGGTGGGACGACCTGTGGCTGAAGGAGTCCTTCGCGGACTTCATGGGCTCGTTCTCGCTGGTGGAGGCGACCCGCTTCACGAGCGGCTGGATCACCTTCGCCAACAACCGCAAGGCGTGGGCGTACCGCGCCGACCAGCTGCCGTCCACGCACCCCATCACGGCGGACATCCGTGACCTGGAGGACGCCAAGCTCAACTTCGACGGCATCACGTACGCCAAGGGCGCGTCCGTGCTCAAGCAGCTGGTGGCCTACGTCGGCCGGGACGCGTTCCTGGAGGGCGCGCGCCGCTACTTCAAGCGGAACGCGTACGGCAACACGCGCCTCGGCGATCTGCTGTCGGTCCTGGAGGAGACGAGCGGCCGGGACATGGCGGCCTGGGCGCGGTCCTGGCTCCAGACGGCGGGCGTCAACTCGCTCACTCCGCAGGTGCTGCTCGGCGAGGACGGCCGGGTCGCCGAGCTGTCCGTGCTCCAGGAGGCGGCGGAGTCGCATCCTGAGCTGCGTCCGCACCGGGTCGCGGTGGGCCTGTACCGCCGCGAGGCGGGCGCGCTCACGCGGTACGCACGCGCCGAGGTGGACGTGCACGGTCCGCGCACGGTGGTCGGCGAACTGGCGGGAGTGGATGCCCCGGATCTGGTCCTGGTCAACGACGACGACCTCACGTACTGCAAGATCCGTTTCGACGACACGTCGTTGGAGACCCTGAAGGGCCATCTCGGCGACATCACCGACCCGCTGGCGCGGGCGCTGTGCTGGTCGGCGCTGTGGAACCTGACCCGGGACGCGCTGCTGCCGGCGCGGGACTTCGTCGACCTGGTGCTGCGGTTCGCCGGCCGCGAGTCCGACATCGGCGTGCTCCAGATGCTGCACACCTGGGCGAACTCGGCGCTGACGTACTACGCGGCGCCCGCATGGCGCGAGAGCGGCGGGCGACTGCTCGCTCAGGGCGCGCTGCGCGAGCTGCGGCAGGCGGAGCCGGGCAGCCAGCACCAGCTGACGTGGGCGCGGTTCTTCGCGACGACGGCCTCCCGTGAGGACGATCTGCGGTTGCTGCGGGATCTGCTGGAGGGCACGGAGAAGATCGACGGCCTGGACGTGGACCAGGAGCTGCGCTGGGCGTTCCTGGAGCCGCTGACCTCGCACGGGGCGGCCGACGAGGCGGTGCTCGCGGCGGAACTCGCCCGCGACGACACGGCCTCCGGCAAGCGCCACCAGGTCCGCTGCCTGGCCGCGCGCCCCTCTGCGGCGGTCAAGGCGCAGGCCTGGGCGCAGGTCGTCGAGTCGGACACGCTGTCGAACGCGCTCGTCGAGGCGACCATCGCGGGCTTCGTGCAGCCCTCGCAGCGGGAGCTGCTCGCGCCGTACACGGAGAAGTACTTCGCGGCGATCGAGCGGGTGTGGGCGGAGCGGTCCATCCAGATCGGGATGGACGTGGTGAGGGGCCTGTTCCCCTCCCTCCAGGACTCGCCGGAGACGCTGGACGCGACGGACGCGTGGCTCGCCGCCCACGAGGACGCGCCGCCGGCGCTGCGGAGGCTGGTACTTGAGGCACGCGACGACCTGGCGCGCACCCTGCGGGGGCAGACGTGCGACGCGGAGGCGGCGGTTTAGCGGGAGGGGGCGGGCGGTGTCCGGCGGGGCTCCGCCCCGGACCTGTGGAACGACGGTTACGAAATACGAGTATCCGAACCCGTAACTCGTCCCTCCCCCCGTCCGGACCAGCCCCTTTCGGCACTCGAACGCGCGTACTTTAGCGCTATCTTGTCCGCATTTGCCGACAGATGTGTAACAGCGGTTAGGGGACGGGTCGGACGCGGGAACTCCCGGGGCATGACCCACAACACCCCGCTCTCCCCCCGCCCCCTCCGCCATCTGTCCGACGTACGGCGCCGGGTGGTGACCACGGCCCGGCTGCGCGCCCAGGGTGTGACGGCCGCCGAGACGAACGAACGGTGCCGGCCCGGCGGCCCGTGGCAGCAGTTCCTCCCGGGCGTGTACCTGCTGCACCCCGGCCCACCGACCTCCGAGGAGCGCCTGCACGCCGTGTTGCTGTACGCGGCGCGCTCCTCGCTCGGCGACGCGGCCCCCGCGGTACCGGCCCAGCCACGCGCGGACGGCCCGCACGCCCCGCTGCCCTACACGGACGCGATGATCACGGGCCTGGCCGCGCTGAACCTGCACGGCTTCTCCTCCGCCCCCGTGCTGCCGTCGCTGGAGCAGATCGACGTCCTGGTCCCGCGGCTGCGCCGGCTGCGCAGCGTCGGCAGCGCGCGAGTGATCCGCACTGCGTCGCTGCCCGCCCCGCGCCTGGTGACCGGCCTGCCCGTCGCACCGGTTCCGCGCGCCCTGGCCGACGCGGTGGCGCAGCTGCCGGACGCGGACGCGGTACGCCGCCTGCTGACCGAGGCGGTACGCGGCGGCCACTGCGAACCGGCTTCGGTGGTAAGGGAGTTGAACCAGGCGAAGCTGCTGAGCCGCCCGCACGTGGTGGACGCGGTGGACTCGCTCCTGGCGGAGAGCCGGGCGATCGCGGAAGACCGCCTGTACCGGATGGTGCACGAGTACGGCCTGCCCGACCCGGTCTGGAACGTGGACCTGAGGCTCCCCGGCGGCCCCTACCTCGGGGGTCTGGACGCGTACTGGCCGGAGCAGGCGGTGGCGGTGGAACTGGACACCCGCGCCCCGCGCCATGGCGTCCGGGAGGACGACGACGCGCTGTGGTCGGAGTACGCCCGCAAGCGGGAGCACCTGGAGGGGCTGGGCATCACGGTCGTCCACATCACCCCGAAGAAGCTCCGGGAGGCGCTGGAGCAACAGGCGACGGTGGTGCGCACGGCGTTGATGGCGTCGGCCGACCGGGAACCGGCCGCGTATGTCGTGGTGCTGCCCCGTTGACGGACCGGGGCGGCACCAGGAGGGGAGAGGAGGGGCCGCCGGACTCACGTCCGGCGGTCCCTCCTCGTGCGACCGGCGGTCACGTCGGGCCGCGTGATCGCCTGCCGGGGCGGGCACACGCCGTCACGGTCGGAACGGCTCCGGCAGGGGCTGCCTGACCGCCTCCGCGTGGACGCGGTCGATGAGCGCGGCGTACGAGGCGATCATGCGGGTGCGGCTGAAGCGTTCGCGGCTGCCGGCGAGGACGGGTGCGAGGTCGGCGCGGGCGGCGACGGCGTCGTCCCAGGCCGATGCGATCGCGTCGGGGTCCGGCGGGGTGACGAAGCCGTGCCCGGACACGATCGCCGCGCTGTCGCCCACGTCGGTGGCGACCGGAACGGCCCCGCACATCATGCCCTCGATCAGGCACAGCGGCGCCGCCTCGCCCCAGGCGGAGGTCAGTGCGACCACGTCGGCGGCCGCGTAGACGTTCTCCATGTCACGCCGCACCCCCAGCAGGTGCAGCCGGTCCGCGAGGCGCGCATCGTCCCCGAACGCGGCCTCGATGTCGGCGCGCAGCCCCGGCTGGTCCTCCGTCATCCCCGAGCCGCACATCAGCACGTGCCCGGCGGGCTCGCGCCGCAGCCAGGCCCGCGCGGCGCGCAGGAACAGGGGGACGTTCTTCATCGCGTCGTACCGGGCCGCGAAGACGACCACCGGCGCCTGGTCCGGGATGCCGAGCGCCGCCCGCAGCCGAACCCGCCGCGCGGGGTCGGGCCGGAAGCGCAGCAGGTCCACGCCATTGGGGATGACGTGCAGCAGCCCGGCCGGAATCCCGGCGGCCTCGTAGGCGGCCCGGGTCGACTCGGCGCAGCAGACACAGGCCACCACGGTGCCGTCGGCGATGGCGGCCTTCAGCTCGTCGAGCGCACCGCCCTGGTTCTCCGGGTCCGAGCGGTGCAGGCTGACCACGACCGGGCGACGCGGCAGGCCCCTCTGGTTGAGCAGCCCGAGCGGCTGCTCCTTGAGCGACAGGATGACGTCGGCGCCCGCCATCGCCCTGGCCGTCTCCGCCAGCTCCGGCCCGGTGAAGACCGCCGGGTCACCGGCCGCGTCCTCGGGCAGGCCGTAGGTGCGGCCCAGAGACGTGACCTGCACGCCGGCCGCGGTCAGCGACCGGTAGCAGGCGTCGTCCCGCATCGGCTGACGGGTGGCCTCACGGAGCACCTCGCCGTGGACGCTCAGCACACGGTGATGCTGCCCGCCTTCCTGTAGTCCCAGAACGACGTCGCTGTGGAGAATCCGGGCTCCGCCGGTAAAAAAGCCCTCGTAGACCGAGAGCACGCGCAGTTCGTGCCTCACGCGCACAACCACCCGCCTTGCACAAATATCGAACCATCCCCGTGAACAGCGGGTTGTCCGATATGAGGCGGCACAGACGTTTCATACAGATGAACGGCAGGTCTCATGTCCGGGTCGGATGGGTTTACGCCGTGATTCCATGCCCTGGAAATCGATGGCCCTGGTGCGGTCCTGGTGTGACCATGACCGGATGACCGAGCCGAACGAGCCGATCACCGAGCCGATGACCGGGCGGTTGACCGAACCGATCACCGCCACGATCACGACGGCCGACGGGCGGCCGTTCGCCGTCCGGGAGGCCGGACCCGAGGACGAGCCGGGCGTCCTGGCGCTCTTCGAGGCGAGCACCGCCTACTTCGAGGCGGCCACCGGCCTTCCCTCGGGCCCCGCCGATCTGCAGAGCCTGTACTACAGCCTGCCCCCGGGCGCCGACTGGCAGGACAAGCGGATCCTGGTCGTCACCGAGGACACCGGCGGTCCGGTGGCCGGGATCATCGACGCGGTCCTGCGCTTCCCGACCCCGGACGCGTGCGCGGTCGGTCTGTTCCTGCTGCATCCGGGGCTGTGGGGGACGCGGGTGGGCCCGGCGGTCGCCGGCGCTCTCCTGGCCCGGGCGACCGCGTCAGGCATCTCCCGCGTGACGGCGACGGTGCCGGCGGGCTGGGACCGGGGCCACCGCTTCCTCGCCTCGCTGTCCTTCCGCTTCACGGACCCGCCGGCCCCGGCCGGCCCGACCACGGCGAACCGCTCGACGGGCCCACGCGAGCCGGCCGTGGAGAGGGCGGAGCTGGTCATCCGCTGAAGCCGGCGTCGGCGTTTCGGCCCGGTACGGAACTCATCCCTCGGGGCGCGTGAACCGGCCCGCCGCGGGGCGCTGCCGCCACAGCGCGAGCCCGGCGTCGACGAGCCCGACTCGCGTCAGCCCGGGCACGGCGGACAGGTCCTGCCAGGCCGCGAGGTCCGTGGAGCCGCCGACCTCGTTGCGGAGTTCGCCGCCGACGACCCGCCCCTCGTAGAGAAGCCGGACGCCGTGGTGGTCGACGGTGCGGCCGAAGCCGCGGCGGAAGTGATGGCGGCGGGAGTCCACGCCGAGCAGCCCGGTGAGCTCGATGCGGTAGCCGGTCTCCTCCTCCACCTCCCGCACGACGGTGTCGTAGGGGTCCTCGCCGTGTTCCATGCCACCGCCCGGCAGCATCCACTCGGGTGTGCCGTCGGGGGCGGGACCGCGGGCGAGCAGGAGCTGATCGTCGCGGACGCAGATGGCGTAGGCCGCCACCCTCAACTTTTTGCGCACAGTGGGACGTTAACCCGGAACGGCACCCACCGCTGGTGCTCCACGGCGACGGTGTGCGACAACCGCGCGAAGGCGTCCCGTCACTGCGCGCGAACCCGCGGGGACCGCACACCCCGGACTACGCGCGTAGGAGGACGGTCGACTCTCGGGAATGTCCCGACCTGAGCCGTTAAGTCCCCGATGACGTATGGCGGGATCACGCCATGACTCCATCCCGCCCCGGTCAACTCTCCCCAAACATCTGTCCCTTGGGTAAAGCTGAGCGGTCATCCGGACCCGAAATCCGGACGACCGCGACCAGGACCGATACCGATCCATCGTCGGGTCCCGGCCGCACCACTTCGTTCCTTTACCTACAAGGGATGCCGATGACCACCGACCCTCACCGCGCCCCGATATCGGGCGCGAGACGCGTGGCCCGGATAGCCGTCGCCACGGCTGTCGTGGCCGCGCTCTCCGCGGCCGGGCCGATACCCCTGGCCTTCTCCGCGAACCACCCGTCCGCCGACGCCGATCCCGCCGTCAAGTCGGCGAGTGCCAAGCTGGGTTCGGACGACGCCGACCTGCTCGCCGAGGCCAAGGCCGACGGCGCCAAGAACGTCACGATGATGATCGCCACCGCCCCCGGGCAGACCGAGCAGGTCGCCGAGGAGCTGGACGCGGTCAAGGGCGGCTCCGTGGGCCGCACGTACGACAAGCTCGGCTACGTCCGCGCCACGGTCCCGACGGCCAAGGCCGACGCGGCCATCGCCGCCGCCACGAAGCTGTCCTCCGTTCACGGCATCGACCTGCGGCAGGAGATCCAGCTCGACGACCCGACCCCGGCCGCGGACACCGCAGCGGGCACCAAGTCCGACGCGGCCACGACCACTTACTCGGGTCCGAGCAAGAACACCCCCGCCGAGAACCCGTACAACCCGTCCTTCGAGACGGGCGCCGTCGACTTCGTCAAGGACCACCCGAAGGCGGACGGCCGCGGCATCACCATCGGCATCCTCGACTCCGGTGTGGACCTCGGCCACCCGGCGCTGCAGAAGACCACGACCGGCGAGCGCAAGATCGTCGACTGGGTGACCGCGACCGACCCGATCGTGGACAGCGACGCGACCTGGCGCCCCATGGTCACCGCGGTCTCCGGCCCCACCTTCACCTACGGCGGCCAGACCTGGACGGCGCCGACGGGCTCGTACGAGATCAGCACCTTCAAGGAGTCCGCGACCACCGGCGGCGACGAGAAGGGCGACCTGAACCGCGACGGCGACACCACCGACAGCTGGGGCGTCCTGTACGACCCGGCGGCCGGCACGGTCACGCTGGACCTGAACAACAACCACGACTTCTCCGACGACACGCCGATGAAGCCGTACAAGGACGGCTACCAGATCGGCTACTTCGGCACGGACAACCCGTCCACCGACGTCGTCGAGCGCGTGCCGTTCGTCGTGCAGATCCGCAAGGACGTCCCGATGGACCCCTACGGCGGGTCCTGGGTCGGCAAGAAGGCCGACTTCGTCAACATCGGCGTCATCGAGTCCGAGCACGGCACCCACGTCGCCGGCATCACCTCCGCGAACGGCCTGTTCGGCGGCAAGATGAACGGCGCGGCCCCGGGCGCGAAGATCGTCTCGTCCCGCGCCTGCACCTGGACCGGCGGCTGCACCAACGTCGCGCTCACCGAGGGCATGATCGACCTCGTCGTCAACCGTGGCGTCGACATCGTCAACATGTCCATCGGCGGCCTGCCGGCGCTCAACGACGGCAACAACGCGCGCTCCGAGCTGTACACGCGCCTCATCGACACCTACGGCGTCCAGCTGGTGATCTCCGCGGGCAACTCCGGCCCCGGTGCCAACACCATCGGCGACCCCGGCCTCGCGGACAAGGTGATCTCGGTCGGCGCGGGCATCTCCAAGGCGACCTGGGCCGCCAACTACGGCTCGCAGGTGGAGAAGAAGTACGCGCTGCTGCCCTTCTCCTCGCGCGGCCCGCGTGAGGACGGCGGCTTCACGCCGACCCTCGTCGCGCCCGGCGCCGCGATCAACACCACCCAGACCTGGCTGCCGGGGTCCCCGGTCGCCGAGGCGGGCTACTCGCTGCCGGCCGGCTACTCGATGCTCCAGGGCACCTCGATGGCGTCCCCGCAGGCCGCGGGCGCCTCGGCGCTGCTGCTGTCGGCCGCCAAGCAGAAGGGCATCGACCTGACGCCCGCGAAGCTGCGCACGGCGCTGACCTCGACCGCCCACCACATCAAGGGTGTTCAGGCGTACGAGGAGGGCGCGGGCCGTATCGACATCGTCGACGCCTGGGACGCGATCCGCGACGACGCCACCTCCCACGACTACACGGTCAAGGCCCCGGTCGACACCGCGATCGACTTCGCGCTCAAGACCCCGGGCTTCGGCACGGGCCTGTACGACCGCGAGGGCGGCCTCAAGGCGGGCGAGAAGAAGATGTACGACGTCACGATCACGCGTACGTCCGGCCCGGACAAGGCGGTCCGCCACGAGCTGTACTTCGAGAACAACTACGCCCACACCTTCAAGATCGTCGGCTCCGACGAGGTGAAGCTGCCGCTGAACCAGCCGGTGACCGTCAAGGTCCAGGCCTCTCCCAAGGCCGCGGGCCTCAAGAGCGCGATCCTGGAGGTCGACGACCCGAAGACCGAGGGCGTCGACAAGCAGATCCTGACCACGGTCGTGGTGTCGACCCCGGTCAAGTACACCTACTCGGCATCGAGTTCGGTGCAGCGCAACAGCTCGCAGTCGTACTTCCTGACCGTGCCCGAGGGCGCCAAGTCGCTGGAGGTCGCGATCGGCGGGCTGAAGGACAAGAGCCAGACCCGGTTCATCGCGATCCACCCGTACGGCACTCCGGTGGACAACACCTCGACGCCGTACTGCTACAACAACTACCTCGACGGCAACGGCTGCAAGCCCGACGTGCGCTCGTACGCGGACCCGCAGGCCGGTGTCTGGGAGGTCGAGGTCGAGTCGCGCCGTACGTCGCCGCTGCTCGACAACCCGTACAAGCTGGACGTCACCGTGCTCGGCGCGGCCTTCGACCCGGAGACCGTGACCGTGCCCGAGGCCAAGGTCGGCACCCCGGCCACCGCCTCCTGGAAGGTGACGAACAAGTACGCGGCGCTGGACGGCAAGCTGGCCGGCGGCGCGCTGGGCTCCTCGAAGTCGGCCCGGCCGACCATCAAGGGCGGCGAGACGCAGACCAGCACGGTCGAGGTGCCCGCGGGCGCCACGTCGCTGGACGTCGTCATCGGCAACGTCTCCGACACGGCCGCCGACCTCGACCTGACGGTGAAGGACGCGGCCGGCAACCAGGTCGGGCAGTCCGCGGACGGCGACTCCGAGGAGGCGGTGCACATCGCCTCTCCGGCCGCCGGTACGTACACCATCGAGGTCGCGGGCTACTCGGTCCCGTCCGGCTCGACGGCGTACGACTACCAGGACGTGTTCTTCTCCTCCGCGCTCGGCCAGGTCACGGTCGACGCGTCTCCGGTGAAGCTCGGCACGGGTGACTCCGCGACGGTGTCCGGCACGGTCACCGCGGCGGGCGCCGCTCCCGAGGGCCGGGAGTTCTTCGGCCAGGTCCAGCTGGTGAACGCGCGCGGCACGGTCGCGGGCATCGGCAGCGTGAAGATCGAGAAGGTCACGCCGTAACGGGTGACGGCTGTGGTGGGCGGGCGTCCGTTGGTACCAGTGGGCGCCCGCCCTTCTTTCACGCTCGTGCGCACCACGGCGCGCACGCGTCGTCCCGCGCCACGGCGTGCGCCCGTCGCCCTCCTCTACGGCGTGCCCTGGCTCTACGGCGTGCACTGGGTCGTACGGGACGCCGGCAGGGCAGCGAGGATCGCGGCGCGCTCGCGCGCGATATCCGCCTCCGCGGTGGTCCAGCGGTCCGGGACCGCCGAGCCGCGCGGGATCCCGATCAGGGCGCGCTCGCCCTTGCCGAGCAGTGGGTCGCTGTCCTGGTCCATGAGGAAGGTGACCTCGGCCTTGCCGGTGCCGGGTTTGTAGTACCGGTCGACGGCCATCGTGATCCGGTACCGGGTGCTGCCGGACACGCGCCGAACGTCGCTCACCCTGCCCTCCACGACGAGCCGGGCGCAGGCGAGGTACCCGGCCTCGCTGCTCTTGGCCTCCCCCGCACCGGTGTCGGCCGCCTTCGAGGCCGCACTGTCGTCGACCCCGCGCCCGCTCTGCGCGACGAGCCATCCCGACCCGACGACCGCGGCGGCCATGACGGCCGCCACGAGGACGCCGAGGCCGAACCGGGCACCCCGGCGGCGCGACCGCTTCCCGGCCGGTCGAGGGAACGCGACGGACTCGGGCCGCGGCTCGGGCCCGGGCAGTGGCTTGGGCCCGGGCAGTGGCTTGGGCCCGGGCAGTGGCTTGGGCCCGGGCAGTGGCTTGGGCAGTGGCTCGGGCCCGGGCAGTGGTTCCGGCTCCGGTTCCGGCCCCGCCAGCGCCTCCGCGATGATCGCCAGCTGTTCGCGCAGCAGCGCCACGTCGGCCCTCGCCGCCCGGTGCTCGGCCAGGAACGCGGCATCGGCGTGCGCTCCTTCCGGCAGCGGCTCGCCGGTGATCGCAGCCATCAGCGCGTCGACGCCGTCGTACTCCGCGGCCACGTCACACCACCTCGTCCTCGTGCAGACGGTCGCGCAGCGCGCGGACCGCCGAGTGGAGCCTGCTCTTGACCGTGCCCTCCGGGATGCCGAGCTCCTCCGCGATCCCCCGGACCGGCAGATCGGCGTAGAAGCGCAGGACGAGGACCTGGCGCTGGGCGTCGGGCAGGTCGTCCAGACCCTGGGCGACGGCCAGCGAGAGCACCCGGGAGTCCTCGCCGGAGGGGTGTTCCAGCTGCCGCAGGGAGGCGAGCCGCTCCCCCAGCCGCTCCTGGCGGCGCTTGGCCCGGTGCCAGTCCATCGCCAGGTTGGAGGCGACGACCGCCGCCCACGCGGACACGTCGCGCGGCGCCTCGCGTCCGCTCGCGGCCCGCTCCAGCAACCGCAGGCGGACCTGCTGCACCCCGTCCGGCAGGTCCGCCTGCGGCACTCCGCCGAGTGCGAGCACCGCCCGCACCCGCCGTTCCTGGGCCGCGTCCAGGGGGTCGTCCACCACGTGGTCCGCCCCCGCCCCGCGGCGGGCCATTCTGCGCAGCACAGCCACCCCTCCCCTTGCGCGTTTCCTCTACGACGCGGGAGGGGGCCGAAACGTTCGGACGACTTCTGGGAGATTCGGACGGCTTCCGGGAGATCTTCGGAGAGATCTTCCGGGGGACGTGCCGGGAGACGTTCCGGAAGATCTTTCGGGGGACGTGCCGGGAGACCCTCCGGAAGACGTTCCGGGATACGCGGCAGAGGCATACGTCACACCGCCGCGTGGGCCGGGAGGCGGTGGGCAGGCAGGGGGCAGCACAGCTTGCGGCGCGGGGCGCCCACCGGGTGAATTTCTCCAGCTCAGGGGGATGGACGCCGGATGGCCGCAACCGGCGGCCCGGCCGTCACGTCCCACTCCTCGGGCACACGGGACAAAGAATTGGCAGGCGGGCCGGGGTCGGCCGCATGATGGAAAAGCCTCGGCCAGGCAACACGCACGTAAAGAGACGTAGAGGGAGTCGCCGTGAGGGTCGGAATCGTCGGAGCCACCGGTCAGGTCGGCACGGTCATGCGCAGGATCCTCGTGGAGCGGAACTTCCCGGTCGACGAGCTGCGTCTGTTCGCCTCGGCCCGTTCGGCGGGGACGGTCCTGGACGGCGTGACGGTGGAGGACGCGGCGACGGCCGACTACACCGGCCTGGACATCGTGGTGTTCTCGGCGGGCGGCGCCACCTCGAAGGCGCTGGCCGAGAAGGTCGCCTCGCAGGGCGCCGTCGTGATCGACAACTCCTCCGCCTGGCGCAAGGACCCGGATGTACCGCTGGTCGTGTCCGAGGTGAACCCGCACGCGATCGCGAACCGCCCCAAGGGCATCATCGCCAACCCGAACTGCACGACGATGGCCGCGATGCCGGTGCTCAAGCCGCTGCACGCGGAGGCGGGCCTTGAGACGCTGGTCGTGGCGACGTACCAGGCGGTGTCCGGCTCGGGCCTCGCGGGCGTCGCGGAGCTGCACGGCCAGGCCCAGAAGGTGGTCGCCGACGCCGACAAGCTGACCCACGACGGCGAGGCGGTCGACTTCCCCGAGCCGAACGTCTACAAGCGCCCGATCGCCTTCAACGTCGTCCCCCTCGCGGGCAACCTCGTCGACGACGGCCTGGGCGAGACCGACGAGGAGCAGAAGCTCCGCAACGAGTCCCGCAAGATCCTGGAGATCCCCGGGCTGAAGGTCTCCGGCACCTGCGTCCGCGTCCCGGTCTTCTCCGGCCACTCCCTCCAGGTCAACGCCCGCTTCGCCCGCCCGATCAGCCCGGAGCGCGCCCAGGAGCTCCTCGCCGACGCCCCCGGTGTCGTCCTCACCGACATCCCGACCCCGCTCCAGGCGGCCGGCAAGGACCCGTCGTACGTGGGCCGCATCCGCCAGGACGAGACGGTGGAGCACGGCCTGGCCCTGTTCATCTCCAACGACAACCTGCGCAAGGGCGCGGCCCTGAACGCGGTGCAGATCGCGGAGCTGGTGGCGGCCGAGCTGAGCGAGTAAGGACCACGCCGAAGGGGCGCCCACCGCTGCCGGTGGGCGCCCCTTCGGCGTGTTCAGTCCCTGCGGACCTCGTACAGGAAACAGCCGTACTCCACGGCCCGCACATGGACGAGAGCCACCTCCGGATCCGCGAACGCCTGCGCGAAGGCCTCGTCGAAACCCTCCGGCCCCTCCACCAGGCGTCCGCCCAGGATGTGCCCGTGGGCCGAGTACCGGCGGACCGTCCGGTGGGCGTCCGCGAACGGGTGATCTTCCCCGTCCGGTCCACCGCACTCCTCGGCATGGATGAAGACGGGCCCCTGCTCGTCGTACGCGCCCGGATCAGCGCCGGTCTCCGCCGCCCAGCGGCGCAGCGGGGCGTACGAGACGAGGGCGATCCGCTCCCCCCGGGCACTGCGGCCCAGACAGCACCGCAAAGGTGCGCCACCCTCGTCGTCGACCAGGGGAACCATGGGGCGCCCCGCGTCGTCGACACCACGCAGCTCCTTCAGGACGGCAGGCTCAATGGGTCGTGCGCTGTACGTCGTCATGCCCCAAGACTCCCGCCGACCCGCCCCGTCCACCGGCGGGAAACGGACATCGCGTTCGTGCAGGTCCCGTGGAAGGATGGCGCAACCCACACATAACGAGGAGATGACCGCGTGCCTGGCACAAACCTGACTCGCGAAGAGGCGCGGCAGCGGGCGAAGCTGCTCACCGTTGACTCGTACGAGATCGATCTCGACCTCTCCGGCGCGCAGGAGGGCGGCACCTACCGGTCCGTGACCACGGTGCGCTTCGACTCCGCCGAGAACGGCGCGGAGTCGTTCATCGACCTGGTGGCCCCGACCGTCCACGAGGTCACCCTCAACGGCGACCCGCTCGACCCCGCCGAGGTCTTCAAGGACTCGCGGATCGCGCTGCCCGGGCTCCTGGAGGGGCGCAACGTGCTCCGCGTGGTCGCCGACTGCGCGTACACCAACACCGGTGAGGGCCTGCACCGCTTCGTCGACCCCGTCGACCAGCAGGCTTACCTGTACACCCAGTTCGAGGTCCCGGACGCCCGCCGCGTCTTCGCGTCGTTCGAGCAGCCGGACCTGAAGGCCACTTTCCAGTTCACCGTGAAGGCGCCCACCGGCTGGACGGTGATCTCCAACTCGCCCACCCCGGAGCCCAAGGACGACGTCTGGGTCTTCGAGCCGACCCCGCGGATCTCGACGTACATCACGGCGCTCATCGTCGGCCCGTACCACTCCGTCCACAGCGTGTACGAGAAGGACGGTCAGAGCGTCCCGCTCGGCATCTACTGCCGTCCGTCCCTCGCCGAGTTCCTCGACTCGGACGCCATCTTCGAGGTGACCCGGCAGGGCTTCGACTGGTTCCAGGAGAAGTTCGACTACCAGTACCCGTTCAAGAAGTACGACCAGCTCTTCGTGCCGGAGTTCAACGCGGGCGCGATGGAGAACGCGGGTGCGGTCACCATCCGTGACCAGTACGTCTTCCGGTCCAAGGTGACGGACGCGGCGTACGAGGTGCGGGCGGAGACCATCCTGCACGAGCTGGCCCACATGTGGTTCGGCGACCTCGTGACCATGGAGTGGTGGAACGACCTGTGGCTGAACGAGTCGTTCGCCACCTACACCTCCATCGCCTGCCAGGCGTACCACCCGGAGTCCCGGTGGCCGCACTCCTGGACCACCTTCGCGAACTCCATGAAGACGTGGGCGTACCGGCAGGACCAGTTGCCGTCGACGCACCCGATCATGGCCGAGATCAACGACCTCGACGACGTCCTCGTCAACTTCGACGGCATCACGTACGCCAAGGGCGCCTCGGTCCTCAAGCAGCTCGTCGCCTACGTCGGCATCGACGAGTTCTTCTCCGGCGTGCAGGCGTACTTCAAGCAGCACGCGTACGGCAACACGCGCCTGTCCGACCTGCTGGGCGCCCTGGAGGAGACCTCCGGCCGCGATCTGAAGACCTGGTCGAAGAAGTGGCTGGAGACGGCGGGCATCAACGTCCTGCGCCCGGAGATCGAGACGGACGCGGACGGGGTCATCACCTCCTTCGCCATCCGCCAGGAGGCCCCGGCGCTCCCGGCCGGTGCGAAGGGCGAGCCGACGCTGCGTCCGCACCGCATCGCGGTCGGCCTCTACAGCCTCGACGAGGACAGCGGCAAGCTGCTGCGTGACGAGGACGGCCGGATCGAGCTGGACGTCGACGGCGAACTCACCGCCGTGCCGCAGCTCGTCGGCCGGCGCCGTCCGGACGTGGTCCTGCTCAACGACGACGACCTGTCGTACGCGAAGGTCCGCCTGGACGAGAAGTCCCTCGCCTTCGTCACCGAGCACCTGGGCGACTTCGAGTCCTCCCTGCCCCGCGCCCTGTGCTGGGCCTCGGCCTGGGACATGACCCGGGACGCGGAGCTGGCGACCCGGGACTACCTCTCGCTCGTGCTGTCCGGGATCGGCAAGGAGTCCGACATCGGTGTCGTGCAGTCGCTGCACCGCCAGGTGAAGCTGGCGATCGACCTGTACGCCGACCCGACCGGGCGCGATGCGCTGCTGACCCGCTGGACGGACGCGACCCTGGCCCATCTGCGCGCCTCCGAGCCGGGCAGCGATCACCAGCTGGCGTGGGCGCGGGCCTTCGCGGCGACCGCCCGTACGCCGGAGCAGCTGGACCTGCTGGAGGGGCTGCTGGACGGTTCGCAGTCCATCGAGGGCCTGGTCGTCGACACCGAGCTGCGCTGGGCGTTCGTGGAGCGGCTCGCGGCGGTGGGCCGCTTCGACGAGGCGGAGATCGCGGGCGAGCTGGAGCGTGACAAGACGGCGGCCGGTGAGCGGCACGCGGCCACCGCCCGGGCGGCCCGTCCGACCCCGGAGGCCAAGGCGGAGGCGTGGGCGTCGGTCGTCGAGTCCGACAAGCTGCCGAACGCCGTGCAGGAGGCTGTGATCGGGGGCTTCGTCCAGACCGACCAGCGCGAGCTGCTCGCCGAGTACACCGACAAGTACTTCGAGGTGGTCAAGGACATCTGGGACTCCCGCTCCCACGAGATGGCCCAGCAGATCGTGGTCGGCCTCTACCCGTCGATCCAGGTCTTCGAGGAGACGCTGGCGAAGACCGACGCGTGGCTGTCCGCCGCCGAGCCGCCCCCGGCGCTGCGGCGCCTGGTCTCGGAGTCGCGTTCGGGCATCGAGCGGGCGCTGAAGGCGCAGGCGGCGGACGCGGCTGCGGTCTAGGGGTACGTGGGTGAGGGCGCCCGGCGTGTGCCGGGCGCCCTCTTCAGGCTATTTCGCCCCCGCCGCCCCTACATTTATCAGCCCCTCCGGCGCTTGAGGAGCGGGGTCCGGGACGGAGCCCCGACGGGGTCGAAGGGGGCGGAGCCCCTGGGGATGGGACGGGCAGGGGCGGCGGGAGCGAAAAACCCTGGGGCGCGCCGCGGCTTGAGCTGGCCGAGCACGGTCGCCCCGAACGCCAGGGTCATGCCCCCGAGTTGGACCGGCGTGAGCCCCTGGCCGAGCGCCGCCCAGCCGACCACCGCCGCGGTGAGCGGGGAGAGCGGCCCGAGGAAGGTGACCTGCGTCGCGGTGAGGCGCCCGATGCCGCGGAACCACAGCCAGTACGCCACCGCCGTGTTCGCCAGCGCGAGGTAGAGGTAGCCGCCCACGGCCCGGGCGTCGAGCGCGGGCGGCGCCCCCTCGGCCAGCAGGGCGATCGGCGCGATCAGCAGTCCGCCCGCCGTCAGTTGCCAGCCGGTGAGGGCCAGCGGACCCACGCCGTCCGGGCGGCCCCAGCGCTTGGTGAGCACCGTGCCGGTGGACATGGAGGCAGTGGAGGCGAGCGCGGCGAGCACCCCGACCGGGTCCAGGGCGCCGGCCGCCTTCAGCACGACGAGGCTGACGCCGAAGGCCGCGGCCACGCCCGCCAGCAGCGTGCGAGCGGTCGGCCGCTCCCCGAGCAGCGGCGCCGAGAGCCCCGCCACGAACAGCGGCCCGACCGACCCGACGACGGCCGCCATCCCACCGGGCAGCCGGTACGCGGACAGGAACAGCAGCGGGAAGAAGGCGCCGATGTTCAGCGCGCCCAGCACCACGGCCCGCCACCACCACGCGCCGCGCGGCAGCACCCGCCCGAGCGCGAGCAGCAGCAGCCCCGCGGGCAGGGCCCGCATGAGGCCGGTGAACAACGGGCGGCCGTCCGGCAGGAACTCGGTGGTGACGGCGTAGGTCGTACCCCAGGAGACCGGCGCGAGGGCGGTGAGCAGGATCGTGGCGTACCGCTTCATGAGGAACTCCCCTCCAGAGACAAGGTGATGACCACGGACGGACGCCCGCCGAAGTAGCTTAGCTTTAAGCTACTTAACGTCAAGCCACTTTCTTGCAAGCGACTGGAGTCCTGGGGATACTTCTCTCCATGGACAGGGACAAGGACCACAAGGACTTCAGGGATCCCGTCGACGCGATCATCGAGCAGTGGGCCGCCGTGCGACCCGACCTCGACACCGCCGCGATGGAGGTCTTCGGCCGCGTCTACCGGCTCTCACGGGAGATGGGCGACCGGATGGACAAGGCGTACGCGCGGTTCGGGATCTCGCGCGGGGAGTTCGATGTGCTGGCGACCCTGCGCCGCTCCGGGGAGCCGTACACGCTCTCGCCCCGCCAGCTCTCGGCGACCCTGATGCTCACCACGGGGGGCATGACCGGCCGCCTCGACAAACTGGAGCGGGCCGGACTGCTGCGCCGCTCACCGGACCCGCACGACCGGCGCGGGCTCCAGGTGACCCTCACGGAGGAGGGACTCCGGCTCATCGACGAGGCGGTGGGCGCCGGTCTCGCCGTCCAGACGGAGGCGCTGAAGACGCTGAACACCCAAGAGGCCGGCCAACTGGCCGACCTGCTGCGTAAGTTGCTCGCCGGTACGGTCAGCTCCGGCCCGTCCAGCTGACCAGCGCCGCCTCGATCTGCGCGGTGTCCGGCATCTCGGCCGCCCAGGCGACATATCCGTCGGGGCGCACGAGCACGGTCGTACGGCGCCCGCTCGCCCAGTGCTCCACCGTCAGCCGGTCCTTGCGGCCGTCCGCCTCGTACGGCTGCGGGGTGATGAGAACGAACCGTCCACCGCGCAGGGCCTCGTAGAGCCGCCCGGTGGTGAGTGTGACGTCCGGGATGCGCTTGCCGACCAGCGCGTGGGCGCCGCGGGGAGCGGCGTACGCGTACCCGATGCCGGTGATCCGGCCCGCCGCGCGCCGCCGGGCCGGGCCGACATGGTCGAGGAAGGTCGTCAGCGCGGCGCGCAGCGCCAGGGTCCAGGGGTGCTTGGCCATCGCGAGCCGGACGATCCCGCCACTGCTGCGCAGCACCGCCTTGCCGACGGGGTGGCGCTCGGACTGGTAGGTGTCCAGGAGTGCGGGGTCGGCGTGGCCGCGCAGGACGGCGGCGAGCTTCCAGGAGAGGTTCGCGGCGTCCTGCATCCCGGTGTTCATGCCCTGGCCGCCGGCCGGGGTGTGCACATGCGCGGCGTCCCCGGCGAGGAAGACCCGCCCGACGCGGTACGCGGGCGCCTGACGCTCGTCACTGTGGAAGCGGGACATCCAGCGGGCGTCGCGCATGCCGTAGTCGCGGCCGAGCGCGAGGCGGGCGATCTCCTTGACCTCGTCGAGGTCGAGCGGCGTGCCGTCGGGGACGTTGCGGCCGCGGTGCCAGCCGATGACCCGGTAGTAGCCGTCCCCGAAGGGCGCGATGAAGCAGAAAGCGTCGCCGACGGCGTTGGCGGTCAGCACCTGCTCGGGCTTCTCGTCGAGGCGGACGTCGGCGAGGACGACGGAACGGATGACGGACTTACCGGGGAAGGGCAGGCCGATCGCCTGGCGCACGGCGCTGCGCATGCCGTCGGCGCCGACGACGTGGGCGGCGCGCAGTTCGCCGGGCTCGTCGCCGGCGCGGCGGACGTGGAGCGTCACGCCGTCGGCGTCCTGGCTCAGCCCGGTGACCTCGGTGTCGTACACGAACCGCACCCCGGCCTCGACCGCACGTCGCTCCAGCGCCTTCTCCACCTCGTACTGCGGGAGGACGAGGAGGTGGTTGAAGCGCGAGGGAAGGCTGTCGAGACCGACGGAGAGGCGGCCGAAGAGCCGGATGTCGGAGAGGGGCTGCCCCTTCGCCTCCAGGTCGTCGGCGAGCCCGCGGGCGTCGAGCTGCTCCAGGGTGCGGGCGTGCAGGACGAAGGCGCGGGAGAGGTTGCTGATCTTGTGGGGGCGCTTCTCGACGAGGGTGACGGGGACGCCGGCGGTGGCGAGATCACCCGCGAGAAGGAGACCGGTGGGGCCGGAGCCGACGACGATGACATCGGTGCCGGTGCCGGTGCCGGAAGCGGTGGTGCGGGTCTTGCCTGTCATGGCGACCTCCTGATGCCAACGCTTGTTGGTCCACTGCCGTTGGCCCACATCCGTTGGCCAACGCTCGTTGACAAACGTAGGTCCATCACACTGGACTGTCAACACGCGTTGGCCTACGTTTGTTGGCATGCCCGAGAAAGCTCCCCGCCGCTCCGACGCCACCCGCGCCACGATCCTCACCGCCGCGCGTGAGCGCTTCGCCTCCGACGGCTACGAACGTGCCACGATCCGCGCGATCGCCAAGGACGCGCGGATCGATCCGTCCATGGTGATGCGCTACTACGGCTCGAAGGAGGGCCTCTTCGACGCCGTCCTGGACGTCGATCTGCGCATGCCCGACCCTCGGGGACTGCGCCGACACGACGTGGGCGAGGTCCTGGTGGGCCACTTCCTCACCCTCTGGGAGGAGAACCACGACCCGCTCACGGCGATGCTGCGCGTCGGCGTCACCAACCCCGCGGGGGCCGAGCGGCTCCAGGGGATCTTCCGGGACCAGCTGCTGCCGGTCGCACTGCACCTCTGCCCGGACCCCGAGCAGGCACCGGCCCGGGCCGGGCTCATCGCGTCGCAGGTGCTGGGGATGGCGCTCACACGGTACGTGCTGCGGTTCCCGCCGACCGTCGCCCTGGCCCGCGAGGAGGTCGTGGCCTGGCTGGCCCCGACGGTGCAGCGCTACCTCACGGCCCCGCATCCGTAGAACCCGGCGCCGCACCTGTACGGAGAGCCACACCCGTACGGAGAGTCACACCGTACGGAGAGCCGCCCCCGTACGCGGAATGGATGAAACACGTCGAGGGAGCCCGCGCACCCGTCCGGTGCGCGGACTCCCTCGATGGAAAGACGGAAAGAAAGACGAAAAGTACGGGCGTCAGCCCTGCTTCGCCTGCTTGCGGGTCTTGTCGGTGACCATCACGAGACCCGCGATGACCAGGAACAGCACGATCGGCGCCACCACGAAAAGACCCAGCGTGTCGATCACGCTCAGGCCCTTGCCGGGGTCGTCGCCGTCGTCGCGGGTCAGCGCGAGCGCGGGGGACGACATGAGCAGCATCATCAGCGTCGTACCGGCGGCCAGGGCGCCGGCGCGCAGGGCGTTCTTCTTGTCCACAGTGCAAAAGTAGCGAACGCCCGCGCGGCCCGCGCGCCCGGGGTGCGATACGGGGCCCTGGGCGCTCCCGCTTCACCCGCCCCTCCCCCGCAGCACATCCACCAGCGCATGCAGCCGCGGTGACGCCGCCAGCTCCTCCAGGGTCACCGGGCGGCCCTCCGCGTCCGCGATCGGCTGGCGCCAGTTCGGGTATTCGTCCCAGGTGCCGGGCAGGTTCTGCGGACGGCGGTCGCCCACGGCGTCGGGGAGCCAGAGGCCGATCAGGCGGGCGGGGGTGCGCAGCAGGAACCGGTGGACGGCCTGGATCTCGACCTCCTCCGACGCCGTCGGGCCCCCTCCGCCCGCACCCCTCAGCAGTCCGAGCCGGGACAGCAGGGCGAGCCACTCGCGGGTGTCGGTGGTCGCCGCCGCGCGCTCCTGGTCCAGGGGGCGGGTCAGCAGGCCCAGACGGTCGCGGAGTTCGACATGTTCGCCGGTGAGCCGGGCGGCGGTCGGCGGCAGGTCGTGGGTGGTGGCGGTGGCCAGGCAGTCGGCCCGCCAGCGCTCGGGCGGCAGCGGCTGCCCGGTGCCCTCCCAGTCCCGTTCGAACCACAGGACGGACGTGCCGAGCACCCCGCGCTCGTGCAGCGTCTCGCGCACCCCGGGCTCCACCGTCCCGAGGTCCTCGCCGATGACCAGCGCCCCGGCACGCGAGGCCTCCAGGACCAGAACGGCGAGCATGGCCTCGGCGTCGTAGTGGACGTACGTCCCCTCAGTGGGCGGCTGTCCCTGCGGGACCCACCACAGCCGGAACAGGCCCATGACGTGGTCGATGCGCAGGGCGCCCGCGTGCCGGAGCAGGGCGCGCAGGAGGCGGCGGTAAGGGGCGTAGCCGGAGGCGGCGAGGCGGTCCGGGCGCCAGGGGGGCAGACCCCAGTCCTGGCCGCGCGCGTTGAACGCGTCCGGCGGCGCACCCACCGACATGCCGGCCGCGAGGTACTCCTGCTGGGCCCAGGCGTCGGCGCCGCCCGGATGCACGCCGACCGCCAGGTCGTGGATCAGCCCGACCGCCATCCCGGCGTCGCGCGCGGTGCGCTGGGCGGTGGCGAGCTGGGCGTCGGTCAGCCAGGCGAGCCGGGTGTGGAAGTCGACGCGGTCCATCAGCTCGGCGCGGGCACGGGCGGTCGCGGCCGAGCGCGGGTCGCGCAGCCGGGCGGGCCAGCTCTGCCAGTCGGATCCGTGGACCTCCGCGAGCGCGCACCAGGTCGCGTGGTCCTCCAGCGTCTCGCCCTCCCCGGCGAGGAAGTCGACGTAGGCGGCGCGCCGACCCGGTCCGAGGGGTACGGCGTGCACGAGTTCGAGCGTCTCGCGCTTGAGTTCCCACACGGCGTCGCGGTCGATCAGGTCGCCCTTGTCGAGGACGGACTCCCGCAGCCGCGCGGCGCGCTCCAGCAGCGTACGCAGGCGTGGTTGGTCCTCGACGTACGCGAACTCGGGGATGTCCTCGACGCGCAGATGCACGGGGTCGGGGTAGCGGCGGGAGGAGGGACGGTAGGGGGACGGGTCGGTGGGGGCGCCAGGCACGGCCGCGTGCAACGGGTTGACCTGCACGAATCCGGCGCCGAGCGCGCGCCCGGCCCATGCGGTCAGTTCGCCGAGGTCGCCGAGGTCGCCCATGCCCCAGGAGCGGCGGGACAAAAGCGAGTAGAGCTGGACGAGCAGTCCGTAGGAGCGCCCGGGCGGTGCGGGCAGCCGGGCGGGCGCGGCGACGAGGTGGGCGTCGGCGGTGCGCCCGTCGGGTGCGGTGACGTGCAACGCGTGGACGCCGGGCGGGAGTTGCTCGGCCGAGGCGCGTGTCTCTCCCTGTTCGGTCTCGATCCTGAGGCGGGTGCCGTCCGGGAGTCCGGCGAGCGCGGCGGGGGGCCGTCCGCCCCAGCCGACCACGGTCGGCGGCAGCAGCCGTTCGCGCAGCTCCCTCTCGCGTGCGGCGAGGGCGTGGCGTACGGCGTCCGGGGTGCCGGCGTCGACGCCCAGCGCGGCCAGGGCGGCCGTGATCGCGGTGTCCGACGCCGCGACCGTACGGTCCGGGGAGGGCCGGTAGGAGGGGGCGACGCCGTGCAGGGCAGCGAGCCGGGCCAGTGGCGTCTCGTCGCGCGCGGGGTCGGCCGGTGCCATCTAGTACCCCGTGGGGTCCGGGCCGGCGGCCGAGGGCTCGCTGGTCAGGGGCGTGGGGTCGGCGAGCGGGGGCTCACTGGTGAGGGGTTCGGCGTCGGGCAGCGGCGGCTCACTGGTCAGCGGCGCCTCGGCGCCGGCGCTCTCCGCGCTGAGGACGCTCAACGGAGTCCGCGGGTCGGCGGACGGCTCCGCGTCGCGTTTGGACAGGGCCGGAAGCGGGGGGTGTGCGGGTGCGGCCACGGGGGCCTCCTTGTCGTCGTACGACGGATGCGGGTTGACAGCAGGCCTACCCAACGGGCGCGTTCGCAGACGTACGAGGACGCACAACGTGCGTTCGATCACAGACCGTACCGGGCGCACGGGCGCCTGGGCGAGAGGCGGGACGCGCCCCACTGGCGTGGATCCCAACTCGCAGGGAAAGGTGCGGCGTTCACTATTCACTCAGTACATGTATTGAGTGCATAATGATCTCCATGAGCACCCGCCACATCCTGCTCGGACTGCTCGCCGCGGGGCCGAGCCATGGCTACGACCTCAAGCGGCGGCACGACGAGCGGTTTCCGCAGGCACGGCCCCTGGCGTACGGGCAGGCGTATACGACGCTGCAGCGCCTGGTCCGCGACGGTCTCGCCGAGGTCGAGGGGACCGATTCCGACGGCGGCCCGGAGCGCACGCTCTACCGCTCGACGGACGCCGGCTCGAGCGAGCTGACCCGGTGGGCCGGGGAGATCACGCCGCCCGCGCCGTTCGTGACGAACGAGATCTTCGCCAAGGTCGTCGTATCGATCCTCGCGTCGGCCGACCCGGCCGCGTACCTCAAGGCGCAGCGCACCGCACACATGGCGCGGATGCGCGAACTCACGGCGGTAAAGACCACGCCAGGCACCGATCTCGCGACGGTGCTCTCGGCCGACTACGCCCTCAACCACCTCGACGCCGACGTCCGTTGGATGACCACGACGGCGGCCCGGCTCACGACTTTGACCGCGGAGGTCGACTCAGCATGAGCTCCCCCCTTCTGACCGGCCGGCGCCTGTTCAAGGCGCACGGCTCCACCCCGGCGCTGCGAGGCGCCTCCGTCGAGCTGCACGCGGGCGAGATCCTTGCCGTCACCGGGACCAGCGGCAGCGGCAAGTCGACGCTGCTGCACTGCCTGGCAGGGATCACCCGCCCCGACTCGGGCACGGTGGAGTACGCCGGCGAGCGCCTCGACGAGCTGCCGGAGGAACGGCTGAGCACACTGCGGCGGACGGAGTTCGGCGTGGTCTTCCAGTTCGGGCAGCTGATCCCCGAACTGACCGCGGTCGACAACGTGGCGCTGCCGCTGCTGCTCGCGGGCACACCGCGCCAGGCGGCACGGGAGCAGGCTGCCGAGTGGCTGGAGCGGTTCGGGGTGCGCGGCCAGGAGACGCGGCGGCCGGGTGAGATGAGCGGGGGGCAGGCCCAGCGGGTATCCCTGGCGCGGGCGCTCGTGACCGGGCCGAAGGTGGTCTTCGCGGACGAGCCGACCGGTGCGCTGGACTCCCTGGCCGGAGAGCAGGTGATGACCGCGCTCACGCACACGGCCCGCGAATCCGGCGCCGCGGTGCTCCTGATCACGCACGACGCCCAGATCGCTGCGTACGCGGACCGGGAGGTGACGTTGCGGGACGGCGTCCTGGCGGCGGAGGTCACGGAAACGGCGGAGACCGCGGAGGTGGCGCGATGAGCCTGGATCTCCGTCTGGCCTGGCTGCTCACCCGCGGTTCCGACCGGCGGGAGTGGTGGCGGGCGCTGCTCACCGCGGTGGGCGCCGGGCTCGCCACCGGATTCGGGCTGGCCGCCGTCGCGGTCGCCGCGCTGCGGGGGCACCACTCCATCATGCTCGCGAGCGGACTGCTGAACGAGCCGGGCGAGCGCGCGGGCGTCGTGCTCACGCTGTTGATGTTGCTCGTTCCCGTGCTGGGCTTCCTCGGGCAGTGCGCCCGCATCGGTGCCGTACACCGCGACCGGCGGCTGGCCGCGCTGCGGTTGGCGGGGGCCGCACCGGGCCAGGTGCGGCGGATCGCCGCGCTGGAGGCCGGGCTCGCCTGTCTGGCGGGCTCGGCGGTCGTCACCGTCTTCTCCGTGCTGTTCATGCTGCAGGTGTGGCAGGGCGCGTCGGCCCTGATGTGGGCCGGGTTCGCGGTGGTCGCGGTGGCCGCGCCGGTGCTGGGCGTGCTGGTGAGCGTGCTCGCGCTGCGCCATGTGGTGACCGAGCCGCTGGGCCGAGTGCAGCGGGTGCGCCAGCGACCCGGCAAGGGCTTGCTGCCCGCGTTCCTGGTCGCGGCGCTGGTGGTGCTCATCGCGGGGGTGTTCCTGTGGTCGGCTTCCTTCCGTCACTTCCCTTCGGCGCCGGTGCTGGCGTTCGCCGTGGTGGCCCTCACCGGCATGGGCGCCGTGGGGCTCAGCGGCGCCACCGCCCGGCGCACGGGCCGGCTGCTGGCCGACCGGACCGGGAGCCCGGCGGTGCTGATCGCGGCGGAGCGGCTGCGCGACGACCCGTGGACCGCGGCCCGTACGCATGCGGCAGTGCTACTGGTGACCGTCGTGGGGACGGGGTTCGTGGGCGTGCGGCAGGTGCTCCTCGACGATCTGCACCGCACCGGGCCGGACCACCTCGCCATGAACATGTCCTTCTACACGACCGGCGTCAATCTGACGGGCGTCGCCGTCCTGGTCGCTCTCGCGATCACCCTGTCCGGGCTGGCCGTGGGCACCGCGGAAGCCCTCGCCACCCGGCGGCGGGGCCTGGCCGCGCAGGTGGCAGCCGGGGTACCGGCCTCGGTCCTGGTCCGGGCGCTGCTCCTGGAGACCGCGCTGCCGCTGGCCCCGGCGGTGGTGCTGGCGGGCGCGGGCGGCATGGCGATCGGCGCCGGGTACGCGCGCCTGACGGAGGGCGGTGCGGTGCCGCTGGCGCCGCTGCTGGTGCCGGTGGCGGTCTACGCGGCCTGTGTCCTGGCCGCCGCCACCTCGCTGCCCCTGCTGCGCCGCTCGGTCCGCCCGGCCGAACTGCGCTACGCATAACGGCCTGACCGGCTCGGTCAGCCCCGGGAGCGCAGGGGACTCCCGGGGCCGGGCCCGAGTCCCGGGCAGCCGACACCCTCAGGGAACGCGAAGGCCCGGATCGTCAGGCGGAAATGCCGTCGATCCGGGCCAACGCGTCATCCGCGCCGTACGGCTGCAGATAGGGCAGCCAGCGCGGGTCCCTATGGCCGGTCCCGATGATGCGCCAGGCCAGCCCGGTGGGTGGAGCGGGTTTGTGCCGCAGCCGCCAGCCGATCTCGAAGAGATGCCGGTCGGCCTTGACATGGTTGCAGCGGCGGCAGGACGCCACCACGTTGTCCCAGACGTGCTGACCACCGCGGCTGCGCGGAATGACGTGGTCGACGCTGGTTGCGACGCCACCGCAGTACATGCACCGGCCGCCGTCGCGCGCGAAGAGCGCGCGCCGGGTGAGAGGAACGGGCCCCCGGTAGGGAACCCGAACGAATCGCTTCAGCCGGACCACGCTGGGTGCGGGGACAGTAACGGTTGCGCTGTGCATGAAGGCGCCGGACTCCTCGAGGCAGATGGCCTTGTTCTCGAGGACGAGGACGAGCGCGCGGCGGAGCGGTACGACGCCGAGTGGCTCGTACGACGCGTTGAGGACCAGGACATGCGGCACGGATGCCTCCTTGGGCGTCGGCGGCGCGTGGCTCGCGCCGGGACGATCTGCAGCCAGTCTCCCCTCATGCCTGGTGGAAGCGCCACCATGTCCCGGTAACGGGCTGGGAGTGTTTTCGACCACACATGATGGATCCCCCGCTGTGCGCCCCCTTCATTCACCAGGTGTGCTCCGGTGAGCACCGTCTCTCCGCCGGACATCACCACGATCCCCACCCGATGCCCCGTTAGTGTGGTGCTCCTGCCCGTCCGGTGACCTTTCCGTGACCTCGACTCGACGACCCCGATGGCCTTGACGCCCTGGACGACCTGACCGCCCACACCGGAGGCAGACGCTGCACCTGGAGGTACCTGCCGTGTCCTTGCCCGCCCTGTTGGCCGCCGACGCCACGCCGTCCCCGTCGCCCTCGCAGACGACGGCGCCGACGGTTCCCTCGCTCCAGGACGCCCAGGAGAGCGCGACGAACGCCGCGAGCTGGGTCGAGCAGAACTGGTCCACGTGGCTCGCGATCGGCCTCAGGGTCCTGCTGATCCTGGTGATCGCGGCGGTGCTGAGAGTGGTGGTACGGCGGGCGATCACCAAGCTGATCGACCGCATGAGCCGTACGGCCGAGGCGGTGGACGGCACGACGCTCGGCGGACTGCTGGTCAACGCGGAACGCCGCCGGCAGCGCTCGCAGGCGATCGGCTCGGTGCTGCGCTCGGTGGCCTCGTTCCTGATCCTGGGCACGGCGGCGCTGATGGTCCTCTCGACCTTCCAGATCAACCTGGCGCCCCTGCTGGCCTCCGCCGGTGTCGCGGGTGTGGCGATCGGTTTCGGCGCGCGCAACCTGGTCACGGACTTCCTCTCCGGCGTGTTCATGATCCTGGAGGACCAGTACGGCGTCGGCGACACCATCGACGCCGGGGTGGCCTCCGGCGAGGTGATCGAGGTCGGTCTGCGCGTGACGAAGCTGCGCGGCGACAACGGCGAGATCTGGTACGTACGCAACGGCGAGGTCAAGCGCGTCGGCAACCTCTCGCAGGGCTGGTCGACGGCCGGGGTCGACGTGACCGTCCGCGCGAGCGAGGACCTGGACCGGGTCAAGGCGACCCTCGACGCGGTGGCGGAGCAGATGAGCAAGGAGGAGCCCTGGAACGAGCGCCTCTGGGGCCCGGTCGAGGTGCTCGGTCTGGACAGCGTGCTGCTGGACTCGATGGTGGTCCGGGTCTCGGCGAAGACGATGCCGGGCAAGGCCGTGTCGGTGGAGCGCGAGCTGCGCTGGCGCGTCAAGCGGGCCTTCGACGCGGCGGACATCCGGATCGTGGGCGGCACCACGGCCGTGCCGGAGGAGGAGATCCCGGCCGACCCGACGGCCGCCCTGGCGCCCCCGTCGGTGTACGCGAACTCGGAATCGCCCCAGGCGGAGGCGGCGTCCCCGATACCGCCGGCGCGACCGGTGGTCAGGTGACAGGTCGTACGAGGGAGGCGGCGTCCGGGAGCGTTCCGGGCGCCGCCTCTTGGTGTGCGTGGGGGCGGAACGGTTCAGCACGCTCGTTCGAGTGAACGGACCTGGCATTCCGGCGTCTCGGGTGAGCGGCGTGCTCCATCGTTCTGCCGGGGCACCCAGCGCGGGCTTAGCCTGGCATCAGCGCGACGAGGAGAACCAGCGATGAGCGCCGAACCGATCATGGAGCCGGTCATGACGCAGGTGGACCCCATCGATCTGTTGAACGCATTCGAAAAGGCAGCGTCACCTATGCCGATTCGAGCGGAGTACATCGAGGGGATGGGCATCTTGCCGCCTCAACCGGAACACGGGCACAACGCTGGTGCCGTAAAGCTCATCGTTCAGTTCCACCTGGCTGGGCTGGATCTGGCCGGCGTGAATGACGGCTTCCGAGTCGCTCACCCAGACGGTCGGACGATGGCTTTGGTCGTTCCGGACTTCTATGTCTGCCGCCGCGATCCCACAGACCTCGACGAGTCGTACCGCACAGCGCACAGGGGCTGGTACCCCATTGACATGATCGCCCTCGTCGGCGAGGTCACCTCCACAAACCACGAGACTGACACCGGCCCCAAGTTCCGGACATACGCGGCCGCCGGTGTTCCCGTCTACGTCCTGATCGACCGCCACACCCGGACGGCTCACTGCTACACGGACCCCATCCTCCCCTGCGACGACCCCACCGAGGCCTACTACGACACCGACACAAAGGTGAACCTCGGCGACCTCCTCCCGCTCCCGGCCCCGTACCCCACCCTGGACACGGCCCCGTTCCTGGAGAGCTGAGGGCGAAGGTCCTCAGCCGCGGCAGGTAACGAGTTGGTTGCCCGCCGGTGGCCGGTATTGACGCTCCCGAGGCGGCGGGCCTACGTTCCTCTCACCAATAGGAAACTTTCCTAACAGTGATCCGAGGGACCGGTCGGGACAACGGGAAGGACCCCGGAAACGATCACCCGGTGGACTTCCCGGCGGCCCCGCTGAGAAGCTGGTCCGTTGAAAGGCAGGTGGCGACAGACATGGCAGGATCCGCCGGTACGCCGGGCACCCCGCGCGTGCTGCGCGCCATGAACGACCGCGCCGCCCTGGACCTCCTCCTGGAGCACGGTCCGCTCAGCCGCACCCGCATCGGCAAGCTCACCGGCCTGTCGAAGCCCACCGCCTCCCAGCTCCTCGCGCGCCTCGAAGCCGCCGGCCTCGTCCTGATGACCGGCACCAGCGAGGGACGTCCGGGCCCGAACGCGCAGCTGTACGTGGTCAACCCGGCCGCCGCCCACGTCGCGGGCCTCGACGTCACCCCCGAGCGCATCCTCGCCGCCGTCGCCGACATCACCGGCCGCACGGTGGGCGAGTACGAGCTGCCCACCCCGGGCCGCCGCCCGGCCCAGCCCGTCGTACGGCAGGTCACCGACGCCCTGGACGGCGCCGTGAAGGCCGCCGGGCTCGCCGCCTCGGACGTGCACCGGGTCGTCATCGGCACCCCGGGCGCCTTCGACCCCACCACCGGTCGGCTGCGCTACGCCTCCCACCTGCCCGGCTGGCACTCCCCCACGCTGCTCGACGAACTCGCCGCCGCCCTCCCGATGCCGGTCGAGTACGAGAACGACGTCAACCTCGTCGCCCTCGCCGAGCAGCGCCTGGGCGCGGCCAGGGGCCACCACGACTTCGTCCTGCTGTGGAACGAGGGCGGTCTCGGTGCCGCCCTCGTCCTCGGCGGCCGACTGCACCGCGGCTGGACCGGCGGCGCCGGAGAGGTCGGCTTCCTGCCGGTGCCCGGCGCGCCCCTGGTCCGCCAGGTGACCCGGGCCAACAGTGGCGGTTACCAGGAACTGGCCGGCTCGCAGTCCATCCCGAAGCTCGCCCGCGAACTCGGCATCCAGGACGTGCCCACCGGTCCGTACGCCGAGGTCGCCGCCACCCTCGTGGGTCAGGCCGCCGACAGCGCCACCGGTCCCCACCGGCGGCTCCTGGAGACGTACGCGACACGCCTCGCCACCGGTCTCGCCTCGCTCGTCTCCGTGCTCGACCCCGAACTCGTCGTCCTCAGCGGCGCCTCCCTCACCGCCGGGGGCGAGCCGCTGCGGACCCTGGTCCAGGCCGAACTGGAGGAGCTGGCCGCGTCCCGGCCGCGCCTCGTCGTCGGTGACGTACGCGAACACCCCGTGCTGCGCGGCGCGTTGGAGAGCGCGCTCGCGGCCACCCGCGACGAGGTCTTCGACACCTCACGCTGAGCACCCACCGGGCCCCACCGGGCCCTCTTGGTCCCACTCGATCCCACCCGGTCCCACCCAGCCCCGACATCCACGCCGGTTTCACCCCGGCTTCCACCCAGGCTTTCCCCCCGGCCCGACACCCGCACCGGCCGAACCCACACCCCGCCCGTCCCAGGGAGACCCCGTCATGCCCGAAGTCATGCCCGAAGTGATCCGAAAGACGGCTTTTGCCCTTACCGCGTCCCTCGCTCTCCTCACCACCGCCTGTACCGGCCAGTCCTCCTCCGGCGCGAGCGACGACGCGTCCAAGGAGACCACCATCAACTTCTGGCACGCCTGGAGCGCGGCCTCCGAGACGAAGGCCGTGAACGCGCTCGTCGCGGGTTTCGAGAAGGCGCACCCCAACATCCACGTCAACGTCGTCGCCAACATGACCGACGACAAGATCAACCAGGCGCTGCGCAGCGGCGGCACCAAGGCCCCCGACGTCATCTCCTCCTTCACCACGAACAACGTGGGCAAGTTCTGCTCGTCGGGCGCCCTGGTCGACCTCAACCCCTTCTTCAAGAAGTCGGGCATCGACCCGGCCACGACCTTCCCGAAGGCGATGAACGAGTACACCCAGTACGACGGCAACCGCTGTTCGGTGCCGCTGCTGGGTGACGCGTACGGGCTGTACTACAACAAGACAGCCTTCAAGAAGGCGGGTATCACCAGCCCGCCCAAGACATGGTCCGAGTTCGAGGCGGACGCGAAGAAGCTGACGATCGCCGACGGCGACAGCTACAAGCAGCTCGGGTTCATGCCGGACTACCACGGCTGGGAGACGACGACCGAGCACTACCTCGGGCAGTTCTCCCCGACGTACTTCGACAAGGACGGCAAGTCGAACGTCGCCAAGGACCCTGCGTTCGAGGCCGCGTTCACCCTCCAGAAGAAGCTGGTCGACGAACTGGGCGGCTTCCAGAAGCTGGAGAAGTACCGCTCCAAGCTCGGCGACGAGTGGGGTCCCAAGCACCCCTTCAACACCGGCCAGGTCGCGATGCAGCTCGACGGTGAATGGCGCCTGGGCATGGCCCTGGAAGCCAACCCGAAGTTCGAGATCGGGGTGGCGCCGCTGCCCGTACCGGACGACCAGGCCGCCCAGTACGGCAAGGGCTACATCACCGGCACCATCGCCGGTATCGCCGCCACCAGCAAGAAGCAGAACGCGGCCTGGGAGCTGGTGAAGTACATGACCACCGACACGGACGCGGTGGTGGGCTTCTCCAACGCCATCCACAACGTGCCGTCCACGCTCGCCGCGCTGAAGTCGCCCAAGCTGAAGTACGACCCGCGCTTCAAGACGTTTCTTGACATCGCCGCGAACCCGAACTCGACCACGTCTCCCGCGTCGATCAACGGCGGCGTGTACCTGACGACGATCCAGCAGTTCGGCTACGACTACGAGAGCGGCAAGGTCAAGGACCTGGGGGCCGGTCTGGCGAGCGCGGCCAAGCAGATCGACACGGACATCGCGCAGGCCAAGTAGCGATGAGCACGATCACCCTCGCGTCGAAGCGCCGCAGGGCGGCGCTTCGCACGGTCGCCTTCATGTCGCCCTGGCTGATCGGCTTCGCGGTGTTCTTCGCGTATCCGCTGATCTCGACGGTCTACTTCTCGTTCATGCACTACGACGGCTTCCGGCCGCCGACGTGGAGCGGTACGAAGAACTGGACGTACGTCTTCAAGGACTATCCGTTCTTCTGGCCGGCCCTGCGCAACACCCTGTGGCTGGTGCTCGTGATGGTCAGCCTGCGGGTCGTCTTCGGACTGGGCGTGGGCCTGCTGATCACCAAGATCAAGACGGGTACCGGCGTCTTCCGCACGCTCTTCTACCTGCCCTACCTCGCCCCGCCCGTCGCCGCGACCATGGCGTTCGCCTTCCTCCTCAACCCCGGTACGGGCCCGGTCAACTCGATCCTCGACAGGATCGGCATCCCGGCACCGGGCTGGTTCAACGACCCGGCCTGGTCCAAGCCCGCCCTCACCCTGCTGGCGCTGTGGGGCGTCGGCGACCTGATGGTCATCTTCATGGCCGCCCTGCTCGACGTACCGCAGGAGCAGTACGAGGCGGCGGAGCTGGACGGGGCGTCGGCGTGGCAGCGGTTCCGGTACGTCACCCTGCCGAACATCTCGCCGATCATCCTGTTCGCGGTGGTCACCGGCGTGATCCAGACCATGCAGTACTACACACAGCCGCTGATCGCCGGGAAGGTCGCCTCGGGCGTCATCCAGGGTGCCGGAACACAGTTCGAGCCGGGCTATCCCGAGAAGTCCACGCTCACCCTGCCCCAACTCGTCTACAACCTGGGCTTCCAGCGCTTCGACTACGGCTCCGCCTGTGTGGTCGCGCTCGTGCTCTTCGCCCTGTCCATGGCGTTCACCGCGTTCCTGATGCGACGCCGGGGCGGCCTCAATCTGGCAGGTGACTGACCATGACCCAAGTACTCGACAAGCCCCTTGAGTTGCGGGCACCCGTATCACCTGCCGAACGCACCGCCCGCCGCAAGGCCGTCCTGGAATGGATCGCGATCCACTCCCTCGGCGTGGCCGCCGCCCTCTTCTTCACGCTGCCCTTCGTGTTCGTGCTCCTGACCTCGCTGATGAGCGACACCCAGGCGCTCAGCCGCGATCTGATCCCGCACACCTGGGAGTGGGGCAACTACAAGAAGGTCTTCGACACGCCCGGGTTCCTCACCTGGTGGAAGAACACGCTGATCTACGCCGGCCTCGGCACCGTCCTGACCGTCGTGTCATCGATCCCGGTCGCGTACGCCCTCGCCAAGTTCCGCTTCCGGGGCCGGAACCTGTCACTCATGCTGGTGATCTCGATGATGATGCTGCCGCCGCAGGTCGTCATCATCCCGATGTACCTGTTCTGGGCGAAGCAGCTGGATCTGTCGGGGACGCTGTGGCCGCTGATCATCCCGATGGCGTTCGGGGACGCGTTCTCCATCTTTCTGCTGCGGCAGTTCCTGATGACCATCCCGAACGAATACCTGGACGCGGCGAAGGTCGACGGCTGCGGGGATCTGCGGGCACTGCTGAAGGTCGTGCTGCCGATGGCGCGGCCCGGGATCGCCGCCGTGGCCCTCTTCCAGTTCTTCTACGCCTGGAACGACTACTTCGGGCCGCAGATCTACGCCTCGGAGAATCCGGGTGCCTGGACCCTGAGTTACGGACTGGAATCGTTCAAGGGTGCGCACCACACCGACTGGAACCTCACCATGGCCGCGACCGTACTTGTCATGGCCCCTGTGATCCTCGTGTTCTTCTTCGCGCAGAAGGCGTTCGTCGAGGGCGTCACGCTCACCGGAGTGAAGGGTTGATCCACCTATGAAACTCACCGTGGTCGGCGGAGGCTCGACCTACACACCCGAACTCGTCGACGGCTTCGCCCGGCTGAGGGACACCCTGCCCATCGAGGAGCTGGTCCTCGTCGACCCGGCCGCCGAACGCCTGGAACTGGTGGGCGGGCTGGCCCGGCGCATCTTCGCGAAGCAGGGGCACGGCGGCCGGATCGTCACCACCTCCGACCTGGACGCGGGTGTCGAGGGCGCCGACGCCGTGCTGCTCCAACTGCGCGTCGGCGGCCAGGCCGCGCGTGAGCAGGACGAGACCTGGCCGCTGGAGTGCGGCTGCGTCGGCCAGGAGACGACCGGCGCGGGCGGCCTCGCCAAGGCGCTGCGCACGGTGCCGGTGGTCCTCGACATCGCCGAACGGGTCCGTCGCGCCAACCCCAGGGCCTGGATCATCGACTTCACCAACCCGGTCGGCATCGTCACCCGCGCCCTCCTCCAGGAGGGTCATCGGGCGGTCGGCCTGTGCAACGTGGCGATCGGCTTCCAGCGGAAGTTCGCCGCCCTGCTTGGCGTCACGCCCGACGAGGTGCATCTCGACCATGTGGGCCTCAACCACCTCACCTGGGAGACAGGTGTGCGCCTGGCGGGCCCCGAGGGCGAGAACGTCCTGCCCAAGCTGCTCGCCGAGCACGGCGAGGCGATCGCAGGCGACCTGCGCCTGCCGCGCGTCCTCCTGGACCGGCTCGGTGTGGTCCCGTCGTACTACCTGCGTTACTACTACGCACACGACGAGGTCGTACGGGAGTTGCGGACGAAGCCCTCACGCGCCGCCGAAGTCGCGGCGATGGAGCGGCAGTTGCTGGAGATGTACGGCGACCCGGCGCTCGACGAGAAGCCGGCGCTGCTCGCCAAGCGGGGCGGCGCCTACTACTCGGAGGCGGCCGTCGACCTCGCGGCCTCCCTGCTGGGCGGGGGAGGCTCCCCGTACCAGGTCGTGAACGCGTACAACAAGGGCACGCTGCCCTTCCTGCCGGACGACGCGGTGATCGAGGTGCAGGCGGCCGTGGGACCGCAGGGACCGACCCCGCTGCCCGTGCCGGAGGTGGACCCGCTGTACGCGGGACTGATGGCGAACGTGACGGCCTACGAGGAGCTGGCCTTGGAGGCGGCCCTGCGCGGCGGCCGGGACCGCGTCTTCCGCGCGCTGCTCGCCCACCCCCTGATCGGTCAGTACGCGTACGCCGACACCCTCACCGACCAGCTGATCGCGCACAACCGGGAGCACCTCGCGTGGGCCTGACCGCAAGTGTCCTCGCCATCGACGCGGGCAACAGCAAGACCGACGTCGCGGTGGTGACGGCGGACGGGGAAGTCCTGGCCACGGCGCGCGGCGGCGGGTTCCGTCCGCCCGCGGTGGGTGTGGAGACGGCGGTGGACGAACTGGCGGAGGCGGTCGCACGCGCCTACGCCGACGCCGGCGTCACCTCCGTCGCCCATGTCTCCGCGTGTCTGGCGAACGCCGACCTGCCGGTGGAGGAGGAACAGTTGGCCGCCGCGCTGCACGCGCGCGCGTGGGGCACGACGGTCGAGGTACGCAACGACACGTTCGCGATCCTGCGGGCGGGGGTTGCCGAACCCCGGGGCGTCGCGGTGGTCTGCGGCGCCGGCATCAACTGCGTCGGCATGCGCCCCGACGGCCGTACCGCCCGCTTCCCGGCACTCGGCCGTATCTCCGGCGACTGGGGCGGCGGTTGGGGCTTGGCGGAGGAGGCCCTGTGGTGGGCGGCCCGTGCGGAGGACGGCCGGGGCGGCCCGACACTCCTGGCGCGGACACTGCCGGGCCACTTCGGCCTGGACTCCATGTACGCGCTCATCGAGGCGCTCCACCTGGGGCACATCGAACACGGCCGGCGCCACGAACTGACGCCGGTGCTGTTCGCCACCGCCCGGGACGGCGACCCGGTGGCCCGTGCGGTCGTCGACCGGCTCGCGGAGGAGGTCGTCGCCATGGCCACGGTCGCGCTGACCCGCCTGGACCTGCTCGACGAGGAGACCCCGGTCCTGCTCGGCGGCAGCATCCTGGCCGCCCGCCACCCCCAACTCGACGACCGCGTGAGGGAACTGCTGACGGCCCGCGCCCCCAAGGCGGTCCCCCAGGTGGTCACAGCCCGCCCGGTCCTCGGCGCGGCCCTCCTGGGCCTGGACCACGAACACGCCCGAAAGGAGGCCCACGCGCGCGTACGGGCGTACTACGAAGGCGGATGACCGTCGCCTTGACCTGCGGGCAGTCCCGCCGTCCCAGCTGCGGGCAGTCGTGCCTCCCCCAGTGCCTTAAGGGCCTGGGGGGACCCCCAGGGCGGCACGGGTGGGCGCTGGGGGTACCCGCTGCTCGAAGAGCTTGGGGGAGGCACCCCGCCAAGCGCCGGGCCGCGCAACCTCCCCCCGGCCCACCCCACCCCCGGGAACCGAACACAAGCACGCCGCGTATTCATGAACGGGGACAGCGCAACAGCACCACCATGACCGGCGTCAGCACAACCCCTGCGATAGAAACAAGATCGCATTAAGGCCTGTGCGGATCCCGGTCCCGGCGGCGATACTTGCCGCGGCACACCCGCGCCCGCGCCCGCTCCCGCGGCACCGGGCGCAGGTGGCCGGAAATGACCAAGGGGGAGGTCAAGTGACACAACCGCAGCAGGGAGCCGCACCACCGCGCCGCACGGCCTTCGCCGAGGGCGTCGACCGCGTGCGCGCCGCCGCGACCACCGAGCCCGGCCGGCTGCGCGTCATCGGCGCCGTCCTCGCCCTGCTCGTCGTCGCGTTCGGGGCCGTCACCGCCTGGCAGATGACCGACCGCTCGACCGCCGCCGACGACGTGCTGCACAGCAGCCAGCCCCTCAGCGCGGGCGCCGCCGACATCTACCGCTCCCTCGCGGACGCCAACACCACTGCCTCCAGCGGCTTCCTGTCGGGTGGCCAGGAGCCCGCCGCGACGACCAAGCGGTACGAGGAGGACATCCGGACCGCCGCCGCCAAGCTCGTCACGGCGGCCGCCAGCACCGACCCCGGCTCCCCCTCCGCGGACACCATCGCCAAGCTCAACAAGCTGCTCCCGCAGTACGAGGGCCTGATCGAGCGGGCCCGGGCCAACAACCGGCTCGGCTTCCCGGTGGGCGGCGCCTACCTGCGGGCGGCGAACGACAAGATGCAGCACGAGATGCTGCCGGCCGCGCAGGACCTGTACACCTCGGAGAACCAGCGGCTGCGCTCCGACTACGCGGACGCGACCCCCTACCCCTGGTTCGCCCTCGTCCTCGGCGTCCTCGCGCTTGCCGCCCTCGGCTGGGCGCAGCGGCGCCACTACCTGCGGACGAACCGCGTGCTGAACCGCGGCCTGGTCGCCGCCACGGCCGCCTCCGCGATCGTCCTGCTGTGGCTGGTCGTCGGCCACGGTGTCGCCCGCGCCGGGCTCGACTCCTCGTACGACCACGGCGTCCGCTCGCTGAACGTGCTGCACGACGCGCGCATCGCCTCCCTGAACGCACGCGGCAACGAGAACCTGACCCTGGTCAGCCGTGGCGCCGAGACCAAGAAACTGCCCGACGACACGGTCGAGGACCTGTACGACTACGAGTTCCAGCAGGACATGAAGACGCTCTCCGCAGGGCTCGCCCGGGCCGAGTCGATAGCCGACGACCAGGCGGGCAAGCAGCCCGTGACGGCCGCCACCGGCAACATGAAGGTCTGGCAGCAGCGTCACAAGCAGGCGCGGGCCGCCGACGACGACGGCAACTACCAGGCGGCACTGAACAAAATCATCGGGTCCAAGGCGGACCAGCCGACGGGCGAGTGCTTCGACAGTGTGGACGAGAACCTGAAGAAGGCGCTGGACCACGAGGCGAGCGAGTTCCGGCAGGCGGCGGGCGACGGCCGGGACGCGATGACCGGGCTCCCGGTGGGCGCGGCGGTGCTCGCGGTGCTGGGCGCGGTGGCCGCGGTGCTGGGCATCGGGCGCAGGCTTTCGGAGTACCGGTGAGAGGGGGAGCGGCGATGATCGCACGGCGTCTGAGGGCGAGCCTGAAGGGCTGGGGCGGTGTGGGGGCGATGTTGGTCGCCTGCCTGCTCACCGCCGTCTTCGCGCTGCTGCTGCCGCTGACCCGCGCGAGCGGGGACGGCTCCTCGGGCACCGGCGGCCCGGGCGTCGCCGAGGGCACGCAGGCGAAGGCGGACAACTGCGGCGGGCACCCGGAGCGGCTCAGCCCGGCCCCGTCCGGCGACGAGAGCGGCCCGTCGGTCACGGCCATCAAGAAGCGCGGTTACCTGTCGGTGGGCGTCGACCAGAACAGCTACCGCTGGGGCTACCGCGACCCCAACAACAAGGTCAGCGACCTGGAGGGCTTCGACATCGATCTGGCCCACGAGATCGCGCGGCAGATCCTCGGCGACCCGAAGGCCGTCCGCTTCCATGCCATTCCCACCAACCAGCGCATCCCGGCCATCAAGAGTGGGCAGGTGGACATGGTGGTGCGCACCATGACGATCACCTGCGACCGGCTGAAGGAAGTGGCCTTCTCCGACCCGTACTTCGTGACCGGTCAGCAGGTCCTGGCACCGAAGTCGTCGGACATCCGGGGCTACGACAAGTCGCTGGCCGGCAACAGGATCTGCACCGCCGAGGGCTCGACAGCCAACACCCAGCTGACGAACGACAAGAAGGCCGGCCGTCTCGCTGCGTCCGCCGATATCTCCACCACCGTCCCCAACCAGCTCGACTGCCTGGTCAAACTCCAGCTCGGCGAGGTCGACGCGGTCGTCACCGACGGCGCGCTCGCCGCGAGCCAGGCGGCCCAGGATCCGACGGTCGAGCTCAAGGGCAAGCCGTTCACGACCGAGTACTACGGCGTGGCGATGAACAAGCAGGCCAAGGATCTGGTGCGCCGGGTCAACCAGGTGCTCGTGGACTACCGAAAGAGCGGCTGGCAGGCCTCGTACACCAGGTGGCTGTCCCAGACACTGGGCTCCGACTCGGCGTCTTCGCAGCCTCCGACCTCCTGAGAGACACAACCGACCTGATACCACTGGAGAGTTACCCCGGCGCACGGGACACGCGCCCAGGGCACGACGAGAGCGAGAGGTGATCGATGGGCGTCACGGGACCCACCGGGCCGGTACTGGACCGGGACGAGGTGGACCGTGCGCTGGCGCGGCTCGGCGCGGAGCACGAGGCCATAGAGACCTCGCTCCTCGCCCTCCAGGACCACGCGGGCCGCAGACTCCTCGAAGGCGCCGAGCTCACGGGCATCACCAAGGAGCGCTGGACGTCGGCGGAGGCGTCGATCACCCTGCTGTGGGCGTACTTCGACGCCTACACCGACGCCCTGCGCACCGCGCGCGAGATCCGCGCCCGCCGGCGCTGGTCCAGCCGCGACGACCTGGTCGAGCTGACCGAACTGCTGCGCGGCGCGAGCATCACCGTCGCGGGCAGCGCCACGGCGACGGCGAACGCGCCGACCCTCACGGGCGCCGTCAAGCTCAGCGAGCAGTTCAGCCTGACGCAGCTCGTCGACCGTATGAACGACCTGTACGCGTCCTCGCTGGACATGGTCGTCGCCGCCGACGCGGTGTGGTCGGCGCTGCCCGCCCGGATCGATTTACTGGCCGCGGAGCTCCAGCGCACCCGGCAGTTGGCGCACTCCGTGGGCGTACGCCCCGGCGAGCACCCGGCGGGCGACGACCTGGAACGCATCACGCGCACGCTGACGAGACTGCGCGAGCAGGTGGTCTCCGACCCGCTGGCGTTCTGGGTTCCGACGCAGGGGAGTTCGGCGCCCGGCGGCGGCCGGCCGGACACGACGACGTACGACCGCGAGGCGCGCGCCCTGGAAGAGGTGCGCCGGGAGATCGACGCCGTCCTGGCGGTCCGCCAGGACGCGGAGGCGCGGCTCGTCAAGCTGCGCGATCTGCTCAGCCGCGCGGACCGCACGCTGGCGGAGGCCCGCAGCGCGCGCGGTGAGGTCCTCGCGAAGATCGCCGCCTCGGAGGTGCCCGCGGTCAGCGGTCCGCCGACCGTGTTGCAGGAGCAGCTGGCGACGGCCGCCGAGTACCGCAGACATGCCCAGTGGCACCGCCTGTCGCCGCTCCTGGAGTCCTTGGAGCAGAAGGCGGAGGACGAACTGCTGCGCGCCCGCGAGTCGCTCACGGCCGTCACCGCGCCCCTCGCGGTCCGCGCCGAGCTGCGCGGCCGCCTGGACGCGTACAAGGCGAAGGTGGCCCGGCACGGCCTGGCGGAGGACCCGCTGCTGGTCGAGCGGTACGACACGGCGCGCCGCATGCTGTGGAGCGCGCCCTGCGACCTGAGGGTCGCCGAACAGGCTGTGCTGCGCTATCAGCAGGCGGCCGCGGAGCTGCTCGGCCCGCGCGTGCCCCAGCCGGGCGCGCCGGCCGACCGGAGGGGGGAAGCATGAGTCAGGCAGGGCAGAGCTGCCAGCGGCCCGGCTGCGAGGGGTCGTACGAGGACGTCGGCGGCGGCGAGCTGTACTGCGACACGTGCGGGCTCGCGCCGGTCGTCTCGGAGAGCGGTATGGTCGGATCGCCTGCGACAGGGCTCACCGCGGGCGGCAAGAGCTCGCGGACGTCCGGGAGCGGCGGTTCGCGCTCCAGTTCTCGTACGTCGTCGCGGTCGTCCCAGTCCCGGCGCTCGGTGTCGGGCCGGCTGACCGGCAAATCCACCGCCCGGTCGGTGTCGGTGCGCAGCTCCGGTACGACGGCCGGGAGTTCGGGGCGCAGCAGGCTGGGCCTCGGCCTGGTGCGGGTCCCGGAGGTGCCGCGGCCCGACCCGCGCGCGATGGTGCTGGAGAACCCGGAGGTGCCCGAGCGCAAGCGGTTCTGCTCGCGCTCCGACTGCGGGGCCCCGGTGGGGCGGGCGCGCGGCGAGAGGGCGGGGCGCACCGAGGGGTTCTGCACGAAGTGCGGCCACCCTTATTCGTTCGTCCCGAAGCTGAAGTCCGGCGACATCGTGCACGGCCAGTACGAGGTCGTGGGCTGCCTCGCGCACGGCGGGCTCGGCTGGGTCTACCTGGCCGTGGACCGCGCGGTCTCCGACCGGTGGGTGGTCCTCAAGGGCCTGCTGGACACCGGCGACCAGGACGCGATGGCCGCCGCGATCTCCGAGCGGCGCTTCCTCGCCGAGATCGAGCACTCCAACATCGTGCGCATCTACAACTTCGTGGAGCACCTCGACCAGCGCACGGGCTCACTCGACGGCTACATCGTGATGGAGTACGTCGGCGGAAAGTCGCTGAAGGAGATCGCCAACTCCCGTCGTACGCCGGACGGGACGCGGGACCCGCTGCCGGTGGAGCAGGCGTGCGCGTACGGCATCGAGGCGCTGGAGGCCCTCGGTCATCTGCACAGCCGCAACCTCCTGTACTGCGACTTCAAGGTCGACAACGCGATCCAGACCGAGGACCAGCTCAAGCTGATCGACATGGGCGCGGTGCGCCGGATGGACGACGACGAGTCGGCCATCTACGGCACGGTCGGCTACCAGGCGCCGGAGGTCGCCGAGGTCGGCCCGTCGGTGGCGAGCGATCTCTACACGGTCGCGCGCACCCTCGCGGTGCTCACCTTCGACTTCCAGGGCTACACGACCGTCTTCGCGGACTCCCTGCCCGACCCGGACCACATCGAGGTCTTCCGCCGGTACGAGTCCTTCTACCGGCTGCTGGTCCGCGCCACCGATCCGGACCCGGCCCGCCGGTTCGCGTCCGCGCAGGAGATGTCGGAGCAGCTGACGGGGGTGCTGCGGGAGGTCGTCGCCCTCCAGACGGGCCGCCCACGGCCCGCCCTGTCGACGCTGTTCGGACCGGAAGTCAAGGTCACGGACACGGAGTTGTTCCCGAAGCTGGACGGGGACGTGTCGCGGCTGGGGGCGCGGGTGGTAGCGCCGCGGCGGAAGGCCGCCGCTTCCCCCACTGCGAACTCCCTTGCCGTCACGGCTTCGTCCGGCGCGCCCGCGCCCGCGTCTGCCGCGATCGCGTCGGGCGCCGAAGCCGCGACCGCCCGGGGCGCCGGAGGCCAGGACGCCGAAGGCCGGAGCGCCGCGAACCAGAACGCCGGAGCCGCGAGCACCACGAGCGCCGCGGGCACGTCGGCCGTCGTCAAGCCGCTCGGCACCGCTGCCGCCGCCCTCGCCCTGCCGGTCCCGCTCGTCGACCCCGGCGACCCCAACGCCGGTTTCCTGGCCGGTCTCATGGCGTCCGCGCCCGCGGAGCTGATCGCCGCCCTGCACACCGCGCCGGCCACCTCCCTGGAGCTGCGCCTGCGCGAACTGCGGGCCCGGCTGGAGATGGGCGAGACGGACAGCGCGGGACGGTCCCTCGCCGCCCTGGAGGCGGACCATCCCGACGACTGGCGGGTCGTCTGGTACCGCGGTGTCACCGCCCTGGTCACCGGGGATCACGAGGGCGCCGCGCTCTCCTTCGACGCGGTCTACGACGCGTTCCCGGGCGAGCCCGCCCCCAAGCTGGCCCTCGGCCTGTGCGCGGAGGTCCTCGGCCAGCTCGACAACGCCGCCGAGTACTACCGCCTCGTCTGGACGACCGACCCCAGCTACGTCAGCTCGGCATTCGGACTGGCCCGCGTCCGGCTCGCCTCCGGCGACCGCCCCGGCGCCGTGGGCACCCTGGAGTCCGTGCCGGAGGCGTCCATCCACTACACCGCGGCCCGCGTCGCCGCCGTACGGGCGCGGCTGCGGCAGCGTACGGGCAAGGGCCCCGACCCGGCGTTCCTGGACGACCTCGTGGCCGCCGCGGGGCAGATCCAGGCGCTGGAGGCCTACGGACTGGACGCCGTTCGACGCGAGCAGTTGTCCACAGAGGTCCTCGGCTGTGCCCTGGACTGGGTACTCTCCGGTAGCCAGGGCGCCGCGCCGTCGGCAGCGGGCGGACGGGCGTTGCTCGGCAGTGACCTGGACGAGCGCGGCCTCCGCTTCGGCCTGGAGCGCTCGTATCGGACGCTGGCCAGGCTCGCGCAGGGCGGCGAGGAGAGGATCGACCTGGTGGAACGTGCCAACCGTTACCGCCCCCGGACGTGGGTGTGATCGATGTCCCAGATGCCCCAGCCGACGGCGCTTTCGAGGTGCCCCAGTTGTGAGGAGCCCCTCGAATCGGGCGACCGCTTCTGCGGCGCCTGCGGGTACGACCTGTCGGTGGTGCCCGCCCCACCGCCGGACACCCCGACACTGACCATGAACGGCGCGGTGCCGCAGCCCCCGTCGGAGGTGGCCTCCGTGGACTGGCCGGCCGCCCCGACGCCGGGCGGCCCGGGCACGCACGCCCCGGTGCATCTGCCGACCGACCTCCAGGGCACCGACTCCGGCGGCTCCGAGCTGCCCGCGGCGAGCGAAGGCTCCAGGGGCGTACGGTTCGACCGTCCGGCCGAGCCCGACGACTACCACCTGGCGGCGCCGCAGCCCGTCGACCCGCGTACCGCCGACCTCGCGACGCCCCCGGCCGGCACCAAGGTCTGCGTGGCCTGCCGCGCGGGCCATGTGGACGGCGACGGCTACTGCGAGAACTGCGGCCACGCCCAGCCACGCGAACGCGACCACATGGAGCAGGAGTTGGACGCTGTCGCCGCCGTCAGCGACCGCGGCCTGCGCCACCACCGCAACGAGGACGCGTTCGCCGTCTCCTCGACCGCGCTGCCCGACGGCTCGCCCGCCGTCGTCGCGATCGTGTGCGACGGCGTCTCCTCGGCGACCCGGCCCGACGAGGCCTCCCTGGCCGCCGCCCGGGCCGCGAACGAGGCGCTGCTGGAGACCCTGCCGCGCGGCACGCACCCCCAGCAGGCGATGCACGACGCTATCGTCGTCGCCTCACACGCCGTCAACGCCCTGGCCGTCGAACCGGAGACGGCCCAGGAGCACGCCCCGCATCAGAACGCGCCCGCCTGCACCCTGGTCGGCGCCGTCGTCACCGCCGGTCTGCTCGTCGTCGGCTGGGTCGGCGACAGCCGCGCCTACTGGGTCCCGGTGGACCGCTCGGCGCCGCCGGCCCGGCTCACCGAGGACGACTCGTGGGCCGCGCAGATGGTGGCCGCGGGCCTGATGAGCGAGGCCCAGGCGTACGCCGACGAGCGCGCGCACGCGATCACGGGCTGGCTCGGCGCGGACGCGTACGAACTGGAGCCGCACACCGCTTCCTTCAAGCCGGACCGGCCGGGTGTAGTGGTGGTGTGCACGGACGGGTTGTGGAACTACGCCGAGGCCGCGGAGGAGATGGCCGAGGTGGTACCGCCCGACGCCGAGCGGCGGCCACTGCACACCGCCCGGGTGCTGGTGGGCCACGCCTTGGACGGCGGGGGCCACGACAACGTAACAGTGGCGGTCCTCCCGTTCCCGGCGCCGCCCCAGGGGGCAGGATCCGCCTGAGGGTGTCCTCGGACACGCCCGTGGCCGGCGCTGCCGGTCCCAGGACCGGAGGGGACCGGTCCACGACCAGTCATCACCCCGGCAGCATCGGGGTCCTTGAGGGGGATCAGAGAGGCCATGGCCAATTTCTCGAAGTCGAACGTGCCGCAGTTCTCGATGGACGTCTACCAGAACGAGTACCTGCCGGAGGGCGGCCGCGAGGTCAACGCCATCGTGACGGTGACGGCGACCGGCGGCGGCACGATGGGAAGCGCGGTCAGGGCACCCCACCTCTACTCACCGGGGCAGGGCCCGAACGCGGCCGTGGCGATCATGGTCGACTGCTCCGGGTCCATGGACTACCCGCCGACCAAGATGCGCAACGCACGCGACGCGACGGCCGCGGCCATCGACACCCTGCGCGACGGCGTGCACTTCGCGGTGATCGGCGGCACCCATGTGGCCAAGGAGGTCTACCCCGGCAACGGACGGCTCGCGGTCGCCGACGCGACCACCCGCGACCAGGCCAAGCAGGCGCTGCGCAGGCTCAACGCGGGCGGTGGCACGGCGATCGGCACCTGGCTGCGCCTGGCCGACCGGCTGCTGTCCTCGGCGGACGTCTCCATCCGGCACGGCATCCTGCTCACCGACGGCCGCAACGAACACGAGTCGCCCGAGGACCTGAAGGCCGCGCTGGATTCCTGCGCCGGCCGTTTCACATGTGACGCGCGTGGAGTGGGCACCGACTGGGAGGTCAAGGAGGTCACCGGGATCGCCTCCGCGCTGCTCGGCACCGCCGACATCGTCGCCGACCCGGCCGGTCTGGCCGCCGACTTCACACGGATGATGGAGACGGCCATGGGCAAGGAGGTCGCGGACGTCTCGCTGCGGCTGTGGACGCCCGTCGGCACGGAGATCAAGTTCGTCAAGCAGGTGGCGCCCGCGGTCGAGGAACTGACCGGCCGCCGGGTCGAGGCGGGCCCGCGCGCGGGGGACTATCCCACCGGCTCCTGGGGCGACGAGTCCCGCGACTACCACGTGTGCGTCCAGGTCCCGGCCGCGAACATCGGCCAGGAGATGCTGGCCGCCCGGGTCTCGCTGGTGATACCGCAGGGCGACGGCAGCGCCCAGAACCTCGGCGCGCAGGGGCTCGTACGGGCGGTGTGGACCGACGACATGGCGGCGTCCACGTCGATCAACCCCCAGGTCGCGCACTACACAGGTCAGGCCGAACTGGCACAAGCGATCCAACAGGGACTGGACCTCCGTAAAGCGGGCGATTTCGATGGCGCAACGGCCAAGCTGGGCCGGGCCGTTCAGCTCGCCAGTGCGTCGGGGAACGCGGATACTGCGAAACTGCTTGCGAAGGTGGTGGACGTGGTCGACGCGGCGACAGGTACTGTGCGACTGAAGGCGAAGGTCGCGGAGGCCGACGAGATGACACTCGAAACACGGTCCACCAAGACTGTTCGTGTAAAGAAATGACCTGAAAGTCCTGCCAGCAGCGAGCCCGACCCCCCGGGGTTGGAGAACCACGCCGGTCACAGCGACCGGAGAAGGAGAGGGGGAAGCGCCGACATGCCGACCTGCCCGAACGGACACCAGTCGGGTTCCGACGACTGGTGCGAGGTCTGCGGTCACCGTATGGCCGGTGCCGTACCCCCGCCGCCTCCACCGCCGCCCGCCGGTTACGGCTACCCGCCGCCGGGTTCACCCCCGCCGCCTCCGGGCGCGGGCGGTCGGCCGGGGGGACATCCCCTGGCCGGCGCGCCGGCCAGGGAGCCGGAGCTCTGCCCGCAGTGCCGCACGCCCCGCGAGGGCGGCGCCCCGTTCTGCGAGGAGTGCCGGTGGAACTTCCTGACCAACACGGCGACCTCGTACACCCCCGCCGCACCCCGCCCGCCGGCGTCGAACCCGGCGCCGCGCTTCCAGCAGGGCGGGCAGACCGCGCCGGGACCCGACTCGTACGACTACGAGAGGTCGCGGCCGTCCCAGGTGAACCGGCCCGCGGAACCGATTCCGCCGGGCCCGCCGTTCGGCGGCGAGCCGTCCCAGCCGCCGGGCTTCGGCGGGGACCCGTCGCGCCCGTCCGGCTTCGGGGGAGACTCCTCCCGTCCGCCGACCTTCGGGGGCGACCCTTCGCGTCCGCCGACCTTCGCAGGCGAGACCTCACGCCCGCCGGGCTTCGGGGGCGACCCCTCGCGTCCTTCCGCCTTCGGTGCGGATCCGTCGCGTCCGGTTCCGCCGCCGCCCGGGACCGGTGGTCCTGGGGGTCCTGCCGGTCCTGGTGGTCCTGCCGGTCCTGGCGGTCCCGGTGGTCCTGCCGGTCCCAGTGGTCCCGGTGGTCCCGGTGGTCCCGGTGGTCCGCAGACCACGGCTCCGGGTGCCCGGCAGGCCTTCCAGCAGGGTGGTCTGCCCCCCGGGTTCCAGCGGCCCGCTTCGCCTCCTCCGCAGCCCGGCCAGGGCTTCCCGCCACCGGCCGCACCGCAGTCCGGCGGCCCGTCCTTCGGCGGCGGTGACGACGACTGGGTGATCTCGCCGCCGTCGTCCTCCCCCGCGGCAGGCGTGCCCGGCGGTCCTGGCGGTCCGGGACGTCCCGGTGGCCCTGGTGGCCCCGGCGGCGGTCAGGGCGGTGGCTACGGCTACCCGCAGCCCGGCTCCACCCAGGCCCCGCCCCGTCCTTACGAGCAGCAGCCGGCGACCTGGACCGCGACCATCGGCCCGGACCGCGAGTACTTCATGGCGATGATGCAGCGTTCCGGCCCCGAGGCCGCGGGCCTGAACCTGCCGGCGTACTCACCGGAGCAGCAGCGCGCGCTCACCGGCAACCAGGTCACCATCGGCCGCCGCCGCCACTCCACCGGCGACACCCCCGACATCGACCTGTCGGTGCCGCCGGAGGACCCGGGCGTCTCGCACCAGCACGCGGTCCTGGTCCAGCAGCCGGACGGCTCCTGGGCGGTCGTCGACCAGAACTCCACGAACGGCACCACGGTCAACGGTGCCGAGGAGCCCATCCAGCCCTTCGTGCCGGTGCCCTTGCAGGACGGGGACCGAGTGCACGTGGGCGCGTGGACGACGATCACGATCCGCCGGGGCTGAGCGGCACGGTCGGCGCGGACGTACGGAACTACGGGACGGCGGTCACGGCAACGGCCAGGTGTACGGCCCCACGGGGTCGTCCAGCCAGGCCCAGGCGTGGTCGCCGTCGACCGTGATCCCGAACCGCTCGCGCGCCGGCCGGTCCTCGCGCTCCCACAGCATGTACGCCTCGAACGGGCCGAGGCTGCGCTGGGTCAGGGCCAGCAGGAACCGGAACAGCTCGTGGCTGCGGGCCCGGCGTGGCAGCCCGCCCAGGTCCTGCGGCTCCGGCTCGGTCCGCGTGTCGCCGCGCAGCGGCACGAAGTAGGCGGGCGTGTGCAGGAATCGCCCCTCGGCGTGCCCGGAGTCCCGCACCCACAGGGCGATCAACCCGGTCCCGAACGGCGCGAGGACGCGCGCCCCCGGTTCGCACTGCGCCAGCCAGGCCCCCGGAACCGAGCTCAGCGTGCAGGTCGCGATGATCCGGTCGAAGGGCGCGCGCTCGGGCACACCACACGCGCCGTCGCCCGTGACCACGGCCGGGTGGTAGCCCGCCGCCGCCAGGTGCTGCCGGGCTGACTCGGTGATCTCCGGGTCGAGATCGATCGTGGTGACCAGGTCGTCGCCGAGGCGTTGGGCGAGCAGGGCCGCGTTGTAGCCGGAGCCGGCGCCGATCTCCAGGACGGCGTTCCCGTCCTCGACCTCCAGCTCGGTCAGCATCTGCGCCATCAGCGAGGGCTGGCTGCTGGAGGAGACCAGCTCGCCGTCGCGCACGAGGGTGGCCAGCGGGACATCGCTGTACGCGCCGCGCAGCCACTGCTGCCTGCGCTCGGGGTCGGGGTCGCCGCACGATCTGCGCTCATAGCCGCCCATGACGCCGATGTAGTAGTCCGGCACGAAGAGATGGCGCGGCACCGCCTCGAACACCTCCCGCCAGGCGGGGGCGGCATCCCAGGCTCCGCTCGCGTCGATCTCCCGCACGAGTTCCGCCCGCGCCGATGTGGCGAGGTTCTCCAGATCGTGATCGAGAGCGTGCCCGGCCATGCCTCCACTGTGCCGCCGGAGACGACGCGAGGCGAGCCTGTGGCACACCCGATCCGGAACCCGTCCCACCGGCGCTTCTCACTCCGTGGACCCCTGGTCCTAAGCCTTCCGTCCTCGGTCGTCGCGTCTGAGACCATGGAGGACGTGAATGAGATTCGGCGCGGCACGCTGCAGGAGCAGACCTTCTACGAGCAGGTCGGCGGGGAGGAGACGTTCCGTCGCCTCGTGCACCGCTTCTACCAGGGGGTGGCCGAGGACCCGATCCTCAAGCCCATGTACCCCGAGGAGGACCTGGGCCCGGCCGAGGAGCGCCTCACCCTGTTCCTGATCCAGTACTGGGGCGGTCCGACGACGTACAGCGAGAACCGCGGCCACCCCCGGCTGCGCATGCGCCATGCCCCGTTCACCGTGGACCAGGCCGCCCATGACGCCTGGCTGAAGCACATGCGTGTCGCCGTCGACGAACTCGGCCTCTCCGAGGAGCACGAGTCCACGCTGTGGAAGTACCTGACGTACGCCGCCGCGTCGATGGTGAACACCGCCGGCTGAGCCCCGCTCGGGCTCCGGGCCGCAGAGGCGTCCGCGTCAGCGGACGCTGATGCCCAGCACGCCGAGTCCCGCCCGGCGCACGGCGATCGACCCGTACGGCGTGCGCAGCCTGAGCCATGTGCCCGACGAGTACAGCCCCAGCGGCTCAGCGCCGGATGCCCGCCCGGCGGGGCGCAGAAAGCCGAGCGACTGCGCCGCGTGCACGGCCCGCACCGGAAGCCCTGTGTCCCCGACCGTGCGGGACCAGATCTCCCGGCCGGTACGGTCGAGTTCGGCGCGCGTCCGCCGCTCGGGCGCCAGCTCCTGCGTACGGGACCGGAATTCGGCCACCGCCGCGGCCACGGTCGCCCGCAGCGCGTCGGGTGCCGGCAGTCCCGGCTCCGGTCGCCAGCCGCCGCGCGGCGGAAGGACCCCGGCCCACGGCGGCCCGGTGACGGCGGCCGGCACGCCGGCCGTGGCCGCCGACTCGTCGACCGACTCCAGGAGTTCACCGGCCGACACGGTCACATCGAGCCCGGCGTCCAGCCCGTTGTCATACGGTTTGGCGAGCCGCACCGCACGGATCGCGAGCACCTCGAACGACGGCGGGCGCCCGAAGACCGCCAGCATCGTCCCGGTCGCCTGCAGACGCACCGCAGCACCACGGTCGTAGTGGATCAGGCGGGCCAGGAAGGCGGCCAGGTCCGCCGCCTCCCCCTCGTCGGCGAGGTGGAGCACCGTCATGCGGCGACGGCCTCCTCCTCGTCGTCCATGTACTCCCGCAGGAACTCGCGCTCCTCCGCGGTGATCCGGCGGGGCCGCTGCGCCTCGAAGTCGAACGGGACGATCACCGTCGAGGCACGGACGTAGACCTGCTCACCGTCCTTCACCTCGTAGGAGATGGTGAAGGACGCCGCCCTGATCTGCGTGACCCACAGCTCGATGTCCACCGGCGCGTGCCGGTGGACGAGCTGCCGCTTGTAGTCGATCTCATGGCGCGCCACCACCGACCCCTGCTGGAAGTCCTTGTCCGGGCGGAACAGGAAGTCGATACGCGCTTCCTCCAGGTAGCGGAGAAACACCACGTTGTTGATGTGGCCGTATGCGTCCATGTCCGCCCAGCGCAGTGGGCAGCGGTAGATGTGCCGCAAGATCAGCCCCGGGTCAGCTTCTTGTAGGTGGCACGGTGCGGACGGGCGGCGTCCGGCCCGAGCCGCTCGACCTTGTTCTTCTCGTACGACTCGAAGTTGCCCTCGAACCAGAACCACTTGGAGTCGCCCTCGTAGGCGAGGATGTGCGTGGCGACGCGGTCCAGGAACCACCGGTCGTGGGAGACGACCACGGCGCAGCCCGGGAACTCCAGCAGCGCGTTCTCCAGCGAGGACAGCGTCTCGACGTCGAGGTCGTTGGTCGGCTCGTCGAGGAGCAGCAGGTTGCCGCCCTGCTTCAGGGTGAGCGCGAGGTTCAGGCGGTTGCGCTCACCGCCGGAGAGGACACCGGCCGGCTTCTGCTGGTCCGGACCCTTGAAGCCGAACGCGGACACATACGCCCGCGAGGGCATCTCGACCTGACCCACATTGATGTAGTCCAGCTCGTCGGAGACGACGGCCCACAGCGTCTTCTTCGGGTCGATGTTCTCGCGGCTCTGGTCGACGTAGGAGATCTTGACGGTCTCGCCGACCTTGATGCTGCCGGAGTCGGGCTGCTCAAGCCCCTGGATCATCTTGAAGAGCGTGGTCTTGCCGGCACCGTTCGGCCCGATGACACCGACGATGCCGTTGCGCGGGAGGGTGAAGCTGAGGTCGTCGATGAGGACCTTGTCACCGAACGCCTTGCCGAGGTTGTTCACCTCGACGACGACGCTGCCCAGACGCGGGCCCGGCGGGATCTGGATCTCCTCGAAGTCCAGCTTCCGCATCTTGTCGGCCTCGGCGGCCATCTCCTCGTAGCGCGCCAGACGCGCCTTGGACTTGGCCTGACGCCCCTTGGCGTTCGACCGCACCCACTCCAGCTCTTCCTTCAGACGCTTCTGCCGCTTGGCGTCCTTCGCACCCTCGACCTTGAGGCGGGTGGCCTTGGTCTCCAGGTACTTCGAGTAGTTCCCCTCGTAGCCGTGGAGACGGCCGCGGTCCACCTCGCAGATCCACCCGGCGACGTTGTCCAGGAAGTACCGGTCGTGGGTGACCGCGACCACGGTGCCCTCGTACTTGGCGAGGTGCTGCTCCAGCCAGTTCACCGATTCGGCGTCGAGGTGGTTGGTGGGCTCGTCGAGGAGCAGCAGGTCGGGGGCCTCCAGCAGGAGCTTGCAGAGCGCGACGCGGCGCTTCTCACCACCGGAGAGGTTGACGACGGGCCAGTCCCCGGGCGGGCAGCCCAGCGCATCCATGGCCTGCTCGAGCTGGGCGTCGAGGTCCCACGCGTTGGCGTGGTCGAGCTCCTCCTGGAGCTTGCCCATCTCGTCGAGCAGCGCGTCGGAGTAGTCGGTCGCCATCAGCTCGGCGATCTCGTTGAACCGGTCGAGCTTGCCCTTGATCTCGGCGACACCCTCCTGGACGTTCTCCAGGACGGTCTTCTCCTCGTTCAGCGGGGGCTCCTGGAGCAGGATGCCGACGCTGTAGCCGGGCGACAGGAACGCGTCACCGTTCGACGGCTGCTCCAGCCCCGCCATGATCTTCAGCACGGTCGACTTACCGGCACCGTTCGGACCGACGACGCCGATCTTGGCACCCGGCAGGAAGTTCAGGGTGACGTCGTCGAGGATCACCTTGTCGCCGTGCGCTTTGCGCGCCTTGCGCATGGTGTAAATGAACTCAGCCAAGAGAAACCGTCCGGCAGCTTGAAATCTGGCAGTGGGCAGATACACCCCATCTTGCCTGACCGCTACCCCCGGATGGAAACCCGAATGGTCGAGGGGCTCTGACCTGGGGTTCCGCTGCTGAGGGCTGCGGCTCACCTGCCGCTGTCGGTCGTCGTTGGTCGGCCTCGGGTGGCCTCGGACGGCCCAGAGACGGCCCGGACGCCTCACCCGACCTCTGCTCTGAGCTGGGTCCGTCAGCATCCCGACGTCGAGGGGGAAGACATGGCACTGGGCCGTAAGGGATCACGGCACATAGTCGTGGACGGCACGATCTACCGCTGGCAGTTCAGGCGCAGACCCACCTACGGCCAGGCTCTCTGCTGGTTGCCGTGCACCTACGCAGTGGAGCATGCGGATCACCCTGGAACGACTCTCGTCGTTACGACGAACCAGCCCCACACCGGCAACTGGCTCGGCCGTCCAGGCCACCCGGTACTGCCCTCTGACGTCGCCGACGCCATCGAGTCCGCCCTGCGGCAGGGCTGGGTCCCCACACGTGCGGGCTCACCGTTTCACCTCGACGAGTCGGCCGGCTTCTCGCCCTCGCCCTGAACGCCGTCTCCTCTATGGCCGCCGGTAGGCCGAAGCATCAGTGCCTGGTACCGGGGCCCTGCTGAAGCTCACGTAGGCGGGATGGTCGGGATCGCCGACCTCCATGAGGGCGAACAGATCCAGGTCATGGTTCGCGAACCGATGCAGGTATTGAAGGAACAGCTCCAGTTCCTCGTCGGACAACCGCTCCTCGTGCCGCTCGTTACGCATGCGCTGCCTGCCCGGCTACCGGTTGATGGGTCGCTGGTGAGGGGCCTCTTCGTGCCCTCCCCTGTCGACTCAGTCCTGGGTCGGCGCCTTCTTGTCGCGGACCAGGAGGAGGGCCGCGCCGCCGAGTACGACCAGGGCGATGGCCGTGCCCGCGATGATCGGGGTGGCGTTGGAGGTGCCCGTCTCGGCGAGGTTGGTGTCCGCGGCCGTGGTGTCGCCCGCCATCGCCGGGCTGGGCTCACTGAGCGTCTGGGTGGTCAGGCCGCCCGTACTGCTGTCGGTCTCGCAGTCGAGGACGCCCTTGAACCACTTCTCGTCGCCGCCGGGCCCCTTGATCGTGAAGTCGTACGCCTGGTCCTCCTGCAACGGGATCGTCACCGTCTGCGTCTTTCCCGCCTCGATGGTGTACTCGGTCCCGAGCGGGGAGAACGTGAACGCCTCGTCGCCCTTGTTCACCGCGGTGATGTCCACGCCATCCTTGGCGCAGTCCTTCTCGGCCGACAGCGCGGGTATCGCGCCCGTCTTGGCCCAGTTCGCCGTCGCCGTCGCGGAGACGGTGGACTCGCTGGAGCCGGCGAGTATCTGTGTCTGACTGCGCGTCTCGGAGGCGAAGGCCCGACCGACCGGCACGGTGGTCGACGCCTGCACGGTCAGCTCGGCCGAACCGGCCTGCGCCTTCTTCGGAACCTGGAAGTAGACGCGGCTGCCGTCGGTCGCGGACGTGATCTCCTTGCCGCCCTTGTCGACGACCTTGACCCCGCTCGCCGTGGCGTCCGTCGGCGGCGCCACCGTCACGTTCTCCGCGTTCGTGTGCACCGTGACGGGGCCGAGCAGCTCGCCGGGGTGGCCGGAGACGGCGGGCGGGTCGAGAGTCAGGGACGCGGCGGGCTCCGAGAGGTTCCGCGCGTGCTTCTCCAGGAAGTCCGCGAGCTTCTCCGCCTGCGGGTCGACCGCCTCCACGTCGGCGCCGTCCGAGTAACGCCAGATCGCCACCTGCGTGCCCGCCGCCGCGGCCTGCTCCGTGAGGCCCTTGGCGCCGGCCTCGGCCGCGAGCGCGGCGAGGTCGTTCACCTGCGGATAGGAGTTCTGCAGGATCCAGCGGATCTTGCCGGCGTTCTTGTTGCCGCTCAGGGACGTGCCGCTCCAGGGCGTCTCGTGGTACTTGGCGTCGTTCTGCGTCGGGGTGTGGATGTCGATGCAGTAGGTCTGCAGGGTGCCGCCGTTGTCGACGGACATCTCGAACAGTCCCGCGGACACCTGCTCGTCCGCTCCGTCGTTGTGGACGACCGCGGCTCCGTAGGTCTTGAGGCCCACCGTCGTCGCGGTCGCGCCACCTTCGCTCTGCGGTATCCCGTCGGCGGCCGCCACGCCCGCGATGGCCAGCACGCCCGCCGCGACGAGTCCGGACACCAGCGTCCCGGCGGCGAGGCGGACGGCCCCTCGCCTGCGCGTGGACGGCGCAGAGAACGAAGAAAACACAGAATTCCCCTTCGAGCAGGACCCGTTGACGTGGGGGTACGGTCCCACCAGCAGAATCAGAAGCCCCGAGAGCTATGCCCGGCATCCTAAGGAGAGCGCGCACCGCTCTTCCCGGTCATGTCGTCGGATAACCGATCCGACTCGGAATCGTTATCCGTTACACAGGCTGTGAGCTGGGGTTATCCGCAACTACATGGGGACCGTTCGGGCATGGTGCGGCACATACGCCGATAAACAGCAGTTCAGACGAGGCGGGCGAAAGGCACGTCTGACGTCACGTCACTCCAGCGGGTTCCGGCTGAGGTTGGGCCTGCAACTCGGGCTGATCCGTCGCATCGGGCCGACTTGGCGGTTCAGTCTCCCAGTTGGGCTCGGGCTGCGGTGACGCCCCGGTCTGCGCCTCGGGCCTGGACGACCGCCGGAAGGCGGAGGTACCGCGCGACAGGTCGTGTCCGATCGCCGCCGCGTCGAGGTCCGCCGACAGCCAGCCCTGTCCGTCCCGCTGCTCGGTCCGCACCTTCAGCCGCCCCTGGACGACGAGCGGATCGCCCACGGCCACGGACGCGGCGACGTTCGTAGCCAGTGAGCGCCGGGCCCACACCGTGAAGAAGTTCGTGTGTCCGTCCGTCCACACGTTCTTCTCCCGGTCCAGATACCGCGCCGTCACCGCCAGCCGGAAGCGCGCCGTGGGACCCGTGGGCGACTCCCGGTACACCGGCTGAGTCGCGACGTTGCCGACCACGCACACCATCGTCTCGTTCATTTCGCGAAGCCCCTCCCTCGCCCCGGCTCCCGCGCCGGGACGGAACGCGTACGGGCCCGTCCCGTACGGCTGCGTCTGTCGCGGCGGTCATGCCCTGTCGCACACCGCCGCCGGTGCGACGACCGCGTTCGCCGCGGTCGCCGCGAGATCAGACTGCCTCCGCCGGGCCGAGCCCGCTGAGCGCTGTGGGCTACCGCTCGGTTGTGGACAACTCCGCCACCCGAACGAGCGCCTCCGCCCCTGTCCCGCCTTCCTCCCGGGCCGAACTCATCCCACCCGCGCCGCCGCCCCGGCCCCCGTGACCTTCGCGTACTGCTCCCGCACCTCCCGGTAGCGCAGCAGCTCCGCCGCCACCGGATCCAGCACCCGGGCCCGCCCGCACCCGGCGGCCGCCTCCCGCAGCCGCCGTTCCGCCTCCAGCCCGTACCGTCGGGCCGGACCGCGCGCGGCCACCCTGCAACTCCACTCGATGGCCGGACCACCGACGACGCCTGCCGCCATGAGCAGCACCGGCACCCCGAGGTTCGGCGGGACGTACCCGATGATCTGCCCCAACAACCAGAGCACGCAGAGCACTTGAAGGAGCGTCATCGCCACCTGAGCGACCACGGCGACGGGCCACCAGCCGGGCCGGGGCGGCCGCCCCGAGGGCATGGCGGCGCCCACCGCCAACTCGTCCAACACCTCCGGCAGCTCCTGCGCGCCGCGCACCGCGGCCTCGCGCACCGCCTGGGCCCAGGGAGCGGGCAGCCCGGCCGCTGCCCGGTCCGTCACCGTCCGTACGGCCTGCTCGACGCGCTGTCGCGCGGTCGCCTCCTCCTCCGCGGGCGCAGGCACCGGCAGCCGACCCGTGGACGGTTCGCGCCGGTCACGGCACCACCGCCACAGCCGCAACCAGGGCGTACCGCACGCGCGGTTGGCGTTGCGCAGCCACGCCCGCTCGGCGGCCTCGCGCGATGCACTGGCGCCCACAGCGTCCGCGAGCCGTCCGGCGAATTCCTCGCGTGCCTCCTCGCTGAGCCCGATACGTCGCTCGGTCGCGTAGACGGGCCGCAGCCGGGCCGCGGCCACGTCCACGTCGGCGGAGATCCGGCGCGCGGCCGCCCCGCGCTCGGCCACGAACTGCCCGAGCGCCTCGCGCAGTTCCTCGACTCCTTCCCCGGTGAGCGCGGACAGCGCGAGCACGGTCGCGCCCGGCTCTCCGTACTCCCCCAGGGCGATCCCGTCCCCGTCCAGCAGTCGCCGCAGATCGTCGAGCACCTGGTCGGCGGCCTCCCCGGGCAGCCGGTCCACCTGGTTCAGGACGACGAACATGACCTCGGCGTGCCCGGCCAGGGGTCGCAGATAGCGCTCGTGGAGGACGGCGTCGGCGTACTTCTCCGGATCGAGGACCCAGATGACCGCGTCGACGAGCGCGAGGATGCGGTCGACCTGTTCCCGGTGCTGCACGGCCGCGGAGTCGTGGTCGGGCAGGTCGACCAGGACGAGCCCGCGCAGTTGCGACTCGGCGTCCGGGTTCTGCAGGGGGCGCCGGCGCAGCCGCCCCGGGATACCGAGGCGGTCGATGAGCGTGGCCGCGCCGTCGCTCCAGCTGCACACGATCGGCGCGGCGGTGGTGGGCCGGCGCACGCCGGTCTCCGAAAGGGTCACCCCGGCGAGCGCGTTGAAGAGCGTCGACTTGCCACTGCCGGTGGCGCCCGCGACGGCGACCACGGTGTGCTCCCCGGAGAGCCTGCGTCGCGCGGCGGCCTCGTCCAGGACGCGTCCCGCCTCGGCGAGCGTGCGGCTGTCCAGCCGGGTCCGCGACAGTCCCACCAGCTCGCGCAGCGCGTCCAACCGTGAGCGCAGGGGGCCGTCGTACGCGAGGGGCGCGGGCTGCCGTACGGCCGTGCCGCACGACGTCACGACCATGGCCTCCCCAAGGGCGGCGGCCGTGTCGGACACGCGCCTGGCGATCAGTCCGTCGTCCCAGGTGGTTCCGGACTCGGGGCGCTCCGCGGGATCGTCGCGCTTCACGCGCGCGTCCCGCGCATCGTCCTCCACGCGCGCGTACATGGCCCACTCCCCCGAAAGAGCGGCTCCGGAACCGTCCCGCGCATCGGTGTCCGCCCGGGCATCATCCGTCGCGGAGAGCTCACCGTTCACACCGGTGCACCCGAAATCGTGGTCCACGCGAGCGTGCTCACCGTCGCGCCCCTCTTGGGAGAGCTCTGTCGCTTCGGGCAGGGGCGTCGCTTGGGTCGTCGCTTGAGAGAAAACGGTCTCACCAGGGAGCACGGCCCCCTGGGAGAGGACGGCCTCCTGACAGAGCACGCTCTCCTGGGCGAGGGGGTCCTCATCGAGGAGAGCGCTGCCGTCCCGCTCGCCCTCGAGTCGCTCTTGGACAGCGGCGACGGCCCCCTTCGAGGGCTCGTCCTGGGGATGCTCGGTGTGATCCCTGTGATCCCTGTGATCCCTGTGATCCCTGTGATCCCCGTGATCAGCATGATCCCTGTGCTCGTTGTGGTCGTCCTTGTGTTCGTTGTGTTCGTTGTGGTCGATGTGATCCGCGTGATCCGTGTGGTCCTTGTGGTCCGTGACGGCAGTCACCGGGTCACCTCTCCTTCTGCAGTACGGACAGCGCGGCGATGATTTCGGCCTGGGGCTCGGCATGGATGTCGAGGGCGTCGAGGGGGGTGAGACGGCGCTCGCGTTCGATGCGCAGCACCCGGTCGACGTACTCGGAGAGCAGCCGTGCGGCGCGGTCGCGCAGCCGTAGCGCCCCCTGCGCGCCGATCCGCTCGGCCAGTCCCTCCCCGGCCGCCTGCGCCCGGCGTCCGCCCAGGAGGGCCGTGGCGACAAGGGCGGTCACCGCCTCGGCGTCCGGGGCGAGGTTCTTGTCGAGGTCGCGCACCAGTTCCTCGACGTACTCCTCGAGGACGCGCCGCCAGCGTCGTACGGCCATCCCGATGCGGTGCTCGGCGCTCTCCAGGGTCGGATCGCGGTTCGTCAGGCCCGGAACGCCCGCGGCCGGCTCGCGCCGCCAGACCTCGTCGACGCGCTCGTCGGCGGCCGAGACGGCGCACAGCAGCAGGGCGCCCAGGCTTTCGATGAGGGCGTCCAGCAGTTCACCGGCACTGCAGTCGAGGGGGTAGCTGCGCCACCGCTTCAGTGCGTCGCCGGCGAGGACGGCCCCGGCCTGCAGACGAGCCCGTACGCGTGTGTACTCGCTGTCGTACGCCGCGTCGACGGCGGCGGTGAGCCGCAGGGAGGCGGCGTACTGGGCGGCCGCGGCACCTGCCAGTTGGGGCATGCGGGACTTCAGGGAGTCGAGGACGCCGTATGCCGTGCGGGTCATGGCGGTTTCCCGGGCGTCGGGGTCCTGCGCCTGGTGCACGAGCCACGCGCGCAGGGGCGCGACGGCGGTGGCGGGCAGCAGTCCCCCGCCCCAGGCGGACTCGGGCAGCTCGGGCACGGTGAAGCGGGGCACGTCGCCGAGCCCTGCCTTGGCGAGCAGGGCGCCGTACTGCCGGGAGACCTCCGAGACCACCTGGTGCGGGACCCGGTCGAGCACGGTGACAAATGTCGCCCGGTGTTCCTTGGCGGTCCGCAGCAGGTGCCACGGTACGGCGTCGGCGTACCGGGCGGCGGTGGTGACCATGATCCAGATGTCGGCGGCGCAGATCAGCTCGGCGGCGAGGACCCGATTGGCGGCGACCAGGGAGTCGACGTCGGGCGCGTCGAGGAGGGCGAGACCGCGCGGGAGCGTGTCGGCGGTCTCGACGCGCAGTACCCGCTGCTCGCGCCCGGCGATGCCGTGCAGATCGTCGCCGGAATCCTGATGGGGCACCCACACGCGTGTGAGGTCGGGCAGGACACGCAGGCCGCTGAACCAGTGATGGTCCTCGGGGTGGCAGACGAGAACGGGCGTACGGGTGGTGGGGCGCAGCACGCCGGCCTCGCTGACCTTTCGGCCCACAAGGGAGTTGACGAGCGTCGACTTGCCGGCCCCGGTGGATCCGCCGACGACGGCCAGCAAGGGTGCTTCAGGCTCTCTCAGCCGGGGCACCAAATAGTCGTCGAGCTGCGCGAGGAGCTCGTCGCGGTTGGCACGCGCGCGTGGAGCCCCCTCCAGGGGCAGCGGGAAGCGTGCGGCGGCGACACGGTCGCGCAGGGCAGAAAGTGCGTCGAGCAGCTGAGGCCGTACGTCCAAGGTCACCACATGCGAAGAATGCCCAACTTTGGAGTCTTTCTGAAGCATGTGGGGGTGTCTGCGCGCCGACAGGACACACTGGACGGAAGGGATGACTGGGACCGCAGGCATAACGAGTGCACAACACCCGGGGTGGGAGACGCAAAAAGCGATGCACGATTCGTACCTGCCTGCGATTATCAGGACCGCTTCACCGAACCTCCACATCGAGCCACGGAGGCGAAGCACCAGGGACAAGGACTCGGGAGCCCTATCCTTGTCCCCGGCAAGGTCACGGATCAGCCCGCACCCGGGCACCACGACAGGCCACCACACCGGCCCCCGTAGCTCAGTGGATAGAGCAGGCGCCTTCTAAGCGCTTGGCCGCAGGTTCGAGTCCTGCCGGGGGCGCCCACACCCTGCCCTCCCAGCGGAGGGCTTTCTACTGGTCAGGGGCGGTTTCACTCGACGCAGGCCAGTCCCGGGCGCCCGCTTGGCGATCAAGGGCGCACTCCAGGACATTCCGGGGCTGTCCGGCCGTCACCGGGTTTTCGCGGGTGGCTGTGTCGACTGCGTGTCGAAGTTCTCGACCGGAGGAAGAGAACGAACGCCCGAACGGTCGTCGTCGTCGCCTCGTAGGGCGTGACACGGACCGCGATCAGTCTTTGAACGCGTTCGAAAACTCGATGTCGTGCGGTGATCCTCCTGCTACTGTCGCCCTGCTCGCGCAGGGACGAGCGGCGATTCAATGAGCGCCCCCCTTGCGTCGATTGCCCTGGGGAGGGACTCTTTCGTGATTCGTCCGCTGAACAGACGGGCCAGGCGCCACCAGCGCGCGCTCGGCCGTATCGCTCTCACCGTCACGCTTGCCGTGACCGCCGGAATCGGCACCGCCGCGGGGACGGCCGTCGCCGAGGTTCGCAGCGCGTCCGCCGATCCCGTCGTCATCAGCACGGGCGCACGCTTCGTGCCCCGCGCCACCATCGTCCTGAACGCCGGCGAGACCGGCTTCCTCACCGCCCAGGAGGGTGACGACCGCCTCCGCTGGATCGACTACGCCACCGGTGCGACGACCATCCTCGAACACCGGCTGCCCGAGCCGCTCGCCTACAACGTGGACGAGTTCCGCTTCGCCAAGTACCCGGGGGACTTCGGCCACGGCTCCGACACTGTCGCCCTCTACGCGGACTCCCCGACCCCGCACGTGACGCTCCAGCAGCGGGCCGGTGGCGGATCGCCGGCCACGGTCCCGATCCCGGAGGGCCAGACGTACGTCGCGACCTACGGCGACACCGTCATCACCCGGACCGGCACCGAGAACGCCGTCACGAACCTGCACCTCCTGCGCCTGGAGAACGGCGAGGTGCTGGACCGGAAACTGGAGGGCCTGCCGGAGGGGTGGAACCTTTCCGTCAGCGAGGGCGACGCCCGGTCCGTCGCTGTCCGCGGCATCAAGTGGGAGGACACCACGATGTCCCAGGGGTGGTGGGTCGTCGACCTCGCCACCGGGGGCGTGAAGGCGCTCTCCCCGCACGGCGAGAGCGTCTCCTTCGACCGGGACACCGTCTTCCAATTCGGCGCCCCTTCCAACGACGCCGCCCTGGTGTACCGCCGCGACAACCTGGACGCGGAGCCGACCACCGTCGACCTGCGGGACGTGGCCTCGTACAACGACGTCGTCCGGCCCCTCGGCGACGGCTTCGTCACCGTGACCCCGCCCAACCCCGGCGACGACGAGTATCGGGGCAACCAGCTCTTCCTGCGCGACGCCACAGGGAGCTCGAAGTCCCTGCTGGCCGTCGCCTCCCCCTCGGTCCACCGCACTCCCGACGGCTCGCTCCTGGTGGCCGGTGCGGAGGAGAACACCACCAAGGGCGCACTGGACTGGGGGTACTACCTCTTCACCCCCGCCGCGGACGGCACCGTCACCCGCAAGCGCCTCGCGGACATCGAGGACCGGGAGGCCAAGCCGGCCGGCATCTCGCTGGGCAGCGGCATCCTCACCACGGCCGACGACTCGCAGTACTACAGCCCCGGCACCTACATCGGCGGCTATCGGAGCACCTGGCTGAAGACCTCCGGCCGTCCGGAGGAGCTGAACTCGACCATCGACGGCCTCGTGTCCGGCCGGGACGACGACTGCAGCCCCGCCTACGGCACCTACTGCGTGACCATGTTCGCGAGCGGCGACGGCTATCACGGCCGCAAGGCCGCGACCGAGCAGGGCGTCACCATGCTCTACCGGAACGGCGCCGCACCGTGGGGTCCGAGGGTGACCTCCAGGCTCGACAGCCCGCAACTCGTGGACCTCTCCGGCCGGTTCGGCATCGTGAACCAGGCGTCGGGCGGCCAGCAGGCGATCCTCCACTTCAAGGACGCCGACACCGGGAGCGTGCTCCTGAAGCGGGAGCCGGTCGCGGCCTCCGTCTGGGGCAACACCCTGTGGAGCGCCCTCGGCCGGTGGGACGACACCGGCTCAAACGTACCGACCGGGGTGGCCGCGAAGAACCTGTCGACGGGTGCCGCCGGCGACTCCTTCGACGCGGGTTGCGTCCCCAGTGACCTGCAGGCCGTGGGCCGTTGGGTGTACTGGCGGTGCAGCGACTACTGGCACGACTTCAAGGGCGCCGGTGTCTACGACCGGCAGGCCAAGCGCTTCCTGAAGCTCGGGGCCGACGAGACGCTGCTCGGCGACGGCTACCTGGTCCACCGCTCGGACGCGACCGGCCTCACCCTCGTCGACCTGCACAACGGCCTCCCGCTCAGCGGCAAGGAGGCGGACCTGCCCCAGCGGGTGGTCGCCACCGCCGCGGAGCTCGGAGACCGGACCGGGCGCCGGTCCGGGTGGACCGTCGACCGCTTCGGCGGTCACGTCGCCTACACGGGCGAGGACCGCCGAGTGCGGATCGTCCCGTCGGGCGTTCCGGCCTCCCGGATCGCCGTCATCGACGCCGACACTCCCGCCATGGACAGCAAGGCCGGTGCGTGGACACCGCGTTGGTGGCTGTCGAAGCCGGCGGCGACGTGGTCGCTGACGATGAAGAACAAGGCGACCGGGAAGACCGTGCGGACCTTCTCCGGCGGGGAGGCCCGGGGGCTGATCGCGCCGTCGTGGGACGGCAAGGACGCGGCCGGGAAGTACGTGCCGAACGGGGCGTACGTCTGGACCCTGACCGCGAAGCCGGCCGACGGCGTTCAGGCGGACCTCTCCGTCTCCGGGACGGTACCGGTGACCGGCGGTGCCGCCGTGTGGCGGGACATGGTCGGTGACGACGGGTTCGGCGACCTGCTGGCGATGGACACGACCGGGGCCGTGTCGCTGTACAGGGGTACCGGGACCGGTGCGCTGTCGTCCCGTATCGCCGGGTCCGGCAGCAAGTTCGTCACCGACTCCGTGCTCGTGCCCGTCGGGGACGTGAACGGGGACCGGTGCGCCGATGTGCTCGTGCGGGTGGGTGACCAACTGCGGGCCTACCGCCCGGGGTGCGGGAAGACCGTCACCGCATCGTCGCCGTACACGCTGATCGGTGCCGGCTGGGCCCAGTACGACCAGTTGACGTCGCCGGGTGATGTGAACGGGGACGGCTTTGTCGACCTGATAGCACGCCAGGCGTCCACCGGTGATGTGTACTTCTACGCCGGCACAGCTGATCACCGGCTGAAGGCCCGGCTGCGCATCGGGACGAACTGGAAGCTGTACAAGCGGATCGTCGGGGCCGGGGACCTGAACGGGGACGGGCGTGGCGACCTGCTCGGGGTCGACTCGGCCGGTGTGCTGTGGCGGTACTACGGGACCTCCACCGGTGGCGTGACCACCCGGGTGCGGGTCGGCAGCGGGTGGGGCGCCTACTCCGCTCTCGTCGGGGTCGGTGACCTGTCCGGTGACGGACGCGCCGATCTGCTGGCGCGGGACACCGCCGGGAAGCTGTGGCGATACGCCTCCACGGGCGTCGGCACATACGGCGGCCGGGTACTGATCGGCTCCGGCGGCTGGAACGGATTCAAGGGTCTGTTCTGACCTCGAAGTGAGGGGGTGCGCTGTCGGCGCAGTCGCTGCGGACAGCGCACTCCCTGTGCCGACACGCCCATCGAACAGGTCACGCTGCGCATCAGAAGTCCTCCTCGGCAACGGGTTCGACATACGGCCGCCGGACGTCGCAGAACTCGTCGCGACTCGCGGGATCCCCTGGCCGAATCACCTCACGAGATCATTTCGTTGAGAAAACCTCAGTAGCCGCGCCCTGTTGCAAGATCCGCTCGCGCTGCCTCGTGAAGAACGTTCAGGCTCGTGACCAGGGGGACATCCGCGAGGGCGGCCTCCCCGTTGGCGGGATTGCGCGTCACTCGGAGCAGCTCCCAGGCTCGCTGATTAACGGTGTGTGCAGCATTGGCAGCAGCTTCGTCGCTCAGCAGGATGAAGCTTTCAAAGAGAATCGATCGTTTGGCCTCGATCGCCTCCATCTCCGTCAGCGCAGCGGTTGTGTCCTCCCCTCGGTCCCGAGCCCGCAAGGCTTCCCTGGCGGCTCTCGAGATCTCTTTGACGCATGAGATGTACTCGATGTAGGTATCGAGCTTCCGCTCATCCCAACGGGTAGCCATCATGCGTCGGAACTTTGCCCGCTCGGCTATCGCCGTCGCCAGGTAGGACGTCAGGGCGCCGATAAGGACGCCGACCAAGGTGACTATCTGGGTTGCCATGTCGATCAAGCTACTGGCTGTCGAATTCGCGCATGCCACAGCCGTGCCACATCGGGCGGTCACCCACGGTCAACGGCGGTTCGCGCCAGCCGAGATGTGCTGGCGAGATGCGGGCTGCTTGATCGAAACGACCAGTCCGGCAAGGGCCGGCACCAGCGGATCCATGTCAGTCATCCGTGCAATCCAGCGGGCCCACGACAGGATCGTGGCAGTCCGCCCGCGCGGCCAGGCCCGGCACGCCACCAGGCCCGGCACGCCACCAGGCCCGGCGTCGGAGGAAAGCCGAAGGCCGGTGCCTGGTCGCTGCCGTGATCCGCGGCAGGAGACCGCGCGTCCGCCCCGCGGTCCTCGCCCTCAGCCGCGCAGGCTGCGGGCAGGCAGGAGGACGTGCGCGGCGGTGCTCAAGGTCTGCTCCGCGCCCGCGAAGGCGGCGAGCCGCTCCGGGTCGACGGGCCTGCCGGGCACGCCCTCGGGCCAGGGGCGGGTGGCGAACACGAAGTACGCGAAACCGCGTGCGCGGACCGCGGCGAGCCACTCCGGCGGCACGGTGCACTGGGCGTTCAGGTGCGGCATGGTGATGACGGCCTGACCCGCCTCGGCCAGCAGTGTCACGGGCAGGCTGGGGCGCTGGGAGCCGTCGGTGACTTCCTCGCCCACGTTCAGTCCGTTGGTGCGCAGCAGGGCCCGGATCGCGGCGGTGGAGCCCTCGGGGCCGCTCGCGCCGTCGCCGAGGGAGTAGGCGAGGAGGTAGGGCATGTCTCCGTCGGGGGCCTCGCCACTCCAGGCCATGACGACGAGTGTGCCGAGGTCGATGGCGCGGAAGGGGCGCGTTTCGCTGGAAGTTGTGGTCACCGCGGCACCGTATCGACGGGCCGGAAGGCCACCGGACGCTTTCTCGCCCGACCGGGGGATTCCGGCGACGGCGACCACACGAACGAGGGACCCGCGGTGACGGCGCGGTCGAAGGAGCAGTGCGGGCCTCGGCACACGGGTTCGAACCGTCGGCCGTCGCCCCAGACCGTCGACCGTTGCCCCGGGCCATCGGCCGTCGCCCCGGACCGTCGGCCGCCGCCCCGGACCGTCCGTCTTTCGCCACGGGCCATCGGTCTTTCGCCTCTGGGCACCCGTTGCAGCGAATTCATCAGCTCCGCAGAGGAAGCCCGCCGAGCAGCCGGGTGGGGCCGCCATTCCGGTTGAGGGTGGTGGCCGTGGTCTTCGCGGTGCCGAGCAGGGAGTCCTTGTTCTCCGTGTCGAGGGTGTCGGACTGGTGCTGGAGGGGACGCACGTCGAGGGTCCGCTGGGCTGCGAGGGTCGCCAGTCCGCCGTTGAGGCTGGTGGGCGTGATGTTGGAGGCATCGGAGGCGAAAGCGGGCGCGGCGGCGCCGGCGACGACCAGGGATCCGGCGACGACGGCGACGGCCTTGAGGGACTTCATCGTGATCCTTTCTTCGGCGACTCATGTCACCGGGGGGAATGGGCAGTGCGCCCTGGGCGACCGTGACAACGCCAACCGGCCGCCCCCCGGAGGGAGAACGGCCGGCAGAAGGGTCCGCTCGGACGTCAGCCGTTGGCGCAGGAGTTGCCGAAGGCAGGGTTCAGCAGGCCGATGACGTCGATCGTGTTCCCGCACACGTTGACCGGGACGTGGACCGGAACCTGCACGACGTTGCCCGACAGAACGCCCGGCGAGTTGTTGGCAGCGGCGCTTGCGCCGCTGTCGGCGGCGGCGATGCCGGCGGTGCCCGCAACGGCCGCAACGGCAACAGAGGTCAGGGCCAGGCCCTTCGCGATACGCGACATGGAGAGGTGCTCCTTGGGATCGTCACAACAGCCGAGCGAATGCCCGACGTGGGAGTCAACTGCCCCATGCGGGCCCGGGTTGCGCCTCCGATGGAGTGATAGTGCGGGCCGCCCCGTTCCGTCGACCGTGCCCGGCGTGCGATGCCAGTACGCGCTCCCGGCGTGCGCTCCCTGCGGCCGTCGTACGGCAACCCGGCCGGCCTGTGCCCGCGCAGGACGGGCCGGACCCGCCGGACCGGGGACCGGGGACCGGGGACCGGTCGGACTCCCGAGTGCCTCGTACGGCCCCTTACGTCGGTTCCCTTACGTCGGTTCCAGTCACGTCGGTTCCAGTCACGTCGGTTCCAGTCACGTCGGTTCCAGTCACGTCGGTTCCAGTCACGTCGGTTCCAGTCACGTCGGTTCCGGTCACGTCGGTTCCGGTCACGCCGGTCACGGCCACGCCAGCCCCCTCAGGCAGGTCCCCTCACGCCCCGCACGACCTCAGGAACGCCCGGGTCCGCTGTGCGATCGGCAGCGGCTTGTCCGGCTCGCACGGGTACATGTCCTGCTCCACGATCGCGAACAGGTCGACGTCGAGCTTCGACGCGGCCGCCAGCACCGGTTCCAGCGCCGGCACCCCGGACGGCGGCTCGCACATCACGCCCTTCGCCACCGCGGGGCCGAACGGGATCTCGTTGGCCCGTACCTCCGCGAGGATCTCCGGGTCCACCTGCTTGAGGTGCAGATAGCCGATGCGCTCGCCGTACGTCTCGATCAGCTTGACGCTGTCCCCGCCGCAGTACGCGTAGTGCCCGGTGTCCAGGCACAGGGACACCAGGGAGGAGTCGGTGCCGTCGAGGAAGCGGACGACGTTCTCCTCGCTGTCGATGTGGGTGTCGGCGTGCGGGTGGACGACGATCCGCAGCCCGTAGCGCTCGCGCACCTCCCGGCCCAGCCGTTCGGTCAGCGAGGTCAGGTGCCGCCACTGCTCGGGCGTGAGCGTGTCCGGCTCCAGCACCTCGCCCGTCTTGTCGTCCCGCCAGAAGGAGGGGATGACCACCAGATGGGAGGCGCCCATCGCCTGGGTGAGCGCGGCGATGTCCGAGACGTGCGCCCAGGTCTTCTCCCAGACCTCCGGCCCGTGGTGCAGATCCGTGAAGACCGTGCCGGCCGACACCTTCAGGCCACGTTTCGTCGTCTCCTCGGCGAGCACGGCCGGATCGGAGGGCAGGTACCCGTACGGGCCCAGTTCGATCCACTCGTAACCGGACTGCGCGACCTCGTCGAGGAAGCGCTGCCAGGGCACTTGCCGCGGGTCGTCCGGGAACCAGACGCCCCAGGAGTCGGGAGCCGATCCGATCCGGATGCGGGAGAGTGAGCCTTGAGGTGACAACGACGTCATGGCCGCAAGGGTGCGGTTCCCGACAGGGACTGTCAAGGCATGGTCCGAATGTCTGGACAAAACATTGACAGGGCTCCGCGCACGGGACTAGAAAGCCGAGGAGAGCAGACACGAAGGGGACTCGATGGCGTACGACGTGATCACCATGGGGCGGATCGGAGTGGACCTCTATCCGCTGCAGACGGGCGTCCCGCTGCCCCAGGTGACGTCCTTCGGGAAGTTCCTGGGGGGTTCGGCGACGAACGTCGCGGTCGCGGCGGCCCGCCTCGGGCGGCGTACGGCGGTGATCACGCGCACGGGCGACGACCCCTTCGGCACCTATCTCCACGAGGCGCTGCGCGGCTTCGGGGTGGACGACCGCTGGGTCACGCCGGTACCGGGACTGCCGACGCCGGTCACCTTCTGCGAGATCTTCCCGCCGGACGACTTCCCGCTCTACTTCTACCGGCAGCCCAAGGCGCCCGACCTGGAGATCGACGCGCACGAGCTGGACCTGGACGCGATCCGTGCCGCGAGCATCTTCTGGGTGACGGGCACGGGCCTGAGCGAGGAGCCCAGCCGCACCGCCACGCTCGCGGCCCTCGCCCACCGCGCCAAGTCCGGTACGACGGTCTTCGACCTCGACTGGCGGCCCATGTTCTGGCACGACCCCGGGACCGCGCGCCCGTTCTACGCCGAGGCCCTGCGCCACACCACGGTCGCCGTCGGCAACATCGACGAGGTGGAGATCGCCACCGGCGAGCGCGACCCGCACACCGCCGCCCGCGCCCTCCTGGACGCCGGCGTCGAACTCGCCGTCGTCAAGCAGGGGCCCAAGGGCGTCCTCGCGGTCACTGCGGGCGGCGAGTCGGCCGAGGTCCCCCCGCTCCCGGTCAAGGTCCTCAACGGGCTCGGCGCGGGCGACGCCTTCGGCGGGTCCCTCTGCCACGGGCTGCTGGCCGGCTGGGACCTGGAGCGGATCATGCGGTACGCGAACGCCGCGGGCGCCATCGTCGCCTCCCGCCTGGAGTGCTCGTCCGCGATGCCCACGGCCGATGAGGTCGAGGGCGCGGTCACGGCAGGAGCGGTGCTGTGAGCGTCGACAAGGCGACCACCGCGCGCGTGGAGCACGAGGAGAGCACCACCGCGCGCGTGGGATACGCGGACACCACCACCGCGCGCGTGCAGCACGAAAACAGCGCCCCCGCGCGCGTGGACATCGCCGAGCTCGTCCGCATCCGCATCCACCACCCCGAGGCGATCGCCGAGGCCGCCGCCCGCCGCTCGCGCCGTCCCCTGATCGACGACACCGGCCGGCTGATGATCGTCGCCGCCGACCACCCGGCCCGCGGCGCCCTCGGCGTCGGTGACCGCAAGATGGCCATGGCGAGCCGCGCCGACCTGTTGGAGCGGCTCTGCCTGGCGCTGTCGCGCCCCGGTGTCGACGGTGTCCTCGCGACCGCCGACATCCTCGACGACCTGCTGCTGCTCGGCGCCCTCGACCACAAGGTCGTCATGGGGTCGATGAACCGCGGCGGTCTCCAGGGCGCCTCCTTCGAGCTGGACGACCGCTTCACCGGTCACCGCCCGCAGGACATCGAGCGGCTCGGCTTCGACGCGGGCAAGCTGCTGCTGCGCGTCGACTACGACGACCCGGGATCGCTGAACACCCTGGAGTCCACCGCCCGGGTCATCGACGAGATGGCCGAGCGCCGACTCCCGGTGTTCGTCGAGCCGTTCATCAGCCTCCGCACCCCCGAGGGCCGGCTCCGCAACGACCTGAGCGCCGATGCCGTGACCAGGTCCATCGCCATCGCCAGCGGGCTGGGCGGCAGTTCGGCGTACACCTGGCTGAAGGTCCCGGTCACGGAGAACCCGGACGACATGGCCCGGGTGATGGAGACCTCCACCCTGCCGGCCGTACTGCTCGGCGGCGACGTCGGCGAGGATCAGGAGGGGGCGTACGAGAAGTGGCGCGGGGCGCTCCAACTGCCCACCGTCAAGGGCCTGGTGGTCGGCCGTTCGCTGCTGTACCCGGCGGACGGCGATGTCGCCGCGGCCGTGGACACCGCCGTAGGACTGCTGTGAGGGCCGCATGAGCAACGAGTTGTACGTCCCCGGGGGCACCACCGCGAACGCGCAGTACGCGCTCGACATCGACCCGAAGCGGGCCGGCTGGAGCCACAGCAGCCTGCGGATCGTGGAACTGGCGCAGGGCGGCACGCACACGTTCACCACCGGTGACAGCGAGTGGATCGTGCTTCCACTCCAAGGCGCCTGTACGGTGCACATAGAGGACGAAACGTTCCAACTCCTGGGCAGGGACAACGTGTTCGCGGGGGTCTCCGACTTCGCGTACGTGCCCCGTGACGCCCGGGTCCAGATCGCCTCCGGCGCGGGAGGCCGCTTCGCCCTGGCAGGAGCGAAGTGCGAGCGCAGACTCCCCGCCCGCTACGGCCCCGCGCCGGAGGTCCCCGTCGAAGACCGCGGCAGCGGCACCTGCGCCCGCCGGGTGCGCAACTTCGCCTCTGCCGACGCCTTCGAGTGCGACAACCTCATCGCCGTCGAGGTCATCACGCCCGGCGGCAACTGGTCCTCGTACCCGCCGCACAAGCACGACGAGAACCGGCCCGGCGAGGAGACGGAGCTGGAGGAGATCTACTACTTCGAGATCGAGGGCCCGAACGGTTTCGGATACCAGCGCGTGTTCCCCTCGCGTGTGGGCGGATCCGATGTCCTCGCCGAGGTCCGCAGCGGCGACGCCGTCCTCGTCCCCGACGGCTGGCACGGCCCCTCCATCGCCCAGCCCGGACACACCATGTACTACCTCAACGTCATGGCCGGGCCGGGCGCGGAGCGCCAGTGGCGGATCTGCTTCCACCCGGATCACACGGAGGGATACCGATGACCTCGACGACGAGGCTCACGGTCGCTCAGGCGCTCGTACGTTTCCTGGCCGCCCAGTACACCGAACGCGACGGCGTTCGCCGCCGGCTGATCGGCGCGACCTGGGGGATCTTCGGCCACGGCAACGTCGCGGGCATCGGGCAGGCGCTGATCGAGTACGGCGATGTGATGCCGTACCACCAGGGCCGCAACGAGCAGTCGATGGTGCACGCAGCGGTCGGCTACGCCCGCCAGTCGAACCGGCTGTCCGCGCACGCCGTGACGACGTCCATCGGTCCCGGTGCCACCAACCTGGTCACGGGCGCCGCCCTCGCCACGATCAACCACCTCCCGGTCCTGCTGCTGCCCGGCGACGTCTTCGCCACCCGCCCGTCGGACCCGGTGCTCCAGCAACTGGAGGTCCCCCACGCCGGCGACGTGTCCGTCAACGACTGTCTGCGCCCGGTGTCGAAGTACTTCGACCGGATCACCCGCCCCGAGGCGCTGATCCCGGCCGCCCTCCAGGCGATGCGGGTGCTCGCCGACCCGGTCGACACGGGCGCGGTCACGCTCGCGCTGCCGCAGGACGTGCAGGCGGAGGCGTACGACTGGCCGGAGGAGTTCTTCGCCGAGCGGACGTGGAACGTACGCCGGCCTGCGCCCGACCCGGTCGAGCTCTCCGAGGCCGTCCGGGCGATCCGGGCCGCCCGGCGCCCGCTCGTCGTGGCCGGCGGCGGCGTGCACCACAGCCGCGCCGAGGAGGTACTCGCGGAGTTCGCCGAGGCCACCGGCATCCCCGTCGCCTCCACCCAGGCCGGCAAGGGCTCGCTGCGCTGGGACCACCCGCAGGACGTGGGCGGCATAGGTCACACCGGCACGGCGACCGCCGACGAGCTGGCCCGCACCGCCGATCTGGTGATCGGTGTCGGCACCCGTTACACCGACTTCACCACGGCCTCCGGCACCCTCTTCACCGGCGCGGGCGTCCGCTTCCTCAACCTCAACATCGCCCCGTTCGACGGCCACAAGCTCTCCGCGCTGCCGCTGATCGCGGACGCGCGCGGCGGCCTGGAGGAGCTGACCGAGGCGCTGGAGCTGCACGACCACCGCGTGGATCCGGCGTACGTCGCCGAGTACACGGAGGACAAGCAGCGCTGGGAGTACCGTGTGGACGCCTGCTTCGAGGCCGAGGAGCCGGATGTACGGCCGACGCAGCGGCAGGTCATCGGCGCGCTCGACGCCATCGTCGACGAGTCGGACGTCATCATCAACGCGGCCGGCTCGCTCCCGGGCGACCTGCACAAGCTGTGGCGGTCCCGCTCCCGCGACCAGTACCACCTGGAGTACGGGTACTCGTGCATGGGCTACGAGATCCCGGCCGCGATCGGTGTGAAGATGGCCGCGCCCGACCGGCCCGTGTGGGCGCTGGTCGGCGACGGCACGTATCTGATGATGCCGACGGAGATCGTCACCGCCGTGCAGGAGGGGATCGCGATCAAGATCCTGCTCATCCAGAACCACGGCTACGCGTCCATCGGCGGTCTGTCGGAGTCGGTGGGCGGCGAGCGGTTCGGCACCGCCTACCGCTACCGGTCCGAGGACGGTACGTACACGGGGGCGCCGCTGCCCGTGGACCTCGCCGCCAACGCGGCCAGCCTGGGCATGCGCGTGCTGCGTGCGAAGACCGTGGACGACCTGCGCGCCGCCCTCGCCGAGGCGCGCGACGCGGACACTCCCACATGTGTCTACGTGGAGACCGAAACCGCAGACACTGTGTCGGGCGCGCCTCCGGCGCAGGCCTGGTGGGATGTACCCGTGGCCGAGACCGCGACCCGATCGTCGGCGGTCAAGGCGCGCGAGGAGTACGACCGGCACGTCTCGACCCGACGCCGCCATCTGTGAAGGAGTACTTGGGCATGACGAAGATCGTCAACCACTGGATCGGCGGCAAGACCGTCGAAGGCGCGTCGGGCACGTTCGGTCCGGTGACGGACCCGGCGACCGGCGCGGTCACCACGAAGGTCGCCTTCGCGACCGTGGACGAGGTGGACGCGGCCGTCGCGGCGGCCAAGGACGCGTACCGGACCTGGGGCCAGTCCTCGCTGGCTCAGCGCACGTCCATCCTCTTCAAGTTCCGGGCACTGCTCGACGCGCACCGCGACGAGATCGCCGAGCTGATCACCGCCGAGCACGGCAAGGTGCACAGCGACGCGCTCGGCGAGGTGGCGCGCGGCCTGGAGATCGTCGACCTGGCCTGCGGTATCAACGTGCAGCTCAAGGGCGAGCTGTCCACGCAGGTGGCCAGCCGTGTGGACGTGGCGGCGATCCGGCAGCCGCTGGGCGTCGTCGCGGGCATCACGCCGTTCAACTTCCCGGCGATGGTCCCGATGTGGATGTTCCCGATCGCCATCGCGTGCGGCAACACGTTCGTGCTGAAGCCGTCCGAGAAGGATCCGTCGGCGTCCCTGAAGCTCGCCGAACTGCTCGCCGAGGCCGGCCTGCCGGACGGCGTCTTCAACGTCGTCCACGGCGACAAGGTGGCCGTCGACCGGCTCCTGGAGCACCCGGACGTCAAGGCGGTGTCCTTCGTCGGCTCGACTCCGATCGCCCGCTACATCCACACCACGGCCTCCACGAACGGCAAGCGCGTCCAGGCGCTCGGCGGCGCCAAGAACCACATGCTGGTCCTGCCGGACGCCGACCTGGACGCGGCGGCGGACGCGGCGGTCTCGGCGGCGTACGGCTCCGCGGGCGAGCGCTGCATGGCGATCTCCGCGGTCGTGGCCGTCGGCTCGATCGGCGACGAGCTGGTGGAGAAGATCCGCGAGCGCGCCGAGAAGATCAAGATCGGCCCCGGCAACGACCCCACCTCCGAGATGGGCCCGCTGATCACCAAGGCGCACCGCGACAAGGTGGCGTCGTACGTGACGGGCGCGGCGGCGGAGGGCGCCGAGGTCGTGCTCGACGGCACCGGCTACACGGTCGAGGGCCACGAGGACGGCCACTGGATCGGCATCTCGCTGCTCGACAAGGTGCCGACCACGGCGAAGGCGTACCAGGACGAGATCTTCGGCCCGGTGCTGTGCGTGCTGCGCGTCGACACGTACGAGGAGGGCGTCGACCTCATCAACGAGTCGCCGTTCGGCAACGGCACCGCGATCTTCACCCGGGACGGCGGCGCCGCCCGCCGCTTCCAGCTGGAGATCGAGGCGGGCATGGTCGGCGTGAACGTGCCGATCCCGGTCCCGGTGGGCTACCACTCCTTCGGCGGCTGGAAGGACTCGCTCTTCGGCGACCACCACATCTACGGCAACGACGGCACGCACTTCTACACCCGCGGCAAGGTCGTCACCACCCGCTGGCCGGACCCGTCCGAGGCCCCGGCGGGCGTGGACCTCGGGTTCCCGCGCAACCACTGAGTTCAGCACGGGGTGCCCCGGTCCGCCGAGCCATGTGGCGGACCGGGGCACCGGCGCGTCACTGGCCGAGTGACCGGTCGCGCTGCTTCTTGACCTGCTCGGTGAGGTCGGCGGTGTCGGAGGCGGGCGGCGCCGGGATCGCCTTGGTGGCGCCGAACTTCAGAAAGTCCATGGTGACGGTCATGCCGGCGCCGCTCTGCGTCATGCGCACGGGCAGGTCCTTGCCGTCGGCCCAGACGTCGTAGGTGATCTTCCCGCCGCTCACGTTCAGGGCATCGATGGCGGCCTTCTTCTCCGCGGCGGTGAACTTGGAGTCGTTGATCTGCTCCGCGCCGACGCTGCCCCCGGTAGTGGGTGACCTTCTTGCCGAGGACCGTCGCCTCGCCGAGGTCCTTCACGTTGTCGGAGGCACCTATGTAGCGCAGGCTCTTTGTCGGGTCGGCGTGGTCCGCGATGTTGTCCGCGCCTGCCTCGCCCGCCACGGCGGAGACTCTTCTCGGCGACCTCGGCCGCATTCTTCGCACCGTCCGCGCCGCACGCGGAGGTCGCGACCAGCGCCGCCGTGAACCCCACCCAGGCCGCGGTATGCCGCAGCCCCACTGCCACCGGGGCGACCGGAAGGGCCCCCGAGGCCCCTTGACGGTGTCCGAACTGCGGACGGATTTCCCGTGAATTTTGATGCGGAAGATACGGTTCCCGTACGGGCCCAAAGCCGCCTGGTACACGGTCTTGATGCCACGCAAATGCACAGTGGATCAGCTTTGAGCCACGGATTCCGTAGGAAAACAGCCATTGACGTGACGGTTTTCGTCGGGGTTCCATCAGCGCCGGGAGCGGACGAAGTGACATACGACGAGAGCCGCCGGAGGCGATAGCGCTCCCGACCGCCATCATCTTTCGCACAAGTCGATCGGAACCGCCGCATGACCGACACGCTCCGTCCTGTCGAGAACGCCGTCACAGAGGCGTCGGACAGCCCTCAGAAGCTCAAGCGTTCCATCGGCGTCGTCGGCGGCACCCTGCTCACGCTGTCGTGCGTGACACCCGCCTCCACACTCTTCGTGGTCGTCCCCGACCTGTTCGGCTCGCTCGGCACCGCCACCGCCCTCACGATCGCCATCGGCTCCCTCCTCTGTATCGCCGTGGCGTTCTGCTACTCGGAGCTGGGCACCCTCATCCCCAGCGCCGGCGGCGAGTACGCCATGGTGTCGACGCTGGCCGGACGGCTCGCGGGCTGGCTCGTCTTCGTGCTGTCCCTGCTGGTCGTCATGATCGTGCCGCCGGTGATCGCGATGGGCACGGCGGACTACCTGGCGCCGATCGTGCACCTGGACCCGTCGATGACGGGCGCCGGGGTCATGCTGCTCGCCACCCTCGCCGGTCTGCTGGACCTGCGCGCCAACGCCTGGATCACCGGCATCTTCCTGGTCCTGGAGGTCGTGGCCGCGGGCGTCGTGGCGGTCCTGGGCTTCGCGCACAGCGAGCGCGGAGCGGGCAGCCTCGTCTCGATGCAGGTGGCCGGCTCCGGCGGCCACACGGACACCGTGACGGCCATGCTGGTGGTCTCCGGGCTGGCCATCGCGCTCTTCGTCACCCAGGGCTTCTCGACCGCCGTCTACCTCTCCGAGGAACTGGAGCACCCGCGCCGCAACGTCGCCCGCACGGTCCTGGCCACCCTCGCCATCTCCTCGGTCGTCATCCTGGTCCCGGTCGTCGCCATCACCATGGGGGCGCCCGACCTGAAGGCGCTGACCGGCGGCGACATCAGCAGCATGGTCACCGCCTGGTCCAGCTCGGCCGTCGGCACGTTCGTCAGCCTCTGTGTGGCCCTCGCGATCATCAACGCCGGCATCGTCATGGTCATCCAGAACTCGCGCGTGCTGTTCGCCTCGGCCCGCGACAAGGCCTGGCCCGAGCCGGTCAACAACGCGCTCGCCAAGCTCGGCCGGTTCGGCTCCCCGTGGGTCGCCACCCTCGTCGTCGGCGTCCCCGGCGCCCTCCTGTGCTACGTCAACCTGGACACCCTCTACGGCGTCACGGGCGTCTCGGTGACCGGCATGTACCTGCTGGTCGCGGTCGCCGCCCTGCTCGCCCGGCGCGGCGCGCACGGCACGACACCGGCCTGGCGGATGCCGCTGTGGCCCGCGATGCCGGTGCTGCTGATCGCGGTCCTGGCGTACATCCTCAGCCAGCAGGAGGTGAGCTACCTGCTGTGGACGGGCGGCATCACCGCGGTCGCCACCCTGTACTGGGCCCTCTACCTGCGTCCGCGCCGCGACACCCGCTGGCTGGTGTCGATCCCGGAGGACGCGCAGGCCTGACCCCGCCCGCCGGGGCTCAGCCGAAGTCCCAGGTCACCACGGAGCACGTCCCGTCGTCCTTGCCGCCCGCACTGCGATAGGCGGCAAGGGCGATGTCGTTCCCGGTGTCGACCAGTACCCACATGCCGTGACAGCCGAGTTCGCGGCCGAGCGCGGCCAGCCGCCGTACGAGCGCCCGCCCGATCCCCCTGCGCCGGTACGACTCCGCGACCGCCAGCTCGTACAGCAACATCTCGGTGCCCTTGTCCGGGTGGATCGTCTCGACGCCGCTGACGAAGCCGACGGGCGTCGAGCCGCCGTCCTCGTAGGCCAGGAAAAGATGGTGCCCAACGGCGGTCAGAAAGCGCTCGGCCCACTCGGGGCGGACGGCGTCGTCGAAGAGGTGCTCGGCTGCCGCCACCTCCGCGACGGTGGTGGCACGGCGAATCTCCATGGCTTTTCGTACCACGGCTGCGGTATGCGGCATGAGGTCCGTACGTCCGTAGGAGGGCCCGGGGTTCAGCCCGGCGGCTGCTTCGGTTGTCGGTGGCGGCCCGTACCGTTGACGCATGGATCTTCGACTCCCCGCAGTCCGAGGGCTGCGCCGAGGGGCCGTGGCCGCCGTGGCCACGGTCCTCCTCGTGCTGGCCGGTGTCGGTACGTGGACGGCCGTCGCCTCGGACGACGCGCCGGCCGTGCACCGCGCCGACCGAGTCATGGACATGGGCGGCGGAGTGCGGCTCGACACCTCGTACTTCACCTCCGGCTCCGGCGGCCGCCGCCCGGCGGTCCTGCTCACGCACGGCTTCGGCGGCAGCAAGGACGACGTCAGGGAGCAGGCGGAGAAGCTCGCGCGGGACGGGTACGCGGTGCTGACCTGGTCGGCGCGCGGCTTCGGGAAGTCGACGGGGAAGATCGGGCTGAACGACCCCAAGGGCGAAGTCGCCGACGTCTCGCGCCTCCTCGACTGGCTGGCCGAGCGGCCGGAGGTCGAGCTCGACAAGCCGGGCGACCCGCGCGTGGGCGTCACCGGCGCCTCGTACGGCGGGGCGGTGTCGCTGCTGGCCGCGGGACACGACGACCGGGTGGATGCGATCGCCCCGGCGATCACGTACTGGAACCTGGCGGACGCCCTGTTCCCGAACGGCGTCTTCAAGAAGCTGTGGGCCGGCATCTTCATGAACTCCGGCGGGGGCTGCGCCAAGTTCACCGCGGAGCTGTGCGGGATGTACAACCGGGTCGCGGAGTCCGGAAAGCCCGACGCACAGGCGCGCGCCCTGCTTCAGGCGCGCTCCCCGTCCGCCGTCGGGAAGGACATCAAGGTGCCCACGCTGCTCGTGCAGGGCCAGTCCGACTCGCTGTTCCCGCTCGGCCAGGCGGACGCGGCGGCCAGGGCGATCCGGGCCAATGGCGCGCCCGTGGACGTCGACTGGATCGCGGGCGGGCACGACGGCGGGGACATGGAGGCGAGCCGTGTCGAGGCGCGCGTCACGGCGTGGTTCGACCGCTATCTCAAGGACGAGAAGGGCGTCGACACCGGGCCCGCCTTCCGGATCACCCGCACCGGGGGCATCGACTCCACGGACGGGGCGGCCCAGTTGCGGGGTGCGAGCGGGGACACGTACCCCGGTCTGGAGAGCGGGGCGCGGACGGTCGCGCTGAGCGGTCGCGAGCAGACCTTCGCCAACCCGGCGGGCGCGAGCCCCCCCGCGGTCTCCGCGCTCCCCGGCCTCGGCGGCTCGGGCGGCCTGTCCCAGCTCTCTTCGCTCGGCATCGGGGTCTCGCTCGACTTCCCCGGGCAGTACGCGCACTTCGACTCGCGGCCCGTGCGGGACGACCTGCGGATCACCGGCTCGCCGACGGTGACCGTCCATGTGAGGTCGACGAGCGACGACGCCGTGCTCTTCGGGAAGGTGTACGACGTCGGACCGGGCGGCACCCAGCAGGTGCTGCCCTCGCAACTGGTCGCCCCGGTCCGGGTGACGGGCGCGAAGAGCGGCAAGGACGTCACGCTGCCCCTGCCCGCCGTCGACCACGAGGCGCAGAAGGGGCACCGGCTGCGGCTGGTCCTCGCCTCGACGGACCTCGGCTATGCCTCCCCGGCGGCGCCGGCCACGTACACGGTCTCCCTGAAGGGCGACCTGAAGGTGCCGACGGCACCGGGTGTGACGACCGCGGCCGCCCAGCTCCCCTCCTGGGTCTGGTGGCTGCCGCCGGCCGGAGCGGTGCTCGCGCTGACCCTGCTGCTGCCGGGCCGCCGCCGTACGGCGACAGCGGCGCCCGACCCCGCGCCGGCCGACGTGCCGCTGCAGATCACGGGGTTGAGCAAGCGGTACGCGAAGTCGGCGGACCGGTACGCGGTGCGGGACCTGTCCTTCCGTGTGGAGAGGGGGCAGGTGCTGGGCCTGCTGGGGCCGAACGGCGCGGGCAAGACGACGACACTGCGCATGCTGATGGGCCTGATCAAGCCGGACGGCGGCGAGATCCGCGTCTTCGGCCATGCGATCCGCCCGGGCGCCCCCGTGCTGTCGCGGGTCGGTGCCTTCGTGGAGGGCGCGGGCTTCCTGCCGCACCTGTCGGGCCGGGAGAACCTGGAGCTGTACTGGCGGGCGACGGGCCGTCCGCCCGAGGACGCGCACCTGGACGAGGCGCTGGAGATCGCGGGACTGGGCGACGCGCTGGCCCGCGCGGTGCGCACCTACTCCCAGGGCATGCGCCAGCGCCTGGCCATCGCCCAGGCGATGCTCGGCCTGCCGGACCTGCTGATCCTCGACGAACCGACCAACGGCCTGGACCCGCCGCAGATCCGTGAGATGCGCGAGGTCATGATCCGGTACGCGGCGGCGGGGCGCACGGTCATCGTCTCCAGCCATCTCCTGGCGGAGGTCGAGCAGTCCTGCACGCATCTGGTGGTCATGGACCACGGACGACTGGTGCAGGCGGGCCCGGTGCACGAGATCATCGGCTCGGGCGACACCCTGCTCGTCGGCCTCGCGGCCGACATCGCCGACCCGCTGGTGGAGAAGGTGGCCGCGCTGCCTGGCGTGTCGTCGGCGATACGGGCGGAGGGCGGACTGCTCGTTCGCCTGACGCCGGACACGACGGCCGGGGCTCGGGGCATCGAGGGTGCCGCGGGCACGCCGGCGGCCGTGGGAGTCTCCGCGGGCCCCGCGGAGACTGCCGGAACAGGCGGCGGCGTGGCCGCCGGTGCCGACGTGACCGCGGGTGCCGGCGTGACCGCGGGTGCGAGGACCCGTGCCGCCAGGCCCTACGGAGCGGGCGCCGGCCTGTCCGCGGACGCCGACGCGACCACGGCTGCCACCGCTGAGGCAGTCGCTACCGCCGGGGGCTCCCCTGGACCGGTCGCGACCGCCGTGCCGATCGCGTCCGGTGGCGTCCGGGCCGAACCGATCGTGTCCACCGGGGGTTCTGCTGAGCCGGTCGTCCCTGCCGGAGCGTCTGCCGGGCCGCTCGTCTCCGCCGAGCCGATCGTGTCCGTCGAGGCCTCCGGGGAGCCGGTTCCCCCTGGCTCCGCGGCTGCCGCCCGCCTTCTTGTCGAACTGGTGCGACTCGAGGTCCCGGTGGCCTCGCTCGGCCCCCACCGGCGTCTGGAAGACGCCTTCCTCACGCTGATCGGAGGTTCCGCATGAGTGCGCTCGTCGAGCGGGCGGAGACGGCCGACGGGTACCGGGCGCGGCGGACGCTGCCGCTGCGCGTCGAGCTCGTGAGGCAGTTGAAGCGGCGCCGTACGCTCGTCATGGGCGCGATCCTCGCCGCGCTGCCCTTCGTGCTGGTCGTCGCCTTCGCCATCGGCGGCGATCCGGGCTCCCGCAACGGCCAGATCACGCTGATGGACACGGCCACCGCGTCGGGCGCGAACTTCGCCGCGGTGAACCTCTTCGTGTCCGCCGGGTTCCTGCTGGTCATCCCGGTCGCCCTGTTCTGCGGGGACACGGTCGCCTCCGAGGCGAGCTGGTCGTCGCTGCGCTATCTGCTCGCGGCGCCCGTCCCACGCGCCCGGCTGCTGTGGTCCAAGCTCGCGGTCGGGCTCGGCCTGAGCCTCGCGGCCATGGTGCTGCTGCCGGTCGTCGCGCTCGCGGTGGGTACGGCGGCATACGGCTGGGGGCCGCTGGAGATACCGACCGGCGGCGCCCTCTCCCCGGGCACGGCGGCCCAGCGGCTCGTCGTCGTGGTGGCGTACGTCTTCGTGTCCCAACTGGTCACCGCCGGGCTCGCGTTCTGGCTGTCGACCCGGACGGACGCACCGCTGGGCGCGGTGGGCGGCGCGGTCGGCCTCACGATCGTGGGGAACGTGCTGGACGCGGTCACCGCTCTCGGCCACTGGCGCGACTTCCTGCCCGCGCACTGGCAGTTCGCCTGGGCCGACGCCGTCCAGCCGCGCCCGGAGTGGGCCGGCATGATCCAGGGCACGGCGATTTCCATAACGTACGCGCTGGTCCTGTTCGCCCTGGCCTTCCGGGGTTTCGCACGCAAGGACGTCGTCTCCTAGGTCACCGGAGGATCACCCACCGGTCTCAACAGCCGTCCGTCGTGGCCGCTTCGAGATCCATCCGCAACTCCCCGTACCGCACATCCGGGCTCCCTCCGCCGTCACAGTCACAGACATCGACGTCGACGGACGCAGGGGGCACTGATGGAGGAGTACCGGACACGACGGCCGCCGCTCGGCACGCTGCTCGCGCTCACGATCGCGGGCGGCCTGCTGCTCACCGGCTGCGGGGCGGGCGGCACATCGGACGGGTCGAACAAGTCGAACGGCTCGGCCTCGTTCCCCGCACCCGCGTACAGCGCGGGGCAGAGCGACACCCAGGAGAGCAGGAGCAACCTCTCCACGTTCGCCCTGGACGTGGACACCGCCTCGTACGGCTACGCACGCCGCACCCTCGCCGAGGGCCGGCTGCCCGAGCCGTCGACCGTGCGCCCGGAAGAGTTCGTCAACAGCTTCCGCCAGGACTACGAACGCCCGCGCGGCAACGGCTTCACCGTGACCGTCGACGGCGCCCGCACCAGCTCGTACGGCTGGTCCCTCGTCCGGGTGGGCCTCGCCACCCGCGCCGCGCGGCCGGAGGCCGAACGCCGGCCCGCCGCACTGACGTTCGTCGTCGACGTCTCCGGTTCGATGGGCGAGCCCGGCCGCCTCGACCTCGTCAGGGACTCCCTCGGCGTGATGACGGACCGGCTGCGCGACGACGACTCGGTCGCGATCGTCACCTTCAGCGACGAGGCCGAGACCGTCCTGCCGATGACCCGCCTCGGCGGCCATCGTGCCCGCGTCCACGACGCGATCGACGAGCTGGAGCCCACGAACTCGACCAACCTCGGCGCGGGTGTCCGCACCGGCTACGCCACCGCCGTCAAGGGCCTGCGCCCGGACGCCACCAACCGGGTCGTGCTGCTCTCCGACGGGCTCGCCAACACCGGTGACACCGACGCCGACACCATCCTGGAGCGCATCTCGAACGCCCGCCGTGAGCACGGCATCACCCTGTTCGGGGTCGGCGTGGGCAGTGAGTACGGCGACGCGCTGATGGAACGACTGGCCGACCGGGGCGACGGCCACACAACCTATGTCTCGACCGCCGAGGACGCCCGCACGGTGTTCAGCGAGCAACTCCCGCAGAACGTCGAGCTGACCGCCCGGGACGCGAAGGCGCAGGTCGCCTTCGACCCGCGGAACGTACGGGAGTTCCGCCTCATCGGCTACGACGACCGGCGCGTCCCCGACGAGGACTTCCGCGACGACAGCGTGGACGGCGGCGAGGTCGGCCCCGGCCACACGGTCACCGCCCTCTACGCGGTCCGCACCCGGCCCGGGGCCGCCGGCCACCTCGCCACCGCGAGCGTCCGCTGGCTGGACCCCGACACCCGTGCCCCGCACGAGGAGTCGGGCCAGTTGGAGACCGACTCCCTCGACGGGGACCTGTGGCACGCCTCGTACGGTTTCCAAGTCGCCGCGACCGCCGCGTACTTCGCGGACGACCTGCGCCGGGGCGACACCCGTCTGCCTGGCCGGCCGGGCCTCGCCGAACTCGCCGACCGGGCCGACGCGCTGGCCTCGCGCAGGCACGACGCGGAGGTACGCGGCCTCGCCGAGGCGATCCAACAGGCGTCCGACCTGCGGGGCACCGACTAGGCGGTTTCGTTTGGATCACCTGGCTGACCAGAGGAAGATGCTCGCAACGTGGGTCCGGCCAGGTAGATGGCTGCTGTCTTCTCGTAGCGGGTGGCGATACCTCGCCACTGTTTCAAGCGGTTGATGCAGCGTTCGACCGTGTTGTGGGCATGGGGGCGTGATCGCGCACTATGCGGTCGCAACGCCCAGGAAGCGCAGCACCGCTAGGACGCGGCGGTGGTCGGCGTCGGCCTTGGGCAGGTCGAGCTTGGTGAAGATGCTGTTGATGTGCTTGGCGACCGCGCTCTCGCTCACGACCAGCTCGGCGGCGACGCCGGAGTTGGACCGGCCGCCCGCCATCAGCTCCAGCACCTCCCGCTCGCGCGGTGTCAGCCGGTCGAGCGGATCGCTGTGCCGGCGCACCAGCAGCTGCGCGACGACCTGCGGGTCGAGCGCGGTGCCGCCGGCCGCCACCCGGCGTACCGCCTCGGTGAACTCCTCGACGTCGGCGACCCGTTGCTTGAGCAGATAGCCGACGCCCGAGGTGTTGGCGGCGAGCAGATCGGCGGCGTACCGCTCCTCCACGTACTGCGACAGCAGGAGCACGGCGGTACGCGGGTACTGGCGGCGGATCACCAGCGCGGCGCGCACTCCCTCGTCGGTGAAGCCGGGCGGCATGCGCACGTCGACCACGGCGATGTCGGGCCGGTGCTCCTCGACGGCTGCCAGCAGCCCTTCTGCGTCGGCGACTTGCGCGCACATCTCGAAGCCGGCCGCCTCCAGCACCTTGACCACGCCGATGCGCAGCAAGAGGGAATCCTCGGCGATCACGGCGCGCACGGCAGCTCCACGGTGATGACGGTCGGGCCCCCGGCGGGGCTGCGGCAGGAGAACGTGCCGTCGACGGACGCGACACGCTTGGCGAGCCCGGCGAGCCCGGTGCCACCAACGGCCGCCGCGAGATCCGCGCCGCCCGCGCCGTCGTCCGCGACGACCACCAGCAGTGTCTCCCCGATCCGCTCCACGGTCACGTCCGCCCGGGTCGCCTGGGCGTGTTTGACCACGTTCGTCAGGGCTTCGGAGACCACGAAGTACGCGACGGCCTCGACCGTGGGTGAGGGGCGCTGCGGCAGGTCCACCGCCACGCGCACCGGGATCGGGAGGCGGGCGGCGACCCCGGACAGCGCGGCGTCGAGGCCACGGTCCTCAAGGACGGCCGGATGCAGGCCGCGCACCAGGTTGTTCAGCTCGGCGATCGCCTCCTTCGCCTCGCGGTGCGCCTCGTCGATCACCTTGCGGGCGTCCTCCGGCAGGTCGCCGAGGGTGGCCCTGGCCAGGCCCAGGTTGACGGCGAGTGAGACGAGGCGCTGCTGTGCGCCGTCGTGCAGGTCGCGCTCGATCCGCCGCCGCTCGGCGTCGGCGGCGTCGAGCACACCGGCCCGGCTCTCGGCGAGGTCGGCTACCCGGCGGGCCAGCTTCTCCGCGCGGCTGGGGCCGAGCAGGACCTCGGCCGCCCGGGTGTCCAGCCGCACCAGGGCGCCGGTCAGCCGGGGCCCGAGGAACAGCAGGGCGAGGCCGCCGGCGGTGATGTACACGGCCTGCGTGGTGTACCCGAGGTCGGTGACCCGCCACTGCGGGGGCAGCGCCCAGATCCACACGTAGATGGAGGCGGCCACGAGAGCGGCGGCCCAGACGGCGAGGACGGCGAGGTCCAGGACGGCGAGCAGCGGACCCGCCACGGCGTGGTAGCAGGCCTGCCGCCACAAGGCCCGCGTGGTCAGCCGACGTACCGCCGACTTCCAGTTGCGTCCGGGCCCGGGTACGGCGGGGCGCGGGAGGTCCTTGCCGACGAGCGCCCGGTAGCGCCGCCGCTGCCCGACGGTCAGCAGGGGTGTCACCACGAGCGTGAGCAGCACGGGCAGCGGAATCACGGCCGGCGCCCCCGCCATCGCGCCGGCCAGCCAGAGCCACAGTGGTATTACGGCGAGGTGGAGCGGCAGGCCGGCGGCGACGAGCGCGGTCCGGTGTCCCGCCCTGCGGAACGTCCGGCCCAGTACCAGCTGCAGCCACGTCGTGAGTTGCATGCGTCAAACGGTAAAGCCGCAGGCCATCCCCGTGCCATGACGCTCCCGCCCGGTTCGGGGGTGCACTTTTCTCCACCCCGGGTCGGAACCCTGCGTGACTGACGGCGCCCCGTGTGCGGCGGAGGGTGGAGCACGTGAAGGGGAGAGCCGACGGGGAGCAGGGGAAGACGATGCGTCAACTGGTGTTGTGCAATGACGAATTGGCCGGTGCCGAGGGCTTCGACCGCGCCGAGGTCATCCCGCTCCACGAAGAGGCGGAGGAGCCGCGCCCGGCGCGGGGCATACGGCGGGCCGGGTGGCTGCTGGTCGCCTGCGGGCTCGCCCTGCTGCCGTGGCTGTACGTGCTGGCCACCGGCCTGCCGGCCACCGCGACCGCGGCGCACTGGCCGGTCGCCTGGGTCGGGCTCGACGCGCTGGAGGCGCTCGGCCTGATCGCCACCGGCCTCCTCGCCGCCCGCGGCGACCGGCGGCACGCCCTGGCAGCCGCCGCGACCGCGACGCTGCTTGCGGTGGACGCCTGGTTCGACACCGCGACCGCGGCCTCGGGCGGCGACTTCGCCACTGCGGTCGCCATGGCGCTCGGCGCCGAACTGCCGCTCGCCGCGCTGTGCGGCCGGCTGGCGCTGCGGGCGCTGAGCCGGCACGCGTGACGACGACCGCCCAGCCACATGCCACGAACCAAATCGATCCACCGGAGAACACCATGCACCGCATCACCACCGCCCCCGTCGCCCCGATCCCGGCCCGGACCCGCTGGGCGGTCGCCGCCGGCGTCGGCGCCGCGTTGGCCGCCGCCTGGTGGCTGGGCGACACGGCGCCCTATCCGTACGCCCAACGCGGCCTGCTCGACGTGCCGTTGCCGTTCCTGACCGCCGACCGGATGGACGCCGTACTGCGGCCGCGGCCGGGGGAGCGGATCCTGGAGATCGGCCCGGGGACCGGACTGCAGTCGCTGCACGTCGCCCCGCAGCTCGGGCCGGAGGGACGGCTCGATGTGCTCGACATCCAGCAGGAGATGCTCGACCACGTGATGTGCCGCGCCGAGCGCGACGGCCTGGCGACGATCAGGACCACCCGCTCGGACGCACGTGAACTGCCCTACGCCGACGGGACATTCGACGCCGTATACGCCGTGACCGCGCTCGGCGAGATCCCCGAGCCGGATCGGGTACTGCGCGAGGCGGCACGGGTGCTGGCACCAGGCGGGCGGCTGGTGATCGGCGAGTTCTTCGACCGGCACTGGATCCCCTTCGGCCGGCTGCACCGGCTCGCCGACGCCGCCGGCCTCCACCTGACCGAGCGCCGCGGCCCAAGCCCGGCATACCTCGCCCGCTTCCGACCCTGCAGAGCCGACGCGCCAGGCCACCAGAGCGAGCGCCTCGCCCACAGCGACCGGGACACCAACGACGGGGAAGCGTGAGCACCGCACGCAGGGACCGCGATCACCGAGCTGAACAACCTGGCGCGTGGTAGGCCGCTTGCCACCGTCTGCGACGCGGCAGCCGGGGTGGCAGGCCACCCGCCTTCGACCGCGAGACCTACAAGCAACGCAACACGGTCGAACGCTGCATCAACCGCTTGAAACAGTGGCGAGGCATCGCCACCCGCTACGAGAAGACAGCAGCCATCTACCTGGCCGGACCCACGTTGCGAGCATCTTCCTCTGGTCAGCCAGGTGATCCAAACGAAACCGCCCAGGCCGGCACATTGCGCCCGCCCTTCGGGACCGGGGCGTACGGACAGGCCGTACGGGCACGCACGCAAAAGGAGCGGCCCGCCGAACTGCTCGGCGGGTCGCTCCTGGTGTGCCGACTCAGCTGTTGCCGGTGCCGTTGCCGGACAGGACCGGGATGTCGTCCAGGATGTGCGACAGCGGCTCGTCGCCCTTGACCTGCGTGGAGTTCTCGGTGCACTGCTGGTTCTGCGGGGCCGACAGGACCGGGACGTCCTGGACCGCGACCGGCACGACACCGACGAGCGAACCGGCGTTGACCTTCGCCGGCAGACCGACACACGGCTTGTTCAGGGAGCCCTGGACGAGCGCGAACTGCGGGCTCATGTTGCCGTACGTGGCCGAGTTGCCGTACTGCTGCGTCGCGCTGTTGCCGCTGGTGGACGTCGTGTCACCGTCGTCGCCGATCGCCAGGGCCTGCCCCGCGGTGGCAGCCGAGGCGCCGACAACGGAAGCGGCGACAACCGCGGCAGCCAAAACCTTCTTCATCACTTGCTAGTTCCCTTCTGGAGAAACCCCGTCCACCGGAGCGCTCTGGACAACTGCCACGCGATCGCTTGGTTGCTCTCATTCACTCCGATGGTCCACACCGGGGAGCTGATTCGGTCCATGGTCCCCACTGCGGATAGCCGCAATTCCGCTTCGCCGAACGGTCCAACCGGGTGAATTTCTGAAACCAATCCGGGCGGGAGGTGTTGATGCAGGAGCAGGAACATGTGTCCCTGCCAGGAAAGGAACGCGAAATGTTCAAGAAGGCAATGGCCGTGGCTGCGGTCGCGGCCTCCGTCGTCGGTGCCTCGGCGGCGGCCGCGCCCCAGGCGCTTGCCATCGGTAATGACGGCGGCACCACGTCCACCAGCGGAAACGACGTTTCGGAAGCGTTCGGCAACCAGGTGACCCAGGGCGCTACGAGCCCGCAGTTCTCGCTGGTCCAGGGCTCCCTGAACAAGGTCTGCGCCGGTGTGCCGGCGAAGGCGAACGCCGGTTCACTCGTCGGCCTGGTACCGGTCGCGGTCCAGGACGTCCAGGTCCTGTCGGCGCCGCAGAATCAGCAGTGCGCCGAGAACTCCACGCAGGTCAAGGGCGATGAACCGCTGTCGCACATCGTGGACGACATCCCGGTCCTCTCCGGCAACGGCACCGACAACAGCTGAGCGCTCCCGCGCACGGGATCGCTCCGGCTTCCGCTGTGCGATTTCCGTGTGAATTCGGCCGTGGCGTTCGGGTGAATCACGCGGCATCTGGCGTTCGGGAGTTGCTTCTGTCGTCGATTCCTCGTTTCACAGACTGCAGGTCGTGCGGCGAGCAGTTCAAAATGTGCTCGCTCGGCTCCGTCCGCCACAGGGGCACGACCGCAGAGAAGGGAAAGTACGTGAAGCACAAGAAGAGCGCTGCCGTCGTCGCCGGGGCCATCATGGCCCTTGGAATGGCCGCCCCGGCCATGGCCGACTCGGGCGCCGACGGCGCCGCGGCCAACTCCCCGGGCGTTCTCTCCGGCAACGTCATCCAGGTTCCCGTGCACGTTCCCGTCAACGCGTGCGGCAACAGCGTCAACGTCCTCGCGCTGCTCAACCCGGCGTTCGGCAACGCTTGCACGAACAGCTGACGTTCTAGCCGCCAACGGCTGACGTCGACACACACCAGCCCCCGGCTGTGTCACGGCCGGCCTTGGACTGCTCTGTTCGGTTCCAAGGCCGGCCTTTCCCGGTTAATCCCAACTTCTATCAGCAGGAAGACAACGAGATTGCGACAGACCCTGAGCAGGGGAATGGTCGCGGCAGCCGCCGCGACGGGCATTCTGTCCCTGTGCGGCAGCCAGGTGTACGCGGACTCGGGCGCCGGCGGCGTCGCGGACGGATCGCCCGGTGTGGCGTCCGGCAACGCCGTCCAGATCCCGGTGGACATCCCGATCAACATTTGCGGCAACTCGGTGAATGTGGTGGGCGCCCTCAACCCGGCGTTCGGCAACTCCTGTGGCCACCACTCCGGTGCGGCCACGACTCCCGCCACCCCGTCGATCCCGAGCCACCCGTCGACCCCGAGCGGCCCGTCGACCCCGAGCCACCCGTCGACCCCCAGTGGCCCGTCGACCCCGAGCCACCCCTCGACCCCCAGTGGCCCGTCGACCCCGAGCCACCCCTCGACCCCCAGTGGCCCGTCGATCCCCGGCCACCCGGTGACCCCCAGTGGCCCGTCGACCCCGAGCCACCCGTCGATCCCCTGTGGCCCGTCGACCCCCGGCCACCCGGTGACCCCGAGCGGCCCGTCGACCCCCAGTGGCCCGTCGACCCCGAGCCACCCCTCGACCCCCAGCGTTCCTGGGAAGCCCACTGGCCCCACGGTTCCCACCGTTCCGACGGTTCCTGGCGCCCCCACCACCCCCACGGCTCCGCCCGACACGCCCCGGGGCGGGCAGCCGAACCACCCCCCGGGCCACGGCACGATCCCGCCGCAGCACACTCCGCAGCACCAGCCGAACACGCCGCCGGCCGGCCCGCATGTCGGCACCCCGTCCATCCCGTCCCAGCACACGCCGCCCTCCCTGGCCGAGACCGGCAGTGCGGGCCTGCTCGCGACTTCGGCCGTGAGCGTGGCGATGCTGGCGGGCGGTCTCATCCTGTACCGGCGTAACCGCGTCACCTCCAACCGGTAGCGCCTGGGGTGCCGGACGGCTCGCGCCCGGCACCCGTACCGCCGCTCACGCCAGTGAGCCGCCGGTGAGCCATCTCCTACGACCACGGCGCCGTCCGCAGCTTGTGCGGACGGCGCCGTGGTCTGTGTGTGCCGTCGCGACCCGATTTCATCATCCGTGTCACAAAGAACTCCGCCCTGTCACGGATGTCCCGTGTCCGCGGACCTTCCGTCACACCCGGTTCACAGGCCCTTCCCCCTGTGCGCTCCGTCTCGTTGAGGAAGCACAGGCTTTGTGATCGCCAGCGCGCGCCCGGTCCCCCCGACGGCCTCCCCCGGTCGCCGCCGCGGCGCGCGCGGGGAGGTGCTGCAGATGACCGACCGTCGGCTCTGGTCGTACAAGGAGATCGCCGCGCACATCCGGGTGCAGCCGGACACCGTGAGGTCGTACCGCAAACACGGGCTGCTTCCTCCGCCCGACCACGTGGAGGGCGGAAAACCGTACTGGTACGCCGACACGGTACGGGCCTGGGTCGCCTCCCGCCCCCGCAACCGCGGCCGCGGAGAGGCCTCCTGACCGCCCCGTCCCACCCTGCGGCCCGCCCCCCGCCGGGGCGGGCCGCACGGCCGTTATGGCGTTGCCCGTCCCCGCGGACGGCCCCGAGAATCCCCGGAGTCGCCGGGGACTTACCGAGAGCCAGGACCTCGACGACGTCACCCACCCATGAAGTCACCACAGCTCACGGAGGATCCCGCCACGCCCCGCACTCCCGCCGCCGACTTCTCCGTCAACCCGGTTCTCACCGGCGAGAAGGCGCTCCTGAGGCCCTTCACCGATCCGTCCTGGAGCAGGAGTGGGCCGTTCACCGGGGTCGTCCCGACACGGGCCGGCTCAGCTCCACGGTTCGATGACCGTCACGCCCCGGCCCGGCGCCGTTCCCATCGCCGCCAGTGCCTGCGGGGCCGCGTTCAGCGGGATCGTCGAGGTGACCAGGAGGTCGGGCTGGAGGGTGCCCGAGCGGACCAGTTCCAGCATGGGCGGATAGGCGTGCGCCGCCATGCCGTGGCTGCCGAGGATCTCCAGTTCCAGGGCGACCGCCCGGGACATGGGGACGGGGGTCGTGCCGCTGGGTGACGGCAGCAGACCGACCTGGATGTGGCGGCCGCGGCGGCGCAGCCCGTTCACCGACGCCGCGCAGGTCGCCGGAGAGCCGAGGGCGTCAAGAGAGACATGGGCGCCGCCGCCCGTCAGGGCGCGGACCGCTGCCGCCGTGTCCTCGAAACGCGTTGCGTCCACGCACTCCGCCGCGCCGAACTTCCGTGCCATCTCCAGGGCCTGAGGCGATACGTCGACGGCCAGCACCCTGGCGCCCGAAGCCGCCGCGATCATCACCGCCGACAGGCCGACGCCCCCGCAGCCGTGGACGGCCACCCACTCCCCCGCCGCGACCCGGCCCTGCTGGACGACGGCGCGGAACGCCGTGGCGAACCGGCATCCCAGCGCGGCCGCCGTCCGGAACGACAACTCCTCCGGCACCGCGACCAGGTTGACGTCCGCGTGGTCCAACGCCACGTACTGCGCGTAGGACCCCCAGTGCGTGAACCCCGGCTGCGTCTGCCGCTCGCACACCTGCTGGTCGCCCGCAGCGCAGGACGGACAGGTGCCGCAGGCACAGACGAAGGGCACGGTGACCCGGTCGCCGGGCCGCCAGCCGGTCACCCGCGCGCCCACCTCCTCGACGACACCGGCGAGTTCGTGCCCGGGCACGTGCGGCAGGGTGATGTCCGGGTCATGCCCCATCCAGCCGTGCCAGTCGCTGCGGCACAGACCCGTGGCCTCGACCCGCACCACGACCCCGTGCTCGGAAGGCCGCGGGTCCGCCACCTCGCGCACCTCGGCCGGCTCCCCGTACCGCTCGAACACCACCGCACGCATACGACCGCACCCTCCGCCCGCGTCCGCGACCCCAGCACGCCTGGAGATCGTCTCTCCGGCGGAACGCTAGCCGCGCACCCCGGGCCTGTCCCGGTCACGGTCCGCCCGCCGCGGGACCACACGTCCGGACAGAACGGCCCGACAACTCTCTGACGCGCCGGGAACCCTCTTGGGTGGAATACCCCCTAGGGGTATAGTCTGAAGCACGCAAACCCCACACGCCTCCCTGAGGAGTAACGACATGACCACGCAGACTGATACCCCGGGTACCGTGACGACCGTCTACAAGGTCAGCGGGATGAGCTGCGGGCACTGCGAAGGCTCCGTCTCCGGTGAGATCTCGGGGATCGCCGGCGTCAGCTCGGTCACGGCCGTCGCGTCCACCGGCGAGGTCACCGTGGTCTCCGCCACCCCCCTCGACGAGGAGACCGTGCGCGCCGCGGTCGACGAGGCGGGCTTCGAACTCGTCGGCAAGGCCTGAACCGCCAGCATCTGCTCTCCGCACCGGGCCGTGCCGACCAGCTGATACTGGCTCCGCACGGCCCGGCCCATTGTCTGGAGTCCGGACATGACCAGCACCGCAACACCAGCACCAGCACCAGCACCAACACCAGCACCAGCACCAGCACCAGCACCAGCACCAATACACGAGGCCGAGCGCTCCGAGGTCGAACTCACGATCGGCGGCATGACCTGCGCCTCCTGTGCGGCCCGGGTCGAGAAGAAGCTCAACCGCATGGACGGCGTCACCGCCACCGTGAACTTCGCGACGGAGAAGGCGAAGATCTCGTACCTCGACGGGATCGAGGTCGCCGATCTGATCGCCACGGTGGTGAAGACCGGCTACACGGCCGAGGAGCCCCCGCCGCCACAGCCCGAGGAACCCACCGAACAGGCGGATCCCGCGGAACACGCGGAACCCGCGACGTCCGTGGAGGACCCCCAGCAGGCCGCCCTCCGTCAGCGGCTGACCGTCTCGGCCCTGCTCGCCCTGCCCGTCGTCCTGCTCTCGATGGTCCCGGCCCTCCAGTTCGACAACTGGCAGTGGCTCTCGCTGACGCTCGCCGCGCCCGTCGTCGTCTGGGGCGGGCTGCCCTTCCACAAGGCGGCGTTCACGAACGCCCGGCACGGCGCGGCCACCATGGACACACTGGTCTCGGTCGGCACGCTCGCCGCCTTCGGCTGGTCCCTGTGGGCACTGTTCTGGGGGCACGCCGGGATGCCCGGCATGCGCCACGGCTTCGAGTTCACCGTCTCGCGTACGGACGGGTCCTCGGCCATCTATCTCGAAGTGGCCGCCGGTGTCGTCGCCTTCATCCTGCTCGGCCGCTATCTGGAGGCCCGCTCCAAGCGGCGCGCGGGCGCGGCCCTGAGGGCGCTGCTCCAACTGGGCGCCAAGGACGTCGCGGTCCTGCGGGAAGGGCGTGAGGTACGGGTTCCGGTGACGCGGCTGGCCGTCGGCGACCGGTTCGTCGTACGGCCCGGCGAGAAGATCGCCACGGACGGCACGGTCGTCGAGGGCACCTCGGCGGTGGACGCGTCCATGCTGACCGGCGAGTCGGTGCCGGTCGACGTCACCGCCGGGGACTCGGTGACCGGCGCGACCGTGAACGCCGGGGGCCGACTGGTGGTCGAGGCGACCCGGGTCGGCGCGGACACCCAGCTCGCCCGGATGGCACGGCTGGTCGAGGACGCGCAGAACGGAAAGGCCGAGGTGCAGCGCCTCGCCGACCGCATCTCCGGGATCTTCGTGCCCGTCGTACTGCTGATCGCGCTCGGCACGTTCGGGGTGTGGCTGGGTGTCACCGGTGACACGGTCGCCGCCTTCACCGCCGCGGTCGCCGTGCTGATCATCGCCTGCCCGTGCGCGCTGGGCCTCGCCACCCCGACCGCGCTGATGGTCGGTACCGGCCGGGGCGCCCAGCTCGGCATCCTCATCAAGGGCCCGGAGGTGCTGGAGTCCACGCGCCGGGTCGACACAGTGGTCCTGGACAAGACCGGAACGGTCACCACCGGCCGAATGACCCTCCAGGGGGTGCACGTCGCCGAGGAGGCCGACGAGAAGGAGGTCCTGCGGCTCGCAGGAGCCCTGGAACACGCCTCCGAGCATCCGATCGCCCGGGCGGTCGCGGCAGGCGCGCAGGAGCGCGTCGGTGACCTTCCGACGCCGGAGCACTTCGAGAACGTGCCCGGTCTCGGCGTGCGCGGGCGCGTGGAGGGGCGCGAGGTCGCGGTGGGCCGGTTCCCGGGCGCACTCCCCGACGGACTGGCCCGTGCGAAGGCCGACGCGGAGGCCGAGGGACACACGGCCGTAGTGGTCGCCCTGGACGGCGAGGCACTCGGTGTGCTCACGGTCGCCGACGCGATCAAGGAGACCAGCGCCGAAGCCGTGCGGGAACTGCGGGCGCTCGGACTCACGCCGGTCCTACTGACCGGGGACAACCGGGCGGTGGCCGAGGCGGTGGCGCGTGCCGTCGGCATCGACACCGGCGACGTGATCGCCGAGGTGCTGCCCGAGGACAAGGTCGACGTCGTCAGGCGGCTGCAGGGCGAGGGGCGGACCGTCGCCATGGTGGGCGACGGTGTCAACGACGCGGCGGCCCTCGCCACCGCCGATCTGGGCCTGGCCATGGGCACCGGGACGGACGCGGCGATCGAGGCGAGCGATCTGACGCTGGTGCGCGGGGACCTGCGGGTGGCCGCGGACGCGATCCGGCTGTCACGGCGGACCCTCGCCACGATCAAGGGCAACCTGGTGTGGGCCTTCGGCTACAACGTGGCCGCGCTGCCGCTGGCCGCCGCCGGGCTCCTCAACCCGATGATCGCGGGCGCGGCGATGGCGTTCTCCTCGGTCTTCGTGGTCACGAACAGCCTGCGACTCAGGGCATTCTCATGACGTAGGGGTAAGAGTCCCTCTAGAGTCGACCGCGTGCCTCACATAAGCTCTTCACAAGGCTCGCGCATCTTCCTTACGCTGGGGCCTCGATCGCCATATCGAGGCTCTTGCGCATCTTCAGGACATATGCAAGAGACGCAGATCACAGTGATGTGAACGTAACCCATGGAAGGGTTCGTGAGTCTAAGTTGGCGATGTCAGAAGCGTCTTGGGGGGCGTGACTGACATCCGGGGATGTCTTGGGGGACGTTCCCAGGAAACGGCGTTGCCGGGGCACGTGCACCGGGGAGCTTTGAGCGGCCCTCCCGTCCGTACGCGTCCCGGCAGACCGCATGGCAGTGGTACGCCGAGTTCTGCTCGTTTTGCTCGCAGCGATTCAGGCGCTGTCCCGCAGACGCCCGGCCGGATCCCGTGGGGGGAATCCGCACCGGGACATGGGAAGGCGCCCTGTGCGTCGGCCCGTGGGGGGACCGGCGTCAGGGCGCCTTCTGTTTTATGCATGAACCTCTGTACAAACCCTTGCGCAAAGCTGTGCACCGAAGCTTTGCATGAAGCTTCGTACGCCACACTCAGTACGAAGCACAGAGGCGCACGCCGCTCCAGGGATACGACGTACGCCTCAGGCGCGTAGGGAGACTCAGCGCTCCTCGACCGGAACGAAGTCCCGCTCCACCACGCCGGTGTAGATCTGGCGCGGGCGGCCGATGCGAGAGCCCGGCTCCTTGATCATCTCGTGCCACTGGGCGATCCAGCCCGGCAGCCGGCCGAGGGCGAACAGGACCGTGAACATCTCGGTCGGGAAGCCCATCGCGCGGTAGATCAGGCCGGTGTAGAAGTCCACGTTCGGGTAGAGGCTGCGGGAGACGAAGTAGTCGTCGGAGAGCGCGTGCTCCTCCAGCTTCAGGGCGATGTCCAGCAGCTCGTCGGACTTGCCGAGGGCGGAGAGCACATCGTGCGCGGCAGCCTTGATGATCTTGGCGCGCGGGTCGAAGTTCTTGTAGACCCGGTGGCCGAAGCCCATCAGGCGGACGCCGTCCTCCTTGTTCTTCACCTTGCGGATGAAGGAGTCCACGTCGCCGCCGCTCGCCTGGATGCCCTCCAGCATCTCCAGGACGGACTGGTTGGCGCCACCGTGCAGCGGGCCCCACAGCGCGTTGATGCCGGCCGAGATCGAGGCGAACATGTTGGCCTGCGACGAGCCGACCAGGCGGACCGTGGAGGTCGAACAGTTCTGCTCGTGGTCCGCGTGCAGGATCAGCAGCTTGTCGAGCGCGGAGACGACGACCGGGTCCAGCTCGTACTCCTGCGCGGGGACCGAGAAGGTCATGCGCAGGAAGTTCTCGACGTACCCGAGGTCGTTACGCGGGTAGACGAAGGGGTGGCCGATCGACTTCTTGTACGCGTACGCGGCGATCGTCGGAAGCTTGGCAAGCAGGCGGATCGTGGAGAGGTTGCGCTGCTTCTCGTCGAACGGGTTGTGGCTGTCCTGGTAGAAGGTGGACAGCGCGGAGACCACCGAGGACAGCATCGCCATCGGGTGCGCGTCGCGCGGGAAGCCCTTGTAGAAGTTCTTGACGTCCTCGTGCAGCAGGGTGTGCTGCGTGATGTCGTTCTTGAAGCTGGAGAGCTCGTCGACGGTCGGCAGCTCGCCGTTGATCAGCAGGTAGGCGACCTCCAGGAAGGTGGAGCGCTCCGCCAGCTGCTCGATCGGGTAGCCGCGGTACCGCAGAATGCCCTGCTCGCCATCGAGGTAGGTGATGGCGGATTTATAGGCGGCGGTGTTGCCGTAACCGCTGTCCAGGGTGACCAGACCGGTCTGGGCGCGGAGCTTCCCGATGTCGAAGCCCTTGTCACCGACGGTGCTGTCGACCACCGGGTAGGTGTACTCGCCGCCGTCGTACCGCAGTACTACAGAGTTGTCGCTCACGTCTTCCCTCACCGACGTAGTGCCTCATCTTCGAGGTGCCCTGACTGTCTCTACCATCCCCCATTTGGCGCAGGAGAGTGCACTCGGGGTCGACCATTGGGCTCATCGGCGGCACTGAGTGCCGTCAACCTGCTCATCCTGCCCCCGTTCGCCCGCTTCCGGAAGTGCTCTGTGACCTTCGCGACTCATTTGATCGATCATTTTTTGAGTGGCCGGTCCGGGGTCGGCCCGCGGGGCGGCTCAGGCTTCGAGGGGGCGCGGCGACAGCCTGAAATCCAGGGCCGTGCAGCGTCGGCCCGCCGACACCGTGCGCACCGCCTGGCCGATCGCCTTGCGTGAACCGACGAGTACGACCAGCTTCTTGGCGCGGGTGACCGCCGTGTAGAGCAGATTCCGCTGGAGCATCATCCAGGCACCCGTGGTGACCGGGATGACCACGGCCGGATACTCGCTGCCCTGCGAGCGGTGGATGGTCACCGCGTACGCGTGCGCCAGCTCGTCCAGTTCTTCGAATTCGTACGGGACCTCCTCGTCCTCGTCCGTCAGCACCGTGAGGCGCTGGTCGACCGGGTCGAGAGAGGTGACAACACCCACGGTGCCATTGAAGACACCATTCTTCCCTTTCTCATAATTGTTGCGGATCTGGGTGACCTTGTCGCCGACACGGAAGACGCGGCCGCCGAACCGCTTCTCGGACAGGTCCGGGCGGCCGGGGGTGATCGCCTGCTGGAGCAGGCCGTTGAGATTGCCCGCGCCGGCCGGCCCGCGGTGCATGGGCGCGAGAACCTGCACGTCACGCCGTGGGTCCAGGCCGAACTTGGCCGGGATCCGCCGCGCCGCCACGTCCACCGTGAGCCGCCCGGCCGCCTCGGTGTCGTCCTCGACGAAAAGGAAGAAGTCCTTCAGGCCGTCGGTGAGCGGGTGCTGTCCGGAGTTGATGCGGTGCGCGTTGGTGACGACGCCGGACTGCTGGGCCTGGCGGAAGACGCGGGTGAGGCGGACGGCCGGGATCGGACTGCCGTCCGCCAGCAGATCGCGCAGGACCTCTCCCGCGCCGACGCTGGGCAGCTGGTCGACATCGCCGACGAAGAGGAGGTGGGCGCCCGGCGGCACGGCCTTCACCAGCTTGTTGGCGAGCAGCAGGTCGAGCATGGACGCCTCGTCGACGACCACCAGGTCGGCGTCCAGCGGGCGGTCCCTGTCGTAGGCCGCGTCGCCGCCGGGCTTCAGTTCGAGCAGCCGGTGCACCGTGGAGGCCTCGGCGCCCGTCAGCTCGGACAGGCGCTTGGCGGCCCGTCCGGTGGGCGCGGCGAGCACGACCTTGGCGCGCTTGGCCCGGGCCAGCTCGACGATGGACCGCACGGTGAACGACTTGCCGCAGCCGGGCCCGCCGGTCAGCACGGCGACCCTCTCGGTCAGCGCCAGTCGCACGGCCTCCTGCTGCTCGGGGGCCAGGTCGGCCCCCGTACGCCCCTTGAGCCAGCCCAGCGCCTTGTCCCAGGCCACGTCCCGGAAGGCGGGCATCCGGTCCTCGTCCGTGCGCAGGAGGCGCAACAGCTGGGCGGAGAGGGAGAGTTCGGCGCGGTGGAAGGGGACGAGGTACACGGCCGTGACGGGGGCTCCGCCATCGGCCGCGGGCACCTTCTCCCGTACGACACCGGGGTCCGTGTCGTCCTCCGGGGGTGCCGCCAGCTCGGCCAGGCAGTCGATGACGAGCCCGGTGTCGACCTGGAGGAGCTTGACCGCGTCCGAGATGAGCTGTTCCTCGGGGAGATAGCAGTGGCCCTGGTCGGTGGACTGCGAAAGGGCGTACTGGAGACCGGCCTTGACGCGCTCGGGGCTGTCGTGCGGGATGCCGACGGACTGGGCGATCCGGTCGGCGGTGAGGAAGCCGATGCCCCAGACGTCGGCGGCCAGGCGGTAGGGCTGGTTCTTGACGACGGAGATGGAGGCGTCGCCGTACTTCTTGTAGATGCGCACGGCGATGGACGTGGAGACCTGGACGGTCTGCAGGAAGAGCATGACCTCCTTGATCGCCTTCTGCTCCTCCCAGGCGTCGGCGATCTTCTTGGTCCGCTTGGGACCGAGGCCCGGGACCTCGATGAGCCGCTTGGGCTCCTCCTCGATGATCTTCAGGGTGTCCAGCCCGAAGTGCTGGGTGATGCGGTCGGCGAAGACCGGCCCGATGCCCTTGACGAGGCCGGAGCCGAGATAGCGGCGGATGCCCTGGACGGTGGCCGGGAGGACCGTCGTGTAGTTCTCGACGGTGAACTGCTTGCCGTACTGGGGATGGGAGCCCCAGCGGCCCTCCATCCTGAGCGACTCCCCCACCTGGGCGCCGAGGAGCGCGCCGACGACGGTGAGCAGATCAGCGGCGCCACGGCCGGTGTCGACGCGGGCGACCGTGTATCCGTTCTCCTCGTTCGCGTACGTGATGCGTTCGAGCACGCCCTCCAGTACGGCCAGGCGCCGCTCCCCGGCGTCCGCCTGCCCCGCCCGACTCGCATCCTTGGTCATGATCCGACGCTACCGCCCAGGTCTGACAGACGGGGTGGGTCGGCCCCGACAACGCTCAACACCCCGAAAACCGCGCCCAGTCGGAGTTCGCCGCCGACCGGCCGCCGTCGCGCGTCACCCGTCGGTTCCGGCCATGAGGTCACAATCCGGTCTCGACCCTTGCTCAATGCCCATGTAATCGATTCCAATTCCTTCCTGTCAGTCGTGTAAACGATTCCACGGATCCACGAGGAGGTGGACCGACGATGGCGAGCATCAAGGACGTCGCCGCCGAGGCGGGGGTTTCCGTCGCCACGGTGTCCCGCGTCCTGAACGACCACCCGTCGGTCAGCGCCGACGCACGCACCCGCGTGCTGGCCGCCGTCGAGGTGCTGGGCTACCGCCCGAACGCCGTCGCCCGGTCCCTGCGCACCGACCAGACCCGCACCCTCGGCCTGGTCATCAGCGACGTACTCAACCCGTACTTCACCCAGCTCGCCCGCGCCGTCGAGGAGCAGGCCCGCGCGCTCGGCTACAGCGTGATCATCGGCAACGCCGACGAGCGGCCCGACCTCCAGGACCACCATGTGCGGACCCTGCTGGACCGGCGGATCGACGGGCTGCTCGTCTCCCCGACCGACGGCGGGTCGCCGCTCATGCTGGACGCGGCGCGGGGCGGCACCCCGATGGTCTTCGTCGACCGGTGGATCGAGGGCGTCGTCGTACCCGTCGTGCGCTCCGACGGAAGTGCCGCCATCCACGATCTCGTCGCGCATCTGTACGGACTCGGGCACCGACGGCTCGCGATCATCGCGGGACCGGCGGCGACCACGACCGGCCGCGAGCGCGTCGAGGCCTTCCGCCAGGCCATGGCCGCGTACGGGCTTCCCCTCCCGGACGCGTACATAGGCCAGGGCGACTTCCAGGCCGAGAGCGGGCGCCGGGCCACCGAGCGGTTCCTCGACCTGAACGAGCCGCCCGAGGTCGTGTTCGCCGCCGACAACCTGATGGCGCTCGGCGCGCTGGACGCCATCAGGGCGCGCGGACTGCGGGTCCCCGACGACATCGCGCTCGCCGCGTTCGACGACATCCCGTGGTTCGTGCACACCGATCCGCCGATCACCGCGATCGCCCAGTCCACGGGCGAGTTGGGGCACGCCGCCGTGCGCGCGCTGGTCGACTGCATCGAGGGACGGTCCCCCAAGTCCGTCACCCTCCCCGCTCGTCTCGTCGTACGTCGCTCGTGCGGCGAGCCCGCTCTTCACGAGCTGCCGGCTCCCCTCGGACCGCGCGCTCCCCAAGAGCCCCCAGCTCCCCAAGAGCAGCCCGCTCTCCCAGAGCAGCCCGCTCCCATGGAGCCGTTCCCCGCAATGAACAGGAGCCAGTCGTGAGCAACCCGGACGAGTTGCTGCGCATCGAAGGCATACGCAAGACCTTCCCCGGTGTGGTCGCGCTCGACAGCGTCGACTTCGACCTGCGTCGGGGCGAGGTGCACGTGCTGCTCGGTGAGAACGGCGCGGGCAAGAGCACCCTCATCAAGATGCTCTCCGGCGCCTACCGCCCCGACAGCGGGCGCATCGTGGTCGGCGGCCAGGAGGTGCGCATCCACGGTGCGCAGGACTCCGAACGCCTCGGTATCGCCACGATCTACCAGGAGTTCAACCTCGTTCCCGACCTCAGCGTCGCCGAGAACATCTTCCTGGGCCGCCAGCCGCGCCGCTTCGGCCTCATCGACCGCAAGCGGATGAACACCGAGGCGGCCGAACTCCTCGCCCGTGTCGGTGTCGATGTCGACCCCCGCACCCAGGTGCGCGAACTGGGCATCGCCCGGCTCCAGATGGTCGAGATCGCCAAGGCGCTGAGCCTCGACGCCCGCGTCCTGATCATGGACGAGCCCACCGCCGTCCTGACCACCGAAGAGGTCGACAAGCTGTTCCGGATCGTCCGGAAGCTGCGGGACGACGGCGTCGGCATCGTCTTCATCACCCACCACCTGGAGGAGATCGCCGCCCTCGGCGACCGCGTCACCGTCCTGCGCGACGGCCGCAGCGTCGACCAGGTCCCGGCGAGCACCCCCGAGGAAGAGCTCGTACGGCTCATGGTCGGCCGGAGCATCGAGCAGCAGTACCCGCGCGAACGCGGGGACGCCGGGGCGCCGCTGCTCAAGGTCCGCGGACTCACCCGGGCCGGCACCTTCCACGACATCGACTTCGAGGTCAGGGCCGGCGAGGTCGTCGGCCTCGCGGGCCTGGTCGGCGCCGGCCGTACCGAGGTCGTACGCGCCGTCTTCGGCGCCGACCCCTACGACTCCGGCACCGTCGAGGTGCAGGGCCGTCCGCTGCGCCGGTACGACGTCAACGCCGCCATGGACGCCGGGATCGGCCTGGTCCCCGAGGACCGCAAGGGTCAGGGCCTGGTCCTCGACGCCACCGTGCAGGAGAACCTCGGCCTGGTCACGCTGGGCCGCGCCACCCGCGCCGGTTTCGTCGACCGGGCCGGGCAGCGACGGGCCGCCGACCGGATCTCCGGACAGCTCAAGGTCCGTATGGCCGGACTGCACCAGCACGTACGGACCCTGTCCGGTGGCAACCAGCAGAAGGTCGTCATCGGCAAATGGCTACTGGCCGACACCAAGGTGCTGATCCTCGACGAGCCGACCCGCGGCATCGACGTGGGCGCCAAGGTCGAGATCTACCAGCTGATCAACGAACTCACCGCCTCCGGGCACGCCGTCCTGATGATCTCCAGCGACCTCCCCGAGGTGCTGGGCATGAGCGACCGCGTCCTGGTCATGTCCCAGGGCCGGATCGCGGGCGAACTCGCCGCGCAGGACGCCACCCAGGACGCCGTCATGGCGCTGGCCGTCAGCGCGACCGCAACAACGAACACCGCAGCAACCGCAGCAAAGGATGTGGAGGTCTCCCGTGGCCACTGACACGCTCAAGAGCAGTACGGACACGGGTGGTGCCCTCGCACTGCGCCGTATGCTCCTCAACAACGGCGCCCTCACCGCGCTGGTCGTCCTGGCCGTGGCGATGTCGTTCCTGTCGGGCGACTTCCTGGCCACCCAGAACCTCCTCAACGTCGGTGTCCAGGCGGCCGTCACCGCGATCCTGGCCTTCGGCGTCACCTTCGTGATCGTCTCGGCCGGCATCGACCTGTCCGTCGGCTCGGTCGCCGCGCTCTCCGCCACCGTCCTGGCCTGGACCGCCACCAACCAGGGCTTCCCGGTCTGGCTCTCGGTCCTGCTCGCCCTCGCCACCGGCATCGCCTGCGGCCTGGTCAGCGGCGCGCTCATCTCCTTCGGCAAGCTGCCGCCCTTCATCGCGACCCTCGCCATGCTGTCGGTGGGCCGCGGCCTGGCCCTCGTCATCTCGCAGGGCAGCCCGATCGCCTTCCCCGACTCGGTGTCCAACCTGGGCACCACCATCGGCGGCTGGCTGCCGGTGCCGGTCCTGGTGATGATCGTGATGGGCCTGATCACCGCCGTGATCCTGGGCCGTACGTACATCGGCCGCACCATGTACGCGATCGGCGGCAACGAGGAAGCGGCCCGGCTCTCCGGCATCCGCGTCAAGCGCCAGAAGCTGGTCATCTACGCCCTGGCCGGCGGCTTCGCGGCCGTGGCGGGCATCGTCCTCGCCTCCCGGCTGGCCTCCGCGCAGCCGCAGGCGGCGTACGGATACGAACTCGACGCCATCGCCGCGGTGGTGATCGGCGGCGCCAGCCTCTCCGGTGGCGTCGGCAAGGCATCGGGCACCCTCATCGGTGCGCTGATCCTCGCGGTGCTCCGCAACGGCCTCAACCTGCTGTCGGTCTCCGCCTTCTGGCAGCAGGTCGTCATCGGCGTCGTCATCGCGCTCGCGGTCCTCGTGGACACGCTTCGCCGACGCGCGTAACCGACCTCGTCCCTCCGCCCTTCCCCCCGGAATCAACCCGCACCCGCAAGGAACAGTCATGCGCACCAAGCAGATCTCGCTCACCGTGGCCGCCATCGCCTCGCTCGCCCTCACCGCCACCGCCTGCAACAACGGCTCGTCCGGCTCCTCCGACATGAAGGTGGGCCTGTCGGTCTCCACCCTCAACAACCCCTTCTTCGTGCAGCTGAAGGCGGGCGCCCAGGCCGAGGCGAAGAAGGAGGGTGTCTCCCTCACCGTCACCGACGCCCAGAACGACGCCTCCCAGCAGGCCAACCAGATCCAGAACTTCACCAGCCAGAACGTGAAGTCGATCATCGTCAACCCGGTGGACTCCGACGCCGCCGGCCCGTCCGTCAAGGCCGCCAACAACGCGAAGATCCCGGTCGTCGCCGCCGACCGCACCGTCAACAAGGCCGAGGTCGCCACCACCGTCGCATCGGACAACGTCGAGGGCGGCAAGCTCGCGGCCAAGACGATCGCCGAGGCGCTCGGCGGCAAGGGCACCATCCTGGTCCTCCAGGGCACCTCCGGCACCTCGGCCGCCAACGAGCGCGGCAAGGGCTTCACCGAGGGCCTGAAGGCCTACCCGGGCATCAAGATCGTCGCCTCGCAGCCGGCCGACTTCGACCGCACCAAGGGTCTGGACGTCACCACCAACCTGCTCCAGGCCCACCCGGACGTGAACGGCGTCTTCGCGCAGAACGACGAGATGGCGCTCGGCGCGATCAAGGCCCTGGGCAGCAAGGCCGGCAAGTCGGTCAAGGTCGTCGGCTTCGACGGCACGCCGGACGGCCTCACGGCGGTCAAGGGCGGCACGCTGTTCGCCTCGGTGGCGCAGCAGCCGAAGCTGCTGGGCCAGCTGGCCGTGGAGAACGCCGTCAAGGCTGCCAAGGGCGAGAAGATCGACACCACGGTCAAGGTCCCGGTGAAGGTCGTCACCAAGACGAACGTCGCCGAGTTCTCCTCCTGACGTCCTTCTCAACCAGCCCGACGTCCTTCTCGAAGAGGACGACGAACCGACGTAAGGAAACACAACGATGCACGGCTACGACCTGCTGGTCGTAGGGTCGGCCAACGCCGACCTGGTGATCGGCGTCGACCGCCGCCCGGCGGCCGGCGAGACGGTACTCGGCTCCGACCTGGTCACCCATCCGGGTGGCAAGGGCGCCAACCAGGCCGTCGCCGCCGCCCGGCTGGGAGCCCGTACCGCGCTGCTGGCCCGGGTCGGCGATGACGCGCACGGCCGGCTGCTCGGCGACTCCCTGCGGGCGGCCGGCGTCGACACCGCCGGCATCCTCACCGGCGGGGCTCCCACCGGGGTCGCTCTGATCACGGTGGACCCGTCCGGGGACAACAGCATCGTGGTCTCGCCGGGAGCCAACGGAAAACTCGCGCCGGAGGACGTCCGGGCCTCGGACAGCCTCCTGCGCGCCTCCCGCGTGGTCTCGGCGCAGTTGGAGATCCCGCTGGAGACGGTCGAGGAGGTCGTACGGAACCTGCCGTCCGGCACCCGTTTCGTACTGAACCCGTCGCCGCCCCGGCCGCTGCCCGCCGAGGTGCTCGCCGCCTGCGACCCGCTGATCGTCAACGAGCACGAGGCGCAGGTCATCACGGGCGGCGAGTCGGCCGGCACCCCCGAGGAGTGGGCCGCCGCGCTGCTGGCGCTCGGCCCCCGCTCGGTCGTGGTGACGCTCGGCTCGCAAGGCGCGCTGGTGGCGGACGCCCAGTCCATGACCCGTGTGCCGTCCGTGAAGGTGGAAGCGGTGGACACCACGGGCGCGGGCGACGCGTTCACGGCGGCGCTGGCGTGGCGGCTCGGTACGGGCTCGTCGCTACCGGACGCCGCGGCGTACGCGGCGCGGGTGGGCGCGGCGGCGGTCACCCGCCCCGGCGCGCAGGAGTCGTACCCCACTGCCGAGGAGGTAGAGGCGCTGTGAAGAAGGCCGGAATCCTGAACCGTCATCTCGCGGGTGCGGTGGCCGAGTTGGGGCACGGGGACGGGGTGCTGGTGTGCGACGTCGGCATGCCGATCCCGGCGGGCCCGAAGGTGGTGGACCTGTCGTTCCGCGCCGGGGTGCTGTCCTTCGCCGAGGTCCTGGACGGCCTGCTGGCCGAACTGGTGGTGGAGGGCGCCACGGCGGCGGAGGAGGTCCGGGACGCGAACCCGGAGGCGTCCGCGCTGCTGGACTCCCGCTTCCCGAACCTGGAACTGGTCTCGCACGAGAAGCTGAAGGAACTGACGGCGCACGCCCGCCTGGTCGTCCGCACGGGTGAGGCCCGCCCGTACGCGAACGTGCTGCTGCGCTGCGGGGTGTTCTTCTAGGTCCCGTCGTCCGACTCCCGTCGAACTCCCGTCGTCCGCCCAGAGGGCGGGCAGGCGGGAGTTCGGCGTCTGGGCCCAGGGCCGGACTGCCGGTCACGGCGCGGGGAAGGCCAGCCGGACGCCGTGCTGTTCCTCGGCGCGGTGGAGCAACGGCACGAGCGTCCTGCGCAGCTCGCGGATCTCGTCGGCGTGGTCGGCGAGGAAGCGGGCGCGCAGGCGCAGGCGGGCGGGTTCGCGGACGGCTTCGACCGGGCGCATGCAGTCGGCGTAGGCCCGCCCGACCTCGCGCTCGGCGCCCGCCAGTTCGGCAGGCGCCGCAGTCTGCATCCGGGCGTCGGAGAGGGCGAAGAAGGCGTTTTCGTCACGGGCCTGGATGCCGTGACCGGCGAGGCAGCGCGAGAGGGTGCGCAGGGCCCGGAGCGTGTGGGGATCGCGGCGCAGGGAAGCGACTTCGCCGAACCACTGTCCTTGGAGCTCGGCGTAGGTGCCGCGCAGCGCGTCGGCGGCGGTCCGTCCCTCGGTGCGGCACCGGTTGATCGCGGCGGGGCTGCCGGCACGGGCGGCCACGGCGGGCCGCGCCGACGGGGTGGGCACCGGGGCGCTCTCGCTCGTCCCGTGCCGGGCGATGAAGTCCAGGTCGGGGAGGTCGTAGTACCGGATGAACGCGAGCGGGGCCTGCGCGGGCAGGGCGATTCCCTGTTGGCGGGCGCAGGAGGCCTCGACGGTGCGCCCCACCTGCCGAACGAAGACGTCCAGGCCCTGGGTCCAGCGGGTTTCGGCGCCGGTGGCGGGCAGCACCATGCGGACGGGGTCGGGCGGCAGGGCGTGGCTGAGGGAGGCCGGGGTCAGGGGCTCGGGCGACGAGCCGTGTGCCGACGGGGCGGGGCTCGCCGAGCAGGCGGTGAGCAGGGCGGCGGCCGCCGCGGTCGCGACACGGGCCACGATCCGGCCGGGACTCGCCTGACGGACCATCCGGATCACTCCTCTCCTTCCGGTGGACGGGGGGCCGTCAGCCGGAACGGGCCGACGGCACCCCCGCGGGGCACGGAGCCAGGTCAGTGCGTGATGCGGACGGTGTCGCCGCCGTCGAGCTGGCTCGCCACCGTGAACGGGGTGTTGTCGTTGACGTCGGTGCACAGCCAGTAGGTGGAGTCGTTGACACTGTGGCTGCCGTCGGAGGCCCAGACGTAGCCCTTGCTGCAGGTGTGCCAGACACCGCTGGAGTTGCGCAGGCGGCCGGCGTAGTAGTCCCCGTACGGGGACGTCGAGTCGTCCGAGTAGGTGAGGTTGAGGTCGCCGCAGCTGCTGGTGGAGGACTTGCGGACGATGGTGCCGACGCCTTCGTAGCCGCCGGTGGTCAGCGTCGAGGTCACGCAGGCGTTCGGCGCGGCGGACGCCGTCGGAGCGAGCACCAGACAGGTCGCGGCGGAGACGAGCGCGAACGCGCCGGCGGCGATGGCTCTCTTCATGGATTTTCCCCCTTGAACGGTGATCGCGGGCGGGACGGCTGCCCCGCCCGGGGTGCTTCGCCGGAAACGCTCGCAGAGCAGGCCCAGGCGGGACCACGACCTTCGAGCAGCCTCGAAAGTCGCGGGCCGAGCGGCGGAGGCCATTGCTCCGGCGGTACGCACGAGGCCCATGGGACTGAAGAGGCGATCGAAGAGGCGAACCGCGTCAGGCGGCGGGCATCGCGAGGCTGTGCCGAGTGACCAGAACTCGACTGGCTACAACGCGACTGACGACAACTCGGCTGACGACAACTCGGCTGATGAGCAACTCGACCGACTACAGCTCGACGCGCGCGACCGGCCCTGCGGACGGGGACATCAGCGTCCGGCGGAGCATCGCCGCTCCGAGCGGCGTGAGGGTGTGCAGCACGGTGTTGTTCGAGCGCTGACTCATGATCAGGCCCGCGTCGCGCAGCACCGTGGTGTGATGCGTGGCGGTGGCGGGAGAGATGCCCAGGAATCGCGCCAGCTCCGACGTGGTCGCGCCGAGGGCGAGAGCCCGCAGCGCGGCCGCGCGGGTCCGACCCAGCAGCGCCGCGAGGGAGGCATCGGAAGGGAAGGCCGGCGCGGGGAGCCGGGCGGCGCGCAGGGGATACACCAGCACCGGCTGCAGCGTGTCGTCGGCCAGGGCGATCGGCGCCTGCCAGCAGAAGTAGGAGGGGACGAGGCGCAGCCCGCGTCCGCCGAGATACAGGTCCCGGTCCTCGACGTAGTCCACCTGGAGGACCGGTGGGCGCCAGCGCATGGCGGGCGACAGGCCGCCGAGCAGTCCCTCGATGCCGGTGTCGAGCGCCTCGCGGGCGCCCAGGGCACGCTCGCCGCCGATGCTTGCGCGGAGGCGGTCCTGGTGCGGGGCGATGACGGCGTCGTGGTAGGCACGGAGGACCTTGACGAGTTCCTCACGGGTCTCGCGTTCCACCAGTCTCGGGGCCCAGGCGGGGGCGCCGCTGACCCGGGCCAGCATGCCCACCTCGTGGGCGACCCGCGTGGGCGGTGTGTCGACGATCGCCGCGAGTCCGCGGTCCAGTCCGTCCACGGACTCGTGCGGGGTCAGGAAGTCGGGGAAATAGCGCGCCCGGGGCAGCACGGGGACAAGCAGCCGGCGCACCGCCTCACCGAGCGATGTGCCCGCGAGGGTGTCCCGGGTGTCGCGGTACCAGTCGGCGTAGGCCCAGCGGCCTCGCGCGGTCTGAAGCCGGTGCAGGCTACAGGTGATCTCCCACAGCGGGTCGGGGCTGCTTGCCATGCGGATGCGTGCGAAGTCCTCAGGCGTGAAGTGGATACGCAGCACGAAACCGCCCCCCGAGTCGACATCGCCCGCCCCGGGAGCAGCGTGGGTGACGGCCGTCACAGAGGCAACGCCTGATTCGGTCGTTCCCTGGCGTCACTGTCGGTCAGGAGGACTCTTTCCGAGTGACTGGTTCGGATTCCGAGTGGCCGGTTCGGAGCAGCCGGGGCGAACAGCGCCGGCCGGGCGGCCGCCCCAGGAGCAGCCCGCCCGAAGAACTTCCTTGAACAGCTTCGAGGGGGCCCGGTCCGTTGACCGTGCCCCCTCGGTCTCCCCCTCCGTATCAGAACCCCCGCGATCCCCCCAGATCTCCCCCCAGAAGTTCTGATGTCAGGTACGACACACAGGGGCCGGGAAGGGTTGCGCGCCTTCTCAGAATTTTTCGTCCGGGGGGGGATTCAGCCCGTGCCGGCCGTGCTCCTCTGCTCTCCGCGATGCGCTTGACGTCCACCAGGGACTCACTGAGCCGACCGGCGAGGTAGTCAGACGGCCTACGCTCTGGCCCTGAGCGCCGCGCTGTCGCAGCAGAAGTCACTGGCCCTCGTCGGGGCGGCAGCAGAGGAACACGCGCATGGTCAGCAATGAGTACACCGTCTCCGACTCGTCCACCCTCACGGGGTGGTACAAGTCCAGCTACAGCGGCGGCGATCAGGGCGAATGCCTTGAGGTCGCCCGTGGCCACGCCGGCGTGCCCGTCCGTGACAGCAAGGCCGTCACCGGTCCGGCCCTGGTCTTCTCGGCGGACGGCTGGACGTCGTTCGTCACCGCCGTCAGGGAGGGGCACATCAGGGGCTGAGCATCCCGCCTGATCCAGTCGCGCGCGCCGAAGCCCTCATGCGGCCGCCTCGGCCTCCCGCGCCCGCGTCACCGCCTCGCGGATCGCGCGAACCGTCCAGGGCCGCTGCGGTGCCAGGCGTTCGACCACGGGGCCCAGCCAGTCCGGGTCGCCGAGCCGGTCCGCCTCGCCCGCGTCGATGGTCTGCCGCAGCAACTCTTCGAGCCCCAGGACATCGAAGCCGGAGTACCAGCGGGGATGCCGGTCGAAGCGAGCCACCCAGTCCTCGTACGGGTGGCGCAGGGTCATGTGCAGGTAACCGCCGCCGTGTCCCTTCCAGGGGCCCGGCACGCCGCCGAAGATCCCCATCATGGAGAAGGACCTCGACGGATACTTGGCGCCCACGGTCACTCGCATGCCCAGCATGATCCTCGACCAGGGAATCAGCTCTCCCTCGGAGTTCCGCGTGTGTTGGAAGAGCCCGTCCTCCCGGAACTCCACCCACCAGCCGTCCGGCCGCCGGACTTCCCCCACCACCCAGCGGCCGTCGTGCAGGGTCAGCGGTCCCAGTGAAGCGCTCGTGTCACCCACACGCTCATTGGATCACGTGTTCTACGAACCGCGCCGCGGTTTCCGCGAGCACCTCACGCCCGTCCCGCGCCCACAACTCGTCGTTGAACAGCTCGACTTCGATGGGCCCGGCGTATCCGGCCGCTTCCACGTAGCCCTTCCACTCCCGCATGTCGATCGCACCGTCACCGAGCTGTCCGCGGCCGTTGAGGACGCCCTCCGGCAACGGGGTGATCCAGTCGGCGAGTTGGAAGGTGTGGATACGGCCGCCCGCGCCCGCGCGGGCGATCTGCTCCGGCGCCGTGTCGTCCCACCAGATGTGGTACGTGTCCACGGTTACGCCCACCTGGTGTGCGGGGAAGCGTTCCGCGAGGTCCAGGGCCTGGGCGAGGGTGGAGACCACGCAGCGGTCGGACGCGTACATGGGGTGGAGCGGCTCGATGGCCAGCTTCACGCCATGCTGCTCCGCGTACGGACCCAGCTCCGCCAGCGCGTCCGCGATGCGCTCACGGGCGCCGTGCAGGTCCTTGGACCCGGCCGGGAGGCCGCCGGAGACCAGCACCAGGGTGTCCGTGCCGAGGGTGGCCGCCTCGTCGATGGCCCGGCGGTTATCGGCCAGTGCGGCCGCCCGCTCGTCCGGGTCGATCGCCGTGAAGAAGCCGCCCCGGCACAGCGTGGTCACCGCCAGCCCCGCGTCGCGGACCAGTTTGGCCGTCGCCTCCACGCCGTAGGACTGGACGGGCTCCCGCCACAGGCCCACGCCCCGCACCCCCAACTCCAGGCAGCCGTCGACCAGTTCCGGAAGCGACAACTGCTTGACCGTCATCTGGTTGATGGAGAAGCGCTCCAGCGCCGCGTTGGTCATCGGGCCACTCCGTAAAGGGACAGCAGCGTCTTCATCCGCTCCTCCGCCAGCTCCGGGTTCGGGAACAGGCCGAGACCGTCGGCGAGTTCGTACGCCTTGACGAAGTGCGGGAGGGATCGGGCCGACTGGAGGCCGCCGACCATCGTGAAGTGCTCCTGGTGGCCCGCGAGCCAGGCCAGGAAGACGACGCCCGTCTTGTAGAAGCGGGTCGGCGCCTGGAACAGGTGGCGGGACAGCTCCACCGTCGGGTCGAGCAGCTCCCGGAAGCCCTTGGCGTCGCCTGTGTCCAGGACCCGTACCGCCTGCGCGGCCAGCGGGCCCAACGGGTCGAAGATGCCGAGCAGCGCGTGGCTGAAGCCCTGCTCGTCGCCCGCGATCAGCTCGGGGTAGTTGAAGTCGTCGCCCGTGTAGCAGCGCACGCCCTGCGGGAGACGGCGGCGCAGGTCGATCTCACGCTGGGCGTCCAGCAGGGAGACCTTGATGCCGTCCACCTTGTCGGGGTGGGCCGCGATGACCTCCAGGAACGTGTCCGTGGCCGCGTCCAGGTCGCTCGAACCCCAGTAGCCATCGAGGGCCGGGTCGAACATCGGGCCGAGCCAGTGCAGGATCACCGGGTCGGCGGCCTGGCGCAGCAGGTGGCCGTAGATCTCCAGGTAGTCCTCGGGGCCCTTGGCCGTGGCGGCCAGCGCGCGCGAGGCCATCAGGATCGCCTGCGCGCCCGCCTCCTCGACCACGGCGAGCTGTTCCTCGTACGCCGCGCGGATCTCTTCCAGGGAGCCGGCGGTGATCTGGTCGGTGCCGACGCCGCACGCGATACGGCCGCCGACCGACTTGGCCTCGGCGGCGCTACGGCGGATCAGCTCCGCCGCGCCCGCCCAGTCCAGGCCCATCCCGCGCTGGGCGGTGTCCATGGCCTCGGCCACACCGAGCCCGTGCGACCACAGGTGGCGGCGGAAGGCGAGCGTGGCGTCCCAGTCGACGGCAGCGGGCGAGTCGGGGGAGACGTCCGCGTACGGGTCGGCGACGACGTGGGCCGCCGAGAAGACCGTACGGGCGGTGAAAGGGGTGCCGGCGGAGAGGGCGAGGGGTTCGCGGCGCGGCTCGTACGTCCGGAGCCGCCCGCTGGAGTCCGGGAGTCGGATGGTCACAGGGAGATCTCCGGTACGTCGAGACGGCGGCCCTCGGCCGAGGACTTCAGGCCCAGTTCGGCGAGCTGGACGCCACGGGCGCCGGCCAGCAGGTCCCAGTGGTAGGGCGCGTCGGCGTAGACGTGCTTGAGGAACAGCTCCCACTGGGCCTTGAAGCCGTTGTCGAACTCGGCGTTGTCCGGCACCTCCTGCCACTGGTCGCGGAAGACCTCGGTGGCGGGGATGTCCGGGTTCCAGACGGGCTTCGGGGTGGCGGAGCGGTGCTGGACGCGGCACTTGCGCAGCCCGGCGACGGCCGAGCCTTCCGTGCCGTCCACCTGGAACTCGACGAGTTCGTCGCGGTTGACGCGCACGGCCCAGGAGGAGTTGATCTGGGCGATCGCGCCGCCCTCCAGCTCGAAGATGCCGTACGCGGCGTCGTCGGCTGTGGCGTCGTAGGGCTTGCCGTTCTCGTCCCAGCGCTGCGGGATGTGGGTGGCGGTGAGGGCCTGGACGGACTTCACGCGGCCGAACAGCTCGTGCAGCACGTACTCCCAGTGCGGGAACATGTCGACGACGATGCCGCCGCCGTCCTCGGCGCGGTAGTTCCAGGAGGGGCGCTGGGCGGGCTGCCAGTCGCCCTCGAAGACCCAGTAGCCGAACTCGCCACGGACCGACAGGATCCGGCCGAAGAACCCGCCGTCGATGAGGCGCTTCAGCTTCAGCAGGCCGGGCAGGAAGATCTTGTCCTGGACGACGCCGTGCTTGATGCCCTTCTCGTGGGCGAGCCGGGCCAGCTCCAGGGCGCCCTCCAGGCCCGTCGCCGTCGGCTTCTCCGTGTAGATGTGCTTGCCCGCCGCGATCGCCTTCTTGATCGACTCCTCGCGGGCGGAGGTGACCTGGGCGTCGAAGTAGATCTCCACGTCCGGGTCGGCGAGGACCGCGTCCACGTCCGTCGACCAGTGGTCGAGGCCGTGCCGCTCGGCCAGCGCCTTCAGGGCGTGCTCGCGGCGGCCGACGAGGACCGGCTCGGGCCACAGCACGGTGCCGTCGCCCAGGTCGAGGCCGCCCTGTTCGCGGATGGCCAGGATGGAGCGGACGAGGTGCTGGCGGTAGCCCATGCGTCCCGTCACGCCGTTCATGGCGATGCGCACCGTCTTGCGTGTCACGTCGTTCCCTTCGTACGCGTCCGGCGCCGCGTACGCTCACGGGTGAGCGTGACAGCAAGCGCTTTCTATACGGTGAGACGCTAGCCTCTGTGCGGCGGATCGGACAAGAGCACGGGGGCGACGAAGACGCGCGTTTCCGTATACAACGTCACAACGTCACATCAGGTGACACTGCGGATACCGGACGGCGGCGGGCGTCCGCGTGGCTCGGATCGAACCGTGACGTTTCGGTCGATCCGTCGAACGTTTTGGTCGATCCGTCGAACAACGAGAACCGGGGGCCTGTACACGAGTGTCCGGAGAGCTGTAGATGGATCTCTGCAGACGTGTGCGAACCCGCGCAGACGCAACCCGCACGGACGCAACCCGCACAGACGCATTCCTGCCCTGAGTAAGACAAGACACGCGACCGGAGGACGACGACGATGACGGTGACCCTGGCGGACGTGGCGGCGCGCGCGCAGGTGTCGCCCGCCACCGTGTCGCGTGTGCTGAACGGGAACTATCCGGTGGCGGCCTCCACCCGGGAGCGGGTGCTGCGCGCCGTGGACGAGCTGGACTACGTCCTCAACGGCCCGGCGAGCGCGCTCGCGGCGGCCACCTCCGACCTGGTCGGGATCCTGGTGAACGACATCGCGGACCCGTTCTTCGGGATCATGGCGAGCGCGATCCAGGCGGAGATCGGGGGCCCGGGGGGACGGGCCGGCGGCGAGCGGCTCGGCGTGGTCTGCAACACCGGCGGCTCACCGGAGCGGGAACTGACGTATCTGACGCTGCTCCAGCGGCAGCGGGCGGCGGCCGTGGTGCTGACCGGCGGCGCGGTGGAGGACACCGCGCACGTGGAGGCCGTGAACGCGAAGCTGAGCAAGCTCGCGGCCGCGGGGACACGCGTGGTGCTGTGCGGGCGGCCGCCCGCCCCCGAGGCGATCGCGCTGACCTTCGACAACCGTGGGGGCGGGCAGCGGCTCACCGAGCACCTGATCGGGCTCGGACACCGGCGGCTCGGGTACATCGCGGGCCCGGAGGAGCGCACGACGACCCGGCACCGGCTGGAGGGGCACCGGGCGGCCCTCGCGGCGGCGGGGATCGAGGACGACCCCCGGCTGACGGTGCACGGTCGCTACGACCGCCGCTCCGGCTACGAGGCGACGCTGGAGCTGCTGCGCCGGGAGCCGTCGTTGACGGCGGTCGTGGCGGCGAACGACACGGTGGCGCTGGGCGCGTGTGCGGCGCTGCGGGACTCGGGCCTGCGCATCCCCGACGACGTCTCGGTGGCCGGCTTCGACGACCTCCCGTTCTCGATCGACGCGGTACCGGCGCTGACGACGGTACGGCTGCCGCTGGCGGAGGCGGGCGCTCGGGCCGGGCGCATCGCGATGGGCCGTGAGGAGCCGCCGCCGGGCGGGATCGCCACGGTGCGGGGGGAGCTGATGGTGCGGGGGTCGACGGGGGCGCCGCGGGCCTGAACGTCGCCAGGGGCTCACCGCGCCGGAAGGCATGTCCTGCGCCAAGGTGGCGTCAGGCGGGCTGCGGGGCCGGCGTTGCCGGAGCGGCCGCGACCTTGCGGGTCTCGCGCATTATCAGCAGGCCGTTGACCACCATCAGTGTCGCGGTCAGGCAGTGGACGCCGAGCGCGGTGGCCACGGAGCCGTGGTGGGCCAGCACGGTGGCCATGTCGCCGTACGCGGCGAGGGCCTCCACCAGCAGCACCCAGCCCAGCGCCCGGCGGTGGCCCGTCACCAGCAGGATGCCCAGGACCAGGGCCAGGACGACGTCGCGGATTCCCTTGATGATCAGGAAGCCGCCGCCGTCGCCGGACGGCCAGCTCGGCAGACCGAAGCTCGGCGCCGTCGCCTCCGGGCTCAGGATGAACTCCGACCCGAACCAGAGGATGAAGAGGATGAAGGCGGCAGCCAGGACGGTGTTGATCTTCTTCAGCGACATCGTTCGTTCTTCTCCTTGCGAGTCTTCGTCGGCTTGGTGAGCTTCGTGGAGCTTGCTGAGTCGCGTGGGGCCTGATCAGGCCGCGCGGACGCGGCTGATCGAGGGGCGCGGCTTGCCGGGATCGCAGGGCGCGGCTTGCCGGGATCGCAGGCGCGGCTTGCCGGGATCGCGGTTGTGGGCTCTGAGCGGCAGTCGCACGCCCGGATGTCGGGATTTCGGTGGCCTGCTGCCGTCCGGGGAGTGGGGATCGTGCGCCACCGGCGCGGCGTCGGCCCGCGGGGTCAGGCGAGGGCGGCGACGAGCAGGGTGAAGGCGGCGATGATGACGGCGACGCGGACGTAGTGGTAGCGGTCCCAGCGGTGCAGCTGCTGCTTCCAGTCGGCGGGCCGGTTGTCGGGGGTCCACGTCTTGTTCCGGTTGTTGATCGGGACGAGCAGCAGCATCGACATGACCACGCTGACGATCAGCAGGCCGGCGGCGGTGACGACGAGTCCGGCGCCGTGGTGGTGCCATCCGGCGACGGCCCAGATCGCGCTGAGGACGAGCGAGCCGATGTACCAGAACGGCATGACGGCGCCGAGCATCCGGCCGCCGTGGGCGTGGCCGAGCTGGCCGCTGTCCTCGGGAAGCGCGTCCAGGATCCGGTTCATGACGAAGGCGACGGAGAACTCCACCCCCACCATCAGGCCGACGATCACGGTGGTGACGACCTCGAGTGCGTTGAGCATGCTGACCCCTCCCAACATCTAGCGTTGCTAGCTGATGAGGTGACGCTAGCACTGCTATCGCTTGAATGTCTAGCGGTGCTAGGATCGGGTCATGTCGGTACAGGAACGCAAACAGCGCGAACGGGCCAGCCGCGAGCGCCTCATCGTGGCGACAGCCCGCGAACTCGCCGAGCAGCAGGGCTGGGACGCGGTCACCACCCGTCGGCTCGCCGAGCGCATCGAATACAGTCAGCCCGTCCTCTACAGCCACTTCCGCGGCAAGCGCGAGATCATCGGCGCCGTCGCCCTTCAGGGGGCCGCCGAACTGGCCACAGCGGTGCGGGCCGCGACCTCCGCCGCGGACGGCCCGCGCGCCCGGGTCACCGCCCTCGCCCACGCCTACCTCGACTTCGCCGCACACAACCCGGCGGTCTACGACGCCTTGTTCCAGCTCGACGGCGGCCTGGCGTACGCGCAGGAGGACACCCCGGAGCCTTTGAAGGACGCCTTCGCCGCCCTGCTGGAGAGCCTCGCCGAGGTCGCCGGGGACGGCGTCGAACCGGGGCTGTTCACCGAGGTGTTCTGGGCGTCCCTGCACGGCCTGGCGACCCTGACCCGCGCGGGCCGCCTGCTGCCCGAGGACGCCGAGCCGAGGGTGGAGCTGCTGGTGGACCGACTCGCCGTGGTCTGACACGACGTCCCGGCGGGCACGCTCACCCCGGGCAGCACCCGGTTCCGACGGAGACAGTGCACCGACTGTCCCGGTGCCGTCTCCGTTCACCCCTTGACCTCAACCTCGCTTGAGGTACGACGCTCTCCTCATGACCACCGAAAGCGACCGCACAGCCATCCACACCCTCGTCCACCGCCTCTTCCGCGCACTCGACGCACGCGAGTTCGCCCCCGGGTGGATGAACGACTTCGGCACCGCCGACGCACGCATGGAGACCCCCCTCGGGACCACCGAGGGCGCCGAGGCCGTCCGGGCCGCGGAGGAGGCGCTCGGGCGCTACGACCGTACGCAGCACATCGCCTCCGGGATCCTCCTGGATGTCGATGCCGGGACGGGTCGGGGCACCGCCTCATGGAACGCCCTGATGACCCACGTCCACCACGACGGCACCCTCTTCACGGTCGGCGGCCACTACGAGGCGGACCTGCGCCGCACCCCCGACGGCTGGCGCTTCAGCCGGGTCGCGGTCCGGGCCGTCTGGACTCAGGGGCGGCCGCCTCTCCTGCCGGAACAGCCCGCGCGCGTCGACGCCGCCACTGCTTGACGGAACGCCCGATCGACGAGGAGAGGCGGCGGAGGCGAGGGGCGAGTAGGGTCCCAAAACATGAAGCTGGCGTTCTCCACCCTCGGCGTCCCCGGCCTGCCCGTACCGGAGGTGCTGCGGCTCGCGACCGCGCACGGCTACCACGGCGTCGAGCTGCGCGCACACCCGGAGGAGCCGGTGCACCCCGGCATCGACCGGGGCGAACGGGCCGACGTGGCGGCCGGGTTCAAGGAGGCGGGGGTCGAGATCCTGGGGCTCGCGGGGTACGCGCGCGCCGCCGCGCCGGGTGACGACGCTCCCGTGCTCGAAGAGATCCGCGGCCTCGTCGACCTCGCCCACGATCTGGGCGCCCCGTTCGTCCGCGTCTTCCCGGGCGCCGGCACCGGGCAGAGCCGCGAGGAGGCCGACGCCACCGCCGCCCGGCGCCTGGCCACCGCCGCCGAGCACGCCGCCGACCTGGGCGTACGGATCCTTCTTGAGACCCACGACTCGCACCGCACCGGCGCCGACGCCCTCCCCATCCTGGGCGCCGTCGGCCACCGTCACGTGGGCGCGCTGTGGGACGTCATGCACACCTGGCTGGGCGGGGAACAGCCGCAGGAGACATACGCGGCCCTGGCGCCGTATCTCGGCTACGTCCAGGTCAAGGACATCGCGTCCGCCGACGACACCACCCCGCTTCCCCTGGGCTCCGGCGTCCTGCCGCTCACCGAGTGCGTGGACGTCCTCTCCCGCCACGGCTGGGACGGCTGGCTGTGCTGGGAGTACGAGAAGCGGTGGTACGAGGCGGCGGCGCCGCTTCCGGAGCTGCTCGGGCCCGGGCGGGAGCATCTGGCCCGGTTGCTGAACGAGTCGGCGTAAGCGCGTCGTAATTCGTTGGCGTGGGCGGGGGCATGCGGTTAGCCTCCGCCCGGTGAATCAGCCCGAGCCGCACCCGGCCGCCCGCTCATGAGCCTGACGCGCACCCTGATCGACGTCCGGCCCCTGGACGCCGGATCCGCGCGACGGGGCGGCTCCGGATCTGCCCGACGGAGCTACGCCGGACGTGCCGTGAGGCGGGTGGAGGCGTCGAGGCACCACTCCAGTACGGCGGGCCAGGAGCCGTAGCCGGCGTCCAGGTCGAGGTGGGCGGCGCCGGGAATGATCTCGGTCGGGATGCCGAGGGGATCCCCGAAGGCGGTCCGGGCGCCCTCCGGGCAGCACGGGTCGTCGTCGCCCGCGACAAGGCGGGTGGGCGCGGGCAGCGGCAGGCCGTCGAGCGGGGGCACGGCGAAGGCGGCGACCTCCGGGTGGCGTCCGAGGAAGGAGGCGGACGGCGGGGCCACGAGCAGCACCCGGTCCACGTCGAGGCCCTTCACCCCGCGTGCGACGGCGTGCAGCCACAGCACGGTGGACAGACTGTGGGCGACCACGACCCGCTCCCCGTCTCCCGGCAGCCCGTCGAGGTGGCGGGCCAGCTCCGCGAGCCACGCGTCCGGATCGGGGTCGTCGGGGTCGGGCAGCTGGGGGTAGGTGACGTGGTGGCCCAGTGCGGTGAGCCGGTCGGCCAGCCAGTGCTGCCAGTGGCCCTTGGGGCGGTGGTTCTGCCAGCCGTGGAGGATGAGGTAGGCGCGCGGGGGCTCCGGGGTGGTGTGCGGAGCTTCCCTGGTGTCGTTCGTGCTCATGGGACCGATGGTTTCCGATGACCGATCAGCAGGTCCAGTTAATCTTTCAGGGTGGGAGAGGTAAGCGATTCCTTCACTGTCGATCTGCGCCGCCTGACCGTCCTGCGCGAACTCCAGCGCCGGGGCAGCCTGGCGAGGACCGCCGAGGCGCTGCACCTGACGCCGTCGGCGGTCTCGCAGCAGATCGCGGCGCTGGCCCGCGAGGCGGGCGTCCCGCTGACGGAGCGGGACGGGCGGGGCGTACGGCTGACCGGGCAGGCGCGCGTTCTGCTGGCCCATGCGGACCTGATCGCCGCCCAACTGGAGCGGGCGCGGGCCGACTTGGCGGCGTACGGGGACGGCGGGCGCGGATCGGTGACGATCGGCTGCTTCTCCAGCGCGATCCTGGGACTCCTGCCCGGGGCACTGCGCGCCCTCGGCGAACGCCTGCCCCACGTCCGCGTCGACGTCGTCGAGGCCGAACCACCGGACCTGTTCACGGCGCTCGACGCGGGCCAGGTCGATGTGGCGGTGGCCGTGGACTTCGCGGCGGCACCCCCGCACACGGACGGCCGTTACCGCCGCGTCGACCTCCTCACGGACGTCCTGGACATCGCCGTACCGGCCGACCATCGCCTCGCGGGACGGGATCGCGTGCCACTGCGCGAGCTGGCCACCGACCCGTGGATCGTCGGCGACGCGCGCAGTTGCTGCGGCGCGGTCGCGCGCTCGGTCTGCGCGGCGGCCGGTTTCACCCCGGACATCCGGCACGCCGTGAACGACTGGGGCGCGCTGGCCGCCCTGGTCGAGGCGGGCCAGGGAGTGGCCCTGGTCCCCCGCCTGGTCCAGCCCCTGTACGCCCATCGCCGCCTGGCCCTGCTGACCACCGAGGGCACGCCGCCGTCCCGGAACGTCTTCGCCGCCGTGCGGACGGGTTCGGAGGGGGATCCGGTACTGACGGCGGTACGCGAACAACTGCGCTACTCGGCAGCAGAGTTGTTCGCGTACCGGAGCCCGGAGAGGGCCCGGACGGCTTGGTGACTCGTACGTCTCGTACGTCGGTGCCGCGTCAGGAGGGCGTCGGCGAACGATCCGGGAGCGACGGGGTCGAGTACCGGCTCACCGGGCCCTCCCACGCGCCAGGAACCCGGCGACGCGCTGCTCCAGTCCCTCTCGGCACTCAGGCCATTCGGTGGCCGTGATCGAGTAGATCGCGGAGTCCCGGAGCCGGCCGTCCTCCCCCGGTACCCAGGAGCGGGACCAGTTGCGCAGGACGCCCTCGAAGCGGGCGCCGACGCTCTCGATGGCCGCACGGGAGCGGCTGTTGCGCGCGTCGGTCTTCAGGTCGACGCGCGAGACGCCCCACTCCTCGAACGCGTGCCGGAACAGCAGCAGCTTGGCCTCCGCGTTGACGCCCGTTCCCTGGGCCGAGCGCGCGAGCCATGTGAAGCCGACCTCGATGGCGTCGAGTCGGTCGTCCGTGCGCCATGAGCGCGGGTCCCAGTACGACGTGGTGCCGACCGCTCGTCCCGAGGCGAGGGAGATCTGGGCGTACGGCGCGAGCAGGCCCGCCGCCGCGCGGCCGAGCTGCGCATCGATGTACTCCCCGACCTCATGGGCCCTCGGCACCCACGTGAACGCGTAGGTACCCCGGTTCTCCTCCGCCGCCACCGCCAGATCGGCCGCGTGCCGGTGCTCCAGCGGCTCCAGGCGCACCAGTGCGCCCTCCAGAACCGGTCCCTCCAGCTTGAAAGTCAACGCCCGACGCCCTTCAGTGTGGCAGTTGTGTCCTCAGCTCCGCGAACACCTCGTGGAACCCCGGGAAAGTCTTCCTGACGCACCGTTCCTAGCGTCATTGGCCAGCGTTGGCCGAATCAACACATTCCGGGCCAGATGTGAGGCGTCTGGCGCCGGGTGCACCCCGAACGGTCCTGGGTACGGAGAACAGCACGAGCTGGTCACTTCGGCTCCAGCAGGTCTTGCCACCCCGGTAGGGCGTGCCTGTGGTCCTGGGTGGGCTCGTGGTCCCGCGCGCCCTTGGGGCGGACACGGTCTGGCCGGTAGCTCTCCGCTGTCCGATCCTCCGGTCGGGAGCGGTCACACCTGGCCGACGCCGGATCCGGGGCCCGAGAGCGCGTCTGCCGATCGCCACCGCGGCCGCGTGATGCCGGGTGACAATGGTCTTCGATTGATCGTCGAGGGGACCCTGCCAGTGCATGGCTCCCCAGCGGGAGGTGTAGGCCGGGTCCACGGCGACCACGACCAGCCCCTGGTGGTAGGCCATGCCGCGCAGCCGCTCCCGGAACCTCGCGGTCGGGATACCGGCCACCGTGCGGCGGAATGCCTTGCCGCGCCTGCCGCGTCCCATCGTCTCCCGGCCGGTCTGCCGGGCGTCGGTGAAGCCCAGGTTCTCGACGACGATCCCGGTACAGCCGTGTGACCTGGCAGTCTGGATCAGCGAGGTGACGGCGGCCCGCAGCCTGCCGTCACGCCGGGATGTGTCACCGGTCAACTCCAACGGCACCGTGATGGGTTCGCCGACCGGGTTGCCGTGCGGGTCGAGCACGTACGCTGCGAGGTGGTCGGCGTTCAGGTCGACCGCGAGCATGCGCCCGCCTGTCGCCCGGATCTCCTGCGGCGTCGGCAGCGTGGTCTTCGCCGCCGGCCACGAGGCGTCAAGGTACCAGCGGCCCCGTACAGGGTCGCGCACGATGTCGTAGCGGACGGCCTGGCTCGCAGTGACACGGTCCAGCCACTCTGGCCGGCGGTGGTGGAAGACGACAGTGCAGGCCAGCCGGTAGCGGCCACGCGGTACGTTTGCCAGATGCCTGAGCGGTTCGGGCAGCACGATCGTCACACTGCCGTCCGCCGGATCCACCGTGATGGTGTAGTTCCCGTACGGGGCCCCCGACTCGCCGTCAGCAGTGAGGAACAGCCGGGCCGCGTCCCACCGCCTGCGCCAGTCCTCGGCCGTGAGCTGAGCATCCGCCAGGTTGTGCCGGGTCTTCGCCAGACGGCGGCCGCCCACGACGACGGACGGCCGTCCCTCGGCGATGCGTTCCTCGACCACGGCGAGGCGGGCTTTGAGCGCCTGGAGGCGGCGCTGCTTCTGGAAGCGTTCGCGGCGGTCCTGGTAGCCGCGCACCTGGCCCGTGCGCTGCCCGCACGGCACCGCGAGACGCCGGGCGATCTTCCCGATAACGCGACGGAGCCCGGCACGCTCGTCGTACAGGCAGCGCATGCCGAGCTGGTACTGGTCCTCGGCGGCGCGGGTCATCGCTCCGGCCCAGCGGGACGACGACACAGCCGTCAGCTTCTTCTTGCGCTCGGCCCGCCGGTTGTCCTTCACCGGCACCAGGCCGATCGCAACGCGCTCGGCGAGATCCGCCCGCTGATGACGGCCGAGAAGCTGCCCGACCAGCGTGAGGACCTCCTCGTCCGCGGCATCGACACGCAGCCGGTCCCGGATCCGGGCACCCGAGGGTGCGGCCACGGTGAACGGGGACGCGATCGTACGCAACGCACGCTTCCTTTCGCGCTGACGTGCCACTTGCCTTCCCCTCTCCCCGGGTCACCACGAACGCAGTTGCCACCACCGATCATGCGTTCCCAGCACACGCAGGATCCCGGTAACCGGCCCCGTTCACCCTGATGAGGGACACGCTGGCCGGCCATGGCCAACAGCGGAATCAGCAGCTGCCGACCCGACATCGTGCACCAGGCCGAGGAGAACCCGACCCTGGTCGCCCTCGTCGCCGCCGGTCTCTGTGTCGCGCTCATTCCGCGCCTGGGGCGCGGCCCGCTGCCCGACGGGGTCGTCGAGGTCGCCCTCGACCCCATGCCCGTACGACGGTTGTACGCGCTGTGGCGCACGGGGGCCGCACGGCGCCCGGCGATCGCCGAGGCCGTCCGCGCCCTTCAGGGCCACTGGCCCGCAGTGGCGGCACACGCGCCACGCCGGCCACCCTCGTACCGACTTCCGGAAACCGGCGGTCCGGCGGGAACCCGGTCCGGTGCCCCTTCGTCCAATGCGCAGGCTGCTGGATGAGTCTCCGCGCTGCGGTGTCGGCCCTCGCTGCTGGCTGCGATCGCTGACCACCCTCTCCGCCGCACGTGGCCGGCAGCACGCCGCCATCGGCGCGCCCCCCTCCAACAGCGCCGATGGCGGCCCCTCCCCGGTCACCGTGCGGCGCCCGGTTACTGTGCGGTGCCTTGACCGGCAGAAACTTCCCCGATATTGGTGACCTTCGGAAGTTTCTTTCAGCGTTCTCCTTCGGAAGGAGCGCACGTGCACGACACCGGCACGGAAAGCACCAGGGCCCCCTCCAGACGTACGGTCCTCGCCGCCACCGCGGGGCTGAGCGCGGCCCTCGCCGTCACCCCGGGCGCCGCCCGCGCCGCCGGGCACGACGAGCGGCTGCGGGCCCTGATCGCCCGTATGACGCTTGAGGAGAAGGTCGGTCAGCTCTTCGTGGCGCGGGTCTACGGGCACTCGGCCACCGACCCCGACCAGGCCGACATCGACGCCAACCTCAAGGAGATCGGTGTACGGACGGCCGCCGAGCTGATCGCCAAGTACCGCGTCGGCGGCGTCATCTACTTCGGCTGGGCGCACAACACCCGCGCCCCGCACCAGATCGCGGACCTGTCGAACGGGATCCAGAAGGCGTCCCTCGCACAGCCCCGCGGACTGCCCGTGCTCATCGCCACGGACCAGGAGCACGGGATCGTGACCCGCGTGGGCAAGCCCGCCACGCTCTTCCCCGGCGCGATGGCGATCGGCGCCGGAGGCTCCCGCTCCGACGCCCGTACGCTCGGCCGGATCGCCGGTGCCGAGCTGCGGGCCCTCGGCATCCGCCAGGACTACGCCCCGGACGCGGACGTGAACGTCAACCCGGCCAACCCGGTGATCGGCGTACGGTCCTTCGGTGCCGATCCGGACGCGGTGGCGGGCCTGGTCGCGGCGGAGGTGAAGGGCTATCAGGCCGCAGGTGTCGCGGCGACCGCCAAGCACTTCCCGGGCCACGGCGACACGGCCGTCGACAGCCACTTCGGCTTCCCCGTCATCACCCACAGCCGCGAACTGTGGGAGAAGCTCGACGCGGTGCCCTTCCGGGCGGCGATCCGGGCCGGGATCGACGCGATCATGACGGCGCACATCATGGTCCCCGCGCTCGACGACTCCGGCGACCCGGCGACGCTCTCGCACCCGATCGTCACCGGCATCCTGCGCGAGGAGCTGGGCTACGACGGCGTCGTGGTGACGGATTCGCTGGCCATGCAGGGCGTGCGCCAGAAGTACGGCGACGACCACGTGCCCGTGCTCGCGCTGAAGGCCGGCGTCGACCAGCTGCTCAACCCGCCGTCCCTGGACATCGCGTGGAACGCGGTGCTCGACGCCGTGCGGTCCGGTGAGCTGACCGAGGCCCGGCTCGACGAGTCGCTCCTGCGCGTCCTGCGACTGAAGGCGAAGCTGGGGCTGCTCGACGAGCCGTACGTCACCGCCGACGGCGTGGACCGGACCGTCGGCGTCCCCGAGCACCTGCGCGCCGCCGACCGCGTCGCGGACCGTACGACCACGCTGCTGGTCAACAGGCAAGGACTGCTGCCCCTGTCGCGCCGTACGCATCCCAGGCTGCTGGTCGTCGGCGCGGACCCGGCGTCGCCGTCCGGCACCGACGGACCGCCCACGACCGTCCTGGCGAACGCCTTCACGGCCCTCGGATTCACGGCGACCGCGCTGTCCACCGGCACGGCGCCCTCGTCGGCGACGATCACGAAGGCGGTGGAGGCGGCGGGGAACGCGGACGCGGTGGTCGTGGGCACGTACAACATGAGCGCGACCGACCCCCAGCGGACCCTGGTGAACCGGCTCATCGCCACCGGAAAGCCCGTGATCGCCATCGCCGTCCGGAACCCGTACGACGTGGCCCGGCTGCCCGATGTCCCCGCCTGCCTGGCGTCCTACTCCTGGACCGACGTCGAACTGCGCGCGGCGGCACGGGTGATCGCGGGACGCGTGAAGCCGCGCGGGAGGCTGCCGGTGCCGGTGCAGCGGGCGGACGACCCGACGCAGGTGCTGTATCCGCTCGGGTACGGGTTGTCGTACTAGGGATACGTCCGGCACCGCGCGTCCCGCACCCAAGTGGCGCAAAGCACCCCACATGCCTGGCGTGGGCCGTGGCCGCCGGTCACGCTGGACCCGGGGGAACCGGGGGGTTCGCGATGCGAGGGACACGAGCGGTGCCGGCTGCGCTGCTGACCGCCGCGCTGACGGTGGCGGGGCTCTCCGGATGCCAGGCGTCGTCGGAGGCGGCGAAGGACCGGCCGAGCGGGAGTGCCACGTCCACGCAGCCGTCCGGCTACGGGGCCGAGTTCCTCGCGGTCGACGAGTGCAGCTCCTTCGGCACGACGAGCTTCACGGAAGTGCCGTGCACCAGCGAACGCGCGGCCGCGCGGGTGGTCGCGCGCTACGACGGGAAACCGTCGGCCGGTCCCGAGTGCCCCTCCACCACCGACTTCGTCCTGCACATCAGCGAGTCGAAACCGGCGTCGGACGAGGACGGGGACGGGGCGGTGCCGCAGGGGTACGCGTGCATGCGGAACCTGGAGCCGCCGCACCCGGGCGATCCCGGGGGCGGCGGCGGACCTCGCACGATCGTCGGGGACTGCGTGTACGGCGCGGGCAAGGGCGAGGTCCGCGAGACGCCCTGCGACGGAAAAGGCGAGCACGCACCGGAGTACAAGGTGACGTCGGCGGTGCCACGGCGCACGCAGTGCCCGAGGTCGACGGCCCTGTACGTGCAACTGGGCGGCGGCAAGCCGGTGGGCTGCGCCCGGCAGGTGTGACCACCCGCCGGGCGCCGAGGAGTTACGGCCGCAGCGCCGGCTCGCGCTCCACGTCCCGCCGGTCCAGCTTCGCGTCGTACTTCGCCAGGGGCTTCGCCGACGACGGGTCCGCCTGGACCGTCGCCGACGCCACGCCCGCCCAGTCCAGGATGCGGGCGGTGGCCAGGGTCTTCTCGTCGGCCACCAGGCCCGCGACGTTCGCACCGTGGTTCAGCCCCGGAGCCGTGAAGACGTAGGAGTCCCTCGCGCCCGCGCCGAGACGGAAGCGCTCGGCGCCCCACGGGTCGTTCTGGCCGTACACGAAGAGCATGTGATGCGCGTGGTGCCTGACCCAGGTGTCGACGTCCCGCATCGCCCGCGGCTGGAACTTCATGGGGATGGAGCGCGGCACGAAGTTCCGGGGCGGCTGGTAGCCGTAGCGGAGGTACTTCTTCTCGATGTACGGGAAGTGGATCGTCGGCGCGCCGAGCTGCGTACCCGCCTGGTAGTAGTAGGGCGTGTACGGCTCCAGACCCTGGTCGGTGTAGAAGGAGAAGCCGGAGATCGTGTCGACCGAGTTCCAGATCTCGTCGTCCGTGGCGTTCTTCGCGTCCGCCGGGATGGTGTCGCAGTCCGACAGCAGGCTGTACTGCCAGAAGCCCCACACGTAGTCGAGGACGACCGCCTCGTACGCCCGGTCCAGGCTGCCGATCGTGTCGAAGGTGTAGCCGTTCTCCGCCGCGTACGCCGCGTACTTCTTCTCCAGCGGCTCACGGCGCACCAGCGCCTCGCGCTGCACCGCGTTCAGCCGGTCCCGGCACTCCTTCGTGCCGACCTGTCCGAAGAAGCGGTCGTAGGCGGAGTCCTCGTCGTTCACCACGTCGTTGGGCGCCACGTACGCGACGACGCCGTCCATGTCGCGCGGGTAGAAGCGCTCGTAGTAGGTGGCGGTCATGCCGCCCTTGGAGCCGCCGGTGGAGATCCACTTCTGGTTGTAGACCGGCTTCAGCGCTTCGAAGATGCGGTGCTGGTCGCTCGCCGCCTGCCAGATGTCGAGCTTGGACCAGTCGGCCGGGTCGGGGCGGGACGGCGTGAAGAAGCGGTACTCCATGGAGACCTGGTTGCCGTCCACGATCTGGGTGGGCTCGCGGCGGCCCGGGTTGGTGGAGACGTTGTAGCCGCCGGTGTAGAAGACGGTGGGGCGCGAGACGTCCTTGTGCAGCACGGTGATCCGCTGCTGGAACGTGCCCTTGGACGGGTACCGGTGGTCGATCGGCTGGGTGTAGTTCAGGACGAAGAAGCGGTATCCGGTGTACGGCTTCTCCTGGATCAGGCTCATGCCCGGTATCGCGAGCAGCCGGTCCTTGATGTCGGTCGGCTCCTGCTCGGCGGCGGTGGCCGCCCCGGCCGTGCTGACGGTGCCGATGAGCACCACGAGTGCCAGCAGCCATCTGAGCGCCTTGCGCATGCACCCTCCCCTGTGGACGCAGATGTCCGCCGGAACCTAGCGGAGCAACTGCCGTCGCACCAGGGGAGGTTGGAGAATCCGCAGAGAAACCTGTGAATTGGCGAAGAAGGTCCCCCGGCTCCTTCGGCGCTCCTTCAGCGCTCCGTCAGCGGTCCGTCAGCACAGGATCCAGCCGGAGCTGACCGACCCCGACCCCACCGAGCCCTTCACCCACACGCACCGGTGTCCGGCGTGCACGGTCACAGGGCCGGCGTGATGCGTGTACCAGCCGCTGTCGGCCACCGGCCGGCTGCCGCGCGCCTGGACGCTCACCGACATCAGCTTCCGGCCGGACACCTTCTTCGCGACGGTCACCGCGCACACATAGCCGTTGCGCTTGTAGACGCTCACGGAGCCGGTGGCGAACGGGAGCGTACGGACCTTGCGCCCGGAACAGGCGTCGGCCGCCTCCGCGTGCCCCGGGCTCGCCACCGCGAGCAGTCCGGACGCCGTCAGCACGGCCAGGCCGAGCGCCAGGCGCCGGCGTATCGCACCACCATCCACTGCTGTTCCTCCCCGCGACCATTGGCGTACTGATGTACGGACGCAGGCGTACGCCGGATGGTTGCGTCGTAGCGGTGCGCCTGGACAGGAGAATTCGACCGGTTCGGGGCGACCTCACCGGATTTTTTCTCCCGGTGTCAGGCCGTGGAACCCACCGGCTCCTCCGGCTGCTGCTCCCCCATGAACGTCCGCCACAACGCGGCGTACCTGCCGCCCAGGGCCAGCAGCTCCTCGTGCGTGCCGTCCTCCGTGACCCGGCCGTGGTCCATGACCACGACCCGGTCGGCGCGGGCGGCCGTGGTGAGGCGGTGGGCCACGACGAGTGTCGTACGGCGGCCGGCGAGGCGGTCGGTCGCCTGGTTGACCTGGGCCTCGGTGGCCAGGTCGAGGGCGGCGGTCGCCTCGTCGAGCAGCAGGACGTCGGGGTCGACCAGCTCCGCGCGGGCCAAGGCGATCAACTGCCGTTGCCCGGCGGACAGGTTGCGGCCGCGCTCGGCGACCTCGTGCAGATAGCCGCCCTCCAGCGTGGCGATCATCTCGTGCGCGCCCACCGCGCGCGCCGCGGCCTCCACCTCGGCGTCGGTCGCGTCCGGACGCCCGTAGGCGATGGCGTCGCGGACCGTGCCCGCGAACAGGTACGCCTCCTGCGGTACGACACCGAGCCGGTGCCGGTACGAGGTCAGGTCCAGCGACCGCAGATCGGTGCCGTCGACCAGCACCCGGCCACCCGTGGGGTCGTAGAACCGCGCGACGAGCTTCACCAGGGTCGACTTGCCCGCTCCCGTCTCGCCGACGAAGGCGACGGTCTGCCCGGCGGGGATCTTCAGCTCGACGCCACTGAGGGCCTCTTCGTCGTCCCCGTACGCGAAGTCGACGTCCTCGAAGGCGATCTCGCCGCGCAGCGAGCGCACGTCGAGCGGCTCGTCGGCGGCCTTCGTGGCGGTCGGCTCCTGGAGCAGCTCCTGGATGCGGCCCAGCGACACCGTGGCCTGCTGGTAGCCGTCGAAGACCTGCGACAGCTGCTGCACCGGCGCGAAGAACAGGTCGATGTAGAGGAGATACGCGACCAGGGCGCCCGTCGTCAGCGTCCCGGCGTCCACCCGGTGCCCGCCCACGATCAGGACGGCCGCCGCGGCCACCGACGACAGCAGCTGCACGAAGGGGAAGTACACGGAGATCAGCCACTGGCCGCGGATGCGCGCCTGGCGGTAGCTGTCGCTGCCGTCCGCGAACCGCCGCCCGCCGTCCCGCTCGCGCCGGAACGCCTGAAGGATCCGCAGTCCGGACACCGACTCCTGGAGGTCCGCGTTGACCGCCGACACGCGCTCACGGGCGAGTTCGTACGCCTTCACGCTCGCCCGGCGGAAGAAGAAGGTCGCCACGATCAGCGGCGGCAGCGTGGCGAAGACGACCAGCGCGAGCTGTACGTCGATCACCAGCAGCGCGCCCATGATGCCGAAGAAGGTGACGACGGAGACGAAGGCGGTGACCAGTCCGGTCTGCAGGAACGTCGACAGCGCGTCGACGTCGGTCGTCATCCGCGTCATGATCCGGCCCGTGAGCTCCCGCTCGTAGTAGTCGAGTCCGAGCCGCTGGAGCTGGGCGAAGATCTTCAGCCGGAGGGAGTAGAGGACGCGTTCGCCGGTCCGGCCCGTCATGCGCGTCTCGCCGATCTGGGCCGCCCACTGGACGAGGACGGTGAGCAGCGCGAGCAGGGACGCGGCCCAGACCGCGCCGAGGGCCATCCGCGAGACGCCCTGGTCGATGCCGTGCCGGATCAGGACCGGCAGCAGCAGACCCATGCCCGCGTCGACCGCGACGAGGGCCAGGCTGACCAGGAGGGGCAGGCCGAAGCCGCGCAGCAGCCGGGTGAGGCCGTAGGAGTCCTCGGGCTGGACGGCACGCGCCTCGTCGATGCCGGGGGTGTCGGTGGCCGGGGGCAGCTGCTCGACCTGGGCGAGGAGTTCGGGGGTCGCCGGGGTCCCGCTCAGGGCGGGGTCCTTGGGCTCGCGGTCGCCGGTCCACAGGTGTGGGGTGACGCCGCGCTCGGCGTCGAACTCGGCGTCCAGCTCGTCCCGTACGGTCGTGTCCTCCTGGGGGGAGGCCGGCAGGGCGTGGCCCGGGGAGACGCCGCCCAGCTCGTCCGGGTCGGTGAGGAGGCGACGGTAGAGGGCGGAGCGTTCCTGGAGCTCGTCGTGCGTGCCGATGTCGGCGAGGCGGCCGCCGTCGAGGACGGCGATGCGGTCGGCGAGGTTGAGGGTCGAGCGCCGGTGGGCGATCAGCAGGGTCGTGCGGCCCCGCATGACCTGCTGGAGGGCCTCGTGGATCTCGTGCTCGACGCGGGCGTCCACCGCCGAGGTCGCGTCGTCGAGGACCAGCAGGCGCGGGTCGGTGAGGATCGCGCGGGCGAGGGCGATGCGCTGACGCTGGCCGCCCGAGAGGGTGAGGCCGTGCTCGCCGACCTTGGTGGCGTACCCGTCGGGCAGCTCGGCGATGAAACGGTCCGCCTGTGCGGCGCGGGCGGCCTGCTCGATCTGCTCGTCGGTCGCGTCGGGGCGGCCGTAGGCGATGTTGTTGCGGACCGTGTCCGAGAAGAGGAAGGAGTCCTCGGGAACCAGACCGATCGCGGCGCGCAGCGACTGTGTGGTCAGCTCGCGCACGTCGTGGCCGCCGACGAGGACGGCGCCGTGCGTGACGTCGTAGAAGCGGGGCAGCAGCAGCGAGACCGTCGACTTGCCGGAGCCGGAGGAGCCGACGACGGCGAGGGTCTCATTGGGGCGGATCTCGAAGGAGAGCCCGTCGAGGACCGGACTCTTCTTGCCCGAGGCGCCCTCGTAGGCGAAGGAGACGTCGTCGAACTCGACGGTCGCGGGGGCGTCGGCCGGCAGTTCCTTGGTGCCGTCCTTCAGCGACGGCTCGGTGTCGATCAGTTCGAGGACGCGCTCGGCGCCCGCGCGGGCCTGCTGGCCGACGGTGAGCACCACGGCGAGCATGCGCACCGGGCCGACGAGCTGGGCGAGGTAGGAGGAGAAGGCGACGAACGTGCCGAGCGTGATGTGCCCGCGCACCGCGAGCCAGCCGCCGAGCGCGAGCATGGCGACCTGGCCCAGGGCGGGCACGGCCTGGAGGGCGGGGGTGTAGGTGGCGTTCAGCCGGATGGTCCGCAGCCGCCCCGCGAAGAGCCGGCGCCCGATCTCCCGCAGCTTCCCGGTCTCCTGCTCCTCCTGCCCGAAGCCCTTCACCACGCGTACGCCGCTGACGGCGCCGTCGACCACGCTCGCCACGGCGGCGGCCTGGGCCTGGGCGTACCAGGTCGCCGGGTGCAGCCGGGAGCGGCTTCGCTTGGCGATGAACCAGAGGGCGGGCGCGACGGCCACCGCGACCAGGGTCAGCGGCAGCGACAGCCACGCCATGATCACCAGGGAGATCAAGAAGAGGAGGAGGTTCCCGATGGTCATCGGGAGCATGAAGAGGAGGCCCTGGATCAGCTGGAGGTCACTGGTGGCCCGGCCGACGACCTGGCCGGTGGACAGCTCGTCCTGACGCCGCCCGTCGAGCCGGGTGATCGTGTCGTACATCTCCGTCCGCAGGTCGTGCTGGACGTCGAGGGCGAGCCGGCCGCCGTAGTAGCGGCGGATGTACGTGAAGACGTAGACGAGGACGGCCGCGCCGATGAGGGCGCCGGCCCAGGGCCCCATGGACCGGGTGTGATTCCCGACGACGTCGTCGATGATCACCTTGGTGACCAGGGGGACGAGCGCCATGACGGCCATGCCGCCGAGGGAGGACCCGAGCGCGAGGACGACGTCCTTGGGGTGACGCCACGCGTACCCCGCCAGCCTCCGCGCCCAGCCGCGTGTCTCCCCCTCGTGCGCTGCCACGCCGGTCCCTTCCTGTTGCCCTGATCTTCCGCAAGGCACCAACGCCGACCGGACCGGATTTCATCCCTCCGCGACAATTCCCGATCCATGGTCCGGGGAGGCCGGGGAGAACAGGACGGCCGGGTGCGGGGGCACCCGGCCGTTCGCTGCTCGGTGATGTCAGGTGGGTCAGGAGGCGGTGGGGTGCGGCAGGCGGACGCGCAGGGAGTACAGACGGGTGATCTGGGCGTTGTTCTGGTTGTCGTCGCTGACCAGGAGCACGTTCAGGCGGTCCTTCGTGCTGCCCGTGATCGTCATGCCCTCGATGTTGTCCAGGAGCGGGTTCGGCTGGGGCTGCTTGGCCGTCGCTCCCAGTGACGGGCAGTTGACGAGGTCCGCCAGGAGGGTCTTCTTGATCAGGCGTACGTCCGACTGCCCCGTGAGGCTGTCGATCCCGCTGGTGTCCGTGGCGTGGCGCGGGTCGGCGAGGTAGAGGCGGACGGTGTTGCCGACGCCGGACGTCCAGCCGCGCTCCAGGACCAGGAGGCGGCCGTCGGGCGTCGCCTGGACCTCGGGGACGCCGAGCCCGGCGTCGATGCGGTAGCCGTACTGGGCCGCGAGCTCGAAGTGTCCGCCGTGGCGCTTCCAGGTCTGGAAGCGGGCGATGCCGGCGCTGTCGCCCGAGATCGAGTACTCCATCGACGCCAGCAGGGTGTGGCCGCCGGGGAGCAGGGTCAGCCCCTCGAACGTCAGATTGGTGGCGGCACGGCCGGCCGGGGCGACCCGGAGGGAGTCCGGCACCGGCAGGCGGTCGAGGATCTTCCCGTCGCGGGAGTAGCGGCGCACGGACGGCTCGGTCTCGGAGGTGACGAGCCGGGTGCCGTCACGGTCGACGACCAGGCCCTCGGAGTCGAGGTCGGCACCGCTCTCGTCGGCGAGCTTCACCACGCTGGTGGGCCGGACGGTCTTGCGGTCGAGGGTGAACAGCGAGGAACGGTCGGACAGCGCGGCGAGCTCTCCGTCGCGGTCGACGGCGAGCGCGGAGAGGTTGCCGACGAACGTTCCCTCGTACGTCGTCTTGTCGAGGCCGTCGGAGAAGCTCCGGATGTCGACGGTGGAGGAACACACATGGGTGCTCGCGCTGCTTGTGGTGCTCGTGCTCGGGGTGCTCGTGCTGCTCGTGCTGCTCGTGTCGGTCGCGGTGGCAGGCCCAGCGGCGGCCAGGGAGCCGGCCGCCGCCAGGGTGGCGGTGACAGTGGCGAGAAGAGTTCGCAGACGCATGCCGTCACCGTAGAGCGAGACGAATGACCTTGGAGTGGACTCTCCGTGAATCGCGGGGAGTTGGGCCGATTTGACTCGCCGGGAAACGCCGGGGAACGCCGGGATCAGCCGGCGGGGACCGCCGGCACGGACTCCTGCGGGCTGCTCGTGGGCACGTACGCGGTCGCGGCCGTGGTCGTCGGCACCAGGTCCTTGTGGATGGCCTTGGCCACCCTCTGGATGGTGGTGACGCCGTAGTCCATGGTGCTGTTGCCATGGGTGAGCACGGTGATCATGTAGTCGTGCCCGTGGCCGTTGAACGTGCCGACGCTGTGCACGCGCCAGCCGTGCGTGGCACGCGGCAGCCAGCCGTTCTTGACGTGCACGGAGACCCCGGAGGGCGCGCCGGCCGGGGTGCCCCAGCGCTGCGAGGAGATGACGTTGCCCATCAGCTTCAGGATGTACGAGCGGGAGTTGTCGCTCAGCACCGAGTTCTTGGCGGTGATGAGCTTGAGCAGCCTCTGCTCGTCGCGCACGGTGATCTGGGTCAGACCCCAGTAGCCGTTGGCCCCCGGCTTGGTCTGGGTCATGGCGGCGGCGGTGAGGAAGCCCTTGATCTTCGTCATGCCCAGCTGCTTCCACAGTGTGCTGGTCGCGCTGTTGTCCGACTTGGTGATCATGGCCGTGGCGAGGCTGGTTTCGCGGCTCGTGAGATAGCGGTTGTGCTTCTTCGCGTCCCACAGCAGCGTGGCGAGCACGGTGACCTTGACGACACTCGCCGAGTCGTAGGCCGTGGTGCTGCGCAGCGAGCACGTGGTGTTGGTGGAGCGGTCGTAGAGACCGACCGCGATGGTCCCCTGGCGGCCCGCGAGGGCCGCGGTGATGTCTCTCTTCAGTTTGGCGGCCAGGCCCGCCTTGGCGGAGCTGCAGCTGACGGTCGGCGTGGCCGCGGCCGCGGGTGTCGCCGCGGCGACGGACGGTATGAGCATCCCGGCGGCGATGACCGCGCCGAGCACGCGGGCGCGTCGGGATCTGTGCTGAGTCATGAGGGTTCCCCCGTTCCCTTGAGCGTTGGCAAGCGCGCTGAGCACGCTCTTCTCTCTTGACTCGCCAGGACGACCGGAAGTTGTACACGTGTTCCGAACACGAGTTCCCGCAACCATGAGGGGCATGCAGGAGGCCTGTACCCCCAGCAGGCCGTGCACCGGCGGCCCCCGCTCTGTAGGGGCCGCCGTTCTGTCGGGCCGCCGCACCGTGGGGGCCGCCGCCACGTCCGTGAGGGGCACGGCACGGATGCGAGACGGTGGCCTTGCCTTTTCACAGCTGAGCGCCAGGTACGCCACAGCGCTCGCCCAATCCGCCCGTGCAGCATCACGCTCGTGACGTCTGCCACTGATCCGCATCCCCACGCTCCCGCGTCCCCCGTGGCGCCCACCGCGCCGCCTCCGGAGCCGTCCGCTCCCCGGGCCGTGCCGGAGAAGGCACCCCGCTGGTCGCTGCCCGCGCTGCTCGCCGTCATGGCGCTGGCCGCGGTCCTCTACTCCTGGAACCTGTCCGGCTCCAGCCTCAACAGCTTCTACAGCGCGGCCGTGCTGAGCGGCACCCAGAGCTGGAAGGCGTGGTTCTTCGGCTCGTTGGACGCGGGCAACTTCCTGACCGTGGACAAGCCGCCGTTCGCGCTCATGGTGATGGGCCTGTCGTGCCGGCTCTTCGGCTTCGGCACCTGGCAGATGATGGCGCCGATGATCGTCGCCGCACTGGCGACCATCTGGATCCTGCACTCCTCCGTGAAGCGGGTGTGGGGCCACGGCGCGGCGGCCGTCGCCGCGCTCGTGCTCGCGCTCACGCCGATCACGGTGGCGATCAACCGCGACAACAACCCGGACACGCTGCTGGTCCTGCTGATGGTGGGCGGCGCGGCGCTGGCCCTGCGCGCGGTGACGAACGGCAGGCTGCTGCCGCTGCTCGGCTCGGCGGTGTGCTTCGGACTCGCCTTCAACACGAAGATGCTCCAGGGCTACATCGCGCTGCCCGCCGTCTTCGCGGTCTATCTGTACGCGGCGCGCATCGGTCTGGTGAAGCGGATCGTGAACCTGCTGCCGGCGGGTGTGGCCCTGGCGGTCTCCAGCTTCTGGTGGGCGGCGGCCGTGTCGCTGGTGCCCGCCTCCGAGCGGCCGTACATCGGCGGCTCGACGGACGGCACCGCCTGGGACCTGATCATGGGCTACAACGGCCTCGGCCGGATCTTCGGCGGTGAGGGCAACGGCGGCGGAGGCGGTGGCGGCGGCTTCTCCGGCACGGCGGGCCTCGGCCGGATGTTCAACGACATCCTCGGCGGCCAGATCTCCTGGCTGATCCCCTTCGCGGGCATCGCGTTCGTCGGCGGCCTGGTGCTCTGCGGCCGCGCCGGGCGCACCGATCCGACGCGCGCCGCGCTGCTGCTGTGGGGCGGCTGGACCGTGCTGCACTACCTGACCTTCGCCATGGCCGAGGGCACGATGCACCCCTACTACACGACCGCGCTCGCGCCCGGTATCGCGGCGCTGTGCGGGGGCGGCGGTGTGATGCTGCTGCGCGCGTTCCGCACGGACAAGCGGTGGGCGTGGGTACTGCCGGCGGGGCTGGCCGTCACCGCCGTGTGGGCGATCGTGCTGCTGCGCCGGGCCTCCGGCTGGAACACATGGCTGTGGCCGGTCATCGGGGTGGTCATGGCGCTGGCGATCGTGGGGCTGTTCGTCTTCCGCTCCGGCAACCGCGTACGGCTCCTCGCGGCCTCCGTCGCCGCGGCGATCGTCGCGGCGGTCGCGGGACCGGCCGCCTACGCCTGGTCGGTGCCCTCGGAGTCGGGCGGCGGCGGTATGGGCGGCACCAACCCGACGGCCGGACCCTCCACGGGCGGCGGCTTCGGCGGCGGACCGGGCGGCGGCCGAGGCGACTTCGCCGGGGGCGGCAACGGCGGACCGGGCAACAGCGAGATGCCGGGCGGCACCCAGCAGGGCGGCCAGAACGGCCAGGCCGGAGGCACTGTCCCGGGTGGCGGTGCGCCGAGCGGAGCGCCGAACGGAGAGATGCCGGGCGGCACGCAGCAGGGCGGAGGATTCCCGGGCGGTCAGCAGGACAGCGCGAACGGCGAGCTGGGCGGTACGCCCCCGAACAGCACCGGCGGCGACAGCGGTACGACCGGCACCGGCGGTACCACCGGACAGCCCGGCGGCACGGGCGGCCCCGGCGGTGGCATGGGCGGCGGTCCCGGCGGCGGCGCGAGCAGCCGGCTCGTCTCGTACCTGAAGAAGCACCAGGACGGCGCCAAGTGGCTGCTGGCGGTGTCGAGTTCGCAGAGTGCGGCCCAGCTCATCGTCAGCAGCGGTGAGCCCGTCATCTCCATGTGGGGCTGGTCGGGCTCCGACAAGGCGATGACGCTCGCCAAGCTCAAGGAGCTGGTGAAGAAGGGCGAACTGCACTACATCCAGCTCGGCGACGGCATGGGCGGCGGCCCCGGCGGCGGGTCCGGCGTCAGCTCGGAGGTCACGGCCTGGGTGCAGAAGCACGGCACGGCGGTGAAGGAGAGCGAGTACAGCTCCACTTCCGGCTCCGGTTCCACAGCCGACTCCAACTCCAGGTCCAGCTCCCGCTCCAGCTCCTCGTCGCAGAGCAACCAGTCCGCGATCTACCGTCTGGACGCCTCGGACGTCAGCTGACGCGAGCGGCGATGAATCACCAGCGGCCCCTGACCACCCGGTCGGGGGCCGTTCGCCGCGTCAACTCGCGTAGACAAGGGGTGACTTGCCGGTTTCGGTCATCGAATGGACATGCTCAGTTCATGGACAAGGCTGCATGCTCATGCCACTCTCCCGGGTGCCGCCTCCATTCAACCCGCGTAGATGGGACACCCCACATGCTGGCGACACGCATACGCCGCTGGAAGTCAGTGGCGCTGACCACCGCAGCCGTACTGGTCGGCCTCACCGCCCCCACCCTGACGGCGACCCCGGCCGCGGCGACGACGACGGCGTACGACTCGACGTACTACAAGAACGCCGTCGGAAAGACCGGCACGAGCCTCAAGTCCGCGCTCCACACGATCATCAGCAGCCAGACGAAGCTGTCGTACTCGGCGCTCTGGGACGCCCTGAAGAACACGGACCAGGACCCGAACAACAGCAGCAACGTGAAGCTGCTCTACTCCGGCATCTCTCGCAGCAAGTCCCTCAACGGCGGCAGCTCCGGCAACTGGAACCGCGAGCACGTGTGGGCGATCTCGCACGGCGACCTCACCACCTCGACCGGCCCGGGCACCGACCTGCACCACATCCGTCCTGAGGACGTCGCGGTCAACTCCACCCGCGGCAACAAGGACTTCGACAACGGCGGCAGCAGCTTCACCAACAGCGGCGGCAGCCTCACCGACTCGGACTCCTTCGAACCGCGTGACGCCGTCAAGGGCGACGTGGCCCGCATGATCTTCTACATGGCGGTCCGCTACGAGGGCGACGACGGCTTCGCGAACCTCGAAGTCAACAGCAGCGTCAGCAACGGCAGCAACCCGTACATCGGCAAGCTCGCGATCCTGAAGGCATGGAACGACGAGGACCCGCCGGACGCCTTCGAGGAGCGCCGCAACCAGGTCATCTACGACACCTACCAGCACAACCGCAACCCGTTCATCGACCACCCCGAGTGGGTCGAGTCGATCTGGTAGGCACCCGGGGCGCGGTCACCCCGCGCCCCTCCGCCGCCGCTGGGCCGGCCGGTCGTGACGACCTGACCGTCACGACCGGCCCTTACGGTCAGCCGTCCAGATGTGTCGGCGCGAACATCCGCAGCACCGCCGGGAGCAGCACGACGGACGGGCCGGGCGTGGCCAGCGCCTTGGCGAGGTCGGTCTCCAGCGTCTCGGGGGTCGTACGGACGCCCGGGACGCCGAAGGACTCCGCCAGCGCCACATAGTCGGGGCGGGTCAGTTCCGTGCCCGTGGCCTCGCCGAACGCGTCCGTCATGTACTCGCGCAGGATGCCGTAGCCCCCGTCGTCGACGATCAGCCAGGTGACGTTCAGGTCGTACTGCCGGGCCGTCGCCAGTTCGGCGATCGAGTACAGGGCGCCGCCGTCGCCCGAGACAGCGAGGACCGACTGCGTCGGGTCGGCCGCCGCCGCGCCCAGCGCCGCCGGGAAGGCGTAACCGAGACCGCCCGCGCCCTGCGCCGAGTGCATGGCGTTCGGCCGGCGGGCATCGAAGGCGGACCAGGCCCAGTACGACAGGATCGTCATGTCCCAGAAGGAGGGCGAGCGGTCCGGAAGGGCCCGGCGAACGGACGCCAACAGGTCCTGTTCCAGGGTGAGTTCCTGGGATGCGATGCGTTCGCGGACCTTCGCGAGCAGCGTTCGTACGCGCTCGGGCGCCTGCTCGTCCGCACGCGTCTCGACCGTTTCGAGCAGGGCCTGGAGGGCGAGCCGCGCGTCCGCGTGGATACCGAGGGCCGGGTGGTTGGCCTCCAGCTTGCCGAGGTCGGCCTCGATCTGGACGACCCGGCCGCGCGGCTTGAACGTGTGGTAGTTCGAGGACAGTTCGCCCAGGCCCGAGCCGACCACCAGCAGGACGTCCGCGTCCTCCAGGAGGTCCGTCGTGTGGCGGTCCTCCAGCCAGGACTGCAGCGAGAGCGGGTGCTCCCAGGGGAAGGCGCCCTTGCCGCCGAAGGTGGTGACCACGGGGGCGTTCAGCGTCTCGGCGAGGCGGCGCAGCTTGCCCGCCGCGTCCGCCCGTACCACTCCCCCGCCCGCGATGATCGCCGGACGGGCGGCCCTGGACAGCAGGTCGGCGGCCACGGCGGTCAGTTCGGGGCGCGGAGCCAGCTCCTCCGGGGTGGCGTCCACGCCCGTCACCACGGGGATCTGTGTCTCGGCGAGCAGCACGTCCTGCGGGATCTCCACCCACACCGGGCCGTGCGGAGCCGTCAGCGCCGACTGCCAGGCGGCGGCGATCGCCGAGGGGATCTGGGACTGCGTACGGACGGTGTGGACGGACTTGACGACGCCTCTGAACGAGGCTGCCTGGTCCGGGAGTTCATGCAGATAGCCGTGGCGCCCGCCGCCCAGTCCGGCCGTCGGGATCTGGCTGCTGATCGCCAGGACGGGGGCGGAGGCCGCCGCCGCCTCCTGCAACGCCGCGAGCGACGTCAGCGCGCCCGGGCCGGTCGACAGCAGCAGCGGTGCGGCCTCTCCGGTGATCCGGCCGTACGCGTCCGCCGCGAAGCCCGCGTTGTTCTCCACCCGCAGGCCGATGTACCGCAGATCGGAACGGCGCAGCGCGTCGAACATGCCGAGCGCGTGCTGGCCGGGCAGGCCGAAAACCGTCGTCGCGCCCAGCCCGGCCAGGGTCTCCACGACCAGGTCTCCGCCGTTGCGGCCGGGGGGAGGGTTCAGCGCGGCCCGGGTCTGCGCCGCCGTCGGACGGAGAACCAGGTCGTGGTCGTGCGTCACTTGGTCTTGGTCTCCTCACCGGCGCGGGCCGCCGCGATCTGGCGGGACATGATGGTCGTCAGCTCGTACGCCGTGTGGGACGCGGCCACCGAGGTGATCTCCGCGTGGTCGTACGCGGGCGCCACCTCGACGACGTCCGCCGAGACCAGGTTGCAGGACGCGAGACCGCGCAGGATCTCCAGGAGTTCGCGCGAGGTCATGCCGCCGGCCTCGGGCGTGCCGGTGCCGGGGGCGTGGGCCGGGTCGAGGCAGTCGATGTCGATGGAGATGTACAGCGGGCGGTCGCCGATGCGCTGGCGGAGCTGATCGGCGACCTCGTCCGCGCCGCGCCGGTAGATGTCGGCCGACGTGACGATGCCGAAGCCCATCTTCTCGTCGTCGGTGAGGTCCTGCTTGCCGTACAGCGGGCCGCGGGTGCCGACGTGGGAGAGGGCGGAGGTGTCGAGGATGCCCTCCTCGACGGCGCGGCGGAACGGGGTGCCGTGGGTGTACTCGGCGCCGAAGTACGTGTCCCACGTGTCGAGGTGGGCGTCGAAGTGCAGCAGCGCGACCGGGCCGTGCTTCTTGGCCACCGAGCGCAGGAGGGGGAGCGCGATGGTGTGGTCGCCGCCGAGGGTCATCAGGCGGGCGCCCGTGCCGAGGAGTTCGTCGGCGGCGGCTTCGACGGTCTCCACGGCCTCGTTGATGTTGAACGGGTTCACGGCGATGTCACCGCCGTCGGCGACCTGCGCGAGCGCGAAGGGGGAGGCGTCCTGCGCCGGGTTGTACGGGCGCAGCAGGCGGGAGGCCTCACGGATCGCGTTGCCGCCGAAGCGGGCGCCGGGGCGGTAGGAGACGCCCGAGTCGAAGGGCACGCCGACCACGGCGACGTCCGCGGTGCCGACCTCGTCGAGACGGGGCAGCCGGGCGAAGGTCGCGGGGCCCGCGTACCGCGGGATGCGGGACGAGTCGACGGGGCCGCGGGGCCGGCTGTCGCCTGCTGCGGGGTTCTCGGTGCTGCTCATCGTCGGACTCCTCCGGGTCATGCGTTTTTCTTCCAGTGTCGCGGACCCCGGGACGGGACCCGCCCGGCCCGGCGCCAGAGGCTGCCGGGCCGAAGCCTCGGGGCTAGACGCCCACCGCCGTCGGCTCCTGCGTGGTCTCCGCTCCGCGTCCCGCGAGCCGCTCGCGCCAAGCGGCCAGCACGGCCGCCTCCGTCGGCTTCGTCGCGAGCGACACCCCGACGTACACCGCCAGCGAGGCCAGCAGGCCGTAGTACACGGGCTCGTTGGCGAGGATGCCGTACGACGCCATCAGGCCGATGACGGCGAGACCGCCGACCACCACGGAGGCGAGAGCCCCCTGCACAGTGCCGCGCTTCCACAGCAGTCCGCCCAGGATGGGGACGAGCAGACCGCCGACGAGCAGGTTGTAGGCGACGGTCAGCGCCTCGACGACGTTGTTCAGCGCGATCGCCGTACCGATCACCGCGACCCCCATGATCAGGATGAAGGCCCGGTTGCCCTTGACCTCGTCGTGCGCCCCCTCGTCGCGGCGCACGACACCGCGCAGCCGCGACCAGATGTCGTTGTTGGCGACGGTCGCACACGCGATGAGCGCGCCGGAAGAGGTCGACATCACCGCGGCGAGGGCGGCGGCGAGCACCAACCCACGTACGCCGATGGGAAGTTCGTCCTTGACGATGGTCGCGAAGGCGTCGTCCGGGCTGCCCAGCTTCGGGTAAAGGACCTTGGCGGCGGTGCCGATGACGGCGCCGGCGAGGGCGTACACCAGGCAGTAGGTGCCGGCGACGGTGCCGCCCCACTTGGCGGTCCTGTCGCTGCGCGCGGTGAACACGCGCTGCCAGATGTCCTGCCCGATCAGCATGCCGAAGGTGTAGATGAGGACGTAGGTGAAGATCGTCTCGCCGCCGATGCCCAGCGGGTCGAAGTACGTGGTCGGCAGCTTGGCCTTCATCTCGCTGAAGCCGCCGGCCTTGACGACCGCGATGGGCAGCAGCAGGAGCAGCACGCCGATGGTCTTCACCACGAACTGCACCATGTCGGTGAGCGTGATGGACCACATGCCGCCGAGTGTCGAGTACGCGACGACGATGGTGCCGCCGAGGATGATCGCGACGGTCCGGTTCATGTCGAACAGGACGTCGAAGATGGTGGCGTAGGCGATGGTCGAGGTGACCGCGAGCATGAGGGTGTACGCCCACATGACCAGACCCGAGATGACGCCGGCCCGGCCGCCGTAGCGCAGGTCGAGCATCTCGGAGACGGTGTAGACCTTCAGGCGGGCGATGCGCGCGGAGAAGAAGACCGAGAGGGCGAGCAGGCCGAGTCCGATGGTGAACACCATCCAGGCACCGGAGAGGCCGTACTGGTAGCCGAGGCCGACGCCGCCGATGGTGGACGCGCCGCCGAGAACGATCGCGGCCATGGTGCCGGAGTACATGGTGGGCCCGAGGCGGCGGCCCGCGACGAGGAACTCGCTCTTCGACTTGGCGCGGCGCATGCCCCACCAGCCCATGGCCAGCATGCCGGCCAGATAGACGACGATCACTGTGTAGTCGACGGCCATGAGGGGCCCTCCTTCGCGCACTTTCCGGTGGCGTGTCGTGCAGATGGATTTCTTCGGGGACGCGATCGGCGGCGGTGGCCGACCGGTGGGGACGGCAGCGGCTCGCGGGGACATCCGCCCGTACCCGCGGCTGCCGGTCCGGACTGACACTAGGTGGCTGGAAAGCGACTCTGAAGTGTACGTTTCATCCATCGGTACCGAACGGGATGGAGGAACCGTCCACCATGCCGGACACGCACCCGCAGTCGGCCCCCGCGGTACCGCCGACCCCAGCGGTACCGCTCTCCGCCCTGCTCGCCCGGGACGACCTGGCCCTGCGGCAGATCGCCGGGCCGACGGATTCCGAGACCGTGATCCACTGGGCGCACACCTCGGAGATGGCCGACCCGTACCCGTATCTGCTGGGCGGCGAGCTGCTGCTGACGGCGGGCGTGCACATCCCGGAGGCCGCCGGCTCCGGCACCTACTTCGACGACTACGTCTCCCGGATCGTGGCGGCGGGCGGCGCGGCGCTCGGTTTCGGCCTGGCCCCGGTGCACGACACGGTGCCGCGGGCGCTGGTGGCGGCCTGCGACCGCTATGGGCTGCCGCTGCTTGAGGTCCCGCCGCAGACGACGTTCTCCGGCGTGGCGCGTGCGGTGTGGCAGCTGATGGCCCAGGCCCGCCTGGCGGAGCTGCGCCGCGTCACGGAGGCCCAGCAGAGTCTGGCCGCTGCGGCGGCGCGCCCGGACCCGGTGCCCTCGGTGCTGCGGCAGCTGGCCCAGCGGGTGGGCGGCCGGGCGACCCTGTACGGACCGGACGGCGCGGAACTGGCGGGGGCGGGGCGGGCCCCGCAGCCGGCGGTGCGGGCGCTGGGCGAGCTGGCGGGTGTGGTGCGGCCGGGAGGTCCGGCCGGGCCCACCCCGCCCCCGACTCCCTCCTCCGCCACCGACACCGTCGCCGGCACCCATCTCGCGGCCTACGCCCTCGGCACCGGGCAGGGCTTCGTGCTCGGGGTGGCCTCCCCGCGCCGCGATCCGGGCGACCACACGATCTCCTCGGTCGCCGCGGTGCTGCTGTCCCTGCTCACCGGCGAGCACCAGAGCGGCAGCGGGGCGGCACGTTCGTCGGCGCTCGTCCGGCTGCTGCTGGGGGACCCGGCCGAGGAGGTCGCGCCGCTGCTCGGCGGGGAACGGTGGATGGTGGTGCGCGCCCGGCCCGCCGGGGACCGCCCCGCCCCGGACGCGGTGGCCGCGTCGGCGCTCGGCGCGGCGCTGGGCTCCGCGCTCGTGGACACGGCCGGTGACGTCGTACGGGTCCTCGTGCCCGCCGACCGGGAACCGGCCCCGCAGCCGGGCTGGACGCTGGGCGTGAGCGCGGCCGTGGGCCCCGAGGCGTGGCCGTCGGCCGACGCGCAGGCGTCCCGCGCGCTGGCCCGGGCCCGCGCGACCCGCTCGCCGCTGGTGCGCCACGGAGAGCGTGCGGGCCTGGCCGACCTGGTCCCGCCCGCGGAGGCCGAACTGCACGCCCGGGCGCTGCTCGCGCCGATCGCCGCGACCCCCGCGCTCACCGAGACCCTGCGCACCTGGCTGTCGCTGCACGGCAGTTGGGACCGCACGGCCGTCGCACTGTCGGTACACCGCAACACCGTGCGCCAACGGATCGCCCGGTGCGCGGCGTTGCTCGGCAGCGACCTCGACGATCCGGATGTGCGCATGGAGCTGTGGTTCGCGCTGAAACAAACGGCCCAGGGCTGACGGGCCTTCTCTTCCGTCCCTGCGGGCTACGCCTTCTCGGCCCTGGGGGCTATGCCTTCTCGGCCCTGGGGCTACGCCCTCAACCACAACGCTCTGGCGGCTTCCTGCCCCGAGTGACGCACGTCCCACGGTTCGGGACATCGACCCCCCGCGCGAAGCGCCCCGGCAGAATGGATGGCATGCCGATACCCGGGATCCCCAGCCGCGCCGAGCTCGTCGACCACCTCGTACGGACTCGTATCGCGGGCGACGTCGCCACGCCCCGCGAGAACAACCTCTCCCACTACCGCAAGCTCGCGAACGGCGACCGCAATTACTGGCTGGGCCTGGAATTCGGCGACCGCTGGAGCGACGAGCAGGACGTCCTCGCGGTCATGGCGGAGCGCTGCGGCGTCAACGACGACCCCGAGTACCGCTACGGCCAGGACACCATCGACCCGGACCTGACGGTCGACGCCCTGGAACGCCTCGCGGCCCGCCTGCGCAAGGCCGCCGACGGCGAACAGCGCGTTCTGTTCGCCACCGGCCACCCCGGCGGGCTCCTGGACGTCCACCGCGCCACCGCGGCCGCCCTACGCGCCGCCGGCTGCGAGATCGTCGTCATCCCGGACGGGCTGCAGACGGAGGAGGGGTACGTGATGCAGTTCGCCGACGTGGCGGTCCTGGAACACGGCGCCACCCTCTGGCACACCCACTCCGGCGAACCGATGCGCCAGATCCTCAAGGGCCTGGAGGGCGCGGGCCGCCCCCTGCCCGACCTGGTGGTCGCCGACCACGGCTGGGCGGGCTGCGCGGGCCGGCTCGGCATCGACTCCGTCGGGTACGCCGACTGCAACGACCCGGCGCTCTTCCTCGCCGAGGCCGAGGGCACCCTCCAGGTGACGGTCCCCCTCGACGACCACGTCACGAGCCCGCGTCACTACGACCCGCTGACGGCGTACCTGCTCGACGCGGCCGGGCTGACGAACGGCGGCTGAGGCCGTCGGCAGGGCGCGGAGCAGCGGGGGGCGCCTGCCACACAGCCTCGACTCCACCGGGGCAGCGGCCCCCGCCAACGGCGAGCGCGGGGCAGCAGTCCGCCCGTCGGCCACGAGCACCGGGTCGCGGCCGTCACGACGGCCGCGAAACCGGCGACCTGAACCGACCCCCGCATGGTCGACGCCTACGCCGTCCCGGCGGTCCGGACGGGCCCTGGTCGACCCGCGGCGGGCGGCAGGCGGCAGGCGGCCCGCGGCGGTCGGCAGGGGACAGGCGACCCGTGGCAGGCGGCCCGCGGCGGTCGGCAGGGGACAGGCGACCCGTGGCAGGCGACCCGCGGCAGGCGGCGACACCGACCGTGGCGGTCGCCGAGCGGGCGCGGTCAGCGCGGTACGCGGACCACGCCCTCCTGGATCACCGAAATGGCGAGACGTCCGTCCTGCGTGTAGATGCGGGCCTGACCGAGCCCGCGTCCGCCGTGGGCCGACGGGGACTCCTGGTCGTACAGCAGCCACTCGTCGGCCCGGAACGGGCGGTGGAACCACATCGCGTGGTCCAGCGAGGCCCCGACCACGTCGCCGACGGCCCAGCCGCCACGACCGTGCGCGAGCAGCACGGAGTCGAGGAGCGTCATGTCGGAGACGTACGTGGCGAGGACGACGTGGAGGAGGGGGTCGTCGTCGAGCTTGCCGTTGGTGCGGAACCACACCTGGGAGTGCGGCTCGCGCGGCTCGCCGAACTTCCCGTACGGCGGTTCGTCGACATAGCGCAGGTCGATCGCCTCGCGGGCCTCCAGGAACCTCTCGACGATCTCGGGGTCGAGATGGTCGTAGCCGCGGAGGCGTTCCTGGCCGGTGGGGACGGTCGCCGGGTCGGGGGCGGGCGGCATGGGGGCCTGGTGGTCGAGGCCTTCCTCGTACGTCTGGAAGGACGCCGACAGCGCGAAGATCGGCCGGCCGTGCTGGACCGCGACCACCCTGCGGGTGGTGAAGGAGCGGCCGTCGCGGATGCGCTCGACGTTGTAGACGATGGGCGCGCCCGGGTCGCCGATGCGCAGGAAGTACGCGTGGAGGGAGTGGGCGTGCCGGTCCGCGGGGACCGTACGCCCGGCGGCGACCAGCGCCTGCGCCGCCACCTGTCCGCCGAACACCCGGGGGACGACGGCGGAACGGGACTGGCCGCGGAAGATGTTCTCCTCGATCTGCTCCAGGTCGAGCAGATCGAGGAGATCGAGAAGTGCCTGGCTCATGGCGTCCAGTTGTATCGGCCAGTGGTTGCGGTGGGCTTACAGCCCCATGTCCTTGGCGATGATCGACTTCATGATCTCGCTGGTGCCGCCGTAGATGCGGTTGACGCGGTTGTCCGCGTACAGGCGGGCGATCGGGTACTCGTTCATGAAGCCGTAGCCGCCGTGCAGCTGGAGGCAGCGGTCGATCACGCGGTGGGCGACCTCGGTGCAGAACAGCTTGGCGCTGGCGGCCTCGGCGGGGGTCAGCTCACCCGCGTCGAGGGCCTCCAGGGCGCGGTCGGCGACCGCCTCGGCGGCGTCCACCTCGGCCTGGCAGGCGGCCAGCTCGAACTTGGTGTTCTGGAAGTGGGCGACCTGCTTGCCGAAGACGGTGCGCTCCTGGACGTACTGTTTGGCGAACCGGACGGCGGCCTTGGCCTGCGCGTACGCGCCGAAGGCGATGCCCCAGCGCTCGGAGGCCAGGTTGTGGCCGAGGTAGTAGAAGCCCTTGTTCTCCTCGCCGAGCAGGTCCTCGACCGGGACCTTCACGTCGACGAACGCCAGCTCGGCGGTGTCGGAGGTCCTCAGGCCGAGCTTGTCGAGCTTGCGGCCTATGGAGTAGCCCTCGGACTTGGTGTCCACGGCGAACAGGGAGATGCCGAAGCGGCGGTCCTCGGCCGTCGGGGCGGAGGTGCGGGCGCAGACGATCACGCGGTCGGCGTGGACGCCGCCGGTGATGAAGGTCTTGGCGCCGTTGAGGACGTAGTGGGTGCCGTCCTCGGAGAGCTTGGCGGTGGTCTTCATGCCCGCGAGGTCGGAGCCGGTGCCCGGCTCGGTCATCGCCAGGGCCCACATCTCCTCACCGGAGACGAACTTCGGCAGGAAGCGCTTCTTCTGCTCGTCGGTGGCGAGCATCTTGATGTACGGCAGGCCGAGCAGCACGTGCACGCCGGAGCCGCCGAAGTGGACGCCCGCGCGGGCGGTCTCCTCGTACATCACGGCCTCGAACTTGTACGAGTCGATGCCGGCGCCGCCGAACTCCTCCGGGACGTTGATCCCGAAGAGGCCCAGCTCGGCGAGCTTGTAGTAGAAGTCGCGCGGCGCCTGGCCGGCGGCGAACCACTCGTCGTAGACGGGAACGACCTCGGCCTCGATGAAGGCGCGCAGGGTCTCCCGGAACGCCTCGTGATCCTCGTTGAACACCGTACGGCGCACCGCCGCCACCTCCACCTGGGTATGTCTAAGCGCTTGCTCAGACAGCACCGTACCGGCGAGTACGAACGGTCGTCCAGAGTGACCGCCACGACCGCCACGTAATGCTCGTCACGCTCGGCACGCTCACGGACTCGTCACGCTCAAGGACTCGTCACGCTCATGGAGCAGAGCCCCGGCTCATTCGCTGCCGGCCGCCGCGAAAGCACCCCGCGCCATCCGGTGCAACAGCTCCGCCGTCGCACCGCGCCCCGGCAGCGATCCCGGCCTCCCCAGGTGCGGCGTGGAGTTCAGCAGCCCGAACACCGAGTGCACCGCCGAGCGGGCGGACGGCTCGGTCAGGTCCGGATACACCTCGCGGACGATCTCCACCCACAGCTCGACGTACTGCCGCTGGAGCTGCCGCACGAGCTTGCGGTCGGTGTCCCGGAGGCGGTCCAGCTCCCGGTCGTGCAGGGTGATCAGGGGACGGTCGTCGAGCGCGAAGTCGATGTGCCCCTCGATCAGCGAGTCGAGGACCGCCTCGGGGTTCCGCCCCGCGGGGCCCCCGTCGGCCTCGGCGACCCGCCGCCTGGCCCCGGTCAGCAGCTGCCCGCTGATCCCCACGAGCAGCTCGGCGAGCATCGCGTCCTTGCCCGCGAAGTGCCGGTACAGACCGGGTCCGCTGATGCCGACCGCGGCTCCTATCTCGTCGACCCCGACACCATGGAAGCCGCGCTCGGCGAACAGCCGCGCGGCCTCCTTGAGGATCTGCTCGCGACGGGTCGGGGCGTCGGTTCTGGTGGCCATGAAAACAATTCTAGACAGCGAGGTTAGCGGTCGTTAACCTGAAGGAAATGCGTTAACGCTCATTAACAAGGTGAGGGGACCGCAGGATGCAGGAGGCACCGGAGCTGACGAGCGCGGCAGACCCCGCGTCGGAGGCCTGGCGGGCCAACGAGGCGGCGCACCGCGCCCTGGTCGAGGAGCTGCGCGCGAAGCTCGCCGCGGCCCGGCTGGGCGGCGGCGAGAAGGCCCGCGCGCGCCACACCGCGCGCGGCAAGCTGCTGCCGCGCGACCGCGTGGACACGCTGCTGGACGCGGGGTCGCCCTTCCTGGAGCTGGCCCCGCTGGCGGCCGAGGGGATGTACGAGGGGCAGGCACCGGCCGCCGGGGTCATCGCCGGAATCGGGCGGGTCGGCGGCCGCGAGTGCGTGATCGTCGCCAACGACGCCACGGTCAAGGGCGGCACGTACTACCCGATGACGGTGAAGAAGCACCTGCGGGCGCAGGAGGTGGCCCTGGAGAACCGCCTCCCCTGTGTCTATCTCGTCGACTCCGGAGGCGCCTTCCTGCCCATGCAGGACGAGGTGTTCCCCGACCGCGAGCACTTCGGGCGGATCTTCTACAACCAGGCGCGGATGTCCGGCGCCGGGATTCCCCAGATCGCCGCCGTGCTCGGGTCCTGCACCGCCGGCGGGGCGTATGTCCCGGCGATGAGCGACGAGGCCGTGATCGTCCGCAACCAGGGCACGATCTTCCTGGGCGGCCCGCCCCTGGTGAAGGCGGCCACCGGCGAGGTGGTGACCGCCGAGGAGCTGGGCGGCGGCGAGGTCCACGCACGCGTGTCGGGCGTGACGGACCACCTCGCGGAGGACGACGCGCACGCGCTGCGGATCGTACGGACCATCGTGTCCACCCTCCCCGCGCGCGGGTCGCTGCCCTGGGAGGTCGTCCCGTCCGTCGAGCCCAAGGTGGACCCGTACGGGCTGTACGGGGCGGTACCCGCCGACTCCCGCACGCCCTACGACGTCCGCGAGGTCATCGCGCGCGTGGTGGACGGTTCACGGTTCGCCGAGTTCAAGGCGGAGTTCGGGCAGACCCTCGTCACCGGTTTCGCCCGGATCCACGGCCACCCGGTCGGCATCGTCGCCAACAACGGCATCCTGTTCTCCGAATCGGCCCAGAAGGGCGCCCACTTCATCGAGCTGTGCGACCAGCGCGGCATCCCGCTGGTGTTCCTCCAGAACATCTCGGGCTTCATGGTGGGACGGGACTACGAGGCGGGCGGCATCGCCAAGCACGGCGCCAAGATGGTGACGGCGGTGGCCTGTACGCGCGTGCCGAAGCTCACGGTGGTCATCGGCGGCTCGTTCGGCGCGGGCAACTACTCGATGTGCGGCCGGGCGTATTCACCGCGCTTCCTGTGGATGTGGCCCAACGCCAAGATCTCGGTCATGGGCGGCGAACAGGCCGCGTCGGTGCTCGCCACCGTCAAGCGCGACCAGCTCGAGGCGCACGGGGAGTCCTGGCCCCTGGACGACGAGGAGGCCTTCAAGGCCCCGATCCGCGCCCAGTACGAACGCCAGGGCAACGCCTACTACGCGACGGCACGCCTCTGGGACGACGGCGTGATCGACCCGCTGGAGACCCGGCAGGTGCTGGGCCTGGCCCTGACCGCGTGTGCCAACGCGCCCCTGGGTGAACCCCAGTTCGGCGTCTTCCGGATGTGAGGGGGATCGGATCAATGTTTGACACGGTGCTTGTGGCCAACCGGGGCGAGATCGCGGTCCGGGTCATCCGCACACTGCGCTCGCTCGGAGTGCGCTCGGTGGCCGTCTTCTCCGACGCGGACGCGGACGCCAGGCACGTCCGGGAGGCCGACACGGCGGTACGGATCGGACCGGCGCCGGCGGCCGAGAGCTATCTGTCCATGGAGCGGCTGCTGGAGGCCGCCCTGCGGACCGGCGCCCAGGCGGTGCACCCGGGGTACGGCTTCCTCGCGGAGAACGCCGGGTTCGCGCGCGCGTGCGCGGAGGCCGGGCTGGTGTTCATCGGACCGCCCGCGGAAGCGATCTCGCTCATGGGCGACAAGATCCGCGCCAAGGAGACGGTGAAGGCGGCCGGGGTACCGGTCGTACCGGGGTCGAGCGGCAGCGGGCTGACGGACGCGGAGCTGGCCGAGGCCGCCCACGAGATCGGCATGCCGGTACTGCTGAAGCCGAGCGCGGGCGGTGGCGGCAAGGGCATGCGGCTGGTGCGGGACGCTTCCGTGCTGGGGGACGAGATCGCCGCCGCCCGCCGCGAGGCCCGCGCCTCCTTCGGTGACGACACGCTCCTGGTCGAACGCTGGATCGACCGCCCCCGCCATATCGAGATCCAGGTCCTGGCGGACGCCCACGGCAACGTGGTGCACCTGGGCGAGCGCGAGTGCTCGCTCCAGCGCCGCCACCAGAAGATCATCGAGGAGGCGCCGAGCGTGCTCCTCGACGAGGCCACGCGCGCGGCGATGGGCGAGGCGGCGGTCCAGGCGGCCCGCTCGTGCGGCTACCGGGGCGCGGGCACGGTGGAGTTCATCGTGCCGGGCGGGGACCCTTCGTCGTACTACTTCATGGAGATGAACACCCGACTCCAGGTCGAGCACCCGGTGACGGAGCTGATCACCGGCCTCGACCTGGTGGAGTGGCAGTTGCGGGTGGCGGCGGGAGAGCCCCTGTCCTTCGGACAGAAGGACATCACGCTCACCGGACACGCGATCGAGGCCCGCATCTGCGCCGAAGACCCGTCCCGCGGCTTCCTCCCCTCCGGCGGCACGGTGCTGTCGCTGCACGAGCCGCAGGGCGAATGGGGGTCCCCCCTGCTCGAGCGAAGCCGAGAGCTTGGGGGAGTGCGGACGGACTCGGGCCTCTCGGAGGGCACGGAGGTCGGCAGCCTGTACGACCCGATGCTGTCGAAGGTGATCGCGTACGGGCCGGACCGAGCCACTGCGTTGCGGAAGCTGAGGGCGGCCCTCGCGGCGACGGTCATCCTGGGCGTGCAGACCAACGCCGGTTTCCTGCGCCGCCTGCTGGCCCATCCGGCGGTGGTGGCGGGCGAGTTGGACACGGGGCTGGTGGAGCGGGAGGTGGACGGGCTCGTATCGGCGGAGGTGCCGGAGGAGGTGTACGAGGCCGCGGCAGCCGTACGTCTCGATGCGCTGAAGCCGAGCGGCGAGGGCTGGACGGACCCGTTCTCGGTGCCGAGCGGCTGGCGGCTCGGGGGCGAGCCCAAGCCCGTGACCTTCCCCCTGCGGGTGTTCGAGCCGGTGGAGTACGCCCCCCGGGGCACCCACACGGTCACCGAGGACCAGGTCTGCGTCGTGCTGGACGGCGTACGCCACACCTTCCACCGCGCCGCCGACTGGCTGGGCCGCGACGGCGACGCCTGGCACGTACGCGACCACGACCCGGTCGCCGCGTCGCTCACGAGGGCCGCGCACTCCGGTACCGAATCACTCACCGCGCCGATGCCCGGCACGGTGACCGTCGTGAAGGTGGCCGTCGGGGACGAGGTGACCGCCGGGCAGAGCCTGCTGGTGGTGGAGGCGATGAAGATGGAGCACGTCATCTCCGCCCCGCACGCCGGAACGGTCGCCGAGCTGGACGTCACGCCCGGCACCACGGTCGCCATGGACCAGGTGCTGGCCGTGATCGCGCCACACGAGGACGCCCACGACGACCACGACGACCCCCACAACCACGTGGACACGGACGCGGAGGCGGAGGAATGACCGTTCAGGGACTGCCCATGGTCGTACCGGCCCAGGACCTGCCCGCACGGGTGAGGATCCACGAGGTCGGCCCGCGCGACGGCCTCCAGAACGAGAAGGCGACCGTGCCCACGGAGGTGAAGGCCGACTTCATCCGCAAGCTCGCCGACGCGGGCCTGACCACGATCGAGGCCACCAGCTTCGTCCACCCCAAGTGGGTACCCCAACTGGCGGACGCGGAGCAGCTGTTCCCACTGATCAGCGAACTGCCGGTGGAGCTACCGGTCCTGGTCCCGAACGAACGCGGCCTGGACCGCGCCCTCACGCTGGGCGCCCGCCGGATCGCCGTCTTCGCCAGCGCGACGGAGTCCTTCGCGAAGGCCAACCTCAACCGCACGGTGGACGAGGCCCTGGCGATGTTCGAACCGGTGGTGGCCCGCGCGAAGGCCGACAAGGTGCACGTCCGCGGCTACCTCTCCATGTGCTTCGGCGACCCCTGGGAGGGCCCGGTCCCCGTCCACCAGGTCGTCCGCGTCTGCAAGGCGCTCATGGACATGGGCTGCGACGAGCTGAGCCTGGGCGACACGATCGGGGTGGCGACCCCGGCCCACGTCCAATCTCTCCTCTCCCAGCTGAACGAGGAGGGCGTGCCGACCAGCGCGATCGGCGTGCACTTCCACGACACCTACGGCCAGGCGCTCGCCAACACCCTGGCCGCGCTCCAGCACGGCGTGACGACCGTCGACGCCTCCGCGGGCGGCCTCGGCGGCTGCCCGTACGCCAAGTCCGCCACCGGCAATCTCGCCACCGAAGACCTCGTGTGGATGCTTCAGGGCCTCGGTATCGACACCGGGGTCGACCTCGGCCGGCTCACCGCCACGAGCGTGTGGATGGCCGCGCACCTGGACCGGCCCAGCCCGTCCCGCACCGTCCGAGCCCTCTCCCACAAGGAGTGACCCCCATGGACCACCACCTCTCCCCCGAGCTGGAAGAACTCCGGCGCACGGTCGAGGAGTTCGCCCACGACGTCGTGGCGCCCAAGATCGGCGACTTCTACGAACGCCATGAGTTCCCGTACGAGATCGTCCGCGAGATGGGCCGCATGGGCCTGTTCGGGCTGCCGTTCCCGGAGGAGTACGGCGGCATGGGCGGCGACTACCTGGCGCTCGGCCTCGCGCTGGAGGAACTGGCCCGCGTCGACTCGTCCATCGCCATCACCCTGGAAGCCGGCGTTTCCCTGGGCGCGATGCCGGTCTACCGCTTCGGCACGGAGGCCCAGAAGCAGGAGTGGCTGCCGCGCCTGTGCTCGGGCGAGATCCTGGGCGCGTTCGGCCTCACGGAGCCCGACGCCGGCTCGGACGCGGGCGGGACCCGCACGACGGCGCGCCTCGACCCCTCGACGAACGAATGGGTGATCAACGGCTCGAAGTGCTTCATCACCAACTCGGGCACGGACATCACGGGCCTGGTGACGGTCACGGCGGTCACCGGCCGCGCGGAGGACGGCCGCCCCGAAATCTCGTCGATCATCGTCCCGTCCGGCACGCCGGGCTTCACGGTCGCGGCCCCGTACTCGAAGGTGGGCTGGAACGCCTCGGACACGCGGGAGTTGTCGTTCTCCGACGTGCGCGTCCCGGCCGCGAACCTGCTCGGTGAGGAGGGCCGGGGCTACGCCCAGTTCCTGCGGATCCTGGACGAGGGCCGCATCGCGATCGCGGCCCTGGCGACGGGCCTGGCGCAGGGCTGTGTGGACGAGTCGGTGAAGTACGCGAAGGAACGTCAGGCCTTCGGCCGCCCGATCGGCGCCAACCAGGCGATCCAGTTCAAGATCGCCGACATGGAGATGAAGGCCCACACGTCCCGCCTGTCCTGGCGCGACGCGGCCTCCCGCCTTGTCTCCGGCGAACCCTTCAAGAAGGAGGCGGCCCTGGCGAAGCTCTACTCCTCCACGATCGCGGTCGACAACGCCCGCGACGCCACCCAGATCCACGGCGGCTACGGCTTCATGAACGAGTACCCGGTCGCCCGCATGTGGCGCGACTCCAAGATCCTGGAGATCGGGGAGGGCACGAGCGAGGTGCAGCGGATGCTTATTGCTCGGGAGCTGGGGCTGGCGGGCTGAGCGGCCGTCGGCGCGGAAGCCTCAATATGCTCGGAGCGTGGACTACGCGAAGATGCGCGCGATCGCCGAGGAGCTGATGGCGTACGCGGAGCACCTGGAGGGAGCCTGGACGGTCGAGATCGGCCCGTCCGGCCCCTTCCTCGCGATGACGAGCCCTTCGAAGCGCCACGAGGGCGCGGCCCGCCGCATTCGCAACCAGCTCAACGCTCAGCTCCCCACCGCGCATCCCGGCTATGTCTGCGCGAACGGCCCCGAGATCGAGCACCCGGCGATCGGCCGCATGCGGCGTCCCGACGCCGTGGTCATCCCCGAAGCCGTACTGGACGAGGAGGGGCTCGCCGTCGACGCCACACAGGTGCTGGCGGTCATCGAGATCGTCTCGCCGTCCAACCCGGGCAACGACTACGGCGAGAAGCTCGCCGAGTACGCCACCATGGGCATCGCCCACTACATGATCGTCGATCCGCGCACGGGCACCATCCAGGTCCACTCGGATCCCTGCAAGGACCGCTATCAGCACAAGGATCCGTACATCTTCGGGGACTCGGTGCCGTTCGGCCCTTGGACGGTGGAGACCTCCGACTTCCGCCGGTACGGGAAGGCCGGCAACGACACCGACTGACGGCTGAACGCCGGTTACTTCACAACCTTTTCGACGAACGCGTGCCAGGCCCCGGCGGACACCGTGATCACCGGGCCATCGAAGTTCTTGCTGTCGCGCACGGGAACGACGCCGGGGTAGCCGTCGGCGACCTCGACGCACGAGCCGCCCTCAGCGTTGCTGTACGACGACTTGCGCCAGCGGGCGGAGCGCAGATCAGGCGTGGTGCTATTCATGGTGTGTAGTCCTCCGCGACTCGGCCGATGAAGGCGAGGGACGCCTCCGGTGACAAGGCGGCGGCCCTGGCAAGATCGTAGGACCTGGCGATGTTCGCGACCACCGCCGGATCCTCGATCAACTGCCCGGAATGAGCGCTCTCGGTGTACGCCACGGTCGGCTCCTCGGCGAAGGTCATAACCGTCATCGCCCCGTAGAGGAGCGGATTCAGCCCACCCGAGAACGGCATGACCTGCACGATCGCCTGATGACTCCGAGACACCTCCGCGATGTATTCCAGTTGCCCGCGCATCACGTCGTTCCCGCCGACGGGCACCCGCAGTGCAGCCTCGTGGATGACGAACCACAGCTCGGGGTCGGCCGGATCCTTGAGCAGCGCACGGGCCCGCTCCTGCCGCCCGCCGACGACCCGCTCGACCTCTTCCTGGTCGACCAGCGGCCGGGCAGACCGGATGAGAGCCCGGGTGTACGCCTCGGTCTGGAGCAACCCCGGAACCACCATCGTGGCAAAGTCGCAGATCGTCTTCGCCCGTCGCTCCAACTCGGCCACTGCCGCGAAGTAGTCGGCGAACTTGGACGCCTTGAGGATCGCCTTGCACAACCGTCGGAAGAACCCGTCCGCCTTCAGCACGGTGTCGATCCGCTCGGACAGATCCAACTGCGGCCGGCGGATGGCGATCTCGATCTGCCCGATGTAGGGCCCCGAGCAGTACACCAACTCCCCGAGCCCGCCCTGCGTCAACCCCGCGTCCTCACGGCGCCTGCGCAGCTCCGCGCCGTAGAACTCCGCCATGGAGGCAGGGTCGAGATGCTTCGGCTGGGACATGCGGGCTCCCTCTCCAGCCGCAACGCCATCGTCGCGGGTCACCTCATCCCAAGGCAATCACATCACGCATCAAGATGCATACGAAACGCGACATCTCCAAGGCGAGCGGCAGGAGCCGTACACCGTCGTTCCCAGTCGGCATCGGGCCCAAACGACGGGGACCGGTCAGCGCTCTTCGGGGTGAAGGTGACGGGAAAGGAGTCTGTCGCCATGAGTTGGCCGCCAGCGAGGTGGCTGGACGCGTCCTTGTCGTAGATCTGCAGATCCGGCAGGCAGTCCAGCACCACGGAAATTCTACCCAGGCCAGTTCCTTTCCAGCCCTTCCGGAGTTTCAGCCCCTGAAGTCTCCGATCGCTACACTCCACCTAATTTCATACCAGAAACTATTTTCAACGTAGGCCTCTGGATCGATCCGCCGCACATCTTCTTCCAGCCCTTTAGCAATCTCCCTATCCACCTCCTCCGCCTCTTCCTCGTCATCAATTTCCAGCAGCGGCATTTTAGCAGCAAACACTTCAAGGCAACGATTAAAGGCTTCGAGTGATGTGTTCACAAGGCTCACGTCGGAGTACCCCTCAAGCTTTTCCAGTACCACCCCTGAGGCAACATCAACCATCAGGCGTCCGAATACTCCAGTAGAACCGAAAAGAATCAAGTCACGACCATCAACGGTGACACGCTCCAGGGTTTCGACAGGGCGATACACTTCATACACAGCCTCTCCCGGAATACGCAAAGTCCAATTCTCCAGGATTTCATCAGTATAGGAAATTTCCACCATATTAAGCTTTTCGCTAGTCATGCGCGTCTCCCATTGCGAGGCTGAGGGCAGCCAGTCTACCTGACTGCCCTCATTTGGGCCGGAGCGAAGACCCGCTAAGGCGAGTCGAAAAGCTCCTTAATAGCCTTATTCAACGCCGCATTACTTGCCTCCCTGTCCACACCATTCCAACGGTAACTCCATGTGACATTCATGTCTTTGACGAGCTTTTGACACTTCCTCGCGCAAGGCTCGCGCTCGGAGTAGAGATCAACGATCTTTCGACCTCCCGCCTGCCGAATCAGGTCTTCTTCTGTATGGGTTCCGCTAGCTGATCGACCGACAAGAATGGTGCCGTCCTCTAGGCGGGCAGCCCCGTAGTTCCCGTTTTTCCTCTTATCGATGAGCCTCTGGAGCTGCACAGACCTGCTCAGGTCGGTACTTCCATATTCAACTTGGGTGGATGAGCCGCTTCCTTCACCGCTCGCTGCACCGTCCGCTTCACGAAACGCCCGACCGAGTTTATCCGAACCGGAATCAATCATCGGCTTGCCGGTGACGATGAGCCCTGTCCCGCCAGCAACGGAGGGAACGCCCACCTCACACAGGACGCCTACTGCGCATTCGACGACTCCGGAGGCGAGGAGGACTCCCCCTCCGGCTTCACTGATCGCACCACCGATCGTCTGGAGAAGCCCGGACCAGAAGTCGCTGTTCTGCACAAGGCTGGACAGGTAGTTGCCCCCACTGGTGCTTGAGTCTTCGGGGCCGGTGACGGGCTTGCAGACCTCGGCAGGGCCGACTCCTGAGCACGAATAGCGGGTGTCGGAGGCACTGCTCGTGTCTCCTGTACTGCTGGTGTGCGACGTGCCGTTATAGCTCTCGCCATTTTCCGCGTACTGCGTATTGGCTGACTTCTTCGGCTTGCCCGGAACGTGGCCGGGGGTGGTGTTCTCGTAGCCGGGTCCAGGGCGGGTCGGGCAGGAGCCATCGTTGCACAGGCCGGTCGGGTCAGAACTGGTGACCGGTGTGTTGTCCGCGTAGGAGTAGCCATTCAGCGACTGCGGCGCGTCCGGAGCCAGTAGCGGGTCAACGCTGAGGAACTGGCCGATCGACGGGTCGTATTCGCGGGCTCCCACGTGCGTCAGGCCGGTCGAGCCGTCGGCCGGCTTGCCCAAGAAGGCCTTGTCGTCGGGCCAGTTGGCCGCTTTCGTGCCGCGCGATACTCCGAACGGCGTGCTGTAGCGCTTGGTGACCGCGTACGTACTGGCATCCAGGGACACACTCGACGTGCCGTGGTGATCCGCGGCCAGGAAGCTGAGCTTCGTGCCCGCCGTACCCGAGACCGCAGTGCGCACGGCGATGGTCTGGCCGTTCGCTGTGTAGTAGCGGGTACCCGACAGCGTCTTCGTCGTTCCCTTGACCGTGAGCCGGACCTCGTTGCCACCGCCCAGGTAGAGGACCGTGTCGCCGTCAGCCTTGGCGCGGCGGATCAGCAGCTCGCCGTTCGCGTCGTAGAGGTAGCTGGTCTCCTTCGTGCCTTCCGTGAGCCCTGCCAGCTTGCCCTCGGTGTTCCAGGCCAGCGTCTGCTGGGCCGTGGGGCCGGGGCGCGAAGTGGTGTTACCGGTGCTGTCGTAGACGTAACTGGCGGTCGTGGCGCCCGTCGTGTTGTCCAGCGTGTGGGGCTTGTTGTCCGATGTGGCGTCGTAGGTGTACGTAGTGGTCTTGTCACCCGAGGACGTGTGCTGCTTCTCCGTCTTGCGTTGGCCGCCGTCGGTGTAGGTGTACGACGTCCAGTACGGCGCCGCGCCGTCAATGTTGGACACCGTGCGACCGGAGGCCGCGCAGTCCGCGTTCTTCGGGGTCCAGGCCTCGGTCATGCGGCTGTAGCCGTCGTAGGCAAAGCACTGGAAGTCGGCCTTGGTCGTGCCGCCCTGGGTAGTGGCGTCGAAGATCGAGGTGACGTTGCCCGCGTCGTCCTGGGTGAACTTCAGCTCCTGCGGCATGTAGCCGTGGACGTCGTCGGTGACGTAGGAGCGGGTGAGGCGGCGGGTGCCTGCCTCGTAGTCCCAGTTGAGGTACGCCTTCTTCGCCGAGGACGCCCCGTCCATGCCCAGGGTGAGCTGACGCAGGTCGCCCTGCGGGGAGAACCCGGCCCCCTGCAGGTAGCCGGTCGTGCCTGTTGAGCTGATCTGATGGCCAGTGGCGTCGTACTTGTAGGACACCGTCTCGGCAGGCAGGCCACCCACTGCCGGGGAGGTGTACTGACTGATGGTGCCGTCAGCGTTGTATCCCGTGGTGAACGAGAGTTTGCTGGGCACGCCGGCGGTGACCAACGGGTCGCTGTCGTCGCCGTCGGGCAGGATCAGCTGGCTGCCGGTGACCTGGTAGAGGTTGTCGTAGGCGGTGACCTTCTGGGTGTAGGCCTTGCCGGGCACACCGCCGTCGTAGCGGACCGAGGTGTCCAGCTGCCCCTTGGCCAGGGAGTCGAATGTCCAGGCCGCGAGCTTGTTGGCGTCCGTCTTGTCGGTCTGCCACATGCCGGTCTTGCGGCCGAGGACGTCGTACTCGTAGAGGAGCGTGTTGTTCTTTGCGTTGGCGTTGGTGGTCTTCGTGACCTGATCGAGAGCGTTGTATTCAGTCGTCGCACGGCCCTTGTCCGGGTCGACGGCCGCGGTTTGGCGCCCGAACAGGTCATATTCGTAGGACCATTTGGTCTTGTCGGGGCCGGTGATCGTCAGCTGCTGTCCGGCCGGGGTGTAGGTGTAGCCGGTCGTCGTGTACTGGGTGCCGGTCGGTTGGGGGCCGGCATACTCGCGACGCTCGGTGGTCTGTCCCAGGGCGTTGGTCACCACCGCGGTGGCCTGGCCACCCGTCGGCGCGGTGGTTGCGACCGTGTCACCGTTGTAGGTGGTGTCGGTCGTCCAGCGGGTCACCCCGTAAACCTTGGTGACCGCCTTCACCGGGCGTTCGGCACCGTCATAGGTGGTGTCCGTCTGGATCGGAGCCTGGCCTTCGGAGGTTTCCACGGCCTTCGCCGCCGGAACCGAGGTGCTGTCCCAGATGTCGGACTGCTGGCTGACTGCAAGCCCTCGGGTGTCGTAGAGGGTCAGGGTGATCAGTCGGCCGCCCTGAGGGGACGGCGACTGGGTCTGCCGGGTGCGCAGCAGCGAGTCGTAGAAGGTGTAGCTGGTGTTGTAGCCCGAGCCGTCACCCTTGAGGGTGCTGGTGGACACCCAGGACATCTCGGAGCTGGTGACCTTGTAGTTGTAGACGTAGTTCGGCGTCTTGCTCAGAACCTTGAGCCGATTGGGCAGCCATACGTTGATGGTGCGGCCGAGGCTGTCGTACTCGGACTCGGTGACCTTGTTGTTAGGGTCGGTCACCTTCAGCGTCGCGCCGGTGGCGAAGTCGACGTTGGTCGTCGTCTTGTACAGCTTGGCGTCCTCGACAACGGTCGACGTCAAGGGACCTGCTGCCACAGGCACATAGGTCGTCTTCGAAACCTGCAGATCGTTGGTGTCCTGGACGATGGCAGGACGACCAAGCGTGTCGTAGGTCGTCGTGGAGACCTTCTGCCACGTCGGGGCGTCGTCGCTGCCGTAGGACTTGGCCCGTCCGGTCCAGGTCGCCTCGCCCTTGGTGGGCTTCTGGGAAGGCGACCAGGCGGTGGCGGCCGGGGCGTCGTAGACCACGGCGGTGTCGGAGACGACGTCGCCAGGCTTGCTGGAGTCCGCGGGAAGGTCGAGCGCCGAGTCTGCGGTGGCGCAGGTCTTGGCGACTGTACGGGTGCGGGAGACAAGGGAGTTGATGCCCTTGTCGTCGTTGCGGGCGTACCACGTGCGGGTGCACTTCTCGTCGCCGCTGACCGCCTCGTCGCCCTGGTCCTCAACGGTTTCGGCCAAGCCGTAGTCGTCGTAGGTGGTCTTCACCGTGCGCACCCGGTCGTAGGGGGTGAGCTTGCTGGTGATGTTGGTGCGGGAGTGGGTGGCGCCTGTACGGACGTAGTACGCCTCGGTGTCCGCGTACGACTTGTGCTGGGTCGCCGTCCGCTTCGACCAGGGGTCGTTGACCGTTCCGGTGACCTCCGCGTCGCCGTTGTAGGTGACCGTCTCGCGCGTGAAGCCGGCGTACTGCTCGGAGTCGGTGATCTCGCCGGCCTTGATGCCCGAGACCTTCACCGTCTTGCGCGTGTCCGGGTCCAGGGTCTTCCCGTCCGCCTCCAGCACACGGTCACCGTTCATACCTCGCAGATAGACGGTGACGGTCTTGCTCTGGGGTTTTGACGATATGCCGGTGAGGTGGGTGACCTGGCCGTAACCGCGCCAAATGGACCAGGTGCGCTCCTTTGCGGGCGTCATCGGGTCCTCGTTGTAGTGCCAGGCACCGCCGCCGGTGTACTGGTACGTGTGCTGTACGGCTTCGGAGCCGCCTCGCGGGTCGGTGGTCGACACTGAGCTGACCGGGTACTTCTGGAACCAGTCCAGGACGGGGTCCTTCTCGCCGTTGGGCGACCAGTACACGGGGTAACAGCGCTTGGTGTTCTCGTCCAGCTTGGGCTTGGTTCCGCCGGCCGTGCAGTCGGCGTCCAGGTAGGTGACGATGGTCTGCGCGCCGGTCTCGGACGTGACCGTCTTCAGACGGGGCTTGTTGAGCGGCAGGATGTCATCAGCTGCGCCGTCGACCCGGCTGGGCAGCATGACGTGGCTGAACTTGACCGGGTCCAGGGAGAGGTCGGCGCCGCGCTTGCCGGTGTGCTTGATCTCGTCCAGCCACAGGGACTGGTCGGTGGAGTCACCCGTGTCGCCCGGGTCCAGATACAACTGCTTGAGCGACCAGACGTCGACGGCTTCGAAGGCGGGGGTCGAAGCCGCCGCGTTCCAGGCGTAGGTGGTGATCGTGGTCAGGCGCTTGCGTGTGAAGAACGTCGGACCGATGTTGCCGGTGCACTTGTCGTCGTTCTTGCAGATCGCGTCGAAGGGCACGTCCGGCCAGTTGTCGCGGGTGTCCTCGGTGAGCGAGTCGCAGCCGGTGCCGGAGGCCAGGCAGCGCTCCGCGTAGTCGAAGACCACCTTGTCGGAGGCGGCCGGGGAGCCGGAGAACAGGGCGCCGGCACGCTGCCCGTAGCGGATCTCCTTCAGGTAACCGCCGCGAACGTAGCCGGTCCCGGTGTTGTCGTCGCCGAGCTTGTCGTAGTTGTTCTGCTCGGCCGTGTACCAGTACGACATGGCGTTGCCGTGGGTGTCCTCGACGTAGTCGAGGTTCCACCGCCAGGCCTGCTTCTTGGCGCGGCCGGAGAAGGAGGTTCCGTCGGAGTAGCCGGGCTCGCCCTCGTCGTCGCCGAAGACCGGAACGGTCCACACCGACTGGGTGCGCTCGTCGGTTGCCGCGCCGTCGAGCTTGTTCAGTCCAAAGACGTATTTGGTGCCGTCACCGGTGACGATGGTCCAGTACTCGCCATTGTCGTCGTCGTTTTCCGCGTCGGTGCCGCGGGTGACGGTGGAGGCGTCGTCGTCCTTCAGGTGCCACTTGCCGGTGGTGTCGTCTTTGACCAGCTCAGAGGCTTTGCCGTTGAGGACGAGCGAGGCGTTGTCATACTTCCAGCACAGGTCGTACTTGCCGTCCTGGCCGTCATCGTCGCACGAGCCATACTTGCGCTCGATGTACGACGAGGTCAGGTCGAAACCCTCGCCGATCTGGCTGCCCTGGTTGTTGGTGTTCGCGGTGCGGCCGTCGACGGCGCCGGAGTCGTAGGAGATCGCCAGATCCGGCTGGGGGCCTGCCGCGGCCGGCGGCACCCGCAGCGGGTACGACCAGGTGAACGAACCGGATGAACCACCGGCCTCCCAGGTGGACGAAGCGGACAGAGGCGTCGCCTTGTAGTCGCCGGCGCCGGATTTCGTTCCGGCGGCCAGCGCCAACATCATCGGCCGGCTACTGGAAGCCAGGGTCAGCGGCGCCGCGATACGGTCCTGGGCACGGTTGTTGGTCGAGTCCAGTTCGGTGCGCGTGCGGCAGGTGGCCTGGGTCGGGTGGTCCAGGGCGCAGTCGGGTAGCCGGAACAAGCGCAGACGTCCGGCCCAGTCACCGCCGTAGGCAGAGGCAAATGCCGAGTACCCGATGCTCAGACGAGTTTTGCCACCGCCTTTGGTGCCGACGACTTTCAGGATGACGCCCTTGACGCCGAGCTTGGCGGCCGTGTTCTGGTCCAGAACTTGCACGCTGACGGACTGAGCCGCCACACCCTTGCCGGGCGCAGTCAGCGTTATCGGCAGAGAGCCCGGGGATGCCTTGGCCGTGCCATTGGCAGGCATAGTCAGTGATGCTTTGCCAGCCTTCGGCCAAGTTATCTGCTGTTGCTGGTCATGGCGCGCCCGGGCGGCAGCTGCCTGGTCCGCCTCGGCGGCCTTCTTCACCACCGCAGCAGCCTGCTTGTTCGCCTTGGCCGTGAACGGGGTGACCTTGGCAGCGCGCGGATCCTTCAGCTCGGGCCTGCCGAGCGGATCGGGGGCCGAAGCGAAGGCAACGGGAGTGAGCAGGCCTGGCAGGAGGGCCAGACCGGTAGCTGCGGCGATGCGGCGGGACCAGCGTTTTCTGGTTCCGCCCCCGCGGCCTGCTGATGGCCCGGGTATGCCTAAAGAATTCATGGTGGGTTCTTCCTACGCGGCGCCAAGCCGTGTCCGGCCGGGCGCGTGCCTTGAGAAGGATGAAGAGGAGAGAAGGAAAAAGAGAGATACAGGGGTGCTGCTGCCGGGCCGCCCGCTCATGGAGCGGGCGGCCTACGACAGCCAGTGCCCCAATGTCAGATGTTGTCGGGAGTGCTCAGAACTTGGGATCGGACCTGGTCGGCAGTCATCGCTCCAGTCCAGATCCTCAGATCCTGCAGGCCGCCGAGCAGGTAGTTGCCCGTGCTGCCGGCTGTGGTGCCCCGGCCCAGGCTGAGTTCGCCGCTGCCCTGCTGCGGGGCCGTGAATCCGGCCGTGTCATCGGCTGACTGGTCGTACTCGCCGACATACAGGTGAAGCTTGCCGTAGCGAGTCTCGGACCTGGAGCCGTCGGCAGGATCGGTCCACTCCCAGGACTCCTGCGCGTCGAAGACACCCGTGATATCCACCCACGTACCCAGCTCGGCTGCGTCTGCGGCGGGTACTTCCGCGCTCTCGGTGACCTTGCCGTCCGAGCCCACCGCGGTGCGGGTGAACTTCCATTGATAGACGTCGTCCGCAGGCTTGACCACCCACAGCGCCCAGGACGACTCCCCGCTCATCCGCTGTGCCGCAACCTGAGCCTTGTAGCCGACCGGTTTGGCCTTCAGTTGCAGCTCGTCCAAGCGGACCTTGGCCGACACCGTGAAGGACCCGGTCTCGTCGACCACCGGTCCCGTGGCGGCGGCGTACCCGGACGTCCCGTCCAGGTACAAGGCGTTGTCGTCCTCGTTCAGCTTGGCTCCGGAGGCCGACAGCTTCATCGACGTCAGCGGGTAAGCCGTGCCTTCTGCGATCTCGGTGCCCTTGGCCGAGGTGGCGTCCCACTGGGCCACCAGTTCATTGGCGGGCACGCCATCTTTGCGGAGCTGGGCGTCGTCGGCGACTTGCTCCGGCGACAGGGCCTGCTGCCACACCGCGACCTCATCCAGCAAGCCGAAATAGTAGTTTCCGTATGTGCCGCCGCCCTTCGAGCGACCGAACTGCAGGCCGCCAGTGGCATTCCAGGGGGTGTAGGTGGACGCCTCCTTGGCCAGCACCACCGGCTGGCCCTGGGGCCGACCGTTGATGAACAGCTGAATGGTGTCGTTGGACGGATCCGTGTCGGGGAGGTTGTCATCGCCTTCCGTCTTGAACACGCCCGCCACGTGCGTCCACACATTCAGAGGCGGATTCTCCTGGTCCGCCAGCGAGCGGATGTAGGCCACGCTCTTTTGGTCCTTGTCCGCGCGACTGAAAATCCACTTTTTGTATGCGGCGGAGTAGTACAGCGCGAATGCGCTGCCGTCGGTTCCGGGTGCGGACACAATGACCCGGTTGGCGGAGGCGTTCGACAGCTGCACCCAGGCAGATACCGTGAAGGACTCGTTGGTGTTGAGCACGGCTGTTGCCGTCGCTGCGTAGCCGGTCTGCTGAGCAGGATCGGTGGTGTCGTCGTTCAAGCGCAGCGAATAGTCAGCATCGCCGCGACGGGCCCTGGTCGACCAGCCGGTTCCTGCGTCGCCGACCAGCGTCGCGTTGTGGCGAGTGCCTTCGGTGGCGGTGTCTTTGGCCGTCATCAGGCCCGAGCCGGGAGCGCCGTCGTCGAAGTGCCAACGGCCCACCGCGCCCTTAGCCGGCGCCACCTTGAAGGTGAACTCCTGGGGTGTGCCCCACCGGTTGTAGACGTCCTTGGCCCGCACCGACAGCACCTGCGTGCCCGACAGCGGCGGGGTCACATCGTTGACCGTGACCGCGAGACCGCCCGTAACCTTCTTGGCGGAAGTAGTCAGCAACTTCCACTCGTAGGCGGTGACGTCGGTGTGGCCGCTGGAGTCGATGTCTGCGGTGTTGGGCCAGAAGGTGAAGGAGCCAGGGACACCCGGCCCGCCCTTGCCCTCACACACCGTGGCGCACTCGGTGTAAGGAGAGCCTGCGGTGATCCGCGGCGCTTTCGGCGCCGTCGAGTCAATTTTGAAGTAACACCAGCCGCTGTAAGAGGACCACAGGTCCCCGCTCTTGCCGTCGTAGGCCCAGTGCGACTGCGTCCGCGCCTTATAGCGGTAGAGGCCCCTGTCCGCACGGTCGCTGGTGCGCATCTTCTCCAGCGTGCCATCGGGATGCCAGCCCGTGTCGGGCATGTACCCACTCCACACCTGGTGCCAGGCGGCATCGTCACCGCGCTCGACCACGTACTCAGCCTGCAGGGAGCCCTCTTCAGCGCCCTGATGGGACTCCACCAGCGTCTGCACGCTGGCCTGCACTATCGGGTCCGTGCGGGTGACGATCAGCGGGTCGGTGGCCGACTTCTTGCAATAGGCAGTAGTGCCGTTGCCTGGGATGATGCCGACGCTTGTGGGCACACCGGGCTTGTAGGCAAAGACGACCTGCAACTCGGCGTTGTCGTCGAACCGCTTCCAGGCCCGCGGGTCGCTCTCGTCCTTGGCCCGCAGCATCAACGTCAAACGGCTGATCTTGCCGTCCGCGAACGAGCGGACGGTGCTCTTCAGATTCTCGTCCGGCTCCTCGGGATTGTCGTTGAACTCGATCCACTTGTCGGGCTGGTCCGGGCTGCACAGATCACCACGGCCGGCCGAGATGTAACGGTCGCCCATCTGGTCCAGCTGAGCGGGACCAGGCCACCGGGTGCCCTCAGAGATGTTGTCGGTGCGCTCCAGATCCACCCAGTGCGGATCACAGTTGAACGACCACGTCTCACGGGCTCGGAAGGTCGCATCCAGCACGTACTTGCCCGCCAGCTTGGTGGGCGCGAACTCGAAGTACATGCGGTCCACGTAGCCGCCGCCGCAGGTGTAGCCGTCCGCGGTGCCGCATTTGCCGACACCCTTGTCCCCGTCGAACATCCAGAACTTGTCGCCGTCGGAGGAGATCTTCGTACGTTCCGAGGCGCCCAGGCCAACCGACGGGTCGATGAAGACCGGGTAGACGGTGTCCTTACCACGCAGCAGATCCAGATCCGGGTGCACCGCGACGGTGCCGACGTCCACCTTCACCGGCAGCACCGCGGTGGCATCACCCTCCCCGGGCTGTGACGGATCATCCTGCGACTGCCCCTCCGCGGCCTTCGCGGCGTTGGCCCTCATCAACTGGGTCTGAGTGCCTGATTCGCCGTCACCGGCCGAATCCCACATCTGCCCCGCAGGCCCACGGAAGACGGCGTTGCCGTCCTCGTCGATTGCCCGCAGGCCACCACCAGCGCCCGGCACCACGGACAGCCCGTGCCCGGACGCAGTCAGCTTGACCTGCTCCAACGCAGGGTTCTGGGCCGCCTCCGGCGTTTTGACCACCAGCACCTCGCGGTAGCCCTCAGCCGTAGCCGTCAGCTGCAGGTCCACCCCGTCGAACACACCTGCGTAAGTGGCCGTTGCACCACTCAGCGTCGGCTCCGGCAACGCATCGGCCCACCCCAATGTGACCGAACGGCCATCCTTGGCAAGGCGGATCATGTCCGCGCCCGAACCACCACCTGCGAACGACAGATCGACCACCGCACCCTTTGGAGCGATCCGCCCGTCCGGCCTCCGCTCCAAAACGGGATCGACCTGGCCCCAATCACCGTCCTGCTGTTTCACACGCTGAGGCGTCGTGGACTGCGTCAACGTGAATGAGCCATCCGGGTTGGCCCGGGTCGTGGAGTACTCGGTGCGATCCGCCGTCACCTCCACGGGCTCGCCCGAAGCCTGAGCTTGCGCCGAGGCCGTCGCCTCATCCACCACGCCGGACCCCGCCTTGTCGGCTACCGAGGTCGACGCGACCGCCGCCGCCGGAAGTACGGGCAGTAACGACAACACCAGCGACGCGGCCACACCCCCCAATAACCCACCGCGCGTTCTTCGCACCCTCCGCACAGGTGTCACAACACCCCACTCTGGCTTCACGACTTCCCCCACATATGGATCTTGTAAAGGTCCGGGAAAGTCAAGGCCTCGCCACCCGGCACAGTCAATCGGGTGTGACACAGCACACACATAGAGATCCGAATCGACCCTGAGCTGCACATATAGATCCAGCCACATTCACAATGCAGGTAAAACCTGCATATCAGAGTGCAAGACCGCCATTCGACACATTTGCTGTCAACCTCGAGGGGATCGAAACAGCTTCGCCGACTCGGTGGCTCGCCAGCGAAGAACTCAGCCGCCGACGGGGCACGACGTACGACACGGCCAATGACGGCTGACTGGAGCCGCCCCACCTGCGTAGGCTGCTCGTCGTTACCGCCGCCCCCGCCACTGACCGGGACGCCGGGCGCCTGCTCACCGAAGCTCCGGGCGCGCTCCGCGAGTCGATCGATGGACACAGGAGACCGCTCCGGCAACAGGGCGGCGGCCCTGGCCAGATCGTAGGGCCGAGACATACGGCCCCTCCCCGCCGCCATAACCTCCTTCTCACGGCCCCCAGCCGCCCTCCTCAGTCACCCCCGGTCGGCCAGGACGAATTCCCACGACGGCGACGACCCCGGCTGGTTACGCTGGCCCGCCGCCAGAAACCGGGAAGGTGCCGCCATGAGCCAGTACTTCGACATGGGCGACGAGACCCTGTGGAACCCGTCCAACGGGGCGTCCCGCTTGTTCCTGCGCCAACTGGCGGTCTTCGAGGCGGAGCTGGGACTCTCGTCGGGTATCGGGCCGATGGAGAGCGACGAGTGCCAGATCGAGCGGGACTCCTTTGAGCTCTTCGTCAACGCCCTGTTGGCGCGGCACCGCAGAACGAGTCACGGGATCGTGCTGGCCCTCTCCGAAGGCTTCATCGCGACGGTGCTGGTGCTCGCGGAGCGCGCCGGGATCACGGTGGACTGGGCACTGCTCGGCGCCACTCCGGACGGCGCGCTCCAGGATGTGCAGGTCTCGACCCTTACGGGGATGTCCACCCCGCCGGAGGGTGAGACCTGGGCGTCACGGCTGCAAGAAAGGTCATGGGAGCTGGGACGCTTCATGGCCCGTTGACAAGGCGTCGGCTGCTGCCGCGCTCGGGTGCGCCGGGAAACATGAAAAAGCCTTCCTCCCCGACACCTCGGGGAGGAAGGCTATTTGAGCGCCGGGCAGGCCTTGCACCTGCATCTTCCCGCAGGAAGCGGGACGTCTTTCCTTGGACCACCAACGCCTGGCCGACCAGGAGGACCTGGCCGCGATCTCAAGATCGACTCTAGCCCATTCGCCTCCATGGACACAACCCTGGAGATCAGAGAAGTGGCCGCCCGGGCGGCAGTGCGGGGCCGCTGGAAGCACTGAGGTACCCCTGCGCCGTCACGGGATAGGCGGGAGCGGCAGGCAACGGGCCCACCACCCGGGACAGGTCCCTGAGTATCCGCTCGGCCTCACCGCGCACCTGGGCGGGAACGTCGCCGCGTTCCTTGATGAGCTGTTGGTAGATCGGAGCATCCTGAAACACGTACAAGGCCTTCTGTCGGTGGTGTCGCTGCGAGCTCGGAAGCGAGTGCCGAGTGTACGGCGCGTGCCAAGTCGTCCGACGGCGGAACGGGGGCGGTTGCGGGTGCACCGCAGCACGGTGGGAGTCACGCCGGGAGCAGTGCGCCGGCACGGAGAGCATCCGCGAGCAGACGGCGATGCAGCTCGGACGGTTTCGTGCGGCGCCGGGGCGACGAAGTTCAGTCAGATCTTCGGATTCGCCCGCCTCCTGGACAAGTAGTGAGGTTAGGCTAACCTACCTTCGAACTCGCCCGGCGGACCTCCGCCCCGTTCGAAGGCAGACCACACTCATGTCCAACGCCCGTGCCACCCGTCTCACCCGCCGCGGCATCCTCGCCGCCGGTGGCGCCCTCGGCCTCGGTGCCGTGCTCGCAGCCTGCGGTGACGACAAGGCGAAAAGCGGCGACACGGACAGCAAGGCGACGGCCGCCAAGTCCGGGCCCTGGACCTTCAAGGACGACCGCGGTCAGACCGCGAAGGCGGACAAGGCCCCGTCGAGCATCGTCGCGTTCGTGGGCGTCGCCGCCGCGCTGCACGACTACGGCGTCGACGTGAAGGGCGTCTTCGGACCGACGAAGACCAAGGACGGCAAGGCTGACGTCCAGGCCGGCGACCTCGACGTCAGCAAGGTCACGATCCTCGGCAACGAGTGGGGCCAGTTCAACATCGAGAAGTACGCGGCCCTCGCCCCCGACCTGCTCGTCACCACGATGTTCGACGACGCCGGCACCCTCTGGTACGTGCCCGACGAGTCCAAGAAGAAGATCCTCGCGCTCGGTGCCCCGAGCGTCGGCATCTCCGTCTACGACCGCCAGATGACCGAGCCGCTGCAGCGCATGCTGGAGCTCGCGAAGTCCCTCGGCGCGGACACCGCCGCCGCGAAGGTCACCGCGGCGAAGAAGCGGTTCGAGGACGCGGCCGCCCGGCTGCGCGCGGCCACCAAGGCCAACCCCGGCATCAAGGTGCTGGCGGGCTCCGCGAGCCAGGACGTCTTCTACGTCTCCGGCTCCAACCTCTCCATCGACCTGGAGTACTTCAAGGCGCTCGGCGTGAACTTCGTCGAGCCCTCCCCCGCCGTCCTGAAGGCGAGCGGCGGCTGGTTCGAGAACCTGAGCTGGGAGAACGTCGACAAGTACAAGGCCGACGTCATCATGATGGACAACCGCACCTCGGCCATCCAGCCCGCCGACATCACCGAGGCGACCTGGAAGAAGCTCCCCGCGGTCAAGGCGGGCCAGGTCATCGCCCGCAACCCCGAGCCCATCCTGTCGTACGACAAGTGCGCCCCGCTGCTCGAGGACCTCGCGAAGGCGATCGAGACGGCGAAGAAGGTCAGCTGACACACCACCCCGTGACCGGCAGGCCACAGGCCAACAGGCCCCAGGTACCAGGCCACGCTCCCACAACAGCCCCCTGACGACGACTCAGGAGCACATATGACGACGGCCGCAGCCGCCCCGTTCCGTTTCTTCTCCCTCCAGGTCGTACGGACGAGGCGGCTCGGTCCGTCTCTCGTCCGGGTCACCTTCGCGGGGGACGACCTGCGCGCGTTCCACTCCGACGGGCGCGACCAGAGCCTCTCCCTCTTCCTGCCGCACCCCGGCCAGACCGAGCCCGCCGTCCCGATCGAGCGGGGCGACGGCTGGTGGCAGGCCTGGCGCGAACTCCCCGACGACGTACGGGCGGTGATGCGCTCGTACACACTCCGGGCCCTGCGCCGCGACCCCGACGAGATCGACATCGACTTCGTGCTGCACGGCGTGGAGCCGGGTGCGATCGCCCCGGCGGGCCCGGCCTCACGCTGGGCCTCCCGCGCAGCCGCCGGTGATCGCGTCGTCCTGCTCGGCCCGGCGATCGCGGACAACCGGGCGATCCGCTTCCGCCCGCCCGAGGACACCGACCTGGTGGTCATCTGGGCCGACGAGACCGCCGTGCCCGCCGCCTCCGCGATCCTCGAACGCCTGCCCGCGACCACGCGGGTCCGTGCCTGGCTGGAGGTCGGGCACGCCGACGACATCCAGGACCTGGTGACCGAGGCCGACACCGACGCCGAGATCACCTGGCTCGTGCGCGGCGAGGTCCCCCACTGCCTTGAGGGCGTGGGAGGTGCCCCCATCCCCATGGCCCTCGCCGCACCGTGGGAGGACCGGCTGCCGGACGCGCGCGCCCCGTACGTCTGGATCGCGGGCGAGTCCGGGCGGGTGAAGGAGCTGCGCCGGCACTTCGTCGGCAAGCGCGGCATCGACCGCCGCCGCATCACCTTCGTCGGCTACTGGCGGCACGGGTTGAGCGAGGAGCAACTGCGCGAACAGGAGTGACGCCGGTCACGGGAGGGGCAGGAATAAGGCCGTTCAACTTAGGTTAGGCTTACCTAAGTTGAACCGGGCGACTCCGCCCCTCTCCTGCCCCGCACGGACTGTCCCCACCGGAGGACCCCCACATGCGCTCGCACCTGCTCAATGACCTCACCGCGGAGCACTACCGCCGCTCCGTGACCGAAGGAGTCGAGCGGGTGGCCGCCAAAATCGCCGCCACCGACCGTCCGTTCACCGGCGTCACGGTCGACGCCCTCGCGCCCCGCATCGAGCAGATCGACCTGGACCGCCCGCTGCACGACACGACCGCGGCCCTGGACGAACTGGAGGAGGTCTACCTCCGGGACGCGATCTACTTCCACCACCCGCGCTATCTCGCCCACCTCAACTGCCCGGTCGTCATCCCGGCCGTGCTCGGCGAGGCCGTCCTGTCCGCCATCAACTCCTCGCTCGACACCTGGGACCAGTCGGCCGGCGGCACCCTCATCGAACGCAAGCTCATCGACTGGACGGCCGCCCGCATCGGCTTCGGCGCCGGCGCCGACGGCGTGTTCACCAGCGGCGGCACCCAGTCCAACCTCCAGGCGCTGATGCTGGCCCGTGCGGAAGCGAAGGCCGATTCCCTCGCCGAACTGCGCGTCTTCGCCTCCGAGGTCAGCCACTTCAGCGTGAAGAAATCCGCGAAGCTCCTCGGCCTGGGCCAGGACGCCGTCGTGTCGATCCCCATCGACAACGACAAGCGCATGCAGACCCTCGCGCTCGCCCATGAGCTGGAGCGCTGCAAGAAGGACGGCCTGATCCCCATGGCCGTCGTCGCCACCGCCGGCACCACCGACTTCGGCTCCATCGACCCGCTCCCCGAGATCGCCGAACTGTGCGCCCAGTACGGCGCCTGGCTGCACGTGGACGCGGCCTACGGCTGCGGACTGCTCGCCTCCGTCAAGTACCGGGACCGCCTCACCGGCATCGAGCGCGCCGACTCCGTCACCGTCGACTACCACAAGTCCTTCTTCCAGCCGGTGAGTTCCTCCGCCGTACTGGTCCGGGACGCCGCCACCCTGCGCCACGTGACCTACCACGCGGACTACCTCAACCCGCGCCGCATGGTCCAGGAGCGCGTCCCCAACCAGGTCGACAAGTCCCTCCAGACCACGCGCCGCTTCGATGCCCTCAAGCTGTGGATGACCCTGCGCGTCATGGGCGCCGACGGCATCGGACAGCTCTTCGACGAGGTGTGCGACCTGGCACAGGAGGGCTGGAAGCTGCTGGCCGCCGACCCCCGCTTCGACGTCGTCGTCGAGCCCCGGCTCTCCACCCTCGTCTTCCGCTGCATCCCGGCGCACGTCACCGACCCGGCCGAGATCGACCGGGCCAACCTGTACGCCCGCAAGGCCCTGTTCGCCTCCGGTGACGCCGTGGTCGCGGGCACCAAGGTAGACGGCCGCCACTACCTGAAGTTCACCCTGCTCAACCCCGAGACCACGACGGACGACATCGCCGCCGTACTCGACCTCATCGCCGGCCACGCCGAGCAGTACCTGGGAGAGTCCCTTGACCGCGCTTCCTGAAGCCACCGACAAGACGTACGACTTCGTGGGGATCGGGCTCGGCCCCTTCAACCTCGGCCTCGCCTGCCTCACCGAGCCGATCGCCGAACTCAACGGGGTCTTCCTGGAGTCGAAGCCCACCTTCGAGTGGCACTCCGGGATGTTCCTCGACGGCGCCCACCTCCAGACGCCGTTCATGTCGGACCTGGTCACCCTGGCCGACCCGACGTCCCCGTACTCCTTCCTCAACTACCTTAAGGAATCGGGCCGTCTGTACTCGTTCTACATCCGCGAGAACTTCTACCCGCTCCGCGTCGAGTACGACGACTACTGCCGCTGGGCCGCCTCGAAGCTGAGCAGCGTCCGCTTCGGCACGACGGTCACCGAGGTGACGTACGAGGACGAGGACGAGGTGTACGTCGTCCGGACCCGGTCCGGCGACACCTACCGCGCCCGCCGCCTGGTCCTCGGCACGGGCACGACCCCCTTCGTGCCCGAGTCGTGCGAGGGGCTGGGCGGGGACTTCCTCCACACCTCCCAGTACATGCACCGCAAGGCGGAGCTACAGGCGAAGAAGTCCATCACGATCGTCGGCAGCGGGCAGAGCGCCGCCGAGATCTATTACGAGCTGCTGTCCGAGATCGACGTCCACGGCTACCTGCTCAACTGGGTCACGCGCTCCCCGCGCTTCTTCCCGCTGGAGTACACCAAGCTGACGCTGGAGATGACGTCCCCGGACTACATCGACTACTTCCGCACGCTGCCCGAGGAGACCCGCTACCGGCTGGAGAAGCAGCAGAAGGGCCTGTTCAAGGGCATCAACTCGGATCTGATCGACTCGATCTTCGATCTGCTCTACCAGAAGAACGTCGGCGGCGGCCCGGTCCCCACCCGTCTGCTCACCAACTCCTCGCTCACCGGCGTGCGCCACGAGGACGGTCTCTACCGGCTCGCGTTCCACCAGGACGAGCAGGACAAGGACTTCGAGATCCGCACCGAGGGCCTGGTCCTGGCCACCGGCTACCACTACCGGCCCCCGGCCTTCCTCGACCCGATCCGCGACCGGCTCCGCTTCGACGGCCACGGCCGCTTCGACGTCACCCGCGACTACGCCATCGACACCACGGGCCGCGAGGTCTTCCTCCAGAACGGCGGCGTCCACACCCACTCGATCACCTCGCCCGACCTGGGCATGGGCCCGTACCGCAACAGCTGCATCATCCGCGAGCTGCTCGGCACGGAGTACTACCCGGTCGAGAAGACCATCGCCTTCCAGGAGTTCGCCGCATGAGCACGACCACCGGTGCCGTCGATGCCCTCGGCGTCTTCGCCTTCCGCCCGCTCGACCCCCTCCGGGACGCCGAACTCCTGCACGGCTGGGTCACGCATCCCAAGGCGGCCTTCTGGATGATGCAGGACGCCCAGCTGGAGGACGTCGAGCGCGCCTATATGGAGATCGCCGCCGACGAGCACCACCACGCGCTCCTCGGGCTGCACGACGGCATGCCCGCCTTCCTGATGGAGAAGTACGACCCGGCCCTGCGTGAGCTGGTCGGCCTGTACGAGCCGGAGCCCGGTGACGTCGGCATGCACTTCCTCGTCGCGCCCACCGAGACGCCCGTGCACGGCTTCACCCGCGCCGTCATCACCGCCGTGATGGCGCACCTCTTCGAGGACCCGGCCACCCAGCGGGTCGTCGTCGAGCCCGATGTGCGCAACACGGCCGTGCACGCCCTGAACGCCGCCGTCGGATTCGTGCCCGAGCGCGAGATCCGGAAGCCGGAGAAGACGGCACTGCTGAGTTTCTGCACCCGCGAGCAGTTCGAGAGGGCGGTGACGGCATGACCCTCGCCGACGCCGTCTCCCACCTCTCCTCCGAACGCTGGGAGCGCGCCAACCGCCTCCTCGTCCGCAAGGCCCTCGCCGAGTTCGCGCACGAACGGCTGATCACACCCGAGGCCCAGGACGTGGGCGAGGGCCAGGGCGAGGGCGAGGGCGAGGGCGACGATGTGTACGTCGTCCGCAGCGACGACGGGCTCACCCGCTACCGGTTCAGGGCCACCCTCCGCGCCCTCGACCACTGGGAGGTGGACCCCGACTCCATCACCCGCCACCGCGACGGCGACGAACTCCCGCTGGCCGCACTGGACTTCCTCATCGAGCTGAGGAGTTCGCTGGGCCTGAGCGACGAGGTGCTCCCGGTCTACCTGGAGGAGATCTCCTCCACCCTCTCCGGCACCTGCTACAAGCTCACCAAGCCGAAGGTCACCTCCGCCGAGCTGGCACGGAGCGGGTTCCAGGCCATCGAGACCGGGATGACCGAGGGCCACCCCTGCTTCGTCGCGAACAACGGGCGGCTCGGCTTCGGGATCCACGAGTACCTGTCGTACGCGCCCGAGACCGCGAGCCCCGTCCGGCTGGTGTGGCTGGCCGCGCACCGCACACGGGCGGCGTTCACGGCCGGTGCCGGGATCGAGTACGAGTCCTTCGTACGGGAGGAGCTGGGCGAGGCGACCGTCGAGCGCTTCCACGGGCAGCTCACCGAGCAGGGCCTGGACCCCGCCGACTACCTCCTCATCCCCGTCCACCCCTGGCAGTGGTGGAACAAGCTCACCGTCACCTTCGCCGCCGAGGTCGCGCGGCAGCACCTGGTCTGCCTGGGCGAGGGCGACGACGAGTACCTGGCGCAGCAGTCCATCCGGACCTTCTTCAACACCTCGCACCCCGAGAAGCACTATGTGAAGACGGCCCTGTCCGTCCTCAACATGGGCTTCATGCGAGGCCTGTCGGCCGCCTACATGGAGGCGACGCCGGCGATCAACGACTGGCTGGCCCAGATCATCGAGAACGACCCCGTGCTGAAGTCGACCGGCCTCACGATCATCCGCGAGCGGGCGGCCGTCGGCTACCGCCACCTGGAGTACGAGGCCGCCACCGACCGCTACTCCCCGTACCGCAAGATGCTCGCCGCCCTGTGGCGCGAGAGCCCGGTGCCCTCGCTCCAGGAGGGCGAGTCCCTGGCGACGATGGCCTCCCTCGCCCATGTCGACCACGAGGGCGCCTCCTTCGCCGGCGCGCTGATCGAACGGTCCGGGCTCGCCCCCACGCAGTGGCTGCGCCGCTACCTGCGGGCGTACCTCACGCCGCTGCTGCACAGCTTCTACGCCTACGACCTGGTGTTCATGCCGCACGGCGAGAACGTCATCCTCGTCCTGAAGGACGGCGTGGTGCAGCGTGCGATCTTCAAGGACATCGCCGAGGAGATCGCGGTCATGGACCCGGACGCGGTGCTGCCGCCGGAGGTCGCGCGGATCCGCGTCGAGGTCCCCGAGGACAAGAAGCTCCTGTCGATCTTCACGGACGTCTTCGACTGCTTCTTCCGTTTCGTCGCGGCGAACCTCGCCACCGAGGGGATCGTGGAGGAGGAGGACTTCTGGCGGACGGTCGCCGAGGTCGTCCACGAGTACCAGGACGCCAACCCGGAACTCGCCGACCGATTCCGGCAGTACGACATGTTCGCCCCGGAGTTCGCACTGTCCTGCCTCAACCGTCTCCAGCTGCGCGACAACCGGCAGATGGTGGACCTGGCGGATCCGTCGGGGGCGCTTCAGCTGGTCGGGACCCTGAAGAACCCGATCGCGGGGCTGTAGCCCCACGGGCTGCGGGCACCCCGGAGTACGGTCCTCCGGGGTGCCCGCCCGTCGTAACCGGCCCCCCGGGTCCGATGGACCACCCCTTCGCACAGCGGATGGAACAATCCCCCGTATGGCGGAAATCATCCAGAAGGACGGCACTTGGACCTTCGACGGTGACGCGCTGCGGCTGACCCCTGGGCGCGACAAGAACGTCGGTCTGCTCCGCAAGACCCTGGGCGAACTCACCATCCCGCTCCAGGGGTTGGCGGGCATATCGTTCGAGCAGGGCCGGAAGACCGGGCGGTTGAGGCTGCGGCTGCGCGACGGCGCCGACCCCCTGCTCCAGGCGACCGGCGGCCGGCTCGGCGAGTCCGACGACCCCTACCGGCTGACCGTCGAGTCCGACCGCTACGGCGTCGCCGAGTACGTGGCCGACGAGGTCCGCAACGCGCTCATGCTGGACCAGGTGCCCTCCGACCCGGTCGACGGCTATCTGCTGCCCGGCCCCTCCGTCCCGCTGTCCGCCTCCGCCGGGGACGGCACGGCGAGCTTCGACGGCGAGCACGTACGCCTGGAGTGGAACTGGAAGACGGAGGACGCGAAGGCGTCCGCGGGCGTTCGTTCGCTGGCCCTGGCCGACATCACCGCCGTGGAGTGGCAGCCGGCGGTCGGTCTGGAGAACGGCTATCTGCGCTTCACCGTGCGCGGCGCGGCGACCAAGGCGCCGCCGAAGTACGACCCCAACTCCGTGGAGCTGTGGGGTTTCAAAAAGGACCCGCTGATGGCGCTCGTCGCGGCGGCCGTGCAGGCCCGGCTGCCGCACCCGGCGGCGCCCGTGGACGAGGTACCGCCGGCCAAGCGGCTCGCCGGGCCCGCCCAGGGGACCGCGCCCGCCGAGGACGGCCACGACGCGCTGCTGCGCCGGCTGCGGGAGCTGGGCGAGCTGCACCGGACGGGTGTGCTGACGGGCGACGAGTTCGCCATGGCCAAGCAGGCGGTCCTCAAACGGATGTGAGGACCGCCTGTGCCGGCCTGTGGCCGGGGCCCAAGACCGCTGATTGATGCTTACTTGGCCTTGCGTGCCACCGTGAAGTGGTCGATCCGGTCACCGGTCTCGGCGATGCCCTGGACCTTCAGGGTGGTGTACCGGCCCTTCGGCGCGGGTGTGACGTCCACGCGCAGGAAGGAGTAGTTGAGGTAGCGGACCCGGGACCAGGTGACGGTCTCGTTCTGCTTGCCGTCCTTCAGGTTGATGAAGGAGGCGACGGAGTCGACCTCGTGCTCGTGCCCCTCGTACGAGTCCGGGGCGGTGAACGCGTACAGGCTGCGGCCCGCCGCACCCGCCGTCACGTACACCACGCCCTCCGTCTCGGGGTAGGCCGTGCCGCCGATCGGCAGCTTCTTGGTGACCTCGTTGCCCTTGATGACGTCCGTGCGCTCGTACTGGTGGTTGTGGCCGTTGATCACGAGGTCGACCTGGTACTTGTCGAACAGTGGCACCCACTCCTGGCGCACACCCCCCTCCGAGGCGTGCGCGGTGGAGGTGCAGTACGCACAGTGGTGGAAGAACACGATGATGAAGTCGATGTCCTTCGAGGCCCGGAACTTCTTCAGCTGGGCCTCGAACCACTTGGTCTGGGTACCGCCGGAGATACCGAGGTTGGCCGGGATCTCGAAGGAGACGTCGTTGGGGTCCAGCGAGACGATCGCCGTGTTGCCGTAGACGAAGGAGTAGACGCCCGGCAGGTTCTTCGCGTCCGGGCCGTTGTCCGGGAGGGTCCAGCGGGCTTCCTCGCCGCCGTAGCCGTTGGGCGAGTACCAGGCCTCCATGTCGTGGTTGCCGTAACTGACCATCCACGGGATCTGCTTGGCGACCGACTCGGTCTGGTAGAGGAACTGGTCCCAGGTGCGCGAGTCGAAGCCGGTGTCGGTGGTCTTTCCCGCACCGGACGGGTCGCCGTAGGCGATGTCGCCGGCGTGCAGATGGAAGGCCGGGTTCTGGCCGAGGATCAGGCTGTCGTTGGCCAGGGCGTGGTAGCTGACGCCCTGGTCGCCGAAGGCCGTGAAGGTGAACGGCGCCTTGTGGGCGGGGGCGGTGGTGAAGGTGCCCAGGGTGCCGAGCAGATGCGGGGAGGCCGGGTCGAAGCCCTCGTGGCCGACGCCGTAGTAGTACGTCCGGCCCGGGCGCAGGTGGGTGAGCTTGGCGTGCAGGTAGTACTGCGTGTGGTCGCCGCTCGCGCCGACGCCGGCCGGGGTGTAGAGGGCGCGGACCTCGGCCTCGATCTTGCGGGAGAGGTCCCAGGGGTGGGCGCCGATGCGGATGAAGGGCTTCTTGACCGCGACGGGAACCTGCCAGGAGACCGTCATCTCCGTGCGCGGGTCGCTGCCGTACGCCAGGTGGCGGCCGAAGGGGGCGACGAGGGCGCCGTCGACCGTCTCGACCGCGGGGGCCGTGCTCTGGGTCGGGACGGCGGCCTGAGCGGTGGCACCCGGTACGAACGCGCCACCGGCGACGGCGCCCAGAGTGACGGCACCGCCTCTGATCATCGTGCGCCGGGAGAATCTCGCGCGCAGGTATTCGTGCTGTTCAGCCATGCTCATGCGGGCCGCGAGCTTCTCGGGCACGCCCATGCGAGGTATGTCCATGCGCCAGAAGTTCCTCCGCGCAGACGACGTGGCGCAGGACACAGGATGGCCAGTTGTCAAACAGGACCCCATAAGAGTTTCAACAGCCGTCTGCCCGAAATCGGGCACGATTCTTGCGATTCCGGCGCTCTTACTTCAGGATCTACCGGGTGCACGACGAACTTGTAGATCATCTGACGCGGTCCACCGCCCTCAATCGGGGCGAGGCGCTGCGCGTGGTCCAGGACGTGCTCGCCTACTTCGACGAGACGACCGAGGAGTTCGTCCGTCGCCGCCACCGCGAGTTGCAGGCCCGGGGCCTGGTGAACGCGACGATCTTCGAACAGATCGAGGCGGACCTGAGGTACCGCGCGGTCGCTCCGCCCGAGCTTACGCTCCGGCAACTGCGCCGCATCGTCTACGGCTGAGCCGCGAGACAGCCACTTCATCACTACCGGGACAAAAGGGACTTAGGGACTTATATGTGCGGAATCGTCGGATACATCGGTAAGCGCGATGTGGCCCCGCTGCTGCTGGAGGGCCTGCAGCGGCTGGAGTACCGCGGCTACGACTCGGCGGGCATCGTCATCACGTCCCCGAAGACGGCCGGCCTGAAGATGGTCAAGGCCAAGGGCCGGGTCCGCGACCTGGAGGCCAAGGTCCCCGCGCGCTTCAAGGGCACCACCGGTATCGCCCACACCCGCTGGGCCACCCATGGCGCCCCCTCCGACGTGAACGCCCACCCGCACATGTCGGCCGACAACAAGGTCGCCGTCGTCCACAACGGCATCATCGACAACGCCTCCGACCTCCGGAAGAAGCTGGAGGCGGACGGCGTCGAGTTCCTCTCCGAGACCGACACCGAGGTCCTCACCCACCTCATCGCCCGCGCCCAGGCCGAGACCCTGGAGGAGAAGGTCCGCCAGGCGCTGCGGTCCGTCGAGGGCACCTACGGCATCGCCGTGATGCACGCCGACTTCACGGACCGCATCGTGGTGGCCCGCAACGGCTCGCCGGTCGTCCTCGGCATCGGCGAGAAGGAGATGTTCGTCGCCTCCGACGTCGCCGCGCTGGTCGCCCACACCCGCCAGATAGTGACGCTGGACGACGGCGAGATGGCGACGCTGAAGGCCGACGACTTCCGCACGTACACCACCGAGGGCACCCGTACGACGGCCGAGCCGACCACCGTGGAGTGGGAGGCCGAGTCCTACGACATGGGCGGCCACGACACGTACATGCACAAGGAGATCCACGAGCAGGCCGACGCCGTGGACCGCGTGCTGCGCGGCCGCATCGACGACCGGTTCTCCACCGTGCACCTGGGCGGCCTGAACCTGGACGCCCGTGAGGCGCGTGCCGTGCGCCGCGTGAAGATCCTCGGCTGCGGCACCTCGTACCACGCGGGCATGATCGGCGCCCAGATGATCGAGGAGCTGGCCCGTATCCCCGCGGACGCCGAGCCCGCCTCCGAGTTCCGCTACCGCAACGCGGTCGTCGACCCCGACACGCTGTACGTCGCGGTCTCCCAGTCCGGTGAGACGTACGACGTCCTCGCCGCCGTCCAGGAGCTGAAGCGCAAGGGCGCGCGGGTCCTTGGCATCGTCAACGTGGTCGGTTCGGCGATCGCACGCGAGGCGGACGGCGGCATGTACGTCCACGCGGGCCCCGAGGTGTGCGTGGTGTCCACCAAGTGCTTCACCAACACCACCGTCGCCTTCGCGCTGCTCGCGCTGCACCTCGGCCGCACCCGTGACCTGTCGGTGCGCGACGGCAAGCGGATCATCGAGGGCCTGCGGAAGCTGCCCGGACAGATCTCCGAGATCCTCAAGCAGGAGGAGGAGATCAAGAAGCTGTCGGAGCAGTTCGCGGACGCCCGCTCCATGCTCTTCATCGGGCGCGTGCGCGGCTACCCGGTGGCCCGCGAGGCCTCGCTGAAGCTGAAGGAGGTCTCGTACATCCACGCCGAGGCCTACCCCGCCTCCGAGCTCAAGCACGGCCCGCTGGCGCTCATCGAGCCCGCCCTGCCGACGGTCGCGATCGTGCCGGACGACGACCTGCTGGAGAAGAACCGCGCCGCCATGGAGGAGATCAAGGCCCGCAGCGGCAAGATCCTCGCCGTCGCCCACCAGGAGCAGGAGAAGGCCGACCACACGATTGTCGTGCCGAAGAACGAGGACGAGCTGGACCCGATCCTGATGGGCATTCCGCTCCAGCTCCTCGCGTACCACACGGCGTTGGCGCTGGGCCGGGACATCGACAAGCCGCGCAACCTGGCGAAGTCGGTGACGGTGGAGTAAGTCCGCCCGTCCTACGGGCAGTTGCCCACTGCCCTACGGGCAGTTGCCCTTGGCCGAACATGAACGACCCCCTGTGTGCCACCCGCACAGGGGGTCGCTCCTTTCAGGGACCGGGGCCGCCCTCCCCCAAGTTCTCGACTTCGCTCGAACAGGGGGACCTCCATCCCCGGCCTGGCGCTGCGTCAGCCGGCGGCCGTCACCCCCCGGCCGGCAGCGCGTCGCGGCAGGGCCGTGGGCCACTTGGCCAGCACCGCCGTCGCCGCGTACCAGGCGACCGCGCCCGCGGCCACCGCGAACCAGCCTCCCGCCTTGCCCAGCGAGTCGTTGTCCGCGAAGCGCGCGATGGCCAGCAGGAGCAGCGAGACGAAGAACAGCCCGTAGGTGCCCTGGTCGAGGACACCGCCGGCGGCACCGAGCGTCAGGCTCAGCGCGACCAGGGCGAACAGCAGGAGGAAGAGTCCGGCCGCGTTGTCGGACATCTGGTTGCCGGCCGTGACGGCCCAGGTGAACCACAGGGCCCCGAGCACCGAGAAGGCCGTACCGGTGACGGTGTCGCGGTCGCGGAGAGCGAGCAGGCCGGCGAGGAACAGGGCAACTCCGCCGACATAGTGGGCAAGTGACACGGCGCCGGCCGCCGTCACGCCGTCGATCACCTTGGTGGATCCGAGACCGAAGGCCAGCAGGGTGATGCCCAGTGCGAGTCGGCCGACGATCGAGGTGGTGCTTCCCGCAGAGACGTCGTTGTCCACGGCGGGCTCCCTTCTTGTCCTGCATATACGGTTGTGCGGTGACCGATATATGCCCTTCACAAGGGCACAAACACCTCTGCGCGCAAGGAGATTCGGGTAACTTCAGCCCGTCTGGGGGTCCCCCTGCTCGAAGAGCTTGGGGGGGAGATTGAGGACGAGGCCGTCAGGCCGAAAGGGGGTCTGGGGCGCAGCCCCAGGGACGGTAAGGGAAGGGGCGGCGGGGGCGCACCCACTCACCGCACCACCAGCCCGGCAGGTGCCAGGTCAGGGAATGACGATCACCGGCCGCTGAGCACGCTTGGCCAAGCGCCCCGCGACCGATCCGAAGATGCGGCCCACGATGCCGTGCGTGGAGCCCACGACGATCGCGTCCGCCTCGTACTCCCGCCCCACCTCTTCGAGTTCGTGGCAGATGTCACCACCGCGCTCGACGAGGATCCAGGGCACTTCGGCCAGGTAGTCCGCGCAGGCCAGCTCCAGCCCGAGGACCTCCGTCCGGTGGTCCGGCACATCGACGAAGACCGGCGGCTCGCAGCCCGCCCACACCGTGGTGGGCAGCCGGTTGGCGACGTGGACGATGATCAGGCCCGAGCGGGAACGGTGGGCCATGCCGATCGCGTACGCGAGGGCACGCTCGCTGGAGGTCGAGCCGTCGAAGCCGACGACCACACCATGCTTGAAGGCGGGGTCGCAGGACGGGCGTGACTCTTCCGCCGCCAAGGGCTCGGCCGCCGTGGGATCGGCGACGGGGCGCTTGCGGTCCGCGGGATCGAAGAATTCGTGTCCGGCCATGGATGTCTCGGCGTTGTGATCCTCGTGGGTGGGACGACACTGTGCGGCGGAGCTGTGTCCGGGAATCATCTTCCCAACCCCATACCCCCAAGGGTACGGCGGCACGCCTCCTTAGCCCAGATCCCGCGCATTCCGCACGGGGTTCCAGGGAGCATGCACGAGGGGGCGCCCGTAACGCAATGGTTGCTGCCCCGTACAGGCGGTTTGCACAGGGTTCACCCAGGAAACAGAGGGCGGCGCCCGGGGCCCGGAGGCGGCCGGGGAGCGCACTCCGGAGCGCCCGGCAGTGACCGACCGCTCGAACAGGCGTTGAATCCGGTGACCCACCGCCCCAGGGAGCACACCGTGTCCGGACCTCGTACCGCCCCTCCGAAGCGCCCCGCGACGGACACCGCGAGCGACGTGGTCCGCTGGGCCGCCTTCAGCTGCGTCCCGGTCCCCGTGGTCCTCGTCTGGTACGGCACGTCGATCGCCGAAGCGATCAGCGCCACGCTGGGCTTGGCGGCCGTCACCTGGGTGTGCCGGGTGCTGCTGCGGGAGTCCGAGCGGGGTGCGGCACGGCTGCCGGCGGAGGAGCGCGCCCCGCACCGCGGACGGCACAGCGGGACCGGGGCGGGGGCGCACAGGGGCGGTCGGCACAGTGGGGGAAACACTCCGGTCGACTGACCGGTTTCCGCGCACTCCCCCGCTTGTTTTCAGCCAACTTCTCAACCCCGTGCATCTCGGGGTCGAACGACCCCCCACCCCCCGTTCGACCTGCGCCGAAAGGGCCTCCGAGGGCTCGTGCACCCTACGTGGATTGGCCACTGGGACGAGGCGCACTTCCCTGCACGGCCCACGAGTGCAACGCTTCGTGATCGAATGCTTCACGCCAAGTTGCCATGTCGACAATGTGCCGGATGGTGAACTGGTCACGCCGGCACCACGGGACACAGTAGATTCGATCATGACTGTCTACGGCGGGGGACTCGTGCAGGACCGAGGGGAAACGTGCAGGAGCGACACAACCGAGGAGCCGCGACCACCAAGGGGGGCTTAGCAGGATGAGCCACGACTCCACTGCCGCGCCGGATGCCGTGGCCCGGAAGCTTTCCGGGCGACGCCGCAAGGAGATCGTCGCGGTGCTGCTGTTCAGCGGCGGCCCCATCTTCGAGAGTTCCATACCGCTTTCGGTGTTCGGGATCGACCGCCAGGACGCCGGAGTGCCGCGCTACCGACTGCTGGTGGCCGGCGGCGAGGACGGCCCGCTGCGGACCACAGGGGGCCTGGAACTCACCGCGCCGTACGGGCTCGAGGCGATCTCGCGGGCAGGCACCGTAGTCGTGCCGGCCTGGCGGTCGATCACCTCGCCGCCACCGGAGGAGGCGCTCGACGCGCTGCGCCGGGCACACGAAGAGGGCGCCCGCATCGTCGGGCTGTGCACCGGTGCCTTCGTACTGGCCGCCGCCGGACTGCTCGACGGGCGGCCGGCCACCACACACTGGATGTACGCGCCGACGCTGGCCAAGCGCTATCCGTCGGTGCACGTCGATCCGCGCGAGCTGTTCGTGGACGACGGAGACGTGCTGACGTCGGCCGGTACGGCGGCCGGCATCGACCTGTGCCTCCACATCGTGCGCACGGACCACGGCAACGAGGCGGCGGGCGCGCTCGCCCGGCGCCTGGTGGTCCCACCGCGCCGCAGCGGCGGCCAGGAGCGCTATCTCGACAGGTCTTTACCCGAGGAGATCGGCGCCGACCCGCTCGCGGAGGTCGTCGCCTGGGCGCTGGAGCACCTCCACGAGCAGTTCGACGTGGAGACGCTGGCGGCGCGCGCGTACATGAGCAGGCGGACGTTCGACCGACGCTTCCGCTCGCTCACCGGCAGCGCACCGCTGCAGTGGCTGATCACCCAGCGGGTGCTCCAGGCGCAGCGGCTCCTGGAGACCTCCGACTACTCGGTCGACGAGGTCGCCGGGCGCTGCGGCTTCCGCTCCCCGGTCGCGCTGCGCGGGCACTTCCGGCGCCAGCTGGGCTCGTCGCCGGCCGCGTACCGGGCCGCGTACCGGGCACGCCGCCCGCAGAGCGACCGGTCGGGGGACACGGACGGCCCCGGAGGCCCACCGGTTCCGCAGGTGCCGCAGGAGGCCGCCGCGGTACCGCTGCAGACCCGCCGCACGGCGGCCGCGAGCGCGCTGGGCTCCACGGCGTCGCTGTCCACGGACCACGGCAAGCACGTCCCCGAGCTGTACGCGGCGGGCCGTCCGAGCCTGCCGGGGCAGCGCAGCGCGCAGTAGTGCCGTAGCACCGCCGTATCGCGCACCGCCGAGGACGGGCGGGGTCGCGCAGTCGTACGTACGACTCGTATGACTGTGCGATCCCGCCCGTCCTCCGTGTTCCCAGGGCTCTCCGGCGGCCCGCCCCACGCCATCCCGGGCCGTCCCGCGTGCGCTCGTACCGGTCCTCCCACGTGCACGGACGGTCCGTACGGCCCGCACGGGCCATAAGGTGGGACACATGAACGATCGCATGGTGTGGATCGACTGCGAGATGACCGGACTCTCGCTGTCCGACGACGCGCTCATCGAGGTGGCCGCGCTGGTCACCGACTCCGAGCTGAACGTACTCGGCGAGGGGGTGGACATCGTGATCCGGCCGCCGGACGCGGCGCTGGAGACGATGCCGGAGGTGGTGCGTCAGATGCACACCGCCTCGGGACTGCTCGACGAGCTGGCGGCCGGCACGACGCTCGCCGAGGCCGAGGAGCAGGTCCTCGCCTACATCCGGGAGCACGTCAAGGAACCGGGCAAGGCCCCGTTGTGCGGCAACTCCGTCGGCACGGACCGCGGCTTCCTGACCCGTGACATGCCGACGCTGGAGAACTACCTCCACTACCGGATCGTGGACGTCAGCTCGATCAAGGAGCTGGCGCGGCGCTGGTACCCGCGGGCGTACTTCAACAGTCCCGAGAAGAACGGCAACCACCGGGCGCTTGCCGACATCCGCGAGTCGATCGCGGAGCTGCGCTACTACCGGGAGGCGATCTTCGTACCGCAGCCCGGCCCCGACTCGGAGACGGCACGCACGATCGCTGCCAGGCACGTGGTGCCCGCGCGCTGACGACCGGGCTCGACGGGGCCCGGGAGGGCCCCGGAGAAACGCGGGCGCGAGCACCCCTTCGGACCCTGTACACTTTTTCTCGGCCGGTCGGGGAAAACCGAAAAGCCGGTCATGGTGGGTGTAGCTCAGCTGGTAGAGCACCTGGTTGTGGTCCAGGATGTCGCGGGTTCGAGTCCCGTCACTCACCCTGTGTAGTCAGCCGGTGACCCGTGCAGAACGGGTCACCGGCTGAACTGTTTCCGGGGCGGGCCCTGCCTCTCAAGGCTCAGGTCCCGCCCTGTCCGGCGGTCAGTCCTCCGTGCCTCGCCCGGTGTCGATGACACAGAAGCGGTTGCCGTCGGGGTCGGCGAGCACGGCGAAGTCGGCGTCCTCGGGATCCTCGGGATACAGGTCCCAGTCGACGCGCCGCGCGCCGAGCGCGACGAGCCGCTCGACCTCGGCGGCCTGGTCGGCGGCGTCACCCGCGTACAGATCGAGATGCACGCGCGGATGCTCCTGTACGGGCGTCTCGCTCAGCCCCAGCGACAGCCGGGGCCCGGCGGCTCCGCCCGGCGGCACGAGCACGACCCAGTCGTCCTCGATCTCGTCCCGCGGCACATAGCCCAGCGCCTCCATCCAGAACGCGGCGGCCCGCCGCACGTCGGACACCCCCACAACGACGGACCCGATACTCAACATGCGCCGATTCTGACGCACAGCCGCCGACGTGGAGGGGACAACAGAATGCTCACCCCCGAGCCGATCCGCACCGCCCGCCTGGACCTCCTCCCGCTCCGCGTCGAACACGCCGAGGAGATGGCCGAGGCCCTGTCCGACCCCGGCCTGCATGAGTTCATCGGCGGCACGCCGTACTCCCCCACGGCCTTGCGCGCACGCTACGAGGTCCTGGTCGCCGGCTCCCCCGACCCGGCCCTCTCCTGGTGCAACTGGGTCCTGTGGCTGCGCGAGGCGTCCCGTCTCGTGGGCACGGTCCAGGCGACGGTCACGGGCGGAGACGCGGAGATCGCATGGGTGGTGGGGACGCCGTGGCAGGGGAGGGGGCTGGCCAGGGAGGCGGCACGGGGGCTGGTCGACTGGCTCGGACAGCGGCACGTGACCACCGTCATCGCCCACATTCACCCGGACCACCGGGCATCGGAGTCCGTCGCGGCGGCGATCGGGCTGATACCGACGGATCAGCGGCAGGACGGAGAGGTCACATGGCGGTCGCGGCTGCCGAGTTGACGCTCCGCCGCCGTGGGACTCGACCCGCCCCGACCGTGTCCGCCCCGGCCACGGCCCGCCACGCGTCCGCGAACTCCCTCAGGCATGCGAACCGTTCCTCAGGAAGAGTCCCGCTCCACCAGTTCCGTCGGCAGGACCACCTGGCGGCGGTCCAGGCCGCGGGAGGCCGCCGGGCGGCGGTCCGCGATCTCGTCGAGGAGCAGGTCGATCATCGCGCGGCCCATCTCCTCGATCGGCTGGCGCACGCTGGTCAGGGGCGGGTCCATGTGGCGGGCGATCGCCGAGTCGTCGTAACCGACCAGGGCCACGTCGTCGGGTATGCGGCGGCCCTTCTCGCGCAGCACCTGGCGCGCGCCCGCCGCCATCACGTCCGACTCCGCGAACACCGCGTCCAGGTCCGGGCGGCCGGCCAGGAGTTCCGCCATCGCCCGGCGGCCGCCCTCCTCGGTGAAGTCACCAGGGACGATCAGGGCCTCGTCCACCTCCCGGCCCGCGTCCCGCAGAGCGTCCCGGTAGCCGTCGATGCGCCGCTGGGCGCCGTACACGTCGAGGCGACCGGTGATCGTGGCGATGTTCGTACGACCGCGGGCGATCAGGTGCTCGACCGCGGAGCGGCCGCCGCCGTAGTTGTCGGAGTCCACCGACGGCAGCGTCTCGCGCTCCGAGCGGGGGCCGCTGATCACGGCCGGGATCTCCAGCTGGGCGAGGAGGTCCGGCAGCGGATCGTCCGCGTGCACCGAGACCAGCAGGACGCCGTCCACCCGGTGCGCCGCCAGATACTGCGCCAGGCGGCGCCGCTCACGGTCGTTGCCCGCGAAGATCAGCAGCAGCTGCATCTCCGTCTCCGACAGCTCGGCGCCCACGCCCTTCAGCATGTCCGAGAAGTACGGCTCCGCGAAGAAGCGGGTCTCCGATTCGGGGACGACGAGGGCGATCGCGTCCGTACGGTTGGCGGCCAGCGCCCGGGCCGCCGTGTTGGGTACGTAGCCGAGCTCCGCGACCGCCGCCTCGACGGCCGCGCGTGTCGCGTCGCTGACCCGTGGCGAACCGTTGATCACCCGGGAGACCGTGCCGCGGCCCACACCCGCCCGTGCGGCGACCTCCTCCAGGGTCGGCCGCCGGCCGCTCCGGCCCCGCGCTCCGTGGCCTGCCATGGTCGCCTCCCGTCACACCACGCGCTCCGCGCTTGGCCTGGAATCTAACAGTCCAGCCCGTGGACATGGGCCTGATACCGGCGCCGACCCCGCTATGGGCTGCCGCCCCGGCCCTACGTCTGTCCTCGATCACCGGGCGGGACGGGCGGCGCACCGCTGACACGAGCCACTCCGCCCCTCCTTCGCCTCCCACCGGCCTCGCCGCCCGGCGTTAGTTAACAGGCCGATAACTGAAGACGCTTCTCTCCGTCACCTCCCTTGACACCCCCGCCCGGACCCACGACTCTTCAACACATCACTTGTGGGAGCGCTCCCACGCCACCTGACACATAAACAACCCGCACGTTCCCCGCCCGAGCCGCAGCGAGAAACACACGGGCCCAGCAACGAAGTTGGCCGGGGGGTCGGCACGTCAGGGCAACAGGAGGACGACATGCGTGCACGTACCCGAACCGCCCACCGGGCGGTCGCCCTCGCGGCCGTCACCGCGCTGGGCGCCGGGCTGCTGGCCGGCTGTGCCGACGACGGCGGAGACAAGTCCGGCTCGTCGTCGGACAGCGGTGGCAGCGGCAAGACCACGATCAGCCTCGGTCTTTTCGGCACCTTCGGCTTCAAGGAGGCCGGCCTTTACGCCGAGTACGAGAAGCTCCACCCCAACATCAAGATCACCGAGAACGTCACCGAGCGGAACGAGAACTACTACCCGGCGCTCGTCAACCACCTCACCACCGGCAGCGGTCTGCAGGACATCCAGGGCGTCGAAGTCGGCAACATAGCCGAGGTCGTCGGCACCCAGGCGGCCAAGCTCACGGACCTCTCCAAGGTTTCGGGCGTGAACAAGAGCGACTTCCTCGACTGGAAGTGGGCGCAGGCCACCACCAAGGACGGACAGACGATCGGCCTCGGCACCGACGTCGGCCCGATGGCGGTCTGCTACCGCAAGGACCTCTTCCAGGCGGCCGGTCTGCCCACCGACCGCACGGAGGTCGGCAAGCTGTGGTCCGGCGACTGGAGCAAGCTCGTCAGCGTCGGCGAGCGGTACCAGAAGAAGGCGCCGAAGGGCACCACCTTCTGGGACTCCCCCGGCGGTCTGCTGAACGCCGTCCTCAGCAGTGAGAAGGAGAAGTTCTACGACTCCTCCGGCAAGGTCATCTACAAGACGAACCCGGCCGTCAAGAGCGCCTTCGACCTGACCGCGGACGCCGCCAAGAAGGGGCTGGTCGGCGCCCAGACGCAGTTCCAGCCGACCTGGGACCAGACGATCGCCAACGTGAAGTTCGCCGCGATGGCCTGCCCGCCGTGGATGCTCGGCTACATCAAGGGCAAGTCGAAGGCGGACGCCAAGGGCAAGTGGGACGTGGCCGTCGCGCCCAAGTCCGGCAACTGGGGCGGCTCCTTCCTGACCGTGCCGAAGACCGGCAAGCACGTGAAGGAGGCCCAGGAGCTGGCCGCCTGGCTGACCGCGCCCGCGCAGCAGGCGAAGCTGTTCAAGGTCCAGGGCAGCTTCCCGAGCGCGCAGACCGCGTACAACTCGCCCGAAGTCACCGGCGCCAAGAACGAGATGACCGGTGACGCCCCGATCGGCACGATCTTCGGCGAGGCCGCCAAGTCCAGCCCGGTCCAGATCATCGGCCCGAAGGACCAGATCATCCAGCAGGGTCTGACCGACAACGGCGTCATCCTCGTGACGAAGGGCAAGTCGGCCGAGGAGGCCTGGAACACGGCCACGAAGACCATCGACAACAACCTGGAGAAGTGACCGGCATGGCCACCCGGCACGACACCGCCGCGCCCCCCGCGAAGGAGGGGGGCGCGGCCCCGGGCCGCCCGCCCGCCGTACCCACGGAGGCGGAGCAGCGGCGCCGCGCCCGCCTCTCCCGGCGCTGGCAGCGGGACCTGCGCTGGAGCCCGTACGCGTTCGTCTCGCCGTTCTTCCTGCTCTTCATCGCCTTCGGCCTGTTCCCGCTGGTCTACACGGCCTGGGCCTCGCTGCACACGGTGGAGCTGACGGCGCCCACCGACATGGAGTGGGCGGGGCTGCGCAACTACACCCGGATCTTCGACGACGACTTCTTCTGGAACGCGGCGAAGAACACCCTGACCATCGGGATCATCTCGACCGTCCCGCAGCTTCTGATGGCGATGGGCCTGGCCCACATCCTCAACTACAAGCTGCGCGCCTCGACCTTCTACCGGGTCGTGATGCTCGCGCCGTACGCGACGTCGATCGCGGCCGCCTCGCTGGTGTTCGTGCTGCTCTTCGGGCGCGACTACGGCATGATCAACTGGGCGCTGCACTTCGTCGGGATCGACGCCATCGACTGGCAGAACGACAAGTGGCCCTCGCAGATAGCCGTCTCGTCGATCGTCATCTGGCGCTGGACGGGCTACAACGCGCTGATCTACCTGGCGGCGATGCAGGCCATCCCGCAGGACCTGTACGAGTCGGCGGCCCTGGACGGTGCCAACCGCTGGCAGCAGTTCTTCCACGTCACGCTGCCCCAGCTGCGGCCGACGATCCTGTTCACGGTCGTCGTGTCGACGATCGGCGCCAGCCAGGTCTTCGGTGAGCCGCTGCTGTTCGACGCGAACAAGGGCGCGTCGGGCGGCGCCGAGCACCAGTTCCAGACGCTGGGTCTGTACCTGTACGAACAGGGCTGGGTGAACCAGCACCTGGGCCGGGCCTCCGCGATCGCCTGGACGATGTTCCTGATCCTCATCGTGATCGGGATCGTCAACTACGTCATCTCGCGCCGGTTGCGCGCCAGCAGTTAGGAGAACCGGCCGTGACGACGACCCTGACGAAGCCCGAGGAGAAGACCCGGGAGCCCAAACGCGTCCGCCGGCCCAAGGCCGCGCGCGCCGGCGGACAGCTCCACGCCGGTCCCGTGGCGTACGCCATCCTGATCCTGTTCAGCATCGGCTCGCTGCTCCCGCTGGTGTGGACGGCGATCGCCGCCTCGCGCAACAACAACCGGCTCGCGCAGACACCCCCGCCCTTCTGGTTCGGGTCGAACCTGTTCAACAACCTGGAGATCGCCTGGAACGACGCCAATCTGGGCGAGGCGTTCTTCAACACCACGTTCGTGGCGGGCGTTTCGGCGGCGACCATCGTCTTCCTGTCGACGATCGCCGGGTTCGCCTTCGCCAAGCTGCGGTTCAAGGGCAAGGGTGCCCTGATGCTGATCGTCATCGGCACGATGATGGTCCCGCCGCAGCTCAGCGTGATCCCGCTGTACATGATGGTCGCCAAGCTCGACTGGACCGACCAGTTGCAGGCAGTGATCCTGCCGTCGCTGGTGAGCGCGTTCGGGGTGTTCTTCATGCGGCAGTACCTGATCCAGGCGCTGCCGGACGAGATCATCGAGGCCGCCCGCATGGACGGCGCGAGCAGCTGGCGTGTGGTGTGGCACGTGGTGTTCCCGGCGGCCCGTCCCGCGATGGCCGTCCTGGGCATGCTGATGTTCGTGCAGACGTGGAACGACTTCCTGTGGCCGTTCCTGGTCCTGACCCAGAACGGCAACCCGACTGTGCAGGTCGCGGTCGCGGGCCTGGGCCGCGGCTACACTCCCGACCAGTCGCTGATCATGGCGGGCGCGTTGCTCGGCACGCTGCCGCTGCTGCTGGTCTTCGCGATCTTCGGCAAGCAGATCGTGGGCGGCATCATGCAGGGCGCCGTCAAGGGCTGACGCCCCGATCCAAGGGGGTCGGGTCACCGCAGCCCCGGCCCCCTCCCCTCTCCCCTCCCCCACCATCCGTCGGTCTCGCCGACCGACCGTCGGCCTCCCCGACGCCAGTCGGTTTCCCGACCGGCTGTCGGCTTCCCCGACCACCGTCGGCCTCCACGACCTCCTATGGGAGCGCTTCCATGCCTGAGCAAGTCACGCCGGTTACTTTTCCCCCCACCTTCCTCTGGGGCTCGGCGACCTCCGCGTACCAGATCGAGGGAGCGGTGCGGGAGGACGGCCGCACCCCCTCCATCTGGGACACCTTCAGCCACACGCCGGGCAAGACGGCCGGCGGCGAGCACGGTGACATCGCTGTCGACCACTACCACCGCTACCGCGAGGACGTCGCGCTGATGGCCGAGCTGGGCCTCGGCGCATACCGCTTCTCGATCTCCTGGTCGCGAGTGCAGCCGACGGGCCGGGGTCCCGCGGTGCAGCGGGGCCTGGACTTCTACCGCCGCCTGGTGGACGAACTCCTCGCCCATGACATCAAGCCGGCGATCACCCTCTACCACTGGGACCTGCCGCAGGAGCTGGAGGACGCGGGCGGCTGGCCGGAGCGGGACACGGCGCTGCGGTTCGCCGAGTACGCGCGGATCGTGGGCGACGCGCTCGGCGACCGTGTGGAGAACTGGATCACGCTCAACGAGCCGTGGTGCAGCGCGTTCCTCGGCTACGGCTCCGGGGTGCACGCCCCGGGTCGCACGGACGCTGCGGCCTCGCTGCGCGCTGCCCACCACCTGAACCTGGCCCACGGCCTGGGCGCCTCCGCACTGCGGTCGGTGATGCCGGCCCGCAACTCGGTGGCCGTGAGCCTGAACTCCTGCCCGGTGCGGCCGCTGTCGCAGGACCCGGCGGACCTGGCGGCGGCCCGGAAGATCGACGACCTGGCGAACGGCGTCTTCCACGGCCCGATGCTGCACGGCGCGTACCCGGAGACGCTGCTCTCGGCGACGTCGTCGATCACGGACTGGTCGTACGTCCAGGACGGCGACCTGGAGAAGATCAACCAGCCGCTGGACGCGCTGGGCCTGAACTACTACACGCCCACGCTCGTGTCGGCGGCCTCGCCTGCGGACGCGAGCGGTCCGCGGTCGGACGGTCACGGCGCCAGCTCGTACTCCCCCTGGCCGGCCGCGGACGACGTGACGTTCCATCTGACGCCGGGCGACCGCACGGAGATGGGCTGGTCGATCGACCCGACGGGCCTGCACGAGCTGATCATGCGCTACACGCGCGAGGCCCCGAACCTGCCGCTGTACATCACCGAGAACGGCGCGGCGTACGACGACAAGCCGGATGCGGACGGCCGTGTGCACGACCCGGAGCGGATCGCGTACCTGCACGGCCACCTGTCGGCGGTCCGCCGCGCGATCACGGACGGCGCGGACGTACGCGGCTACTACCTGTGGTCCCTGCTGGACAACTTCGAGTGGGCCTACGGCTACGGCAAGCGGTTCGGAGCGGTGTACGTGGACTACGCGACGCTGGAGCGCACCCCGAAGTCGAGCGCGCACTGGTACGGGCGGGCGGCGCGGACGGGGGAGCTGCCGCCGCTGCAGGACTGACCGACCGACGGGGTCGGCCGGGGGGGGGCCGACCGTCCGACGGGGGCGGCCGACCGGGGACGGCTGTACGGGGCGCGGCACTGGAGGGAGGTGCCGCGCCCCGGGTCAGAGGCTGCCCGGGGACGCGAGCCACTGGGTCGACTGCCCGGTGACCGAGGAGGCGGCACCGTGAGCATTCGTGGGGTGCGTAGACCCGTGCCCGCCTTACTTGTAGGCGCCGAACGCCTTCGAGAAGGCGGACTTGTCCTGGACGATCGAGCTGCACGTGGCGTCCGCGGACGGCTTGGCACCGCCGTCGCACTGCTTGTCGCGCGTGGCCGACCACATCGACAGCCAGCCCAGGCCCTTCGACTTGGCGAAGTTCACCAGCTGAGTGGCGTCGTCGACCTTGAAGATCTCGGTGGAGACGTCGTTGACGCCGATCATCGGGGTGACGGCGACCGTCTTCCAGGCCGCGCTGTCGGTGAGGCCCAGCACGCTCTTGATCTGCGCCTGCGTCGCGGTGGCCGCCTGCTCGGCGTATGTGCCCATGTCGCCGCTGTAGGAGGCGCCGTAGTCCATCGCCATGATGTTGACGGCTGCGATCTTCACACCGTTGGACTTGGCGTTGGAGAGCAGGTTCACGCCGTCCTGGGTCAGGCCCTCGGGCATGACGGGGAGGGTGAACGACACGTCCAGGTTCGGGTGTTGCTGCTGGAGCTTGGCGATGGCCTGGGCGCGCCGGGTGTTCGCGGCCGTGTTGGGCAGCGCGCCGCCCTCCACGTCGAAGTCGACCTTGGTGAGTCTGTACGCGTCCACGGCCTTCCCGTACGCCGTCGCCAGCGCATCCGCCGAGGAGCACGTCGTCGCCAGCTCCGAGCCGGAGGCGCCGCCGAAGGAGACGCGGACGTCGCCGCCCTTGGCGCGCAGGCCGCCGATCTGTGCCGCCACCGCGTCGCTGCCGAGGTCGCTGACACCGCCCCACTTGGGCGTGCAGCCGCCGCCGTCGGTGATGAAGGCGAGGTTGTAGTTCTTCACGCCGGTCGCGTCGGCGGCGGCGAGCAGGTCGAAGGCCGGGTAGAGGGACGTGTCGACGTACGGGGAGAAGCCGGCGCTCGTCGTCGTTCCGGTGCCGGAGGTCGGGGAGGCGGTGGGGGACGGGGTGGAGGTCGCCGGGGTGGTCGGAGTCGGTTTCGCCGTCGGAGTCGCGGTCGGGGTCGCCGTCGGGGTCGGGGACTCGGTCGGGCGGCCGCTCGGCTGCGGTGTCGCGCCGTCGTCGGCGGAACACTTCGCGCCGTCGATGAGACAGCCGGTCGGGTCGCCGGAGCCGGTGACGACGAAGCCGACCGTCACCGACTCGCCCGCCGCCAGCCCGTCCTTGTCCCACGACGGCGGCGTCACGGTGACGTGCTGCCCGCTCACCGACGACGTGCCGTCCCACAGGGAGTTCAGCTTCGCGCCGGAGGGCAGGTCGAACCGCAGCGTCCAGTCGGCCTTGGTCTGGCCGCTGTCGTTCGTGATGACGTACTGCGCGGTGTAACCCGTCGACCATGCGCTGGTCTTCGTATACACGGCGCCGACCCCGGCGGCGTGCGCCGTGCCGGTGAGCAGGAGCGCTCCGCCACCGACCACGGCCGCGGCCACCACGCCGCCTATCGCCTTGTTCCGACCGCTGACCTTACGCCGGTGCGTGCTGCTCATCGCGTGCCTGCCTTCGCTGCTCACGGGGGGTGGGATGCGGCAGCACGCTAGCGATCCGGAATCGGTCAAATCGCTTGATCCGGACGGGTATTGAGGATCTTAGGGTGCGCTTAAGGAAGGGATCGGGGGCGGTTAAAGGTAGAGACCAATTTGCCGGTCCGGCGCCGGCGTACGCGATGCCCCCGCCGCACCGGGGCGCGCCCGTCCAGCTGTATCCAGATCCGCACTTCCGTGCCGCCCAGCACCGACGAACCGATCCGTACGTCCCCGCCGGTCGACTCCGCGAGCCGGCGCACGATGTCCAGGCCCAGGCCCGTCGAGCCGTCGCTGCCCGAGCCGCGGCCCCGGGCCATCGCCGCCTCCGCGTCGAGGATGCCCGGCCCGGCGTCGGACACCAGCACGATCACGGCGTCCTCGCCGTTGTGCACGTCGACCGCGAACGCGGTGCCCTCCGGGGTGTGCCGGAAGACGTTCCCGAGCAGCGCGTCGAGGGCGGCCGCCAGGTCGGCGCGGGCGACGGGTATGCGCACCGGCCGGTCGGCCCCGGCCACCCGCCACTTGCGGCCCTCGTCCTCTGCCAGCGCCGACCAGAACTCCATCCGCTCGCGCACCACCTCCGCCGCGTCGCACCCGGCGCCTGGCCCCGCCGCCGCGGTCTGCGGCTTCGCCTCCCGCGCCGTACGGATGATCGTGTCGACCTCGCGCTCCAGCTGTGCCACCGCTTCCCGGGTCTGCTCGGCGGCCGGGCCGTCGCCGAGCGAGGCCGCGTTCAACCGCAGCACGGTCAGCGGCGTGCGCAGGCGGTGGGACAGGTCGGCCGCCAGTTCCCGTTCGTTCGCGAGGAGTTGGACGACCTGGTCGGCCATCGAGTTGAACGCGACCGCCGCCAGGCGCAGTTCGGTCGGCCCTTCCTCCGGTACGCGCGCCCCGAGCTGTCCCTCCCCCAGTTCGTGCGCGCCCTCGACCAGGCGCTGCGCGGGCTGCACCATGCGCACACCGAGCCGGTCGGCGACCGCCACCGAGCCGATGACGAGCGCGACGCCGACCGCGGCGAGCACCGCCCAGGCCGTGCCGACACCGTTTGTCACCTCGGACTCGGGCACGTACACCTCGACCACGGCGATCGCGCCCGAGCTGAGCGCAGTGGGCTGGAGCAGCGTCGAACCGCCCGGGACCTCGGCGGTGGAGGCCCGGCCCAGTCTGCGTGTGGTCGCGATGTCCTTGTCGGCGGCGCGTCGGCGACCGATGTCGACCGCCTTCGTGCCGTCGCCCGCCGGGATGTGCACGGCGATCCCGTCGTCCGGTCCCGCCGAGGCGACGACCCGCTCCAGCTCGTCCCGTTCGGTGGTGATGGACAGGGCGGGCGCGATCGCGGCGGCCTCCCGCTCTGCGTTCGAAAAGGCCCGGTCGCGCGCCATCTCCTTGATGACGAGCCCGAGTGGGACCGCGAAGGCGACCACGACCATCGTGGTCACCGCGACGCACACCTTGACCAGTGCCCACCTCATGGCAGCGGCTCCGTCCTCGGTGGTTCGAGCTTCACTCCGACGCCCCGCAGGGTGTGCAGATAGCGGGGCCTCGCCGCCGTCTCGCCCAGCTTCCGTCGCAGCCAGGAGAGATGGACGTCGATGGTCTGGTCGTCCCCGTACGACTGCTGCCACACCTCGGCGAGCAGTTCCCTGCGGGGGACGACGACGCCGGGGCGGCCGGCGAGGAAGGCGAGCAGGTCGAACTCACGGCGGGTCAGTTCGAGCCGCACGCCGTCCAGTTCCGCGTGGCGGCGCAGGGGGTCGATGGCGAGGCCGCCGACGCGGAGGACCGACGGCGGTGCGGTGTCCGCGGCGGCCGCGCGGGAGCGGCGCAGCACCGCCGCGATCCGTGCCGACAGGTGCTCGACCGAGAACGGCTTGGTCAGATAGTCGTCCGCGCCCGCGTTGAGCAGGCGGACGATCTCCGTCTCGTCGTCGCGCGCGGTGGCGATGATCACCGGCACCTCGGTGATGCCGCGCAGCATCTTCAGCGCCTCCGACCCGTCCAGGTCGGGCAGCCCGAGGTCGAGGATCACGACATCGAACGAGAGATGGGCGACCTCGCGCAGCGCCTCAAGTGCGGTGCCGACGCTGCGCACCGTGTGCCCGGCCTCGGTCAGATGCCTGATGAGAGCCGAGCGTACGAACTGGTCGTCCTCCACGACGAGCACACTTGCCATGGGCGGCACCGTACGCCATGCGAGTGAGGCCGACCGGGGCCTGTGGACAACTCCGCGTACAGCAACGGGACAAACGGAACTGTGTGCGACTCCTGAGACACCCATGGGGCGTGTGAGGCAGTATGGCCGGGATGCTCAGAGGACTCGTACACGTACTGGCATGGTCGCTCGCCACGGGCGCGGCGGTCACGCTGTCGTGGTGGGGTGTCCACACGGTGATGGCGGGGACCGCGTACGACCCGCCGCGCGCCCTGCCCATCTCGGCGGGCGGCGCGACGACGCAGGGGACCAAGCCGCTGACGTCGTCGACAGAGCGGCCGGAGCCGTCGAAGAGCCCGGACCACAAGTCCACGCGGAGCCCGGCACCGAGCCCCTCGAAGAAGACCGGCGCGAGCACGGCCCCCGAATCCTCCCCGGCCTCGCCCTCCTCCGCGTCGTCGCCCTCCTCTTCGTCCGGCCGGGTCAGGAGTTACGACACCGACGGCGGGCGGGTCGTCTTCGACCTCGGGAAGACGTCCGCGACCTTGGTGACCGCCACGCCGGGCCCTGGCTGGTCGATGCAGGTGTGGAAGACGGAGACGTGGATCCGCGTGGAGTTCAGTTCGGGCGCCGACCGGGTGTCGGTCTTCTGCGCCTGGCACGACGGCCCGCCCCATGTGGACATCGGGAACTACTAGGCGAACCACCGGTCATGGGGCGGTAGGAGCCGTCGGCTGTTTCGGCTCAGCGGAACACCGAGGGCGGTGGTGCCGGTGACGCCACCGCCGCCGCGTCCGTGACCGCCGCCGCGCCGCCCGTGTAGTCCGCCAGCGCCTTGCCGTGCTCCACGCGCGCGGGGTGCGGGTCCGAGGCGGCGCGGCGGGTCAGTTCGGCGACCGGGAGCGGGTGACCGGAGGCGACCAGGACCGCGTTGCCGAAGCGCCTGCCACGCAGTACGGCCGGGTCGGCGACCAGCGCCAGTTCGGGGAAGACGGCCGCGGCGGTCGAGATCTGACCGCGCAGATGGGCCAGCGGCGGGCCGTCCGCGAGGTTGGCCGCGTACAGCCCTCCGTCCTTCAGCACCCGGCGGACGTCCGCGAGGAACTCGACCGATGTCAAATGCGCGGGAGTGCGCGCCCCACTGAACACATCCGCGATAACCAGGTCCGCCCAGCCGTCCGGAACCTTCGCGAGACCCTCGCGGGCGTCCGTGGAGCGCACCCGGATGCGGGCGTTGGGATCCAAGGGCAACGCACGGCGGACGAGTTGGACGAGCGCCGCGTCGCGTTCGACGATCTGCTGGGTGGAGCGGGGGCGGGTGGCCGCGAGGTAGCGGGCGAGGGTGAACGCGCCGCCGCCGAGGTGCACGGCGTGCAGGGGCCGGCCGGGCGGGGCGGCCAGGTCGATGACGTGGCCGAGGCGCCGCTGGTACTCGAAGCTCAGATACGCCGGGTCGTCGAGGTCGACGTGCGACTGCGGGGCGCCGTCGATGAGGAGGGTCCAGGCGCGCGCCCGGTCCCGGTCGGGTATCAACTGGGCAAGCCCGCCGTCGACCGCCTCGACGACAGCCTCGGCGGCCTGCCCGCGCCGCGCATTCCGTGACCTGCCCATCCCGCCATTATCGGGGGGAACACAAAGGGCGGCCCATCGGCGGCCTCAGGGCGTCCGACCGGCTCGGAGAGTTACCGAACGCCTACCGACAGTTGTCCGCGGCCTCGATCAGCCGGGCCGCCTCCCCGAGCGCCTCTCGCAGCACCACCGGGTCCGTGGCCGGTTCCGCGTCGCCCGGAGGCAACAGCCAGCCGGTGCCCTCGACCGGGGGCCCCGGGGCGGCGAGGCCCATGCCGCGTCCGTCCGTCTGCGTACATGTGCTGCCCGGTACGTCCCACGCGTCCGCCGTGCCCGGCGGGACCAGGAAGCCGAGGGTGTCGCAGCCGTCGTCGTGAAGGACGGGCCCGACGCAGTCGCCCGCGCCGCGACGGAGGATGTCGACCGCCTCCAGTCCCTGCCGGGCCGGGACGGTCACGAGGTCGGGGGCCTGGAGCGGCGGCGCGCCGCATTCCGGGGTCGGCACATGACGCGCGGTCGACGACTGCGTACGGAACTCGGCGTTCTGCCTGGCGTGCATCCCGGCCTCCAACATGGAACCCCTCCTCGACGAATGAGTTGGGTCGGGAGTTCGGGGGGCTCCCGGTCCGCGGGGTTCAACGCGCGAGAGCGTCAACGGCTACGGCGCAACACTGCCGCAAAGGATGGCAGTTCATGGCAGATCACGCATGAGATATCCGGTTTGTAGCCAAACCTCGCATGGCAACAGCCGTGGGGCAGGTACGTTCTTGCACCGCCGGACACAGGGAACCAACTGGCACCACGCGGACAAGTCACCCTGAACCGGCATGGTTCGACGGTTCGTAAGAGAGGGCCCGGCCATGAGCTCGTCCCAGTCCCCCCGGCCACCGCGGCCGAACGTCGCCTTCCGGCGCCTGCGCGGACAGCGCTCGCCGGGCGAGTTCGCCGCGGCCGTACGGCGCGCCGCACGCGAGATCGGCGAGCGGGTCAGCTGTGACGCGCGGTACATCGGGCGCGTCGAGGCGGGCGAGATCCGGTGCCCCAACTACGCGTACGAACGGGTGTTCCTGCACATGTTCCCCGGTCGCACGCTCGCGGACCTGGGCTTCGCGCCCCGCTCCGCGGTACGCGGCCGAGGGGCGCGAGCCGCCGACGAGGCGCCTCCCCCACACACCGGCAGCCGCCCGTACGCCCCCGGTGAGACGTGGGAGGCGCACGAGACGTATGGCACCCCGGACACGCCTCACAAGCCTCACACGCCAGATACCTCGGACACCGACACCTCAGACACCTCAGACACCGACACCTCAAACACCCCGGAAACCTACGAGACGCACGAGTCGTACGGCACGCACGCGTACGACGAACAGAACCACGAGGAGAGCGACGTGCAGCGTCGCGCATTCATGACCGGCGGCACCGTCACCGTGGCGGCCGCCTCCCTGGGCCCCTTCGGGCTCACCTTCGGCGACCCGGCAGCGGCCGCCGAACGCCCCGTCCACCGCGCGGGTTCGTCCGAGGTGGGCGCGCTCGAAGAGGCCGTACGCAGGATCCGCCTGCTCGACGACCGGCACGGCGCGGACGGCCTCTACCGGCGCGCCTCGGCCCCCCTGCGCACTGCGTACGCACTGCTCGACGCGGGCACGACCCGGCAGGTGGTCGCGGACCGGCTGTACGCGGGCGCGGGCGAACTGGCCATCTCGGTGGGATGGTTGGCGCACGACTCGGGCCGCTTCGACGACGCCCGCTCGCACTACGCGGAGGCGCTGGCGACGGCCCGGATGTGCGGGGACCCGGCCCTGGAGGCGCACGCGTTCTGCAACACGGCGTTCCTCGCGCGCGACGCCGGCCGGCCGCGCGAGGCCGTACGGGCTGCACAGGCGGCCCAGCGCGCCGCGCGCCCGCTCGGCTCGCACCGCCTGATGTCGCTGCTGGCCCTACGAGAGGCAGGCGGCTGGGCGGGGCTCGCGGACCGGGCGGGTTGCGAGCAGGCACTGGCCCGGGCCCAGGCCCTGTTCGAGCGGGGACCGTCGGAGGCGGACCCCGAGTGGATGACCTTCTACGGAGAGGCCGAACTGGAGGGCCTGGAGGCGCAGTGCTGGTCGACGCTGGGCGACTGGCCGCGCGCGGCCCGCCACGCCCGGCGCGCCGCGCAGCTCCAGGACCCGCACTTCACCCGGAACATCGCCCTGTACACGGCGGAACTGGCGGACGACCTGGCGCGCGGCGGCCGCCCCGACGAGGCGGCCCTGGCCGGCCTGCGCGTCCTGGACCTGCTGGACGAGGTCCAGTCGTCCAGAATCCAGACGATGCTGGCAGGCACGGCGAGGCTGCTGCTGCCGCACAGGCGGGCGTCGGGGGTGTCGGCGTTCCTGGACCGCCACGCGTCGCTACCGCGTAGTGCTTGACCGCTCAAGGGTGGCGTTGCCCGGGGGTGGGTCGCGCGGCCCGGCGCTTACGGGGTGCCTCCCCCGAGCTCTTCGAGCAGGGGGACCCCCAGCGCCCACCCGTGCCGCCCTGGGGGTCCCCCCAGGCCCTTAAAGGCACTGGGGGAGGCAACGACTGCCCGCAGCTACGGCGCCAGGTGCCCCAGGTCGTTCCACGACTCGATCGCCGGCTCCCCGTAGGCCCACCCAAGCACCGAAAGAGACGTCGGGTTGAGACGAATACGTGCGGCGAACTCCAGCGGCAGCCCCAACCACCGCGCCCCGATGGACCGCAGAATGTGCCCGTGCGCGAACACCAGCACATCCCGCTCCGCCGCCCGCGCCCACGCGACGACCTCGTCCGCGCGCGCGGAGACCTCCGCCAGGCTCTCCCCCTCGGGGACGCCGTCGCGCCAGATGAGCCAGCCCGGCCGGACCGCCTGGATCTCGGCCGGGGTCATCCCCTCGTACGCCCCGTAGTCCCACTCCATCAACGTGTCCCAGGTGCTCGCCCGCTCACCGAACCCGGCGAGTTCGCACGTCTCACGCGCGCGTGAGAGCGGGCTCGTACGCACCTCGACGTCCGGCAGCCCCTCGAACGGCGCCCGGTGCAGCCGCTCCCCCAGGAGCTTGGCACCCCGCCGCCCCTCCTCCAGGAGCGGCACGTCGGTCCTGCCGGTGTGCTTGCCGGACAGCGACCATTCCGTCTGTCCGTGCCGGGCCAGCAGGATGCGCGGTGCCATGAGGGGCCTTTCCGGGAGAAATCAGCAAGGAAGTCACTCCATCATCGCGCACGCCCTCCGCGGGCAACCCAGAGGGCGACCCCTGCGTCTTTGAGGGCCGGGGGCGCCCCACGGAAGCGGGCGCATACACCGTAAAGTGACACGACCGGGCCACGGGGCCGCTGAGCGAAGGGGGAGGGCGAATCGGATGCCGCAGGCCGAGAAACCAGGCACCGGGGTGAGCCCGCTGACCCGGCTGCGGTGGTGGACCGAGCTGCCGTTGATCCTGCTGGTGTACGTCTCGTACTCCGCGGGCCGGCTCCTCGCCCGGGGCGACGTCTCCAGCGCCGTCGACCACGGCCTGGCGATCCTGCGCCTGGAGAAGGCGCTGCACATCAACGCCGAGCACCCGCTGAACCGTCTCTTCACCCGCGAGGCATGGCTCGGCATACCGGCCGACTTCTGGTACGCGTCGCTGCACTACCTGGTGACGCCGGCGCTCCTCGTGTGGCTCTTCAAACGCCGCGCGGCCCACTACCGGGCGGCCCGCACCTGGCTGATGACGTCCACGTTCATCGGCCTGATCGGCTTCACCCTGCTGCCGACCTGCCCGCCCCGCCTGCTCTCCGCGGGCCACGGCTTCGTCGACACCATGGCCCAGTACAGCTCGTACGGCTGGTGGGGCGGCGAGGCGAGCGCGCCGCGGGGTCTGGGCGGTATGACGAACCAGTACGCGGCGATGCCGAGCCTGCACGTCGGCTGGGCGCTGTGGTGCGGAGTGATGCTGTGGCTGTACGGCGGCGCGCGCTGGACCAAGGCCGCGGGTGTCGCGTATGCGCTGCTGACCGCCGTCGTCGTGATGGGCACCGCGAACCACTACCTCCTGGACGCGGTCGCGGGCGCCGTCGTCATGGGCGTCGGCTTCCTGCTGGCCCGGCCGGTGATGCGGGCGGCGGACGCGGTCAGGGCCCGGCTGGGCGTGCGGTCGGCGGCCGTCCCGGAGACCTCGGGGACCGCAGGTTCCCCAATTGTCAGTGGCGGGTGCCAGACTTCGACGGGTGAGCGAATTCCCCGACAGCGCAACTCCCGCCGCGGGCAGGGAGTCGAGCCGGGTGCCTCTCCCGCGGACGCGGGGGACGGCGCTGCGGCAGCGGCTCGCTGAGCTGCGCGGCCCGTCCGTACCGCCCAAGGCGCTCGACGCGCGCGCTCTCGCCGCGCTCGCCGCGAACCCGGGGTGCCGACGGCGCGCGCTCCTGGACGGCGCGGGGGTGAACAAGGCGGCGCTGGCCGACGCGCTGGGCGCGCCGTCGGCGTTCGGACAGTCGCAGTTCGCCTTCATGCGGGGCAACGCGTTCGAGGCGCGGGTCAAGGCGGACGGCGGCGCGGAGCTGCTGCGGCTGGTGCACCAGAAGCTGGACCCGACCGCCGAGGCTCCCGAAGAACCCCTCGTTCCCGACCTCACCGCCGTCGGCCCTCAGGGGCGTGCCACGCGTACGGAGCTGGCGTTGCGCGAGGCGGGCGAGGCGCGCACCTGGGCGCTGCTCGACCACCCCATGCTCGCCCTCGACGTCGCGGGCTCCCCCGCGTTCCTGGAGCCGGACGCGGTGGTGGTGCACCCGGACGGCAGCTGGACGGTCGTGGAGATCAAGTCCTTCCCGATGCTGGACGGCTCGGCGGACCCGGCGAAGGTGGGGGCGGCCGCGCGGCAGGCCGCGGTGTACGTGCTGGCGCTGGAGGAGGTCGCCGCCCGCCTCTCCCAGGACAGCGCCCCCGCGCCCCTCAGCGCGGAGCCGGAGGGGCGCGGCGCAAAGAATCACGTGCGCCACCGGATCCTGTTGGTGTGCCCCAAGGACTTCTCCAACCTGCCGGCCGCGTCCCCCGTCGACATCCGCAAGCAGCGCGCGGTCACCCGGCGCCAGCTGGCGCGTCTCACCCGTATCGAGGAGATCGCGGACACCCTCCCCGAGGGCACGTGCTTCGCGCCCGACCTCCCCCAGCAGGAGCTGACGGCCGCCGTCGAGTCGGTCCCGGCGACCTATGCGCCCGAGTGCCTCGCCGCCTGTGAACTGGCCTTCCACTGCCGCGACCGCTCCCGCGCGCAGGGCGCGGTGACATCCCTGGGGCGGTCGCTGCGGGCCGAGCTGGGCGGCCTGACGACGGTGGACGACGTTCTGGCGGCCGCCCACGGCACGACCGGGGACCCGGACGACCCCGCGGTGGCGGCACTCCGCAGGGCGGCCGAGCTGCGGGCGGAGGCACTCGCCTGCCGGGAGGACGCCGTATGTCGCTGATCGCCACGCTCTCCCGCCTGGAGGCCGTGCGGTCCGGCCGCGCGCAGCCCATCGCCACCGTCCGGCACCGGCACGTGTCCGAGCGGCCCCTCGTCTTCGTGCCGCTCATCACCGCCGGCGAGGCGGGAGCACCGCTCGGGGCGCTCGTCGGCACCGACCGGGACGCGCCCCGGCTGCTCGTGGTGCCGCAGCCGCGCGACCGCGACCTGAGGTTCGCGTTCCTCGCCGACCTCGCGGACGTCGTCCTGCCGTACCTCGACGCGTACGCCGAAGCGGTGGAGCCCGCCGAGCGCACCGAGACCGACCCGGAGACCGGCAAGCGGGTCAAGGTCGAGGTCGACCTGTGCGCGGACGCCCCGCAGTTGATCGTGCCGAGCCGGGCGGGCATCGACTTCGTACGGCTGCTCGGGCGCTCCATGCGCTTCCGCCGCACCGCCGAGCAGGACCCGGAAACTCCGCATCCGGCGCCCCCGCGGGTGCCGCTCCTCGGCCGCTGGCTCACCCACTTCGGGGAGCGGGCCCGGGTCCCCGGCTCCTCGCTGCTGCAGGCCCTGACCGAAGTGCTGACGCGGCACTGGGCGACCGGGCAGTCCTCCCTGGAGGACCAGCACCTGGGCGCGCTGCTGGCCTGGATCGACCCGCCGGAGGGCACCTCGGGCGCGGACGCGGCGCTGCGGGCCGAGCTGGCGCGGGACGCGGACGGCCAGTTGCTGTGCCCGCCGGCCGGACCCGCCACCGACCCGGCCTTCGACAACAAGCTCCTCGCCCCGGCCATCGAGCGCTACGACCGCGCGCGGACCCGGCTCGCCGCCGCCGAGGACGGCGTGGAGGCGGACGACCGGTTCGGTGAACTCACCGCCGCCGAACGGGAGATCCGTGCCCTCGTCGAGAGCCGTACGCGCCCGACCTGGGACGCGGTCTGGCGCGGGCTCGACCTGCTGCGCGCGCTGCCGGAGGGGGCGCACGTCGCGGACCGGTGGACGCGTGACCGCTGGTCGTTCACCGGCCACCGGGACCGGGTCGCCGCCGGGGAGCCGCCGCAGCCACGCCGCGACGACGCGGTCACCGCGGCGAACAAGCTCGCCACGCGCGAGCGGGAACAGGCCCGCCTCGATGCCCAGGAGGCGCTCGACGACCCGCTCGTCATGGCGGGGCGGCGGCTCGGCGGGGAGGCGTTCGCGGGTGAGGTCACGGATGTCGTGATGACGTACAGCGAGGGCAAGCGGCCTAGCCCGCGCCCGCTGGTGACCGTACGGACGGAGGACCGGCCGCATCTCGGGGAGCGTACGAAGGTGTACCGGTCACTGGGCGGCAAGCCGCAGGCGGCCGAGTTCGTGGGGGACGAGGGCGACGGCCTGGTGGTCCTGCGCATCGTCGACAAGATGGGCCGCGGCAAGGAGCCGGAGGCCGGGTCCGTGCCCGAGAAGGGCGACCGCGTCTGTTTCACGCTCTTCGAGCACGAGCAGCGCGGCGGGGCGAAGCTGCCCGAACCGGAGGAGACGCCGTGGACGCACGGCGGGCCGCCGGGCGAGTCCGACGCAGTACCGCAGCCCGATCCGGTGACCGAGGAGGACGTCCTTTGACCGTGTTCGCCCCGCCCGGCAAGGCCTTCGATCCGGGGGCCGCGGCCACCCGGGCCACCGAGGCGATCCTGCGCGACACGCTGCACGGAGCGCACCGTGGGGTCGTCGTCGACTCGCCGCCGGGCGCCGGAAAGTCGACGCTCGTCGTGCGGGCCGCGCTGGAACTCGCGTCCGCCGGGCGGCCCCTGATGGTGATCGCACAGACGAACGCGCAGGTCGACGATCTGGTGGTGCGGCTGGCGGAGAAGGATCCCGACGTTCCGGTCGGCCGGCTGCACAGCAGCGACCCGGACCCGTACGACAAGGCGCTCGACGACCTGCCGAATGTGCGGAAGTCGACGAAGGCGGGGGACCTGGCCGGCCTGGACGTCGTCATCTCGACCGCCGCCAAGTGGGCGCATGTCAAGGACGTGGAGCCGTGGCGGCACGCGATCGTCGACGAGGCGTACCAGATGCGCTCGGACGCGCTGCTGGCGGTGGCGGGCCTGTTCGAACGGGCGCTGTTCGTCGGCGACCCGGGGCAGCTGGACCCGTTCGCGATCGTGGGGGCGGAGCAGTGGGCCGGGCTGTCGTACGACCCGTCCGCCTCCGCGGTGACGACGCTCCTGGCCCACAACCCCGAGCTGCCGCAGCACCGGCTGCCGGTGTCGTGGCGGCTGCCGGCGTCGGCGGCGCCGCTGGTGTCGGACGCGTTCTACCCGTTCACGCCGTTCCGCAGCGGTACGGGGCACGGGGACCGGCGGCTCACGTTCGGGGTGGCCTCGGACGGCTCGGGTGCCGACCGGGTGATCGACGAGGCGGCGGAGACGGGCTGGGGACTGCTGGAGCTGCCCGCCCGGCACACCCCGCGCACTGATCCGGAGGCGGTGCGGGCGGTGGCGACGGTCGTGCGGCGGCTGCTGGACCGGGGCGGGGCGGCGGTCTCGGAGCAGGCGGAGGAGCCGGTGCCGCTGACGGCTGACCGGATCGCCGTCGGCACGGCGCACCGGGACCAGGCGGCGGCGGTGCGCTCCGCGCTGGCGGACCTCGGGGTGACGGACGTGACGGTGGACACGGCCAACCGGCTCCAGGGCCGGGAGTTCGACGTCACGGTGGTGCTGCATCCGCTGTCAGGCCGCCCGGACGCGACGGCGTTCCATCTGGAGACAGGCCGCCTGTGCGTGCTCGCGTCCCGCCACCGGCACGCGTGCATCGTGGTGTGCCGGGCCGGGGTGACGGAGCTGCTGGACGACCATCCGTCGTCGGAGCCGGTGCAGCTGGGGGTGACGGTGAAGTTCCCGGACGGCTGGGAGGCGAACCACGCGGTGCTGGCGCATCTGTCGGAGCACCGGGTGGCTTGGCGGCCGTGAGCGGGGGCTTTCGGTCTGGCCCGTCGGCCACGGCCGACCGGGAATATCGTGTGGTCGCGGAGGCTTGAGACTGCCGGACGCGCCGATCGCGCTCACGCGGGCGGTTGGTTTCGCCCCCGCCGCCCCTACCCTTCCCGTCCCCAGGGGCTCCGCCCCTTCGACCCCGCCGGGGGCTCCGCCCCCTGAACCCCTCGCGGGGACTACGTCCCCTGCACCCCTCCCGGGGCTCCGCCCCCTGCACCCCTCCCGGGGCTCCGCCCCCTGAACCCCGCCAGGGCCTCGCCCCTGAACCCCCGGGGCTTCGCCCCTTTTCGGGGGCCAGCCCCCGGACCCCCGCTCCTCAAACGCCGGAGGGGCTGAATTTGCTGGAGGGCTGAATCCCCCGGCGCTGCCGACCCACTCGCCCCTACTCATTGCCGTGCGGGCAGATGCGCGGATGTCTCGCGCCGCGCGCGTCCCCGCCCCCTTGTGTCGTCGCGAGACAATGGACGGTGGCCCATCCGAAAGGCGCCACTCGAACCCTACGAGGAGGACAAGACATGGCGGAGCCCACGCCGCGTCGGAACGAGCCGCGGCTACGCCCCGCGCCCCTGCTCTTCGAGCCCGCGGAGGCGGCCTCCGACCCGGAGCACTTCTTCGACCTGGAGTCGATCGACGACCCGCGCGCCCTGCTGGCCCGGGCCACGGAGCTGACGCAGGCGTTTCGCGCGGCGGCCGACCGGGCGGTGGAGTACCAGGCGATCGCCGCCGCACAGCTCGCCGATCCGCGCCGCTTCGACCGGCTCACGCCTGCGGCCATCGCCGAGCAGGCCGAGTGGACCGAGGACTACGCGAAGAAGATGGTGGAGTTCGGGCGCGATCTGCTGCGGGGCGCCGATGCCACCGGGCCGGAGAACCTGGGCTGAGCGCACGCCGACCGTGCCGCACGCTGAGTGATCTTCTGGCATATGCCGAGCGGGCAAGATACTCCGCTCCACCCCGTCCTGTCCCGGTTTTCCGCAACCCACCGAGACAGCTCGCTCACCGCCGGTACACCTGGTTGCCATGAGCAGTCGAACGCCGTTCACCGAGTCCTCCGCCGCACCCCTTCCCAACCGGTTCGACGTCTCGGACGTCACCTCGGAGGGCGCCGCGTGGCTCGCCTCGGCAGGAACGTATCCGCGTAGCACGCTCGCGTACTGGGCGGAGCGCCCCACCGCCCCGGTCGTGCTGCCCTGCGGCACCTCGTTCGACGTCGTCAACACGCCCGCGATCTTCGGGCGGCGCATGCTCGACCGGCTGTGGGACGAGGGGCCGGGCTCCGGGCCCGTCGCCGCGCATCGGGGCCGGATGCTGCTGTTCACGGCGCCCGGCACGGCCCGGCGGCTGCCGGCGCTGCTCGACTGGGAGGAGTGGGGCGGCCGCACCCACGCGATTCCGCCGTTGCTGTGCCACGGCCCCGGGGACGCGGTGACCATACCCGCGGCCCACCGCGACGGCTCCGGCGCCACCCACCTCGCCTCCCGCTGGCTGGTGGCGCCCGACACCCGTCACCCTTGGCTTCCGGGGCCGGAGGTCGTGCTCTGGGCGGCCGTCCGAGCGGCCCGTGCGGCCACCTCCGCCGCCGTACGCATATCGATTTTTCCTCCCGCCGACCAGGATGCTAATGTCTACGACGTCAGCAGGCGCCGCTAGCTCAGTTGGTTAGAGCAGCTGACTCTTAATCAGCGGGTCCGGGGTTCGAGTCCCTGGCGGCGCACGATGACGATGGCGATCCGTGTTCGCGTTCAGCGCGAAGCGGGTCGCCATCGTCGTATGCGCTCCAGCCTTTCTCGCCTTTCGTCATCGTCGTCGTATTCCCTCGATCATCGTCGTGCCCCGTCGAGCATCGCCGCCCTCCATCGATCAACGCCGTCTTCCGTCGATCATCGCCGTCTTATGCGTGGCAGCGGCGTCTTATGCGTGGCATGGGCGTCTTATGCGTGGCATCGGCGTCTTCCGGGCGGCGACGCCGCACGCGCGTCACTTCCTCGTGACCCGCACCGTCCATGCTCCGGTAGCCGTCCGGTCCTCCACCTCCACGCGCACCCCGTCCCCCGGCACCGTGAAGCTCTCCCCGACGCCCACGGGGGCGTCCGCGAGGGAGGGGTAGACCGAGTTGGCCCAGCACGCCGCGGAGTGCGGGTGGGCGTCCAGGACCTCGATCGGGCCGCCCCCGGACGCCGTCTCGCCGCGGACGCGGTAGACGAGGGCGCCCTGCGTGCAGACCGAGTCGTCGTTCCCCACCGCCCCGCGCGCCTCGATGGCGAGCACACTGTCGGGACCCGTCCGCACGACCGCCAGCTTGGCGCCGCGCCCCGCACCGAACGCCTGCGCGCCGGGCCCGAGGACCCGCACGCCGGCGGCGCGCGCCGCGCCCGTCACCCCGGTCCCCCAGAGTGTGCCCGCGTTCACCGGCACCTCCGGCGCCCCGGCCGGCCCGGTCCCCAGCGACTCCAGCGTCAGCCGCGTGCTCCCCGCGCCGCGTACGCACACCACCTGGCGGCGGTCCAGCCACCCCAGCTTCCACTTGTGCCAGGCGAACAGGTCCGGCGCCAGGCCGAACTGGCTGCCCATGAGGTCCCAGTCGCCGACGTATGTGTCCCAGTCGCCCTTGCCGTCCGTGGGACGGTGGTAGAGGTCGGGCAGGTCGAAGACATGGCCCGTCTCGTGCGCGAGGACGAGCCGGTCCGGCGGATGCTTCTCGAAGACCGTGACCACCCGGCGGATGTCCTTGCCGTCCACCCGCAGCGGGGTGTCGAGGTTGACCACCTTCGTGGCGTCCGAGTCGACGCCGGGCGCGTCCGGGTCGGCCACCAGGTACACGATGTCGTACCGCGAGAAGTCGACGTCCTTGTCCGCCGCGGCGATCGCGTCACGCAGATACGCGGACCGGTGCTCGGGGCTCCAGTCGCGCTGTATGGCGTACGAGGTGGAGGGGTGGGGCATCCGGATCCAGTGGCGCACCGGATGGGGGCGCAGCGTGAACCGGCCGTAGGAGGCGCGTTCGAAGAACGTGCTGGTGGCCGGGAAGTGGTCCGCGGTCAGCTCGTCCGGCGTGGTCGTGGGTGCCGAGTCCGGGAAGGACAGGAAGACCATGACCGCGTCGAGCGGGCGGTCGGGGCGCACATAGGAGGCGTTCCAGGTGTCCACGCCCTCCGAGTGGTGCGCCGCGCTGCGCCGGAGTTCGCACGGCGCGTCCAGCGGCTCGGCGAGGGCGGGGCCCGTGATGAGCGAGGTCGCGACCAGTGCCGTCATCGACGTGGCGACGGCCGCGGTGCTGCGCAGTGCGGGCGCCCGGTCCCGGACGAGCCCCTTCAGGGTCTCGCGGGTGAGCCCCGTGAGGGGGAGCGGACGCGGCACGTCGACCTCCGGGTGCGGTTCTCTGAACTCACACCCAGCCTTGTCCTACTTGTATGACTACGCCCTGTTTGCCTGCCCCGGAAGGGTGAGACGCCATCAGTCGGGGGAAAGGCCAGAAGGGAGCCGCGACGGCCGGGGGAGGCGCAGTGCGGGGCGGGAGCGAAGGACGGCGCACGAGCACCGAGGGGGCGGCCGACGTGGGCCGACGCCCCCAATACTCACGGAACGTCACAACCAAGGGGCGCCTGATAGACGGGGGTCCGGTGCGGGCAGAAACGATCTGTCAGAACATGTGCTCGTTCCGGGACACTGGACAGTGGCTGGTAGGCCTTTGGGGCAGCCTCTATGATCGGCACACTTTCCTGCACGAACACAGCTTGTGCGGCCGCCCATCACGCGGCCGTCGACCCCGACGAGACCCACGAGATCCGTATGAAGAACGAGTGAACTGCGGGAGCGAACGGTGAGCGGAACGTCCGAAGGGCCGGCGCCCGCGGCAGACCTCGTCGGCCGGGCCGTCACGGAAAGTCACGATGACCCCTCGATGGGTGTGTCCATGCCACCGCCCCTCGCGGGGGCACCCCCCTGCCCGCCCCCTACCGGAACGCCACCGCTCTCCCCCGTCGCCCGACCCCAACCCGTCGCCTCCGGCGCCGCGTTCGCCGTCGCGCCCCTGGCCATGGCGGTCGTCGACCGGGAGGGCCTGGTCACCGGCGCCAACGACGCGATGGGCTCACTGCTCGGCACCGGCGCGGAGGGGCTGGTCGGGAAGGTCGCCGCCGACCTGGTGGACCTGTCCTCCGACGCCCGCACCTGGCACGCGTACCGCGAGGTGCTGCGCGGCCGTCAGGCCCGGCTGCGCTGCACGCGCCGCCTCAAACACCCCGACGGGCACTCGCTCTGGGTCCAGGTCACCGTCACACCGCTGCCCGAGACCGAGAAGGCCGTCCTCCTCTCGGTCGCCGACATCAGCGCCCGGCGTGAACTCCAGGCGCGACTACGGCACTTGCAGATGCACGACCCGGTGACCCGGCTGCCCAACCGCACGCTGTTCTTCGAACGCCTGTCGGCCGCCCTGGAGGCGGAGTCGTACGAGGAGAGCGGAACCGGCCGGATCGGGCTGTGCTATCTGGACCTCGACGGCTTCAAGGCGGTCAACGACACGCTCGGCCACCGCGTCGGCGACCGGCTGCTCGCGGCCGTCGCGGAGCGTCTGACGGGCTGCGCGGACGAGGCCGGCCGCACAAGACCCGCCACTCCCCTGGTGGCCAGGCTGGGCGGCGACGAGTTCGCGCTGCTCGTGGAGGACTCGACGGGCACCGACCAACTCGCCGAGCTGGCCGAGTCGGTGCTCAAGGCGATCCAGGCGCCGTTCGACCTGTCCGGGCAGCGGCTGTCGGTCTCCGCGTCCATCGGTGTCGTGGAGCGGCACGCCGCCGGGACGACGGCGACCGGTCTGATGCAGGCGGCCGATACGACGCTGTACTGGGCGAAGGCCGACGGCAAGGCCCGCTGGACCCTGTTCGACCCCGAGCGCAACGCCCACCGTATGACCCGTCAGGCCCTCTCCTCCGGTCTGCGCCCGGCCATCGAGCGGGGCGAGTTCGCCCTGGAGTACCAGCCGTTGGTGGGCATGGAGGACGGAAGGGTGCTGGGGGTCGAGGCGTTGGTGCGCTGGCACCACCCGCAGTTCGGCACGTTGACGCCGAATCGGTTCATCGGCCTGGCCGAGGAGGACGGCTCGATCGTCCAGCTCGGGCGCTGGGCGCTGAGGACCGCCTGTCGTCAGGCGCGCCGCTGGCAGCTGGAACGCCCGGACGAGCCGCCGATCTTCGTGAGCGTGAACGTGGCGGTGCGTCAGGTCTGGGACTCCGACCTGGTGGCGGACGTGGCGGGCACCCTCGCGGAGACGGGACTCGCCCCCCATCTGCTCCAGCTGGAGCTGACCGAGTCCGCGGTGATGGGCTCGGCGGGCCGCCCGCTCCAGGCCCTCCAGGCGCTCAGCGACATGGGGGTGCGCATCGCGATCGACGACTTCGGAACGGGCTACTCCAACCTCGCCTACCTCAGCCGACTACCGGTGTCGGTCCTGAAACTGGACGGCTCGTTCGTCCGCGGCTTCCAGTACGAGGGCACGGACGCCCATCCCAACCCCGCGGACGAGGTCATCGTCGAGGCCATGATCCAGCTCGCCCACCGGCTGGGCCTGACGGTCACCGCCGAGTGCGTGGAGACGTCCGCGCAGGCCACCCGGCTGCGCCGGATCGGCTGCGACACCGGCCAGGGGTGGCTGTACTCGCGGCCGGTGCCGCCGGATCGTATCTCCGAGCTGGTGGACCCGGAGGCCTGCCACCGGTCCTGACCGTCAGGGCCCTTCCGCGCTCACGCGGTCGGCAGCCCGTAGGCATCCGCGATCAGTTCGTACGAGCGCAGGCGCAGGTCACCGCGGTGGGCATGGGACGTGAGCATCAACTCGTCGGCGCCGGTGCGCTTCTGGAGGTCGTCGAGGCCCGTACGGACCTCGTCCGGCGTGCCGTGGATGATGTTCGAGGTCCAGGAGTCGGCGAACTCCTGTTCCAGCGGGCTGAACTCGTGCGCCTCGGCGTCCTCCGGGGAGGGGAAGAGGCCGGGGCGGCCGCTGCGCAGCCGGATCATGTTCAGGGCGGTGGCCCGCACCTGGCGGCGGGCCTCCTGCTCGTCGTCGGTGGCGAGCGCGGAGACGCCGATGAGGGCGTACGGCGCGTCGAGGACCTCGGACGGGCGGAAGGACTCGCGGTACAGGTCGAGCGCCGGAATGGTGTTCTGCGCCGAGAAGTGGTGGGCGAAGGCGAAGGGCAGTCCGAGCATCCCGGACAGGCGGGCGCTGAAGCCGGAGGAGCCCAGCAGCCAGATCGGCGGGCGGTGCGGGGACTGGACGCCGCCCGGGGAGGTGGCCTGGATCGGGCCCGGGACCGCGTGGATGCGGGAGTACGGGTGGCCGTCCGGGAAGTCGTCGTCGAGGAAGCGGGTCAGCTCGGCGAGCTGCTCGGGGAAGTCGTCGGCGCCCTCGTGAAGGCGGTCCGTGCGGCGCAGGGCGGCGGCCGTGGCGCCGTCCGTGCCGGGGGCGCGCCCGAGGCCCAGATCGATACGGCCGGGGGCCATGGCCTCCAGCGTGCCGAACTGCTCCGCGATGACCAGCGGAGCGTGGTTCGGGAGCATCACGCCGCCCGAGCCGAGCCGGATGCGGTCCGTGTGGGCGGCCAGGTGGGCCAGGATCACCGCGGGGGAGGAGGAGGCCACGCCCGGCATGGAGTGGTGCTCGGCGACCCAGTAGCGGTGGAAGCCACGGGACTCCGCGAGACGGGAGAGCGCGACGCCGGTGCGCAGGGCGTCGGTGGCGGTGCTGCCGGCGCCGACGGTGACCAGGTCCAGTACGGAAAGGGGAACGGGTGCGGTGCCCTGTGCCGTGCCTCGGATCTTGTCCACCGGGATGCCTCCTGTATGTGCGTCGCGTCTCCCGCACCGCTAACAGGAGGCAGTCCCCGGTTATTCCCGCCTCGGTTGTTACGGCCTCCGCTGTTCCCGCCTCCGTTGTTCCCGCCTCCGCAGTTCCCTCCCCGGTTGTTCCCGCCTCCGTTGTTCCCGCCCCGCTTGTTACCGCCCGCCACCGCAGGCACGCAGGCGCCTGTCACACCTGGACGATCGGCTCCTTGGTGAACAGAGTCCCCAGTTCGGGTGCGTTCACCCGGCGGTCCACCAGCCGCAGCGCCTCCCACACCGTGACCTGGTTCGCGGTGAGGACCGGCTTGGCCAGCGCCCCCTCCAGGGCCGTGACGTGCGCGGCCGTATGGAGTGCCGTGTCCGGGAGCAGGACCACGTCGGCCTCCGCGTGGTCGCCCCGATGGGCGAACGCCAGCACTTCCTCGGCGCCCCAGCCGCAGACCTCCGCCGCCGTGGCGGCCCCCGCGCCACTGACCGACACGACGTCCACCCCTGCCGCCCTCAGGAACTCGGCGAACAGACCCACCACGTCGTCCGGGTACGTCGCAGCGACCGCCACCCGCCGCGCCCCGAGCTCCCGCACCGCGTGCACAAAGGCGAACGAGGTGGAGGAGGCCGGCATCCCGGCGGTGCGCGCGAGGGCGCGCACCTGCTCGTGGGCGCCCTCCCAGCCGTGCACGAAGCTCCCGCTGGTGCACGCCCACACCACCGCCTCGGCACCCGCGAGCCGCAGGTCCTCGACGCCCGCCGCGAGCCGTCGTGGTGAGCCCAGTTCGCGCAGCGCGTCCAACCGGTGGGTGTCCTCGCCGATGTCGGTGTGCACGAGGTCCACCCGGATGTCGCTGCCCAGCAACTGCTCGATGCGCGGATAGTCGTCCTCGGCGAAGTGGCCCGGGTAGAGGAATCCGAGTGCGGTCATGCCCAACCTTCCTGTTCTCGCGGCAGTACGTCCCTGGTGTGCTGCCTGTCCCCCACGGCCCGAAGGACGTGGGAGGTGCCCCCTCCAGCAGAGCCTGAGGGGGACCCACCGCCCGGGTACCCAGGTGACGCGAAGCCGCCCACATCGTCACCTGGTTGGCCGTAAAGGACGTCGGCCGCGGGACACCACGACGAGACCGCGGCGCCTTGCGAAGGGCCGGACCGGGGCCGTGCGAGGGGACGACGGCCGTGCGTTCCGACCGTGTTGACGGCGGTGGGTTCGGGTGCGAACGTGGTCCGTCCGCGCATGTCAGACGCCCGGTCGGCCGCTTCCGGCAGCCGCCGAACGGAGAAACGGTTCCCGCATGACCGCTCCCCCGCCCGGCCCCACTCTGCCGCCCCGCCCCACCCTCCTCGTCCTGGACGCCGAGCCGCTTCCCCGGCTCGGCCGGCTCACCGGGCGGGTGCGGATCGAGCACGCGGACGCTTCCACGCTCGCCGAACGGCTGCCGTACGCCGACGTCCTGCTCGTCTGGGACTTCACCTCCCACGCGGTGCGTGACGCCTGGCCCGGCGAGGGTCCGCGGCCGCGCTGGGTGCACACGGCGAGCGCGGGCGTGGACCATCTGATGTCCCCCGAACTCGCCGCGTCCACCACGGTGGTGACGAACGCGCGCGGCATCTTCGAGCGGCCCGTCGCCGAGTACGTGGCCGCGCTCGTCCTCGCCATGGCCAAGGATCTGCCGCGGACGTGGGACCTCCAGCGGGAGCGGGAGTGGCGGCACCGCGACGCGATGCGGGTCGCGGGCACGCGCGCGTGCGTGGTGGGTTCCGGACCGATCGGGCGGACGATCGCCCGTACGCTCAAGGCGCTCGACGTCACGACGGCGATCGTGGGCCGCGTCCCGCGCACCGGCATCCACGGCCCTGCCGACCTCGACCGGCTGATGGCCCGCGCCGACTGGGTGATCGCGGCGGCGCCGCTGACCGAGCAGACGCACGGCATGTTCGACGCCCGCCGCTTCGGCGTCATGCAGCCCTCGGCCCGCTTCATCAATGTCGCGCGCGGGCAGCTCGTCGTCGAGGAGGCGCTGGCGGACGCGCTGTCGAAGCGGTGGATCGCGGGCGCGGCACTGGACGTCTTCCAGCACGAACCGCTCACTCCGGACAGCCCATTGTGGCGGGTCCCGGGCCTGCTCGTGTCCCCGCACATGAGCGGCGACACGGTGGGCTGGCGGGACGCGCTCGGGGCGCAGTTCGTGGAGCTGTACGAGCGGTGGGCGGCGGGGAGGCCGCTGCTGAACGTGGTCGACAAGAAGCGGGGATACGTTCCCGGCCACTGATACGCGCTCGTCGAGTCGGCGTCCGACTGCCGGGCGAACCGGCCGGACGGGCTGAAGATTCAGCCCCTCCGGCGTTTGAGGAGCGGGGGTCCAGGGGGCGGAGCCCCCTGGGAATACATCGCATGGTCCCGGGTAGCCGCGCGCCCATGGCTCCCCCACCGACCCACGACACACGGAAATCCACAACCACCCGCCGCTCGCTGCTCACCGGCATCGCCGCGCTCAGTGTGCCCGCGGCGGCCGGCTGCAGCCGCGTGGCCACGGCGTCCGGCTCCGCGTCGGGCACGCGCGGCGGCGATCTGCTCAGCCGGCTCAGGGCCCAGGGCGTGGTCCGGCTCGGCATCGCCGGTGAGATCCCCTTCGGCTATATCGACAAGAACGGCAACCTCACCGGCGAGGCCCCGGAACTGGCGAAGGTCGTCTTCAGACGCCTCGGCATCGACCGCGTCCAGCCCGTGCCGACCGAGTTCGGCTCGCTGATCCCGGGGCTGAACTCCCAGCAGTTCGACGTCGTATCCGCCGGGATGTACGTCAACCCGGAACGCTGCCGGCAGGTCATCTTCGCCGACCCCGACTACCGGATGCTCGACTCGTTCGTCGTGCGGAAGGGCAATCCGAAGGGCCTGCACGACTACCGGGACGTCGTCGAGAAGAAGGCGAAGTTCGCCACCGGGACGGGATACGCCGAGATCCAGTACGCCGTCGAGGCCGGCTACCCGCAGAGCGACATCCTGATCGTCCCCGACCAGGTCGCCGGCCTGAACGCCGTCGAGGCCGGGCGCGCGGACGTGTTCGCCGGGACCGCCGTCACCACCCGTGAGGTCGTCAAGAAGTCCCGTACCGCGGAGGCCACGAAACCCTTCGCGCCCCTCGTGAACGGCACACCGCACGTCGACGGCGGCGCCTTCGCCTTCCGGCGCACCGAGACACGGCTGCGGGACGCCTTCAACGCCGAGCTGAAGAAGTTGCGCGCGAACGGCGAACTCCTCCGCATCCTGCGCCCGTTCGGTTTCACCAAGGCCGAGATGACCGACATGACCGCGAAGGAGCTGTGCCGCGGATGACCTCGGGCCTCTGGGAACTCGTACTGAAAGGGACCTGGACCACGATCCAGCTCCTCGTGCTCAGCGCGCTGCTCGCGGCGGCCGTCTCCTTCACCGTCGGCATCGCCCGCACCCACCGCCGGTGGATCGTCCGCTTCCTGGCCGCCTGCTACACCGAGGTGCTCCGCGGCACCTCCGCCCTGATCATGATCTTCTGGGTGTTCTTCGTGCTGCCGCTCGCCTTCGGCTGGCAGCTGGTACCGATGTGGGCGGGCACGCTCGCACTCGGGCTGACCTACGGGGCGTACGGCGCCGAGATCGTGCGCGGCGCCCTGAACGCCGTCGACCCGGCGCAGCGCGAGGGCGGGATCGCGCTGAGCTTCACTCCCGGGCAGCGGATGCGGAAGATCCTGCTGCCCCAGGCGGTGCCGGAGATGATCCCGTCGTTCTGCAACCTGCTGGTCGAACTGCTCAAGGGCACCGCGCTGGTCTCCATCATGGGCATGGGCGACCTGGCCTTCAGCGGCAACCTGGTGCGGCTCGCGTTGCAGGAGAGCGCGCAGATCTACGCGTACATCCTGATCGTCTACTTCGCGATCGCCTTCCTGCTCACCCGGCTGATGCGGGCTCTGGAGCGGCGGCTCAAGGCGGGCGTCGGAAAGGCGCCCGAGCCCCGTCTCTCCGTCCGGCAGACCGTCGGAGGTGGTGTCTCGTGAACTGGGACTGGAGTGCCGTCGCCGACTTCATGCCGCACTTCCGGGACGGCCTGCTGGTCACCCTGGAGGCGCTGGCCCTCGGCTCGCTGATCTCGTTCGCCCTCGGTCTGCTGTGGGCCATGCTGATGCGCACCCGGACCCGCTGGGTGCGCTGGCCGGTCGGGACCGTGACCGAGTTCGTCCGCGACACCCCGCTGCTGGTGCAGTTGTTCTTCCTCTTCTACGTGCTGCCCGAGTGGGGCCTCACCTTCTCCGCGCTGACCACCGGTGTCGTCGCGATCGGCCTGCACTACTCGACGTACACGATGCAGGTCTACCGCGCCGGCATCGAGGCCGTGCCCGCCGGTCAGTGGGAGGCCGCCACCGCGCTGAGCCTGCCGTCACGGCGCATCTGGACCGCGGTGATCCTGCCGCAGGCGATCCGCCGGGTCGTCCCCGCACTCGGCAACTACGTGATCGCGATGCTCAAGGACACACCGATGCTGATGGCGATCACCGTCCTCGACATGCTCGGCGAGGCGCGGCTCTTCTCGCAGCAGCACTTCCGGTTCACCGAGCCACTCACCGTCATCGGTGTGGCTTTCGTCCTGATCTCCTGTCCCGCCTCCCTCCTCCTGCGAGCCCTGGAGCGACGTCTTGTCCGCTGACACCCCCCTGATGAAGGAACCCGACGCCCACACCGACCCGTCGGCGGCCACCGGTGAACTGATCCGCTTCGAGCAGGTCACCAAGCGCTTCGGCGGCCACACGGTCCTCGATCGGCTCGACTTCTCGGTCGCCGCGGGCAGGCACGTCACGCTGATCGGCCCCTCGGGATCCGGGAAGACCACGATCCTGCGGTTGCTGATGACCCTGGCCGAGCCCGACGAGGGCACGATCACGGTCGGCGGGCAGCGGCTCTTCCCGGCCCCCGAGAAGCAGGTCCGGGAGATCCGCAAGAACATCGGGATGGTGTTCCAGCAGTTCAACCTGTTCCCGAACATGAAGGTGCTGCGCAACATCACCGAGGCGCCGGTCACGGTCCTCGGCCTGTCGAAGGACGAGGCCGAGCAGCGGGCGCGCGAGCTGCTCGACCTGGTGGGGCTCGGCGACCACCTGGACAAATACCCGAGCCAGCTCTCCGGCGGCCAGCAGCAGCGCGTGGCGATCGCCCGGGCCCTGGCGATGCGCCCGCAGGTGCTGCTGCTCGACGAGGTGACGTCCGCGCTCGACCCGGAGCTGGTCGCCGGCGTCCTCGACGTCCTCCGGGACATCGCCCGCACCACGGACATCACGATGCTCTGTGTGACGCACGAGATGAGCTTCGCCCGGGACATCTCGGACCAGGTCCTGATGTTTGATTCCGGCCAAGTCGTCGAGTCGGGTTCCCCGGAGAAGATTTTCAGCGCGCCCGAGCACGGACGCACCAGGGAATTTCTGAGCGCAGTGCTCTGATGACGGAAAGTGAAAACGGCGATCCCACCAGGTCCGGGCGGCCGGTTCATGACCGTGGAATATGCCAGGGTGGCGCGTTCCTGTTGAGGGGCCCGAACACATCGTGAAGTTCGTCAACACGCGCTCCCTGACAAGCCCTTGAGCCTTATCGTGGAGTAAGCCAAGCTGTCCCGAGAATGGCCCAAAAAGCGCAGGGGGAGACCGTGGCGCTGACCCATGAGCCGACCGCTCCGTACCACTCGGCACAGGACGCCCTGCGCGTCCTGGAGACGGTGGCACGGCACTCCGCCGGTGTCACCGACACCGAGCTGGCCCGCCAGACCGGCCTCCGCACCGAGCGCCTGACCTCGCTCCTGCGGATGTTGCGCAGGGAGGGGTACGTCGAACAGACCGCCGACGGCGCGTACGTCACCGGCGCCGCGTTCAGCCGCCTCAGCGCCGCCCACGGGCGTGAGCAGGCGCTGCGCGAGAAGCTCCAGCACACGCTCGACCAGCTGCGCGACTCGGTGGGCGCCGCGGTCTACATCAGCCGCTACATCGACGGCGAGGTGCAGGTCACCCAGTGCGCCGAGGGCCCCGCGACGCCCGCGGTGCACGAGTGGGTGGACTTCCGCTCCTCGGCCCACGCCAGCGCGGTCGGCAAGAGCCTGCTCGGCCAGCTCGACCACAACGGCCGCCGCGACCACCTCGCCCGGCACAAGATGGCCCGGCTCACCTCGCGGACGATCACCAGCGAGAGGGTCCTGATGTCCCGCCTGGACGCCCACCCGCCCACGGTCCCGGTGCTCGACCTCCAGGAATACGCGGTCGGCACGGTCTGCGCGGCCGTCCCGATCACCGCGGGCTCCTCGGTCGGCTGTCTGGCCCTGTCCCTGCCGGTCGAGCACGCCCACCGGCTGCGCCAGGCGGCGGAGCGGCTGAACGAGGGGGCGGCCCCGGTCCTGCTGTCGCTCGCGATCTGAGAGCGGTGACGAGCACCGCCGAGGGCGGTGACGACCATTGTCCGGGGGTGGTGACGGGGACCATCCGAGGGTGGTCACAAGCATCCCTCCGGACCAGGTAGTATTTCTTTTGTCGCCGGACGCGAGAGCGAAAAAGCGACAGAGTCTGCGCCGCTAGCTCAGTTGGTTAGAGCAGCTGACTCTTAATCAGCGGGTCCGGGGTTCGAGTCCCTGGCGGCGCACGATGACGATGGCGAGCCGTGTTCGCAGAAAGCGCGAACCGGCTCGCCATCTCTGTTTTTGCGCGGCTTCGCCGCGCGTTGTGGGGGCTCCGCCACCCACACCCCCCTCGCCTTGGCCGGGCCCGGATTTCACCGGAGCCCTAGCGCGCGAACAGCTCCATGCGCCCGTGAGCCCGGTATTCAGCCATGAGCTCCGCCACATCGTCGCCGGTGAGCCGCCGGTACGACGACTTCCCCGGTGGCCGCCACCACACCGGATCCGGGCACCGGAAGCCCTCCCTCCGCAGCCCCACCCGGTGGATCTTGTTGGTGGCGGTGACCGGCATGCGCTCCACGATCCGTACGAACCGGGGTGCCATCTTCGTCCCCAGGTCCGACTGGGCGGCAAGGAAGGCGCCGAAGGCCGCCGGGTCGAAGATCCCTCCCCGCTTGAGTGCCAGCGCCGCCATCACCTGGTCCCCCGCCACCGGATCCGGCACCGCGTACACCGCCACGGCGGCCGCGTCCCCGTACCGGGCGACGATGTTCTCGATCATCGCGGCCGCCAGGTTCTCGCTGTCGACGCGGAGCCGGTCGTCGGTGCGGCCCGCGAAGTAGAGGAACCCGTCGGCATCCCGGTAGAAGAGGTCGCCGGTCCAGTACCAGCCCTCGCGGCGGCGGGCCGCGTCCGCGGCCGGGTTGCGCCAGTAGCCCTCGAAGGGATTGGGCCCGCGGTTGACCAGCTCGCCTATGGCCTCGTCGCCGTTCAGCAGCCGGCCGTCCGCGGCGAAGACAGCGGGCGGGCACTCCGTACGGGTCTCGGGGTCGACCACGGCGAGGTCGTCGCCCGGCGCCGCCTTGCCGATCGCCCCGGCAGGGGTGCCGGGCGTGCGCTGGATGGCGGCCCCGCCCTCCGACGACCCGTACCCCTCCACCAGCCGCGCCCCGAAGCGCTTCTCGAAGGCGGCGGCATCCACCGCGCCCGCCTCCGTGCCGAAGCCGAGCCGCAGCGGGTTGTCCCCGTCGTCGGGGCGTTCCTCGGTCGACAGAAGGTACTGCACGGCCCGCCCGACATAAGTGAAGTACGTCACCCCGTACATCCGCACGTCGTCCAGGAAGCCGGATGCGGAGAAGCGCCGCCGCAACGCGATCGCGGCGCCCGAGGTGAGCGCGGGGGCCCAGTCGGCGATGACCGCGTTGCCGTGGAACATCGGCATACAGATGTAGTGGACGTCGTCGGGGCCGAGGCCGAAGTGGCCCACCAGCGACCGGCCGGCCGCCGCGAGCCGCCCCTGGGTGCAGATCGCGGCCTTCGGAGCACCGGTGGAGCCGGACGTGAAGTAGAGGAGGAGGCGATCGTCCGGGATGGCCGTCGAGGTGTCCGGCCCGGCACCCGCGTACCCGGCGACGAGGTCCCCGTACGCGTCCGTGTCGGTGACCAGCACACGTACGCCCGGCAGACCGAGCCCGTCGAGCAGGGGAAGGTGGGCGCGTTCGGTGACCAGCACGCGGCACTCGGTGTGCAGGATGTCGCGGGCCAGCTCCGGTCCGCGCCGGGTGGGGTTGATCCCGGCGACGGCCGCGCCCGCGAGGGCCGCGGCGCTCAGCCACAGCGGGTACTCGGGGGTGTTGTCGAGCAGCACACCGAGGTGCGGCTCGGCGTCCGCCGGCAGCAGGTCGGCGAGCAGTGCGGCCCGGGCCGCCGCCCCCGCGGCCACCTCGTGATGGCTGAGCGCCCGCCCCTCGAACCACAGCCCCGGCCGGTGGTCGCCCCACCGCTCCCGCACCAGCTCCGCGACGGTACGCCTCGTGGACTCCATGAAGTCGCACGGTAACTGACGTGCCATCAGAAGTGGAGACCTGGAAGCGGTCCCCGCAGGCTAGGGAATGCTCGCGAACAGACTTTCCCCCGCGAAGACTTGGGTGTACGTCACCATGAAGCCGACACAGAATGCGACGATCACGGAGAGGAAAACCAGCGTGCCGACCGTGCCCGCCAGGGCCTTTCCCGGGGCGGGGGGCTGGGCGGTGGCGCGCTCGGGGCGGGCCGCCGTGTAGTGGACGGCGACGATGTCGCCCTCGACCGTCGTCCGTGGACCGTTCGCCTCCTCGAAGCGGACGGGGCGGCCCTCGCGGGTCGTGAACTCGTAGACGTGGTGCAGCGTCGTCGTGGACACGGAGTTCTCACCGCCGCTGCTGGTCGTGGTGTACGTGCGCAGACAGCGCGCCTCCGCGGTCAGGCCGCTGTTCCAGTTGCTCCTGAGCTGGAGCGCGCGGCGGACCACCTTGACCGCCATCGCCAGTGCTCCGGCCATGATCAGGCTCGGCACCGCGTAGAAGAAGAAGTCCATGTTTCCCCCGAGGCCGGTACGACTCCACGCACGCCGTCATGGTCATGTCGGCGTGCGTGGAACGTACCCGCCCGGGGTGCGGATGCTCCTCAAGGGAGGCTCAGAAACCGGCCCCGGGACGAACTCGGGACGAGCCCAGGACGGGCTCAGGACAGGGCGGTCCTCAGAACGTGACGTCCGCGCACGAATAGAACGCGTTGGCGGTGTCCGCGATCGTCCACACCCCGAGGATGACGTGGTGCCCGCTCAGCCCGGTCGGCAGGGTGCCGGTGTGACTGAGCGTGGACGGCGGGCGCTGACCGTTGTACGGGACCGTCAGGAACGGTGTGGTGGTGAGGTCCGCGCGGGTCAGGGCGTGGTTCTGGTTCCAGCCCTGTTTGGTCACGTAGTACTTGAAGTCGGTCGTGGCGTGCGGGGCGGTGAACTGCCAGCGGAAGGTGTAGCTCCGCCCGCCGGTCACCTTGGTCGTCGGCCAGGCCGCGCCCGAGGGCGTCGTCGGCTGGTCGAGGGCCCCGAAGTTGGTGTGGTTGGCCGAACAGATCTGGCCGTCGTTCGGACCGGCCGCCGGGAAGCCCTTCGGGCCCTCGACGCTCTGCGGCTCCCACTGAATGTCGCCGCAGCCGGTGACGACGCCGCCGTTCGCGGCGCACATCTTCTGCCGGCTGAGGGGCTGGTCGGTGTAGCCGTGGGCGCTGGCGCCGCCGGTGGAGAGCACGAACGTGCCGGCGGTGACGAGGCCGACCACGGCCGCGTACGCCTTGGTCCTGGTACGCATGCTGCCGCTCCTGGAGAACGTGGGGGAAGTTCAGTGAGCCGTGCAGGTCTAGACCAAGTCCCAGATTATTGCCGCGAGTTGAACATGTCCATACCAATCGAGCCCGGTAATCGCGCCCGGTAATCGCGCCCGGCCTTCACCTTCCGTCGGCCGAACGCCGCGTGTAGAAGGCCACCGTGAGGTCCTTCACCAGCGCCTTGCGCTCGTAGTCGTCGAGTTCGACCAGGCCGCGCATGGTCAGCCGGGTCACGGTGTCCTCCACCGAGTCGACGACCGAACTGAGCACCGTGTCGCGGTGCTGGACGTCGAGCGCGGCGATACGGCGGCGCTGCATCCACTCGGCGACCTCGGGGGCGTACTCGATCCGGGTCGGCTGCGCGGCGAACACCTCCAGGCCGACCGGTGCCGCGTCCGCCGCCACCAGACCGGTCAGCTCCTCGCCGACGGCCTCGACATCGCGCAGGCTCACCGCGTCCTGCGACGCGGCCGGATCGGCCGCCACCTGCGACAGCACCCGGGCGAGCGCCGACTCGACGCACTGCCGCAGATAGGTCTCATGGTCGTCGATCCCGAGCAGGGCGCGCGCGGTGTCGTTGACCCGCCAGGTCACCAGCACGACCACGCGCAGCGCGACCCCGTTGGCGTCGACCGCGGCCATCGGCTCGCTGCGCCAGTGCCGCAGCCGCACGTCCACCCGGCGACGCAGCACCAGCGGGTTGATCCACATCAGACCTGTGCGGCGGACGGTGCCGCGGTAGCGGCCGAACATGCCGAGCACCCACGCGTTCCCGGTGCGCCCGCGCGTCAGCCCGCTGAAGCCGAACAGGCCGAGCACGCCCGCTCCGGCGTACGCGGCCCATTGCGCCGGTCCGAGGCCCGCGGCCACCTGCGCCGGGATCTCCAGCGTCCGCAGCGCGGCCGGCGACAGCAGCCCCGCCCACCACGAAGTGGCCGCACCGCCGGCCACGCCGCACACGCCGGCCAGTACGCCCACCGAGCCGGGCAGCACCCGGGCGGGCCGCTCGACCAGCTCGGGGTCGACGACGGGCACCCGCCGCCCGGGCAGTGCGGACGCACGCACCCGCGGCTGCTCACCGGTCCCGAGCCGCCGCCCCACGACGGCCGGGGCGAGCGGCACGGCGACGGAGTCGGGGTCCTCCCGGAACAGCAGATGGACGGGGATCTCGGCGGTCGACTCACCATGAATGAGCCGCCCACCCCGAACACCGGCGTGCTCCGGCGCCCCCTCGGACTCAGGGGTCTGCGATGTCGTCGTACTCATACGTGCCTCCATGCCTCCGCGCCGGGAAGGGTCTTGACGAGATGCGTGCGTTAAGGCGGCCCAGGGGCCGTTTTGTGGCCCGGGAGCCAGGTCCGTGGCCCGGGAGCCAGGTCCGTGGCCCGGGAGCCGGGTCCGTGGCCCGGGAGCCGGGTCCGTGGCCCGGGGACCAGGTCCGTGCCCCAGGGCGCCACCAGGCCCGAAGGGCCGGTCACCGGACCCGGAGGGCCGGGTGACCACCCTCGGGGGATCGCCACCAGGCCCAAGGGCCGATCCACCGAGCCCGGAACGCCGAACGCCGTCCGAAAGGCGGCCCCCGGCTCCGAAAGGCGGCCCCGAGTCCCAAAGGCTGCCCCAGGCCCAGAAGGCCGGCCCCGCAGGCGCCCGGTGCCCCGGAGTGCGTCTCAGGAGAACAACCGGCGCCAGGTCTCCGGGCCCGGGAAGCCGTCGGCATGAGGGCCTTGCCAGCCCTGGGCCCGTTGGAACGCCTCGACGCTTCGTCTCGCCGGCTCGCCCCAGCGTGAACCGGGACCCTGGATGCCGAACCCCTTCTTGGTCAGTTGGCGGCCCAGCCGGGTGACGTACGGGTTGTCCGCGCCCGGCCGGAACATCCCCGGGCCCGGATAGGCCGGCACCGCGCGCGCGGCGGCGTCCTGCGCTCGGACGGAGCCGGTGGGGGTCCCCGTCGAAGGGATGTCCTTGCCCTTCTTCCGCATCAGGTACGCCCAGGTCGCGGGCCCCGGCAGCCCGTCCGCGCCCTGCCCGGTCCAGCCCTGTGCCATCTGGAACGCCTGGGTCGCCCGCGCGTCCGCCGCGGACCAGCGCGACCCGGGGCCCGTGGCGTAGAAACGGTCCCCGCCCCGCAAGCCGAGGAGCTCGCCGAGCCGGGTGACGTACGCGTTGTCCGCGCCCGCCCCGAAGGCCGCGGCACCCGGGAAGTCGACCGACGCGGCGGGCAGGTCCTCGGCCGACGCGGCCGGCGCACCCTCGCTCCCCGCTTCCCTCTTGATCTTGGCGATCCCCTTGTAGCGGTACGGCACATAGTTGTCGGAGTACGACCAGTACGCGTACGGCGTGGACTTCCTCCGGGCGACCGGCGGAGTCTCCTCGTAGGCGATGTAAAAGTCGTGCGTGTAGTCCGTCCAGCCGCCGAAGATGACGACGTGCGACCCCTTCTCGGGGTTGTCGGGATTGTGGAAGAGGAGGATGTCGCCGGGCTGCAGCTCGTCCTTCGAAATGCGGACGCCGAACTGGTCGAGGCTGCCCGTCCATTCGTTGCTGCCGAGGTTCCAGGCCATCGAGACGAAGCCCGAGCAGTCCTGCCGGTAACCGTCCGACCAGTAGTCGTCCATGCTGTACGGGACTTCGGCCTTGATCCACTTCTTGGCCCGCTTGATGATCTGCGAGCGGGTCGTGGTGGGCAGCATCCCCGGGACCGGCGCCCCGCCCGGGCCGTGCAGCGGTGCCGAGTGGCCCTGCGGGCTCACGCGGGGGTCGTCATGCGCGGGAGCGCCCGGCCCGAGCGGTGCCGAGTGGCCCTGCGGGTTCACGGGGGGATCGTCATCCGCGGGAGCGCCCGGCCGGAGCGGTGCGTGCACGGACGCGGCGGCGGGCATCGCCTGGCCCACGCCCAGGACCATGACCGTGCCCACCGCGGCGGCCAGCGCGAGGGCTCCGCGGGCCGACCGTCGGGCGGCCGGCTTCGAGAGGGAGGAACGGGGGATCACGCGCCGCCAGTGAACGCATCCAGGGCAGTCGCAGTCGCTCTTGGGGGCGATTTCCTCGAATACCGGAGTCTCCATGCGATCCATGCGATCCATGTGACCCATGCGATCCATGCGATCCATGCGATCCATGCGATCCATGCGACCCGTGCGACCCGTGCGACCCCTGCGATCCATGCGATGTCCCTCACATTTCCGGCCTACAGCCGGGTGGATTTGTCCTCTTTTCTGCACGTCGGTCACTTTTTCCCAAGTGTCCACCGGAATCACATGGTGACGGTCCGAATGATGTACACAGGTCCGCCCGCCAGGGGTAAGGACCGGGGGCAGGGCAGGGGCACGGAGGCGTCCGGGCGGAGGTCGCGACCGGCCCCGTGGTCGGGAGCACCCCTCGGCGTCGGGTAGAGTTCTTCAGGTCAGCAGGCGCCGCTAGCTCAGTTGGTTAGAGCAGCTGACTCTTAATCAGCGGGTCCGGGGTTCGAGTCCCTGGCGGCGCACCGACCGGAAGGCCCCTCGCACAAGCGAGGGGCCTTCCGCATTCACCCGCACGGATGATCGAAGCCTCCTGGGCGGGCCCTCGCCCATACGGAGCAGCACTCCGGCGGATTCCGTACGAGCGGCGCATACCATAAGGCACCACTTCCTCAACATCCATACGCAGCTGACACCACCCGCCCCAGAAGACCCCAACAAATGTCCCAATGAGTGGGTATGACCGGTAAACAGCGCGTTGCGTACCTTGCGATCATGCTGGACGCCATAGAACCCTGGGCTTCAAGGGACTGCCGATGCACGGCAGTTGGGGGCACGGACCGGTAGCGCCGCGCGGGGATGAGGGCCTCGCCCGAACGAGTGCCGAGGGGGGCATTCAGGCAGCCAAGGTCGGGTTTCTGTGTTGATTTGGTGCGAGTGACGTGGTGACGCCGACCTGACACAGGTTCGTCCGTAATGGTCGAGGGGGACCAAGCGGGCGAAAAGCAAACAAACACACGCATTTCTGCGTGCGGGGGGATGACTCATGACGTCGACGCCAACCGGCGCCCGGCAGAACTTCGACCCGTCAGAAACGACCCGGCTCCGGGTGCCGTCACGCCGGACCGGCCACACCGGCAACATCCACCGGATCAAGAGGACCCTGCCCAGATACGACTACGAGCATTACAGCCGTCTGGCAGGCCCCCTCACACACCCGGATCCGGCAAAACCGTACAAAGTCCAGTACCGCTCACTGCTCTCCCAGGAACCGCATCGCATCCGCGCCGCCCTCATGCTGGGCGCGGCGCCGCTGTTGTCGCTGGTTCTGCTCGGCTGGCTGCTCCAGCCCAAGCACTGGACCGCGCGCGAGTACCCCGCCTACGACTTCCTGCCGGCCCTCGACATCGTCATGCTCGTCTCGATCGGCCTGATCGAGTTCTTCCGCTGCATGAACGTGCTGTCGAACGCGCACGCCACGCTGGTCGCCCGCGACCCGATCCCGGTGGTGCCCGAGACCGGCACGAGAGTCGCGTTCATCACCACGTACGTCCCGGGCAAGGAACCGCTGTCGATGGTGACGAGGACCCTGGAGGCGGCCGTCCGGCTGCGGCACCGGGGCCTGCTGCACGTCTGGCTCCTCGACGAGGGTGACGACCCGGAGGTGAAGGCGGTCTGTGAGCGTCTCGGCGTGCACCACTTCTCCCGCAAGGGCGTCGAGAAGTGGAACCGGCCCAAGGGCCCGCACCGCGCCAAGACCAAGCACGGCAACTACAACGCCTGGCTGGAGGCGCACGGCGACGACTACGACTACTTCGCCTCCGTCGACACCGACCACGTGCCGCTGCCCAACTACCTGGAGCGGATGCTGGGCTTCTTCCGCGACCCGGACGTCGGTTTCGTCATCGGCCCGCAGGTGTACGGCAATTACGACGCGTTTGTCACCAAGGCCGCCGAGTCGCAGCAGTTCCTCTTCCACGCGCTGATCCAGCGGGCCGGAAACCGCTACGGCGCCCCCATGTTCGTCGGCACCTCCAACGCCGTACGGATCTCGGCGCTCAAGCAGATCGGCGGTCTGTACGACTCGATCACCGAGGACATGGCCACCGGCTTCGAGATGCACCGCCACCGCAATCCGGCCACCGGGAAGAAGTGGAAGTCGGTCTACACCCCGGACGTGCTCGCGGTCGGCGAGGGCCCCGGCGCCTGGACGGACTTCTTCACACAGCAGCTGCGCTGGTCGCGGGGCACGTACGAGACGATCCTCAAGCAGTACTGGAAGGGCTTCTTCACACTGCCGCCGGGCAGGCTCTTCAACTACACCATGGTGATCATCTTCTACCCGATGTCCGCCCTCAACTGGATCCTGGCGGCGTTGAGTTGTGCGCTGTTCCTGGGCCTGGGTGCCTCGGGCGTCAACATCGACCCCACGGTCTGGCTGATGCTGTATGGCAACGCGTCGGCGCTTCAGATCGGCCTGTACATCTGGAACCGCCGGCACAACGTCTCACCGCACGAGCCGGAGGGCTCCGGCGGTGTGGCCGGCATGATGATGTCGGCGCTGTCCGCGCCGATCTACGCCCGCTCGCTCATGGACGCGGTACTGCGCCGCAAGAGCGGGTTCGTGGTGACTCCCAAGGGCGATTCGGCGAGCCCCGACAGGCTGCTCGGGACCTTTCGGATCCATCTGTTCTTCGTTCTGGTCTTCGGCGGCTCGATCGTCGCCGGCCTCCTCCTCGGCCATTCCCACCCCGCGATGATCATCTGGGCCTCGCTCGCCCTGCTGATCACGGCGTCGCCCATCTTCGTATGGCGCTGGACGCTGCTCCGGGAGAGGAAGCCGGCCATCGAGGACGAGCCGCAGGACGCACCGCAGGACGCGCCTCATGACGCGGCTCATGACGCGGCTCATGACGCGGCTCATGACGCGGCACATAAGGCTCGTGACGCGGCTCATGACGCTTCTCATGACGCGCCGGTGATACCGCAGCGGTCCGCCGGTGTACACACGCCGGGGCAACTGCCCACGTCGGCCGGGCACGCGGGCGATGACCAGACCATGCAGATCGTCCTCGGGGGACACAACAAATGAATGACCAGGCCGGCGGCCTCCGTCGCGCTCGTCGTTTCGCGGTCAGCACGGCGGTGGTCCTCGCACTGGCCGGAATGAACGGACCGTGGCTGTACCGCTTCGGGTCGGAGCGGTACCACGAGTACACGATCAACAAGCCGGAGTACAAGGCGAAGAACGGGCACTGGCAGATCGTCGAGTTCCCAAAGCAGTACCGGCAGGACACCATCCACGCCGCGCTGCTGCACACCGGGAAGGTGCTGCTGATCGCGGGCTCGGGCAACAACGAGGAGAACTTCGACAAGAAGCGGTTCGACACCCGGATCTGGGACCCGGTCAAGGGCACGATCAAGAAGGTCCCGACGCCGAGCGACCTCTTCTGCACGGGCCACACCCAGCTTGCGGACGGCAAGATCCTGATCGCGGGCGGCACCAAACGGTACGAGAAGCTGAAGGGCGACGTCACCAAGGCGGGCGGCCTGATGATCGTCCACAACGAGAACCCGGACAAGCCGATCACGCTGCCCGCGGGCACGAAGTTCACCGGCAGGGCAGGCGGCAAGACCTTCGTCTCCAAGGATCCGGTGCTGGTGCCGCGCGCGAAGAAGGTCTTCGCCAAGACCGGCAAATGGCTGCGCAACGACCCCGGCATCGGCCGGATCTACGTCGAGGCGCAGAAGAGCGGCCAGAAGTACGAGACCGGCACCGAGGACAACTACCGGGTGCAGGGCCTCACGGGGGCCGACGCGCGCAACACGTACGGCATCGCCAACAAACTCGGCCTCGACAAGCGGGACTTCCAGGGCATCCGGGACGCCTACGAGTTCGACCCGGTCGCCGAGAGGTACATCAAGGTCGACCCGATGAACGAGGCCCGCTGGTACCCGACGCTCACCACCCTGAGCGACGGAAAGATCCTCAGTGTCTCCGGGCTCGACGACATCGGGCAGTTGGTCCCCGGCAAGAACGAGATCTTCGATCCGACGACCAGGAAGTGGACGTACACGCCGAAGGTCCGCCAGTTCCCGACCTACCCCGCCCTGTTCCTGATGCAGAACGGCAAGATCTTCTACTCGGGTTCGAACGCGGGCTACGGCCCGGACGACGTGGGCCGCGACCCCGGCGTCTGGGACGTGCACACCAACGCGTTCACCAAGATCCCCGGGCTCAGCGACCCGACCGTCATGGAGACGTCCGGGACGGTGCTGCTGCCGCCGGCGCAGGACGAGAAGTTCCTGGTCATCGGCGGTGGCGGAGTCGGCGAGTCCAAGCTGTCCAGCAACCGGACGCGGCTGGTCGACCTGAAGGCGAAGAATCCGCGCTTCGTGGACGGGCCGACACTGGAGAAGGGCACGCGCTACCCGCAGTCCTCGATCCTGCCCGACGACACGGTGCTGGTCTCGGGCGGTTCGGAGGACTACCGCGGGCGCGGCGACTCCGACATCAGACAGGCACGGATCTACCACCCGGACACCAACACGTTCCAGCGGGTCGCCGACCCGCTGGTGGGGCGTGACTACCACGCCGGGTCGATCCTGCTGCCCGACGGCCGCGTGCTGTTCTTCGGCTCCAACCCGCTTTTCGCGGACAAGGCCGACACCAAGCCCGGCGTCTTCGAGCAGCGCATCGAGATCTACACGCCGCCGTATCTGTACCGGGACTCGCGGCCCGCCCTGTCGGGCGGCCCGGGGACCATCGCGCGTGGCGCGTCGGGCACGTTCACGTCGCAGCACGCGTCGACGATCAGGAAGGTCCGGCTGATCCGTCCGAGTGCGTCCACGCACGTCACGGACGTCGACCAGCGCTCGATCGCCCTGGACTTCAAGACGTCCGGGAACAAGATCACGGTGACCGTCCCGAAGAACCGCAACCTCGTCCAGTCGGGCTGGTACATGCTGTTCGTGGACGACGACCAGGGGACACCGAGCCAGGCACAGTGGGTCAAGGTTCCGTAGTTTCCGTAGGTTTCCGCGCACTGAACACGGCCCAGGGGGCGCCCTCCAGGTGATGGAGGGCGCCCCGAGTCACCTCACGGGTGGGCCTGATCGCTCGCCGAAGGGCTAATCGCTCGCCTCGGCCAGCTTGAGCGCGTACGCCGCCCACCAGTCGCCCGCCTTCGGTCCCCCCTTGCAGGTGCCGTCCGACTCCCCGGGCCGCTTCACCCACAGGTACGCGTCCACCAGCGGATCCGCCGTGGTCGTCGTCGGAGCCTCGCCCAGGGCCCGGCCCGGCGGGTTGCACCAGCGCTGCTGCGGGTCGCCCGTCGTATACGGCCCGTTGCCGTTGCGGCTCGTGTCGATCACGAAATGCTTGCCGCCGATCTTCGCCGACAGCTGCTTGCCGTACGCGATCGAGTCCTGCGTCGAGTAGAAGTTGGAGACGTTCACCGCGAAGCCGTCCGCCCGGTCGACGCCGGCCTGCCGAAGCGGCTGGAAGATCTGGTCGGGATGCTGCCAGCCCGCGTTGCCCGCGTCCAGGTACACCTTGGTGTTCTTCAGTGCCTTGAGCGTGCCGATCGCACCCTTGAGCAGGTTGTACCGCTCCTCGTGGAACTGGTTCGGCGTGCACCCGTCCACCATGTGCAGCACCGCGTCCGGCTCCAGGATCACCGCCGCGCGCCGGTCCCCGATCCCCTGGGCCACGCCGTCGATCCACGCCCGGTACGCGTCCCCGTCCGCCGCGCCGCCCTGCGAGAACTGCCCGCAGTCGCGGTGCGGGATGTTGTAGAGGACGAGGATCGCCGTCCGGTCCGCCTTCCCGGCGGCCTCGGTGAACCCCCGCGCCTCCGCCTGCGGGTTCTCCGGGCCGATCCACTCCCCCGTGGGCTGCTCCGCGATCTTCCTGATCTGACCCGCCTCGGCCCGCTTCCCGGCCCTCTCGTACGCGACGACCTGCCGCGCCGCGTTCCCGTCCGGATTGACCCAGAACGGATCCGAGGCCTTCGGCTGCTGTGTGATGCGGCCGGCGGCCGGATCGTCCTTGTCGTTGCCCTTGTCCTTGTCCCCGCCCCCGGAAGAGGAACACCCGGCGATCAGCAGCGCGGCCCCCACCGCGACAGCGACAGCGCGTGCCCCCACACCCCTCGTCCCGTACATCCAACTCCCCCTTGGGTGTACTGCCTTGGGTAGAGCGCCTTGGGTAGAGCGCCTTACGCACCAATCGTGACATACCTGTCAGCGCACTGGGGAGCAGTCACAGTCCCGTGCCGGTCAGATACGCCGACACGACCACGTTCGCCGAGTATGTACGGCTCGCCCGGTCGAAGGTGCCGCCGCAGGTGATCAGCCGCAGCTCGGCCCGGCCCGGCTGCCGTGGCCCGTACGCCTGTCGGGCGTCGAAGTGATCGCGATCGAGGATCTCGGCGGTCTCGACGGTGAACTCGGCGACCCGGCCGTCGTCGCGGATCACCCGCACCGTGGCGCCGGGCCGCAGGCTGCTGAGCCGGTAGAAGACCGCGGACCTGGTATCGGTGTCGACGTGCCCGACGAACAGCGCGGTCCCTGCCGCCCCGGGACTCACCCCGGCCGCGTACCAGCCGACCACGCCCGGCTGATCGAAGGGCGGCGCCTCGATCGCGCCCTTCCGGTCCAGGCCGCGGGCCAGGACCGGCGCCTGCACCCCCAAGGCGGGGATGTCGAGGCGCAGGGGCACGCCGGCCTGCCCCAACGGCCGTACCGAGGGAGGTAGTTCGGCCTGCGCCGGCCGCCCGGCGGCGGCCATGTCACCGGTCGTCGGCGCGGCAATCCCCTGGGGTACGTCGGTCACCTCGCGGCCCCACAGCCACAGGCCGAGCAGCAGGACCACCCAGGTGACACCCATCAGCAGGCGGCCGGTGGCGGAGGAACGCTCATACTCGGACACGGTTCACTCCATACCGCGGCCGCGGCGGGCGCTCCGGGCCACCACCACGATGGCCGCGACGGCCGCTAGAACGACACCGACGATCGCCTGCCGGGCACCGGGCCCCGTGGCCCGGGCGTCGACGGACTCGAAATGCGAGGTGGCGCCGCCGCCCGCGTCCACCGGGGCGATCGGCGAGGAGGGGGCGGACGGCGGCCGCGTGGCGCTGGGGGACAGTGAAGCAGCCTGGGGCAGTGATGCAGCCGGGGGCAGTGGGGCGGTCCGGGACAGCGGGGCGGTCGGGGAGCCGGAGGGGGGCGCCGGACCGGTCGGGGCCGTCGACGCGAGCGGGGCGGTCGAGGCGAACGAGGCGGTCGAAGCAAACCGGTCAGACGGGGCAGACGGGGCGGACAGGGCGTACGGGGCCGGAGAGCCTGAGCCATAGGGGGCCGAAGAGGCATACGGCGCGGAGGAGGCACTCGGGGCCGACACCGTAGGCCCGCCGACGGTGAGCACGGCCTTCACCTCCCGCCCGTCACAGCCGACCGTGACGGTGTACAGGCCTGGTTTCACCGCGGAGCGGACCCGGGTCTCGCCGGCCAGCGTGCCCTCCTCGCCGACGAGCCGCGCCTGAGCGACGAACGCGTCCGACACCGCGGTGCCGGTCGTCCCGGGGCAGCCCTCCACCGCCAGCCGGACGTCGCCGCCCGGCACAGGGGACGCCGGGATCAGAACAACGCCTTGCGTATCCGCCGCGTACGCCGTGGGTGCGAGTGCGGCAGCGATGACGGCTCCCGCACAGAGAGTGAGCCGTAGTGAACCCATCGTGAACCTCCCGATACCAGGAGACTCCCCCTGCGGGCACTACGGCGCATCCGGACGGGACCCTCGACTACTCCGTACGGGGGTCGATCCTGCGCCGTACGGCCGCCGCCGCGCACAGAGCCATCCCCTGAGGTGACGGCGCAGGCCCCGGCTACTCTTTAGCCACCTCGCAAGCACGCGTCCGGCAGGAGAACCCCACATGGCAGAGCGCAAGCCGATCGAATCCTGGCTTACCGACATGGACGGGGTCCTGATCCACGAAGGCATCCCGATTCCCGGCGCCGACGAGTTCATCAAGCGCCTGAGGGAGTCGGAGAGGCCCTTCCTCGTTCTGACCAACAACTCGATCTACACCCCTCGCGACCTGCACGCCCGACTGCGGCGCATGGGGCTGGAGGTGCCGGTCGAGAACATCTGGACCTCGGCGCTGGCCACCGCCCAGTTCCTCGACGACCAGCGGCCGGGCGGCACGGCGTACGTCATAGGCGAGGCGGGCCTGACGACGGCGCTGCACGAGGTCGGCTACATCCTGACCGACACCGACCCCGACTTCGTCATACTCGGCGAAACGCGGACTTATTCGTTCGAGGCCATGACAAAGGCGGTCCGGCTGATCAACGCGGGCGCTCGCTTCATCGCCACCAACCCTGACGAGGTGGGTCCGTCCGCCGAGGGCCCCTTGCCCGCCACGGGCGCCGTCGCGGCGCTGATCACCGCCGCGACCGGCAAGAAGCCGTACTTCGTCGGCAAGCCGAATCCGCTGATGATGCGCGCCGGGCTCAACGCCATCGGCGCCCACTCGGAGACGTCGGCCATGATCGGCGACCGCATGGACACGGACGTGCTCGCGGGCCTTGAGGCCGGCATGCGGACCTTCCTCGTCAAGACCGGGGTGACCCAGCCGGAGGAGGTGGACCGCTTCCCGTACCGGCCCTCGAAGATCGTCGACTCGATCGCGGACCTGATCGACCTGGTTTGATCGCGACGAGACCGTGGTGAGGCCGTGGTGAGGCCGCAGTGAGACCGCGGCCGTGAGGAAGGCATTCAGGCTCTCCGATGAGGTCCTCTTCGGGGGCCCTCATGGGAGAGCTGCCTTCCACCGACCCGCGGTCTCAGCGGCGTCCCCGGTACAGCACGAACGGGGCGCCCGCGACGAGGATGCCCGCCAGCAGGAGCAGTCCGCCGGCCACCGCGCCGATGTCGTGCGGCGCCTGCGGTCCGGTGTTGGCCAACTCCTCGGCCGCCGGGCTCTGTGGGCTCTGTCGCGGCGTGGGCGAACGCGACCCCCGCTGTTTCCCTGTGTCGCCGGGGACTCTCGTGCCCTCGATCCGGAACCGGTAGTCGTTCGACTCGCCGACCCAGTCCCCGTCCTCCCCGTGTCGCTGCACGATCGCCGCCTTCGCCACGACCTCGTTCGCCTGGGTGTCGGAGGTGAGGGAGAGCCGCACCTTCACGGTGAGCGTGCGCCCCGGGGCCACCGTGAAGCCGGGGAAGCCGTCGTCGAAGGCGCCGACCAGTTCCGCCTGGTCGGTGTGTTCGAAGGTGACCGGGTGCGGGTGGTCGCCGTCGAAGAACTCCAGTTTGGGCTGAGTGGCCTTCAGTACGCGCTTGGCGTCGACCAGGACGACCACCGGGTGGATGTCGCCGCAGGGGTGCGCGGTCGTGTTCTCCAGGTCGATGAAGAAGGTGTGGTAGCCACCGCCGGCCTCGTACGCGTCGTGGCCGCCGTGGATGCGGGTGGTGAGCGGGAAGGTCTGACCGGTGGCGGCACAGCCGGGCTGCTGGTCGGCCGGGAGCGCGGCGGCGGGCGCGGACAGGAGGAGGGTCGCGGCGGCGAGGGCGAAGGGGAGGAGCAGGGACGGACGGGGGAGCCGGGACCGCTGGGGCCGTCGGGGCGACCGGGACCTCCGGGGCAGTCGGGGCAGTCGGGGCAGTCGGGGCAGCCGGGACTCCCGGGGCAGTCGGGGCCGCCGGGATCGGCGAGTTGGTCGGAACAGTCCAGGCAGTCGAGGGAGTCGCATGAAAATATGACCGGCCATAGGTGATGGCCCCTGGCGCACGCCACGCCTTGAGGGGCTGAGTCGACGCCCAAGTCCCCTCGATCAGCGCAGTCTCCCGATCAGCGCAGTCTCCCGATCAGTCCAGTCTCCCGATCAGCGCAGTCTCCCGACCAGACCAGCCTGCGCACGGAGTCGGGTGCCGCGAGGCGTCACCCCTCCGCCCGCCCGAACAACGGCGCGAGCAGCAGCTGCGCCGCGCCCTCCGCGACACCCCGCGCACCGCCGGGAGCGATCCGCACCGGAACGGTCCGGGTCGAGCCCTCCCGCCGGGCGCGTTCGCCGAGGACGGCGGCCACTCCTCGTACGAAGGACTCCTTGTAGGCGGCGACGGTACGGCCGCCGAGCAGCACCAGGTCGATGTCGAGCAGCCCGGCCAGGTTCGCGGCGCCCGCGCCGAGGACCCGCGCCGCCTCGCTCACGTCACCACGCGCCACGGCGGCGAGGCACAGTGCCTCGATGCAGCCCCGGTTGCCGCAGCCGCACGGCGGCCCGTCGAGCTGGATCACCTGGTGCCCGAACTCCCCCGCGCCGGTCCGGGCCCCCCGGTGCACGACCCCGCCGATCACCAGCCCGGCGCCGAGACCGGTCCCGAGGTGCAGATAGGCAAACGATCCGTACGAGCCGAACGACCCGTGCGACCCGGACAACCCGTACGCGCCCTCCGCGTCGTCGACCGCCCCGCCCAGGGCGAGCCCGAGCGCGGCGGCGTTGGTGTCCTTGTCGACCACGACCGGCACCCCCAGCCGCCGTGCCAGCGCGTCGCGCAGCGGAAACCCGTCCCACTCGGGGAACCCGGTCACACGGTGCAGGACACCATGCAGATGATCGAGCGGGCCGGGGAGCGCGACACCGACTCCGAGCACGGGCACAGGTATGGGCACGGGTACGGACGCGGACGCGGGTACCGGTGCGAACGCGGGTACCGGGGCGGACACGGCTACCGGAGCGGACACGGCTACCGGAGCGGACGCGGGTACGGGAGCGGACGCGGGTACAGGTGCGCCCAGCAGCCCCTCCACCTCCCGGGCCGCCCCCTCCACCACGGCCTCCGCTCCGGCGCCCAGGTCCAGCGGTGCCCGCCGCTCCCCGACCACCGCGCCCGTGAGGTCGCACAGCACTGCCCGCAGTTCGTCCCGGTCCAGATGCAGCCCCACCGCGTGCCCGGCCCCCGGCACCAGCCGCAGTACCGTCCGCGGCTTGCCGCCGGTGGAGGCGCGGCGGCCCGCCTCCGTCGCGAGGCCGTCCGCGCGCAGCCGGGCCGTGATCTTGCTGACGGCCTGCGGGGTCAGACCGGTCCGCTCCGCGAGCTCCAGGCGGCTGATCCCGGACTCCCCCGCCGTGCGCAGCAGATCCAGCACGAGCGCCGCGTTGTGGCTGCGCAGCGCCGGCAGGTTCACCCCGCTCGGCACCGTCCCCTCGCCCCCGCGCCTGCCCGCCCCGGATCCGGATCCCGCATACGTCCTGTTCACACCCCCATTCTCCCTCCTGCTTGCACTTTGGCAACAGCGTTGCGAAAGTAGAGCCATGACTGGCACAGCCCCTGGTACTGACACCCCCCTCCGCGTGGGCCTCGTGGGCTACGGCCTCGCGGGCTCCGTCTTCCACGCCCCGCTGATCGCCGCCACCGAGGGTCTGGTCCTCGACACGGTCGTCACCTCGAACCCGGAGCGGCAGGAGCAGGCCCGCGCCGAGTTCCCGGACGTGCGCGTCGCGGCCGCGGCCGACGAGCTGTGGCCGCGCGCGGGCGAGCTGGACCTGATCGTCGTCGCCTCCCCGAACAAGACGCACGTCCCGATCGCGAGGGCAGCCCTGGAGGCGGGCCTGCCGGTCGTGGTCGACAAGCCGATCGCGGGGACGGCGGCCGAGGCGCGCGAGCTGGCGGCACTGGCCGAGGAGCGCGGCCTGCTGCTCTCCGTCTTCCAGAACCGCCGCTGGGACAACGACTTCCTGACCCTGCGCAAGCTCCTTGCCGAGGGCGAACTCGGCGACGTCTGGCGCTTCGAGTCCCGCTTCGAGCGCTGGCGCCCGCAGCCCAAGGGCGGCTGGCGCGAGTCCGGCGACCCCGCAGAGATCGGAGGTCTGCTGTACGACCTCGGCAGCCACGTCGTCGACCAGGCGCTTGTCCTCTTCGGTCCCGCGGCCTCCGTGTACGCCGAGTCGGACATCCGCCGCCCGGGCGCGGAGACGGACGACGACACGTTCATCGCGCTCACGCACACCAGCGGCGTCCGCTCCCACCTGTACGTCTCCGCGACGACGGCCCAACTCGGCCCGCGCTTCCGGGCCCTGGGCTCCGCCGCGGGCTACGTCAAGTACGGTCTCGACCCGCAGGAGGCGGCCCTGCGCGAGGGTCTGCGCCCCGGGCCGGGCTGGGGACAGGAGCCGGAGTCCCTGTGGGGCCGTATCGGCGCCGGCGAGTCCCCGCTGACCGGCGGCGGAGACCCCGTACCGACGCTCTCCGGCGACTACCCCGCGTACTACGCGGCGATCGCGAAGGCCCTGCGCGAGGGCGGCCCCAACCCGGTCACCGCACTGGAGGCGGCCGCGGCCCTCGACGTACTCGAAGCGGCCCGGCGCTCGGCCCGCGAGGGTGTGGCGGTGACCCTGTGACGACGACGACCGGCCCCGAGATCCCCGAACTCGAAGCGCAGGAGCGGCGCCTGACGCTTCCTCACTTCACCTACGACGACGCGTGGGCCCTGGGCACCCTGCTGGTCGAGCTGGCGCGGGCGCGCAGCGCCCCGGTCGCGATCGACATCCGCCGCGGCGGCCAGCAGCTCTTCCACGCGGCGCTGCCCGGATCGACCCCGGACAACGACGCCTGGATCGACCGCAAGCGCCGCGTCGTCGAGCGCTACGGCTGCTCCTCCCTGCTGGTCGGCTCCCGCTTCCGCGCGAAGGGCACGACCTTCGAGGAGTCCTCCCGCCTCGACCCCGACGTCTACGCGGCCCACGGCGGCGCGTTCCCGATCACGGTCGAGGGCGCGGGCGTGATCGGCACGGTGGTGGTCTCCGGCCTGCCACAGGTGGAGGACCATGCGTTGGTGGTGGAGGCGCTGGAGAGGTTCAAGGACGAGGGGTAGGTGCGCCCCTGAAAGGGGCGCGGGGCTGTGACACTATGCGGCTCCGCCGCGTGGGCGCGACCAGCCACCGACAGCCCGCAGCTGACGCACCACCCGCAGTTCCCCGGCTCCCCCAGCGGAGCGCCTACGCGTCTTTGAACTCCTGCCGCTGCCGCCCAAGCCCTTGGATCTCGAGCTCGACCACATCCCCGGCCCGCAAAAACGGCTTCGGCTCGGGCTCCCCGAGCGCAACCCCCGCCGGCGTACCGGTGTTGATGACGTCACCCGGGTACAGGGTCATGAACTGGCTGACGTACCGCACGACTTCGGCGACCGGGAAGATCTGCTCGGCGGTGGTCCCGTCCTGCTTCAGCTCCCCGTTGACCCAGAGCTTCAGGGACAGGTCCTGCGGATCGGCGACCTCGTCCGCCGTCACCAGCCACGGCCCCAGCGGATTGAACGTCTCGCAGTTCTTCCCCTTGTCCCAGGTCCCGCCGCGCTCGATCTGGAACTCGCGCTCGGAGACGTCGTGCGCCACCGCGTACCCGGCGACGTGCGCGAGCGCCTCCTCGTGCGACTCCAGGTAGCGGGCCGTACGGCCGATGACGACCGCCAGCTCGACCTCCCAGTCGGTCTTGGTGGACCCGCGCGGCACGAGCACGGTGTCGTGGGGCCCGACCACCGTGTCGGCCGCCTTGAAGAAGATCACCGGCTCGGCGGGCGGCTCGGCACCGGTCTCACGGGCGTGGTCGTGGTAGTTCAGCCCGATGCAGACGATCTTGCCGATCCGGGCGAGCGGCGGCCCGACGCGCAGCCCGGTGGCGTCCAGCTCCGGCAGCTCGCCCGACTCGGCGGCGGCGCGGATCCGGTCGAGCGCCACTTCGTCGGCGAGGAGCGTTCCGTCGATGTCCGGGACGAGACCCGACAGGTCCCGCAGGGTCCCCTCGGCGTCGAGCAGAGCGGGCCGCTCCGCCCCCGCCGTACCGACTCGCAGCAGCTTCATGATCACAATCTCCCTCGATCGCATGCAGCCCGCCCGATGGAGGTGACCGGCCGGAGTGCGGTCCGCGCCCAGCCATCGGAGGACTGGTCGATCCTCCAAGGTCACAGGCCGGTCCGCAATACCCCGTTCACGGACTGGACCACCGGTCCCTGGCGGCTCAGCGGTACAGCACCGCCCGCTCGACCGCGCTCCACGCCGTACTGGTCACCATGTACAGCGCGGCGGCCAGCGGTACGACGGCCACGGTGACGAGGGTGAAGAAGGACAGGAACGGCATGATCTTGGTGACCGCACCGAGGCCCGGCACCTGTTCGCCGTCGCCGACCGGGACAGGGCTCGGGTTCGCGGCCGTCATCCGCTTCGCATTCCGGTAGTTGAACGCGGCGACGGCCGCGACGAGCGCGAACAGCCCGAGGTAGACCAGCCCGGCCGCCCCGAGGAGTCCTCCGTGACCGAGCGCGTCGGCCCACCGGTCGCCGAGGGGCGCGGCGAACAGCGTGTGGGTGAGCAGGTCGTTGCTCTCGCCGCCGATCCTCGTGCTGGAGAAGAGGTGGTAGAGGAGGAAGAAGGCGGGCGCCTGGAGAAGGCTGGGCAGAAGGCCGGACAGTGGGGAGACCTGTTCCTCCGCGTGCAGGGCGAGAACCGCCTTCTGGAGCTTCTCGGGGTTCTTCGCGTGCTTCCTGCGCAGCTCGGCGATCTTCGGTTGCAGCTTGGCGCGCGCCTTCTGCCCGCGCGCCGCGGCCCGCGACAGGGGGTGGACGAGGAGTCGTACGAGCGCGGTGAACAGGACGATCGCAGCGGCTGCCGCGGAGGCGTGGAAGAGCGGCTGGAGCAGGTCGGCCAGCCGCTCGACCAGCCCTGCGAACACGGACATGAATGCGGACATGGGTGGGAGCCCTCCGGGGTCTGTCTCGTCGTGCCGGGTGGGAAGAGGTTGAAGAGGTTTCGGCATGACGACCCGCGCGGGGTCACGGACGTGCGGCGTCCACGGAGGTACGACGGCGTACGGACGCACGACGGCTTGCACGGACGCACGACGGCTTACGCAAACGCACGACGGCTGGCACGCACGCACGACGGCTTAGGCAAACGCACGACGGCAAGCACGGACGTACGACGGCTTACGCAGACGCACGACGGCGAACACGCACGTACGGCGGCTACGCAGACGCACGACGGCCAGCACGCACGTACGACGGCTCACGCAGACGCACGACGGCTAAGGCGGACATGCTGCGGCATGCACGGACGCGTGACGGCTAGGCGGACATGCGACGGCATGCACGGACGCGCGACGGCGCACACGAACGTACGACGGTGATGTGCCCTACGCGACGGTCGTCGGAAGGGCGCGCCCCGGTGCCCGCGGTCGGGTACGGCCCCGGGCGTCGGGGTCCCGCTGCGGCAGGAAGGCGGTGCGGTGTTCGCGGTCGCGGATGGCCGTGCGCACCCGGGTCGGCGGCACGACGGGCACGCTGCGCGCGGCGATCAGCGCGCAGACGGCGAGGGCAGAACCGGCCGCGGCGGTCGCGGCGAAGGCGAAGGCGACGGCGGCGGAGAGGCCGCCGGTGTCGAGGACGGCGACCTCGAGGAGCAGGAGCAGCAGCACGGCGGCGGGGCGCAGATTCGCCCAGGTCCGGATCATCGGCTTCCCTCCCCCAACTTGCCTGTCTCCTAAGGCGCTTACGTTACCCACCGCCGTTATACATGATCGGTCTCGATCGGCTGCAGCAGCCTCTTCGGCTTGAGCAGCGCCCTGCTGACCGGGTTGGCCGGGTTCGGGTCGAGTCCGGGTCCCGGCACCATTTCGACGTCGGAAACGGGTACGACGGTTCCGCAGTCGGGGCATTCGCCGTACGGGCCGAGGTCTTTCTCCGTGCCGCAGGTCGCGTGCCGGAAGGCGCGCAGTTGCGTCTCGGAGAAGTGTTCGCGACCCCACAGGCCGAGTGCGCGCAGGGTGGGCCACAGGGCGATGCCACGGTCGGTGAGGACGTACTCGTCCCGCGGCGGCGACTCCTGGTAGCGGCGCTTCTCCAGGATTCCCTCGGCGGTGAGGGTCTGGAGGCGGGCCGCGAGGACGGCGCGCGGGATGCCGAGGTGGACGAGGAAGTCGTTGTAGCGCCGTACGCCGTAGAGCGCGTCGCGCACGACGAGCAGCGTCCAGCGCTCGCCGACGACCTCCAGCGCACGGGCGATGGAGCACTCCTGCGTCGCGTAGTCCTTGCCGAGAGCCATGGCCCTACTGTAGCCACTTTCCGGCGTATGAGTTCATTCACTGAACTGATTCCTCCAAATTGGTTCAATGACCGAACCGAGGCTGTTACGGTCGTAGGCCTACCCAAGGTTCAATGACTGAACCTGTTGCCCCCTACCCGCCCCGGAAGGGCAGGCCATGTCACAGCCGGCACGCACCACGGAAACCACCGCCGCCCGCGCGCTCCCACAGACCTCGCAGAGCTCCCAGACCTCCCAGACCTCGCAGACCCCACGAGCGACCCCCACTCTTGCCCTGACCAGCGCGGCCACCGCCATGGCGCTGATGACGTACACCGCGCCGGTGGTCACCCTCCCCGACACCGCCGCCGCCCTGCACACCTCGGTCTCCGCGCAGGCCTGGCTGCTCAACGGCACCCCGCTGGGCCTGGCCGCGCTGCTCCTGGTGGCCGGCAGCCTCGCCGACGACTACGGCCGCCGCCGGATCTTCCTGGCCGGCACGGTCGCCCTCGGCCTCACCACGGCGTTCGGCGCCCTCGCGACCTCGACCTGGCTGTTCACGCTGGCCCGCATCACGCAGGGCGCGGCGAGCGCGGCGATCCTCGCCAGCAGCCTCGGCCTGCTGGTACACGCCTTCCCGACCCCACGCGGCAGGCTGCACGCGACCGGCGTGTGGGGCGCGTTCGTCAGCGGGGGCATCGCGGTGGGCCCCCTGGTCGCCGGGTCGCTGCCCAACTGGCGGCTGGCGTACGAGATCCTGGGCGCCGCCACGCTGGTGATCGCGGCCCTGTCGGCACGCGCCCTGACGGAGTCCCGCGCACCCCGGGGCGGCCGCCCCGACCTGGCGGGGGCCACGGTCTTCAGCCTCGCTCTCGTCTCCCTGGTCGCCGCGCTCACGCTGGGCCGCGACGGCTGGCTGCGCGCACCGGTGGCCCTGCTGTTCGCGGCGGCCGTGGTCCTGATCGCGGCCTTCGCCCTGATCGAACACCGCACCCGCACCCCCATGATCGACCTCGCCCTGCTGCGCCGGCCGCGCTTCCTCGGCTCCGCGGCGGCCGGCCTGTTCACGGGCCTGGCGGTGATCGGCCTGTTCAGCTTCCTGCCCGCGCTGCTCCAGCGGACGCTGGGCATGACGCCGATGGCCACCGCATGGCTGTTCCTGCTCTGGTCCGGACTGTCCTTCACGGTCGCGCTCCAGGCGAAGCGGCTGGCGGGCCGCGTCTCACCGCGCCACCAACTGGCCCTCGGCTTCGTGCTCCACGCCGCGGGCGTCCTGACCATGCTCGGCGCGGTCGGCTCGGGATCCTGGACCCGCCTGCTGCCCGGCCTGTTGATCGGCGGCGTGGGCAGCGGCCTGCTGAACGCCGCACTCCCCCTCGTCTCCGTGGAGTCGGTCCCCACCGAACGGGCGGCGATGGGCTCGGGCGCCCAGCAGACGTTCCGCTACATCGGTTCGTGCGCGGGCGTCGCCCTCACCATCGCACTGGTGACGTCGGGCGGCGGCTCGCCGGCACACGGGGCGAACGTCGCGATGGTCGTCTCGGTGGGCCTGGCGCTCGTGGGTGCGCTCGGCGTACTGCTGCTGCGCGAACGCGCCTGACCGTCAGATGAGGCGGGCCTTCGGCTTGCACGGGCCCTCCCGACCGTGCCGAAGGCTGGCTGCCTCAGCGAGGCCGCGCGGAGGCGAGCGTGCCCCACACCACGAGCCGGTACCGGGAGGTGAACTCCGGGGTGCAGGTGGTGAGGGTGAGGTAGTACCCGGGCCGGTCGTACCCGTACGACGGCTTGACGGTGCTGCGGGGCACGGGCGCGATGACGCCTCCGTCGCGGGCGGACGTCTGCGCGAGGATCCAGTCGACGACGTACGTGTACGTGGCGGTCCTGGTCTCGACGGTGACGGTGTCCCCGCGCCGCATCCGGTTGAGGTGCCGGAAGGGTTCGCCATGGGTGTTCCGGTGCCCGGCGAGCGCGAAATTGCCCGCCTGACCGGGTTGGGCGGTGCCCGGATAGTGGCCGACGTACCCCTTGTTGAGCACGCCGGTCTTGCTGATGCCTTCGGCGATGGGGGCCTGGAGGGAGAGCCGGGGGATGGTGAGGACGGCGTAGGCCTGGGAGGGGGCGGGGTGGGCGGCGACGACCGCCTGCCCCTGCCGCTGCCGCCGCTGTTGCCGGTCGGCCTTCGTGGTGGTGGTGCTGCTGCCGCCGGCCTCGGGCGTACTCGCGGATCCGCCCACCGACGAGTCACCGGTCTCACCGGGCTCCGTCCACTCCCGCTCCAACGCCTGAACCTTCCGCTCGGCCCCCTGCCTGGCCTCCCGGTTGGTCCACCACAGCTGATGCACGACGAACAGCATGAGCACGAGGCCGACGGTGACGAACAGTTCCCCACCGGTCCAGAGGGCGCGGCGGCGGAGGGCACGGCGCCGCCGGGTGCGGTGTACCACCACGGGAGCGCGCATGCGTCCGCCTCCTTCACCGGGGCCGCACGCACGATAGGGGCTCCCCCTTCAAGTCACCAGCCCCGTACGAGGAGTGCCCCCTACCGGATCCCTCCTGGATCCCTGCCGGATCATCCCTGCCGGACCCCGACCGGACCCCGACCGGACCCCGACCGAACCTCTACCGGCACTTCGTACACCGGTTTTAGAAAGGGCCGTCACAACCCTCGACAACCCCATGCGTCACACCCGATCCTTCGTGATGGCATCAGCGAGACCGGTCGACGCCGGAGGGACGACCCGCGTTCGATCGGCACGGAGAGGCGGAGAAGCCATGATCCGACGCAGAACCCTGCTGGCCGCCGCGGGCGGCACCTTCCTCGGGACCGCCCTGGCGACCGGCACCGCACGGGCCGACGCGACCATCGCCGTCAACCCGGCCACCACGTACGGGAGCTGGGAGGGCTGGGGCACCTCCCTGGCCTGGTGGGCCAATGTGTTCGGCGCCCGGGACGACTTCGCCGACATCTTCTTCACCACCAAGTCGGTGGCGTACAGCGGCAGGACGCTCCCCGGCCTGGGCCTGAACATCGCCCGCTACAACCTGGGCGCGTGCAGCTCGAACAGCGTGAACGGCGAGACCATGGTGGCCTCCCCCAACATCCCCTCCTTCAAGCAGATCGAGGGCTACTGGCAGGACTGGAACAACGAGGACCCGACCTCCTCGGCCTGGAAGTGGACGGCGGACGCGACGCAGCGCGCCATGCTCGTCAAGGCGACCCAGCGGGGCGCGACCAGCGAGCTGTTCGCCAACTCCCCCATGTGGTGGATGTGCCTGAACCACAACCCGTCCGGCGCCTCCGGCGGCGGCAACAACCTCCAGTCCTGGAACTACCGCCAGCACGCCTCGCACCTGGCGGCGGTGGCCCTCTACGCCAAGAACAACTGGGGCGTGAACTTCGCGACGGTCGAGGCCTTCAACGAACCGTCCTCCAGCTGGTGGACCGCGACCGGCACCCAGGAGGGCTGCCACATGGACGCGACCGTGCAGTCGGCGGTCCTCCCGTACGTACGCAGCGAACTGGACAAGCGCGGCCTGACGAGCACGAAGATCTCGGCATCGGACGAGACGAACTACGACCTGGCGCGCACGACGTGGGGGTCTTTCGGGACGTCGACAAAGGCGCTGGTGAACCGGGTCAACGTCCACGGCTACCAGGGCTCGGGCGGCCGGCGCGACCTCCTCTACACGGACGTGGTGAAGACGTCGGGCAAGGCCCTGTGGAACTCGGAGACGGGCGACGGCGACGCCACCGGCCTCACCCTGGCGAGCAACCTGCTCCTCGACTTCCGCTGGCTGCACCCGACGGCCTGGGTCTACTGGCAGGTGATGGACCCGACGGCGAGCTGGGCGATGATCGCGTACGACGAGAACACGCTCCAGCCGGGCGCGGTCCAGACGAAGTACTACGTGATGGCGCAGTTCAGCCGCCATATCCGCCCCGGGATGACGATCATCGACACGGGCGTGGACTACGCGGTGGCGGCCCTGGACAAGACGGCGAAGCGCCTGGTGATCGTGGCGGCGAACAAGTCCTCCTCCACCCAGACGCTGACCTTCGACCTCTCCCGCTTCACGACGGTGACGGGCGGTACGGGCGGTGTGGTCCCGCGCTGGAACACGGTGACGGGCGGCAGCGGCGACCTGTACACGTCACACACGGACACGTATCTGAGCGGGAAGACGGTGGCCGTGCCGTTCGCGGCGGGGGCGGTGCAGACGTTGCAGGTGGACGGGGTGGTGGCGTAGGCGGGCGCCCCTGGGCGCGCTGAAGGACCCGACCCGCCAGAAAACGTCTGCCGCCGTCCCTGGCCTGCGAATCTCTCTCGTTTGTCGGTCGGCGGCAGTACGGTGTCCCCCATGCGCCCCGACACGCCTGCCGAGAACGTCGACCACAACGCCGAAGCAGCACGCCTGGAGCGGACTGCCGGCCTGTATCCCGAGGACGCGGAACACCTGCTGCTGCAGGCCGCAGCCCACCGGGAACTGGCCGGCGACCGCCCGGGAGCGACGGCGCTGTACGACCGCCTGCTCTCCTCTCCCGACCCGCTGGACAACCCCCACCTGGTACGAGCCCTGAAGGCGTCGAACCTGTGGGAGTACGACCACGAGGCGGAGGCCCGGGCGATCATCGAGGGCGTCCGCGCGGCCTCCCCCCGGCACCCGGCCCCCTGGCTGATCGTCGCGGAGTCCCTGGAGGCGCACGACGAGCTGGAGGCGTCGGAGGCGACGTTCACGGAGGGCCTGAGACTGCTGGTCGGAGACGCGGCCGAACCCCCGCAGTCCACACATCCACTCCTCTACGGCCGCCACCGGGTCCGCCGCATGCTGGGCGCGGCGCACGACGAGTGGGACATGCTGGCGGACACCGTCCACTCCTCCACGGTCTCCCTGGACGAGCTCCACGACCCGAAGCGGATCTGGTCCCTGGGCTCGGACAACCCGGCGGAACTGGCGGCGGAGATCATCCGCCTGCGCGCGGAACTGGGCGCCTACCGCGAGGCCCTCTCCCGCCCGTTCCCGGTGGCGGTCCTGCACTGGCCGGCACCCGAACTGGCGGAGCTGCTGTCGGCGTACCCGACGCTGACCACCGAGTACCCGTCCCACGAGGAGCACCTGGCGACGATAGAGGCGTCCCTGAGGGAACTGGCGGCCTCGGGCACCCCGAACCTGGGCATCGTGCCGGGGACGGTCCCGTCGTACGAGGCGTTCGCGGCGTCGGAGGGCGCATCACCGGAGGACGCGGCGCTGCTCCCGCAGTATGCGACGACGCTGGCGGCTCGGGGACGAGCGGTGGCTTGGCCGCCGGAGGCCGGGACGGGGTGTTGGTGCGGGTCGGGGCGGGTGTACGAGGAGTGCCACGGGAAGACCTCCTGACGGAGGCCGCCTGACGTGAACCGGCTGGCGGCGGCCGACTGCCATGAGCGGGCTGGGAGCGGCCCACTGCCATGAGCAGGCTGGCGGCGGCTGACTGCCATGAGCCAGCTCGCGGTGGCCCACGCCCATGAACCAGCTGGCGGTGGCCGACTGCCCGGGGACCGACTGACGGTGGGGGGAACCCGAAGTGGACCAACCGTGGCTGACCTTCTCGCTCCTCATAGCCGCCTTCACGCTGGGCCTGGGCGCCTGGGTCTTGCGCATCGCCTTCCGCCGGCGCCGCGCCCTGGCCCGACTCGGCGTACGGGGCGTCCGCACGAAGGGCGAAGTGGCCCGCGGCGCCCGCCGGGAAGGCTCCACGACCCACCCACCCCAGGTCCGCTACAAGGCCCCACCGCTCGACCACCGGACCGCCCCGCCCGAGCAGACCTACCGCCGCACACCTCTGAACCACGAGCAGCAACCCCTCCAGCCGGGCGCCGGGGTCATCCTCCGCTACGACCCTCGGGACCCGCGCCGAGTGGTGGTGGTACGGACGGACAGCGGGAGACCGGGGTACGTCTTTTACTCCGCGACGGCGCACCTTGCTTGGGGGGTCTTTTTCGTGCTGTTCGGCGTGGCGGTGGCGGTGGGCTCGTTCTTGTGACGGAGTCGGGGCGCACAACCGACTTCGGTCTCCCCGGCGCCGACGAGAGCGCGTTAGCTCGGGCGCCACAGCTCCAGGCACCCGAGACTGACAACCGCATCAAGTCGCAACTAGGCCCCAGGAAACAGCCATGGGTGAGCCCGCCCAGTCGCCGTCGTGGCTGCGCCAGATCGAAGCGATGCCATGGTCCTCAAGGTACTCGGCGTAGTGCCCAATATCCTCGGTGAACAGGGCAATCAGATGCGGCTTCGGCTCCCCGAGCTTCTCGTGCCAGTAGTAGCTGTACTCCAAGAGCTGACCGACAGCTTCACGAACGGCTTTTGTGGCGTTGCCCTTCCGTACTGCCTTGCCCTCTATCAACCAGGCACGCTCTCCATCCACGACAGCACGGCGCAAGACCAGGTCCCTCGGATACATACCTTGCGTGATAGGCGTGTATCCGCGTGTGACGACATGGAGGCCGAAGTCCTTGATGAGCTCTTCATGCCGACGCTCCCTGCGATGCTTACCTCCCTTGATGCGTACGTAGTAATCGCTGCTGTCGTTTGGGTGGAAGTCGTCCAGTGGGTCGTCAGCGGGGACATGCCCTTCGTTCACGTACACAAAGGGCTCGTTGTCAGTCGGAGTCTGAAGCCAGACGCGCTGGCTCGCCGCAGCATCCCGAAGCAGCAGGGACGCTACGCGAAGGTCCTCGGCAAGGACATCCTCAGAGGGCATGTGCATAATCTCGTAGCGTCGAGCCACGACGCTCCCCGACTCGTACGCGCGAGGCCGCTCGGCCTTCGAACCGAAGACCGGCACGTGTTGCCAGTTCATGGCCAACTCTGGCTGAATTCCTGCGTGGAGATACTTCCCCCGTCGCTCCAACTCACGCCGCAAGTCGGCTTGCTTGGTGTACTCCTTGGAGAGCTTGGTGACCCCCTGCTGCAACGTCAGCGTTACGGAGGTCAGGCTCGCGTCGAAGATGTAGGCGAGGTACAGCCCGTCGTGAGGCTGGGTGTTGATCGCCGGATCAAAGACACCGATCCACGGAGTGCTACTTGCTGACGTTTGTCCACCATGTCCTGAAGCAACAAAGCCGTGTGGCAACGGGAGATCGGTCATCCTCCTCACCCTCCTGAGGAGAACTTGCGCTGACACCTTGTTGGAGGTACCAGCCTTCGGGTCGTAGGTCTCCGCTATGCGTATGAGCAGGTCACGTAGAAGCACGACCAAAAAGTAGCCATGTTCGATCAGTTGTGCCTCTAAATAGATCCACCGGTCGCAGTCGATGACCACATCCGACCGCGACATGGCCCTGTCAGTGCCTCCTGATACAACAGCTGCATCATCCATCCACATGCTCGCCGGGGGAGCAGCCCGATGCCTCAAAACCACAGCAACGCGCCAGCCCCATCCGCTGGACTGTACGAACAGCTCATCACGCTCCGTTTTGAACAGCATCTGAAGGAACTTGCCAACCTCGGGTGGCACCCCGTCAGCGACATGGTGGGCCCTGAGTCCGTTCCTCACGTCTTGGCCAGGCACGTTGCGGGAACAGTTCAGCGCATACTGCAGAGCCTCCCGACCGAGGAGCAGGTGTACGCGGCCAATCATGTTCTGGAGTCCATCAGCACCCTTGAAGGAGCGCAGGAGTGGGTGGACCTGGTAGCCGATGGGCCTCGTCAACTCCTCGCACTGGCGAGACAAGAGGCTCCGGGCGTGTTTGCCGTGCGCCCCGGCATCCCACTCTCCGACGCTGCGCTCATCACCAACTCCCCGGAAGACCCCAGCCTTGGTTTCGAGTTGCGCGCCGAGCTAGCCACAGCTGACCGAATCGACCTGCTCTGCGCCTTCGTGAAGTGGCACGGGCTGCGGGTCATAGAGCAGTCCCTCAAAGCAGCCCATGAGCGAGGCGTGCGCATACGCGTCATCACGACCACGTACATCGGAGCTACCGAGCGGCGTGCCCTGGACCGGCTGGTGCAAGAGTTCAACGCCCAGGTGAAGGTCAACTACGAGACACGGTCGACGCGGCTGCATGCGAAGGCTTGGCTGTTCCGTCGCAGCAGCGGCTACAACACGGCGTACGTCGGCAGCTCCAACCTCTCCAAGACCGCGTTGCTCGACGGCCTGGAATGGAACGTCCGGCTGTCGTCCGTCGCTACACCTGACGTCCTGCGAAAGTTCGACGCAACCTTCGAGGCCTACTGGAGCGATCCGTCCTTCGAGGCGTATGACCCGGTGGCCGATGGAAACCGGCTTCAGGAAGCGCTAGCCATTGCGGGAGGTACCTCCTCGAAGACAGCAGCGGACCGTGGGATCACGCTGTCTGGCCTTGAGGTACGGCCTTACCCACACCAGCGAGACATGTTGGAGCGGCTAGAAGTCGAACGCGAGGTCCACGACCGGCACCGGAATCTACTCGTCGCAGCAACCGGGACCGGCAAGACCGTGATGGCAGCGCTCGACTACAAGCAACTCCGCAAGAAGCACGGCCGTGACCTACGGCTGCTGTTCGTCGCCCATCGCAAAGAAATCCTCCAGCAGTCGCTCCGCACGTACCAAGATGTCTTGGTGGACGCGAACTTCGGCGAGTCGCTCCACAGCGGAGAGATCCCGGAACGCTGGACGCACGTCTTCGCGAGCGTGCAGTCGCTGAACGCACGTGCCCTAGACCAGCTCGCTCCTGATCACTTCGACGTGATCGTCATCGACGAGTTCCACCACGGTACGTCACCGACATATCGGAAGATCCTCGATCACTTCGAGCCGCTGGAACTGCTCGGGTTGACCGCCACCCCCGAACGCATGGACGGCAAGAACATCCAGGACGAGTTCTTCGACGGCCGGATCGCCGCCGAGATGCGGCTGTGGGAGGCCCTGGAGAACGACCTCCTGAGCCCTTTCCACTACTTCGGCATCAGTGACAACACCGACCTGAGCGCCGTCGAATGGAAGCGCGGTGCCTACGACGCAAGCGCTCTGAGCAACGTGCTGACCGGCAACGACGCACGAGCGCGTCTGGTCGTAAAGGCCGTTGAGGAGAAGGTCGCCGAGCCTGGAGTCATGCGAGCGCTCGGCTTCTGCGTCTCAGTCGCGCACGCGCACTTCATGGCTGAGTTCTTCCGGAACGCCGGCCTCAATGCCGTTGCCCTCTCAGGGGAGACTCCGGCCGAGGAACGCAAGCAAGCTCTTGCTGACCTCGCGTCGGGAGCACTGCAAGTGATCTTCTCAGTCGACCTCTTCAACGAAGGCCTCGACATCCCCGACGTGGACACGCTGCTCCTGCTACGCCCGACCTCCAGCGCGACCATCTTCCTCCAGCAGCTCGGCCGCGGCCTACGTCGCAGCGAGAACAAGGCGGTCCTCACCGTGCTGGACTTCATCGGACAGCACCGCAAGGAGTTCCGGTTCGAGAACCAGTTCCGAGCCCTCACGAACCTGACGCGCAAGCGCCTGCTCGACCACATCGAGCACGACTTCCCGCAGCTTCCCTCTGGTTGCCAGATCATCCTGGAGGAGAAGGCGAAGAAGGCGATCATTGCCAACATCAAGGAGCAGATCGGCGTAAACGTCACGGCGCTGGCACGCGAGGTAGCCGACTATGCCGAACCGAAGCTGAGCCGCTATCTCTACGAGAGCGGGCGCGAGCTCAAAGAGCTCTACCGAGGCAACGGCAACTCGTGGACTGGCCTGCTCCGGCGCTCCGGCCTATTGAAGGGCGAGGCACCAGAGGGAGAGGCGGCGCTCCTCAAGCGGGTGTCTGCCTTCCTTCACGTGGACGACCCGCTGCGCGTTGCCGCCTACACACGCATGCTGGAGGACGACGCCCCGCCCTATACCGCCCTCAACGAGCAGCAGCAGGCCTACGCCCGCATGCTCTTCTTCCAGCTGTGGCCCTTGGGCGGCGTCACCCGTAAGGGCTTCGCAGACTACGACGCTGGCTTTGCCTCACTGGCTAACCAGCACGCCGTACGCAGTGAGCTACGGCAAGTGCTGGAGTACAACCTCGCCCACACCGAGCACGTCCCGATTCCGCTCCTCGGGATCGGCGGCCCCGGCGGCGTCCCCCTGACCGTCCACGCCTCCTACAGTCGTGAAGAGATCCTGCCCGCACTCGGCCAGTCCCACATCGGCGGCTTCATGCCGGGTGACTTCCGCGAGGGCGTGAAGTGGTGCGAGTCCATGAAGACCGACGCGCTACTCATCACCCTGGAAAAGGACGAGAAGGACTTCTCCCCACAGACTCGCTATCACGACTACGCACTCAACGAGACCCTCTTCCACTGGGAGTCGCAGAACCAAACGTCGGAAACGTCCCCCACGGGCCTTCGCTACCAGCATCATTCCGCCGAAGGCAGCCATGTCCTGCTCTTCGTTCGCCGCTACAAGAGCACCGACATAGGCGGGGCCCAGCCGTGGATGCTGCTCGGCCCCGCCGAGTATGTCGAGCACAAGGGCAGCAAGCCAATGGCCATTACGTGGCGGTTGAAGCACGAGATCCCAGCAGATGTGTGGGCGTACTCGGCCATCGCTGCCGGGTGACGGCCTGCCCACCGTGGCGTTCGAGTACCTCAGCGCCCAGGCACTCGATTTTGAGTCCTCGGCCGAGCTAGTCGACTGCGTAAGCCAGGAGATCTTGTGACGGCACGTTCAGCACACCGCTGGTTCAAGTCCTCGTATAGCGGCGGCAGCGGGACCGAATGCGTGGAGTGCGCGTACAACCCCAACGGCATGTTTGTACGAGACTCCAAGCAGGGCGACGGGCCCGTACTCGCTGTACGGGCCCGAGCGTGGTGTAACTTCATAGGCGCTCTTAGCCAAGGTGAGGTTGGGGTCCGCGGGAGGTAGCGCGGCGAAGCTCAGCGAATCCGCTACTCCGCATGCGGGATGGCTCTCTCCCACACGGCCTCGGACACATTCACACACAAAAACGAGCGCCCACAGCGGCTCAGGCAAGGCGGTGTTCCCACCGCAGCGCGGGCTGCTTCTCGATCCAGTAGGTGTGGGCACGGTCAATGATGTGAAGCTGGACATTGCTGATGTCCGGTCGTCCCGCGTCCTGCCAGGCCGTAAGTACCTGCTCGATTTCGTCCCACAGAGTCACGGGACCGCCTTGCCGGACAACCCAGCCAGAGGTGTCTTCCGTGAAGGCGGCGAAAGACTCCCTCTCGGCATCGAACAAGTACAACAACTGCGCACCATCGCCATCCACGGCACGCACGAACTGTGTCCCCGGAGCAGCGAGCTGGGCGATGAAGGCCGGCATCCATTCCTCCAGCAGGCTCGGCGGAGCCTTCGCGGGTCGCACCGTATCCGGGTAGGCGGTGCGGGCCGTCAGATCACCGGCCAGCGGCGCGGCGGCCTGGGAGCGAGCCTGCATGAAGGAGGACCGGCCAATGATCCGTCCCTCGGCGCTCCCGTCCTCGTTCACGGTGACCTTGGCTAGACCAGTGCCGTACGGCCAGGATCCGACCGTGGCGAGGATGATGCCGCCGGGCTTGGTCTGGCGGACCCAGGTGTAGGGGATCCGGCGTACGGCGCAGGTGGCGATCACCCGGTCGTATGGAGCGCGGGCCGGGTGGCCGAGGAGGCCGTCACCAGTCACGGTCCACGTAGAGAACCCGGCTTCCTCAAGTGCGGCGTCTGCACGGGCGGCGACCTGCGGGTCTACTTCGATCGTGGTGACGTTGTCCTCGCCTAGGCGGTGGCACATGAGGGCGGTGGAGTAGCCGGTGCCTGTGCCAATCTCCAGCACCGTGCGTCCGTCGTCCACCTCCAGGTCCTCGATCATGCCAACCACGGTCATGGGCATGGTGGAGGAGGAGGTTGGCACCCCGGCGACGAGCCCGGCTGCCTGGTCGGCGGTCAGGTGGCCATCGAGTTGGGTGGCGAGCGACTGATCGCTGTACGCGATCTCCATCCACTCTTTCGCGTCCGTACCGAGCGTGGTCATCGGTCGCCAGCGTCCGGCCTCGGTCGGCAGGAACACTCCTGGGTTGAGGAACAGCTCACGCGGAATGGCCTCAACCGCCGCACGCCACTGTGGGCTTCTGAGGGCTCCCGCCTCTTCCAGCCGATCAGCGAGCGCACGCCGCTGGGGGGCGCTGTCAGGCAAGAGCATCAGCTTCTCCTTTGGGTGAGCAGGTCGGCGAACGCGGCAGCCATCCCCAATCCGGTCTTCTCCTCCAGCCATCCCCACTGGCCGTTGGGGTTCAGCTCCAGCCAGTGGGGCTCCCCCTCGCGGTCCACGGCGAGATCAAAGGACCCTGAGGCGAGGCCGAAGTGATCGAGATACGCCAGCAAGGTCTTTTCCAGGCGGTTCGGCAGGTCTACCACGCTGTATGTGAGCGCGCTGTAGTCCTTGCGCCAGTCAAGGAGGTCGGAGTCGATGCGTACCGCGAACACGCGCCGCCCGACGATCAGCACCCGCAGATCGGCGGCCTTGTCCACGCGGGCCTGGAACAGATGCGGTGTGACGCGCACCGTGTCGTCCAGGTCTTCCGCGTGGACCGGCTCCGCCCACGACGTGAGGCCGATGCCCTCTCGCTGATAAGGGGTCCACCGCAGCGTCTTGTGGATCACCTGGCCGTGTTCGCGAATGAACCGGCGCGCCTCGTCGGGGTCGTTCGTCACAAGCGTCGGCGGCACCATGAATCCCATTTGGTGGGCGACTGCAAGCTGGGCAGGCTTGTAGTCAGCGGCGGCATCCCTGAGAGGGTGGTTGACCCACAGGCAGCCTTGAAGGGCGTAAAGGGTGCCGCCGAGCCCGTAGCGCACCTGCGCGGCTGCGAACCGCGCATCTGCATCCTGAAGGTGCTCGAACGCGGGCCAGACGGGGCGGCGCCAGTACACCGCCCCGACGCGCTCCAGATCTGCGGTTCTCGACCGGGTACGCACCTGCCCGGCGACCGGGGCCGGGGAGTCGCCAAACCGAGCTGAGACCGTCAGATCCGGGCCGATGTCGGCCGGATTCAAGCGAACCACGGGCACACCACGCCGGTTGAGGTGGTTGATCACCATGTCGGCGGTGACGTCGTTCGCCTCGGTGGCCACCAGCACGGACCTCTCCTCTGTCATGGCGATCAGTCCTGCTGGCTGTCCTGATCGTGGCCCTGATCGTTCTGGGAGTCGAGGTTGGTGGAGGTGGAGGTCTCCGTGCCGGTGCTGGTTCCGTGCTTACCCAACTCCACCACCTGTCCCAAGCGGTCGCGGAACACGCCGGTCTGGGTTGCGGGATCGATGGTGACCGTCGTAAATGGCAACTTCACCGTCGTGGGGTAGGGGGCCAGTCGGCTGACGCCCCATGGGCGTGCAGGGCCGAGCTGATCCGGTGTGCTGTGAGTTGTCATGGGTTCTCCTTCTGCTTCGGGTGGTGATCGGCCGACCAGATGGACTCATGGGCGAGACCCGCGCAGTCCAGGGCATGAAAGGCCACGTCTGCACGCTGCTTCATCGCGCAGACGGTGGGGTCGGCTTGGGGTGCGCGCTTCCTTCGTGGAGGGCAACGCGGATCAGCAGGTCGCCGAGGTCTCCACGGCGGGTGCGGAGCTGCGTGGCCCGCTCTTGGCGGAACCCCTCGCAGACGGGGCAGTCGCGCCTCACCGAGTCCTCCCAGTGATAGCGAGGAGGGCCTGGGCGGTGCGGGCTAGGTTCAGGAGGTACTGCCAAGCCTTGAATGGGCTGGCCGTCTCATCGGGAGGTTCTACTAGTAGCCGTTCGGCCAAGCGCCGCATGACACATACCGCCTCTCGGTCGGAATCGGCCAACTCTTCAGAAAGTGCCTTCAGTCCGCGGGTCAGGCTCTCCGTGCGCTCCAAGGTTTCAGTGAGCGGAGGTACGTCGAGCCGGGCCTGTGTGGTCTGCTGTGCCTCAAGGAGCAATGCAGCTCGATCTACCTCGCCCGCCATGCTGTCCACGGTCATCGACGTTCCTCTCTCGTAATCCATGGCGGTGTTCCGGGGAGAGAGGGAGGCCCATGCACGGCTGGTGTCTCACGCCCCGGTGATTGCGGAAACAAGTCAATGACGAACGGTGGGATCTGCGTGACTCCACAGGGTGACTCCACGATGGAGTCACCGAGGAGTAGCCTCGGATTACAGCCAGGGGAGCCGCAGTTGCCGCCAGAGCCACGCGAGATCGTCGCCGGGCTACTCGCCCACGAGAGGTTCCTGTCTGCATGCGCCGACCGGGACATGGGATCCGTGTTTCGGATGCTCAACCATCGCGGCGTCAGCACCCGCAAGATCGCCGCAGCGGTCGGAATCGCACAGGGGCGCCTGTACGACTACATGAACGGCAAGAGCCGCGTGGAACGACTGGCCATCTTCGAGCAGATCGCCGACGCCTTCCACATCCCCGGACATCTCCTCGGTCTGGCCCGACGCCACTGGGAGCCACGAGACCACGCGCCCCGAGCAACGTCCAGCGTATCTTTGGCGCCGTTGATCGACAGCGTCGAGGAAGACGATGTGGCGGCCGTGGACGCATTCCGGCACGCGGACCGGGCAACTGGCGGGGGCCGTCTCTACTCCGCTGTCGTCACCCACCTCCGCGAACATGTAGCGCCTCGGCTTGTCGACCTCAGCGGTGGCCAGGCGTTCGCTGCGGCGGCAGCCCTGACGGAGATGGCCGGCTGGATGGCACACGACTCGGGGCGCGACCGAGTGGCCCAGGCGCACTTCGCTCGCGCCCTGCCCCTCGCCCGCGCTTCTGGGGACACCGCGTTGACCGCCAACATCGCCGCGTCCAGTTCCCACTTAGCTCTACAGGCCGGTGATTCTGCCGCAGCTGTGCATTGGGCGCAGACGGGGCTCGACGCGGCGAGCGAAGGCCCTCGCGTACCTACTCTCATTGCCCGACTCCATGCCATGCAGGCCCGTGCTCTCGCCGCGGCAGGACAGCACTCCGCAGCCGAGCGGGCCCTCGACCAGGCTCGTCTCACCCTCCGCGACGCGCCAGTCAAAGTGGCTCATCCCTGGGTCAGCCCGTTCGATGCCGCCGCCCTTGCCAGCGAAAGCGCCGAGGCCCTACGTGACATGGGCCGCTTACGGGAAGCTGTCGAATACGCCCGACAGGCTGTTGATCTCCGCGAAGCCGGACGTGCACGCTCGCTCGCCCTGTCCAGAATCGCCCTCGCCGGCCTCCATGTGCAGTGCGGAGACCTGGACGCCGCCCTCCTCGTGGGCGAGGAGTTGCTGACCGCGACCGCGCCCACTCTGGGTTCGGTCAGGGTCATGCAGCAGCTCCAATCACTCGGTGCACAGTTCGAACCCAACCGGTCGCACCCTCCGGTACGGGAGTTCCTGATGCGGCTCACGGCCGAGCGCAGGGCCAGAATGCTGCTGCTCGCCGACATTCTCACTCCTCAGGGAGGCCACCCCGTATGAGGCCCGTTCCTGCCGACCCGGACGCCTACAGGGACTGGCTGGCCGAGGGTAATGCCACCCAGGCTCGTAAGCGTGTCGGTGCCGATGTCCTCATTCGAGATCCGACCGGACGAGTTCTGCTGGTCAAGCCGACGTATAAGCCCGGTTGGGATCTCCCCGGCGGAATGGTCGAGGCCAACGAGCCCCCGCACGAGGCTGCATTGCGGGAACTGCGCGAGGAGCTTGGTCTGGACGTCGTTCTCCGTGAGTTGCTGGTGGTCGACTGGGTTCCTCCGCACGGGCCGTGGGACGACCAGATTGCCCTCATCTTCGATGGCGGCGTGGTCGACGACACCCGGGCCTCTTCGATCCGGCCTCACGATGAGGAGTTGTCCGCCGTGGAGTTCGCCTCCTCAAGTGAGGCCCAGTCGATGGTCCGAGAGCGCATGGCGCGCCGCCTTGATGCAGCCTTCAAAGCCCTCGTCACTGGCCGGGTGCTGTATCTCCACGACGGGCGCCCGACGTTTTGACCTACCAAAGCCCCCTCGTGCTTCCCCTTCCGGTGATTGCGGGGCCGGTCTTCCAGCGTCAACCTCGATCCGTTACGCCAGCGACCTTCGCACTGCGTCGACCAGCGACATCGCACGCATATCCTTGGGGCCCTCAATGGTGTGGTTCATCACGTAGCCGAAGGCGATGCCGTGCTCGGGGCGGCGAAGCGGAAAGAACGTCCCCGACGAGTCCCTGGTCGTTAACCACGGCGTGCTCGTCGCCTCCGACCTGGCGGCGGCCGCCACGCATATCCAGTACCTCGCAGCACGGAGCACGAATACATGAACCTCTTCACCGGAACCGCCACCTACTACCGCCAGTTCCGCCCCGGCATCCCCGAGGGCGTCACCACTGTCCTGGACCAGATCACCCCGGCGCGGCCCAAGGGCCCGCGACGTCTTCTGGACGTCGGCACCGGCACGGGGCTCGTCGTCGAGGCACTGCTGGCCCGGTTCGACGACATCATCGCCATCGACAGCGACGCGGAGATGCTCGCCGCCGCCGAGTCCGCGCTTCGTCCGAGACTGCCCGGCAGCTCCCGTCTATTGCTCGTGGAGAGCACCGCAGAGAACTTCGTCCCGCCCGCAGACTGGCAGGCCGACCTGGTCACCATCTGCCGGGCGTTCCACTGGCTCGACCAAGGCGCCGTACTGAACCTCTTGGACAGCCAGGTCGCCTCGGACGGCGTCGTCGCGATCTTCGGCGACAACAGCTTCTGGGCTGCGGGCAGCCCCTGGAAGGAGGCGGTCCGCGACGTGATCAAGATATTTCTCGGCGAGGAACGCCGCGCGGGTTCGGGCACCTTCCAGCACCACAACCGCTCGTACAGCGAGATCATGGAGGAGTCGCCGTTCAATCGGGTCGAGGAAGTGCGCGTACCCGTCCAACGCACCTGGACGAGCGAAAGCATCCTCGGTCACCTCTACTCCACCTCCTTCGCCGCACCCCACCTTTTCGGCGACCGGCTGGAGGAGTTCGAGAAGGCGGTGAGGAACCAGCTCGCCGAGTTCAGCGACAACGACACGTTCCCTGAGGACAACGAGTTCCTCATCCGCCTCGGGCGGCGGAGTCAGACGTGACAACCGAACGGCACGTGCAAGGCCTGGGGTGCGGTTGCTCGCCGGACAGCTCCCGTGCGGCGGTCAGCCGTACCGGAACGCGTTCAAGTGCCGAGCCTGTCGATCGCATAAGCCCGGAAATTCGATCGCATAAGCCAAGGGATCTTGTGACGGCACCCTCAGAGCAGCAGTGGTTCAAGTCCTCGTACAGCGGCGGCAATGGGACCGAGTGCGTGGAATGGGCGCGCGTCGATAACACCACGCTTGTACGAGACCCCAAGCGTGCCAGTGGTCCCATCATCAACGTTCGCCCCCAAGCCTGGCGCGCCTTCATAGACGCGCTGGCGAAACGCAACAGGCGCGACCGCCTGCACCACGGCCTGTTCACATGCTCACGGCCTCCGCGCAGCCGATACGAACAGTCCCTCCGGGTCGTACCCGGCGCGGATGCGCTCAAGTCGCTCCTCATGCGAGCCGAAGACCGCGCCTCGCAGTTCGCTCGCGTCCTCGCCGAGCCCGGCGAAGTTGACGTATGTTCCGCCGCTCGAAAACGGCTTCATCGCGTCCCACGCCGAGCGTGCCCACCCGATCGCGGCCTCGTCCAGCGCCGGGTCCCGCCAGCCCGCGTCGATGCTCAGGTTGTAGCGCGCGGACCGGTGTGCGAACGCGCTGTCGTCGGGGTCGACGCGCGCCACGGCGCCGCCGAGGGTGCGGATGACGATGAGGCTCTCCGGGGTCGGCCGCCGGGAGTCCCAGTCCAGCATGGTGCTGATGGCCTCGTCATTCAGCTCGTTCATGAAGTGGGACTTCATGAAATAGCGTTCGCCGTCGGGGAACCGCGGGGTGTTCGCGCTCTGCAGCACTACGTAGGGCAGGGTTCCGCTCAGGTCGATCAGCGGCGGGCCGAGCTCGTGCTGCGGCGCCAGCGCGGCGGTGGCACCGTCGCCCGGCGGGCCCCCGTACACGGCGCCGACTATGACGCAGTTCGATCTGTGCAGTTCCTGCGGGATCCCGGGGTCGGCAGGGACGCTCCAGAGCACGATTTCCGACGTCACCGTCTCCGGCGCGGTGTAAGTCGCGTCCCGCCAGGCCCGTAGTACTGCCTCGGCGTGCTCGTACGGGTGGAGAACCAGCACCGCGGCCACCAAGGGGCCGAGCGAATGGAGGTCGAACTCGAAGGATGTGACGACCCCGATACCCCGGCCTCCGCCGCGCGCTGCCCAGAACAGGTCGGGCTCCTCCTCCCGGTTCGCGGTGCGCACCGCGCCGTCCGCGGTGACGATCTCCAGCGATCGGACACTGTCGCAGCTCAGACCGAACGTCCGCATCACGAACCCAAGGCCGCCGCCGAGCGTGAGACCCGCGATCCCGGTCGCCGAGATCTCGCCTCCCGGCGTGGCCAGACCGTGCAGCTGGGTCTCGCGGTCCAGTTCGCCCCAGGTCACGCCCGCCTGGGCGCGTGCCGTACGGGCCGCGGGGTCGACGTAGACGCCCTTCAGCCGCGAGAGGTCGATCACCAGCCCGTCGTCGCACACCGCGCTGCCCGCCACCTGGTGCCCGCCACCGCGGATGCTGACGACGGGACGGTGCTCGCGCGCGATCCGTAGCACCTCGACGACGTCCGCCGTGCCGGAGCAGCGGGCGATGAGGCCGGGGCGACGGTCGATCAGGCCGTTCCACACGGCGCGGGCCTTGTCGTAGCCGGGATGGCGGCGGTCGATCACCTCACCCCGAAACGAGGAGCGAAGCTGATCGGCGATCGCCTGCTCCACAGCGGCTGTCGATGTGGCCCTCTGCTCGTCCGGCATCGGCGTCACCTCCCCCGGTGCGCGCTGCTGGCTGCCGCTGTCTGTTCTTCCACCGTAGGTCGGAGTCGTCGGGCCTGCATGCGGGCCCGACGACGCTGGTGACTTCGGTCTGTCGGACGGTGATCTCTTGGCGTACGCGGTGACCGCCGGTGAGCCGGCACGCCAGGAACGGGCCGCTCTTTCCGGTGATGCCGCTCCTTCCGGTGATGGTGATTACGGGGCCGGTCTTCCCGCGTCACCCTCGATCCGTTACGCCAGCGACCTTCGCACCGCGTCGACCAGCGACATCGCACGCATATCGTTGGGGCCCTCGATGATGTTGTTCATCACGTAGCCGAAGGCGATGCCGTGCTCGGGGTCGGCGAAGCCCAGTGAACCGCCTCGACCGGGGTGGCCGAAGGAGTTCGGCCCGGTCATGGGGTTGGTCTCGGTGGGCAGCATGTATCCGGAGCTGAACCGGGTCGGCACCATCATCACCTGGTCCACCCCGTCGGCCTGCTCCTCGGTCGCCGATGCGAGGGTGTCCGGGGTGAGCAGGCGTACGCCGTCCACCTCGCCGATCAGCGCGGCGTACATGCGTGCCAGTCCGCGCGCGGTACCGATGCCGTTGGAGGCCGGGAGCTCCGCGGCCTGCACCTCGGGCGAGTTGAAGTCGATCTCGGCCGGGTCGGTGACCGAGAACGCCCGGTTGGTGAGCGAGTTCGGGTCGCGCAAGGCGGCGACCATGTCGCGGAACTCCGCGGGGATCGACTCCGGAGGGAGGGCGGTGAAGTCGACCTCCGGCTCTTGGTACACCATGCGGCTGACGCGGTCGCGTTCACTGCCCGGCAAGCCGATGAAGAAGTCCAGCCCCAGTGGAGCGGCGATCTCGTCGGCGAAGAAGCGGCCCGGTGTGCGGCCGGAGACCCGGCGGATCACCTCGCCGACCAGCCAGCCGAAGGTCCGGCCGTGATACCCGTGCGCGGTGCCCGGAGCCCACAGGGGGCGCTGAGCGGCCAGCGCGGCCACCATCGGCTCCCAGGCCAACGCCTCGGCCAGGGTCACCGGTTGGTCCAGCGCGACCAGGCCGGCCTGGTGGGACAACAGCCGGCGCACCGGGATGTCCGCCTTGCCGTTCGCGGCGAACTCCGGCCAGTACTTGGCCACCGGCGCGTCCAGGTCCAGCGCGCCGCGCTGGGCCAGCAGATGCGCCGCGGTCGCGGTCGCCCCCTTGGTCGCCGAGTAGACGAGTTGCAGCGTGTCCCGCGTCCACGGGCGACCGGTGTCAGGGTCGGCGACTCCACTCCACAGATCCACCACCGGCCGGCCATCGTGGTACACGCACACCGCGGCTCCGATGTCCCCGTGCCGGGCGAAGTTGGCCTCGAACGCCGCCCGCACCGGTTCGAACCCGGCCTCGACCTCACCGTCGATCGTCGTCATACGCCCATCCTGGCATTCGGCTGCCCACGCGGTGCCGGATCGCTGCCAAATCCTGTGGCTGAGCCGCCCTGTTGCCGGGAGATCGTTGCGCCGAAGCGATGTGGTTGCGCGCCCGAACCGCCGACTTCCTCGCGGACCGTCAGACAGGCGCGAACGAAGCCCTCAACGGCTGGGCGCCCGTGGCCGCCCGGGTTTTCCGAGGGTTGGGTGCCTCGCGCTTCCCCTTCCCTCCTCCCGCGATCACTGACGGGGCGTCTCCGCCGTCAAGGCGTCGAGGTGAGTGGCGACCCGCTGAAGCAGGTTCACCAGCAGTCCGTACTCCTCGGGTGAGAGGCACTCCATCACCTGCGCCCTCAGGATTCCGGACTTCTCGGAGACCCGCTGGTGCGCCTGTCGGCCCTCGTCGGTCAGCGTCGCGGTGTCGTCGTCAGCGATGTGCGCCCAGCCGCGCTCGACGAAACGGTCGACGTACGGGCGCATGGTGGGCTCGTCGGTGGACAGGAACGCCGCCATGGTGTCGTCGAGTTCGGCGATGGTGATCGGCTCGTACGAGAGGGCGTTCAGCACCTGCCACCCTCGCCGGTTGAGTCCGTCCGCGGCGAGCAGCCGGCCGAAGTTCTCCTCGATGGCTCCGTCGATGTGCTTCAGCCAGTAGCCGAGCGGTCGCTGCTCGCGGACGTCGGGCAGCCGAGTCAGGTCGGTGTCGGTCATGACGATCCCCCAATGCATGTAGTTTTACAATGATTGTAAGATAGCATGCATGTCGAAGAAGGCAAGGGAAGAGGACGAGGCGGTCGCCGTCGTCGAGCGGGCCATGGTGGCGATTCGCCGCAGCCAGACGCGCCGATCGCTGGGGCGGCTGGCGCCGCCAGACGGCGGCAGGACGATCGACCCCACGCTGTTCGGCGTGCTGGACGCCATCGAGGAACGTGGCGAGCCGTGCGCCGTCTCGGACGTCGCCACCGCGCTCGGCGTGGACCAGCCCAGGGCGAGCCGGCTGGTGCTCCGCGCCGTCGAGGAGGGGTGGCTGGCCCGCCGGACCGACCCGTCCGACGCCCGGCGCGCACTGCTCGCCCTGACCGACCACGGGCGCGAACAGCTCGACCGCACGCATCGGATCCGGCAGGAGATGTTCGCCCGGGTGATGGCGGACTGGCCGGACGCCGACCGGTCCGAGTTCGCGCGACTCCTCACCGCGTTCGTGACCTCGTACGCCGAGGTGGCCCCCAGCGGCGACTGAGCGCTCCGCTGGGGGTCCGGATTGCCACCTGCGGGTGCGTCGTGGCTGGTCGCGCAGTTCCCCGCGCCCCTTTGGGGGCGCGACAGTCGCAGCCGTTCCTGAAACGGGCTCGGCCCCGCAGCCGCTCCGGAGAACGGCCACGGGGCCGAGACATTAAGACAGCCGTGCGCCTCGGATCAGCTTCGGCTCGCCTTACGGCGACGCATCCACCACGTCAGCGCTCCGCCCGTGGCGAGCAACGCGGCCGCCAGGCCCGTGATCCAGCCGACGTTCGAGGTTCCCGTGTGGGCGAGGTCGCCGGTCGGGTCGTTCGTCGACGGGGTCGGGGTGTTGTGGCCGCCGGCTCCCGTGGTGCTGGGGTGCGGGTCCGGGGTGGAGGACGGCGGTGGGGTGGACGGGGTGTTCGACTTGGTGGGGGTCGGGGTGGGGTTCGTTCCGTCGTCCCCGGTGTCGAGCCTGCCCGCGCCGTTGCCGCCCAGGTAGGCGGTCTCCGTGTCGCGGTACGACACCTCTGCCCGCTGGGAGTCCTTGGTGGTCTTGTCCAGGCGCGGGTGTTCGACGTTGAACTGCACGCGGGTGATGTTCTGCTTGGGGGACTTCGAGAAGTCGACGCCGCCCACGATGAAGACCCAGACCTTGCCGCCGTACTCGCGCTCGAAGGTGTAGTCGCCGTCCTTGTACGACTTCACCATGGCGTCCCAGGTCTGCTTGGGCGTCCAGCCGGGCTTGCGCAGCTTCCAGCGGTCGATGTCATTGCTGCCGATGATCTTGTGGAAGTCGGTCGGCCTCTTCGCGTCCTGCTGCTTGATCCACTCCGCGGCCACCCGAGAGGTGTAGACGCGGCGCAGGTCGGCGAACTTGGCGTCGGTGTTGACCGACTTCTCGACCTCGGGGAGGATCATCCGCTCGTACTGGGCCTGGTTGTACTCCATGATCTCCTTCGGCTGGTCGCAACGCTGACCGCCGATGGGGGTGTCGTAGTCCATCTCCTCGGACTCGACCTTCAGGGGAGCATCCAGGATGTACAGGCCGCCGTCCTGCTCACGGACCTGGGCGGGCTTGGGGCTGATCCAGTTGCGGAACGTCAGGCACGGGGCGCTGCCCGGCTTGGAGCGCAGGGAGTCCCAGAACCGGTCGCCCAGTTCGGTCTTGGGGTTCATGAGCTGGGCGGAGGTGTGCTTCATCTCCAGGTCGGCTTCGAGCAGGACGCGTCCGGCGTCCGTCTTGCCGAGCCCGGCGTCCATGATCTTGTCCGGCTGGTCGGGGTTGAGGTTGACCCACAGCTTGGACGGGTCGAGGGCGAGCCAGGTGAAGAAGGCGTCCGAGGCGAGCTGAAGCTTCTCCTTGCCGCCCCAGCCGGGATTGGTGTCCGGGTCCTTCACGTAGTCGGCCTTGAACGAGTAGTCCAGAGCCTTGCCCTTGACCGGGTTGCCGACGTAGCGCAGTTCGAGGGTCGTGAAGTCGATGCCCCCGGGGCCGCGGCCGAACCCGCCGCGGGTGTTGGCCTTCTGGTACTCCTGCTGAATCCGGCGCGCCTCCTCGGGAGTGGCCGCGGAGCGGTAGGCCGCGTCGTTCATCGGACCGCGGCCGCCCTTGAGGGGGTCGGGGTTCATGACCGGGTCGTACCGGGTGTAGACGTTGGGCTTGTAGACCGCCTTGCCCACCTGGATGGACTCGGTGATCCCCGCACGTTTGGCGCCGCCCGGCCCGGGCCCGAGGGACCTGTTGAGGTCCTTCACCCAGTCGATCGTCTTCTGCTCCGTCTTGGCGCCGGTGGCCATGCGGAGCCGATAGTCCTGGTACTTCCTGTCCTTCAGGACGGCTTCGTCGGCCTTGGCCTGGTCGTCGCGGTGGGAGCCGTTGGACTTCATCTCGACGAACTGCTTCGTCCGGTGGTTGACCGCGTCGTAGTCCCGGCGATAGCTGTTGCCGGCGGCGTCCTTGACCCGGATGGTCTCCTGGCAGATCCAGTCCGGGCCCACCAGGTTGTACTTCCTGACCATCTGGGCCTCGTAGGCGCGGCCCTTGGCGTTGTTGACCTCGTTGCCGATGTAGCGCAGGTCGAGCCAGCGGTCCCACTCCTTGATGGCCCTGGTGCCGCCGAGCTGCTTGTTGTAGCGGGCGTAGATCTCCATGGCCTTGTCGCGGAGATCGCCCGAAGCGGCGTACTTCCGCTTCCACTTGTCGATATCCGCTTTTGTGCTGCCGGCCTGGTCCAACTGGTCCTCGGTCGGGGCCAGGAGCCCGTCGAACGCCTTGGCGGGGTTGTCGAAGTCGTAGGCACCCGACTCGCTGTCCGGGCGCACGGTGTACTCCCCGCCGTCCGGGATGCCGGAATTCGGTGGCGTGGTGTCGTACTTCTTGCCCAGCCAGCGCTCGTCGCAGCGCTTGGGCAGGGCCGCTTCCGCCTGGTCCTGGAGGCCCGGAAGCCCGGCCAGGAGCAGCCCTGTTCCGACTATGACCGCCAGGCTCGGAGCCAGGCGGGAGCGGGTTCCTCCGCCTGCGCGTCCGCCTGCGACTCCGCCCGCGCCTCCGCCCGCTCGTGCGCCTGCTCGTGCTCGTGCTCGTGCTCGTGCTCGTGCTCGTAACGATGTGCTCATTGTTTGTCCCTGTGTCCTGGGGGCTCGGGGACAGAGCGAGCGGTGTAGCCCCCGTGACATGTACACCACTCTGCGCCTCAGCGTAGAGGCTCATGTGGCGGATGGTGAGCGGATATCTGTGTGTGGCGTGTGTCGGCACTGTGTACGGTACGCGCCAACTCTCCCGAATGGCCGCGTAGTTAAATCAGCCGCCGTCGCCTTCTCTACAGTGAGCCCATGACCGATCCTGGGGCCGACGACCGAGAGACCCACCCCGAGTTGGCGGCGTGGCTGGCCGAGCGTTCCGCGGGGTTCACGGAGTGGGCCAGGGCGACCGGCGAGGAAGAGCGCTGGGACTTCGGTCCGGACTCGCTGGACGCGCTGGAGGACCTGGTCCGGCGGACGTTCGCCGGCGAGGACGAGGTCACGGCGGCGAAGTCCGGCTCGTTCGTCCAGGGGGCCGTCTGGTACATCGGGGAAGTCGTCCGCCGGACCCAGGGTGCGGTGTGGCGGTACGAGCCGTTCGCGCCCGGTGGCGGCACTCCGCCGGCGCTGTTCGCCTCCGGCAAGGCGGCGGTCACCGACACACCGCAGGTGGTACGGCCGTACGGCGAGGAGCAGGGGTCGCTGTACCCGATGGGTGCGCTGAACGAGCTGTACTGGGACGAGGACGAGCTCGACAACCCGATGGAGGCGCACCTTCGGGACGTGCTGGATTCGTTCGCCTGAGGCACCGGGGCACCCCGGGGCACCGGGGCACCTCGGGGCACCGGGTACTGCCTGAGCTGCGGAGTGTTGTCCTACGCGCGGCCCGCGACGAGTTGGGTTTCGAGGCCGTCGAGCATGGCCCGGAGGCCCGATTCGAAACTGTCCTCGGGCAACGCGGCATAGTCGGCGGCGGGCGTTTCGAGGCGGGCGCGCAGGCGCGGGAAGTCCATGGCGATCTCTTCGGCCTTCGCCATGCTGTCGCGCAGCAGTTCGTCGGCGTCGCCGCCGTCACGGCCGAGTCTCCGCGTGAGTGAGACCGCCGCGGCTTGGCTCAGGGCATTGCCGAGCACGTAGGTGAAGACGGCCGTCGCCGCGCGGTCGGCCTGTGCACCGGTGAATCCGGCCGCCTCGTAGAGGGCGAGGGTGTGGTCGTCGTGGCGGGCCTTGCCGGGGCCGTACACCACGTAGGAACCGAAGGCCTGCACAAGCCACGGATGGCGGGTCAGGTTCGCGTACAGGTCGGTGGCCATCGCGGTGACCGCGGTCCGCCAGTCGCCGGCCGACGGGTCGGGCAGCGCGAGCTCGCTCCATACCCGGTCGGCGGCGAGGACGATGAGGTTGTCCTTGCTGCCGACGTGCCAGTAGACCGCGGTGGCCGCGGAGCCCAGCCGCTTGCCCAGGGCACGCATGTTCAGGCCCTCCAGGCCTTCGGCGTCCAGCAGCTCGATGGCGGCCTTGACGATCTGTTCACGGGTCAGCGTCTCGCGGGGCATGCGCTCACGATAGGGCACCCCACAGGCCTCTTGCACAGTGTTCGAGAAAGTACTTGCACACCGTTCAAGTCACTCCTAGGCTTCCACTTGAACACAGTGCAAGTCACCGGCTCCGGCTACCACGGCGCCCGGCGCCATACGCGGCGGGCTGCGGGAGGGACACGTCATGTCACAGAAGGCACTGTCCGAGTTCGTCGAGGCGACCGCCGCGAAGTTCGGCATTCCCGGCGTTGCCGTAGGGGTATGGGCGGACGGTCGGGAGACCTACGCCTGCCACGGCGTGACGAACACCGAGAACCCGCTGCCCGTCGACCAGGACACGCTGTATCTGCTGGGCTCGGTCACGAAGACCTACACGGCCACCGTGCTGATGCGCCTGGTGGCGGAGGGGAAGGTCGAGCTGGACGCGCCGGTACGCCGGTACGTTCCCGAACTCGGGCTGGCGGACGAGGAGACCGCCGCGAAGGTCACCGTGGCCCACCTGCTCAACCACACCTCGGGGCTGGACTGGGGGGTCATCACCGACACCGGCGAGGGGGACGACGCGCTGGCCGGCTACGTGGCGAAGATGGCCGAGCTGGAGGTCATGACGCCTCCCGGCACCCGGGCCTCGTACAGCCAGGCGGGGTTCAACCTGGCCGGGCGGGTCGTGGAGAAGGTCACCGGTCTTACGTACGAGCGGGCCGTCGCCGAGCTTCTCTTCGAGCCCCTGGGGCTGTCGCACAGTTTCTTCGCGCGCGACGACATCATGACCCGGCGCTTCGCCGTGGGGCACAACCGCGGCGAGGACGGGACGCTGTCCGTCGCCCGGCTCTGGCGCCGTTCGCGCGGCGACAACCCGGGCGGGGGTATCGCGTCCTCGGTGGCGGACCAGCTGCGCTGGGCCCGGTTCCACCTCTGCGACGGCCGCGCGGAAAGCGGCGCCCGACTTCTGCCCGCCGAGGTGCTGCACCGGATGAAGGAGCCGACGGTCGCCTTGCGGGCCAGCAACCTCGGCGACGCCCTCGGCATCGGCTGGTTCCTGCGCGACGTGGACGGCGTGCGCACCGTCGGGCACGGTGGTTCGGCGAACGGTCAGTTCGCCGAGTTCCTCGTCGTGCCGGAACGGGACTTCGCCGTCGTCGTGATGTCCAACGCCGGGCCGGACGGCATCCCCTTCAACCAGGAGGTCGTCCGCTGGGCGCTCCAGACGTACCTGGGCGTGACCGACCAGGACCCGGAGCCACTCCCCTACGACCCGGCGCGGGCCCGGGAGATCGTCGGGGGCTACGAGAACGACGTCATGACGCTCACCATCGAAACGGAGGAGCCGGCGGGGCTGAGGCTTGAGGTCGTCCTCAAGCCCGAGATCCGTGCGGCGGCGAACACGGAACTGCCTCCGGACCACGCGCCGTTCCCCTTGGGCCTGCTGCCCGGCGACACGGACGAGTACGTCATCACCGGCGGCGCTTTCAAGGGGCAGCGCGGCTTCTTCACCCGCGACGAGACCGGCTCGGTCGTGGGGATCGACCTCGCCGGCCGGCTGTTCCAGCGGGTCACGGACGGCAGGACGGCAGCCACGACGGCACCCGTCGAGTGAAGTCCGGCGCCTCAGTCCCCGAGCGACATCTGTCGCAACGCGCGGCGGGCCAACCCCTCCGCCCGCTCCGCGTTGGACAGGACACGGGCCTGCTTTCTGGGCCCCCACGTCAGCTCCACCAGCAAGAGCGCGACCAGCAGCCACGACACCGCCATCTCCCGGGTCGAACCCGTGAAGGTGTCGTACACCGCCAGGGCCACAGCCAGTACGGCGACGAGAACGACGATCCACAGGAAGAGGCGATCGTATTCCCGGGCTCTGCGCAGCCCGTCGCCGTACTCGATGACGGCGGGCGCCAGTCGGGCCTCGGGGACGCCCTCGCCGCGGCGGGTGGCGCGCACCACCACTGCCCGGTCGACGGGGTCCAGTTGCTTGGCTTCGGGCCAGGCCCTGCTCATGCGACGCGCCACCCTGATTCCGTAGAACAGACTCAGCACGAAGGCCACCACCGCCGCGCCCACCCACGATCCCGACTCGGCGAGCACCAGCGCGCCGAAGAAGAAGCCGACCGGCAGACCGACGCTCACCGATCTGCGGACCGGCCCCCCTTGCCATACCCAGCCCGGGACCCCGACCACAGGTTCATGGTGGGGGGCGTCGGCTCGCGGAGCAATCTTGGTTCCTCCGGGTTTCGTCCGGGTTCATCCGGCTGGGCGACACGCGACCGGAATGATTCCGAAGATGTTTTGAACGCGTTCAAATTCCTCATAGACTTCTCTCCACATACGAGAGGCGAAGCCCATGAAGATCGTGTTGCCCGGAGGAACCGGGCAGGTGGGTACGGTCCTGAACCGCGCGCTGACCGCCGCTGGGCATGAGGTCGCGGTGCTGACCAGACAGCCGACGCGCCGGGGTGAGGTCGCTTGGGACGGGAAGACCCTGGGTCCCTGGGCCGAGGCGATCGACGGCAGCGACGTTGTCGTCAACCTGGCCGGTCGCAGCGTGAGTTGCCGCTACACCGCCGACAATCTGCGGGCCATGATGGACTCGCGGGTGCATTCCGCCCGGGTTGTGGGCGAGGCCATCGCCGCCGCCGACCGACCTCCCCGCGTCTGGCTCCAGATGAGCACCGCCACCATCTACGCCCACCGCTTCGACGCGCCCAACGACGAGAAGACCGGCGTGATCGGAGGAGCCGAACCCACCGTCCCGGGCTACTGGTCCTACAGCGTCGACATCGCCAAAGCCTGGGAGCGGGAGCAAGAGCAGGCCGAAACCCCGCACACCCGCAAGGTCGCCCTGCGTTCCGCCATGGTGATGAGCCCCGATCGGGGCGGTGTCTTCGACATCCTGCTGTGGCTGGCACGGCTCGGCCTCGGCGGTCCGGTCGCGGGCGGCGCACAGTACGTGTCCTGGATCCACGACCGCGACTTCGTCCGCGCGGTCGAGTTCCTCGTCGAGCGGGACGATGTCGTGGGGCCGGTGAATCTCGCCGCCCCCGCCCCTCTGCCCCAGCGCGCGTTCATGCGAGCGCTGCGCTCCGCGTGGGGTGTCCCCGTGGGCCTGCCCGCGACGAAGTGGATGGCCGAGCTCGGCGCGTTCGCGCTGCGCTCGGACACCGAACTGCTGCTGAAGAGCCGGCGTGTCGTCCCGGGGCGCCTGCTCGAAGCGGGCTTCGCCTTCGACCACCCGCGGTGGCCGGACGCCGCCGACGACCTCGTACGGCGCATGCGAAGCGGACGAGCACAGCCGCGCGATCCACAGCGGTTGCCCCCACGGCAATGATCCGCCGGGGCGGGGACAGGGCCAGGGCCAGGGCCAGGAGGGCCGGTTCCGCTCGTATGGGGGGAGCGGAACCGGCCCTCCGGGCCCTGCGCTCGGCGCTGAGCGCTGGGTGCTCGGCGCTGGGCGCTGGGCGCTGGGCGCTGGGTGCTGGGTGCTGGGCGCTCGCCGTTCGGCGCCGGCCGAACCGGCTCGACCAGCAGTGGCCGGCAGTGGCCGGCAGTGGTCAGCCGAACTGGCCCGGCTGGTAGTCGCCGGCGGGCTGCTGGATGATCACGTTCATGCGGTTGTAGGCGTTGATGAGGGCGATGAGGGAGACCAGCGCGGCGAGCTGGTCCTCGTCGTAGTACTTGGCGGCGTTCGCCCAGGCCTCGTCCGTGACACCGCCGGCGGCGTCGGCGATGCGGGTTCCCTGCTCGGTCACTTCCAGGGCGGCCCGCTCGGCCTCGGTGAAGACCTTGGCCTCCCTCCAGGCCGCGATCAGGTTGAGGCGCAGCGAGGTCTCCCCGGCGTGCGCGGCGTCCTTGGTGTGCATGTCGGTGCAGAAACCGCAGCCGTTGATCTGGCTGGCGCGGATCTTCACCAGCTCCTGCGTCGCGGCCGGCAGCGTCGAGTCCGAGATGACCTTGCCCGCCGAGTTGATGTACTTCGCGAACTTCATCGCGACGGAGTTGCCGTAGAAGTTGAGACGAGCGTCCATGGTGATCTCCCTGCCGTGTTCGACGGTTACACAGCACTGACGGACCGGACCCGGTGCGATGTGACAGCCGTACGGGCCAGATCGATGTGACCTGCGCCACTTCCTGCGGGTCTGGCGAGCATCGACTTACGTCAGGCTCACGTCGGGCTCACGTCGGGCTCGCGTCAGGCGCTCGACCCCGGCGCACTCGCGCCCCCACGGGCGGAGTTAGCCTCGTTTCACCGTGGTCCACAGACACACCAGCAGGAGGCAGACAGCGATGGCGAAGGTTCCTACGGCACTGGTGGCCGCGAGTGGGCTCGTCGGCGGGTACGGGGTCGCCCGCTGGAGCAAGAAGCGGCAGCTCGGCGGGGCCGTCCTCGCCGTCGCGGGCGCCGCAGCCGCACAGCAGTGGCGCAAGCAGGCCGGCGGTGTGGCGGCCGGGGCCCTGACCGCCGGCTACGTCGCCGCGTTCGCCGGGTCGCATCCGCTGGCCAAGAAGGTGGGCGCCTGGCCCGCCGTGTTCGGGGTGGCCGGAGCCGTCGCCCTCGCCTCGTGGGCCGTGGCCGACCGGCGCGGCTAGCGCTCCGCGCGGAGTCCGTCCGGTATCCCACCTGCGGGTGCGTCGTGGCTGGTCGCTCCCCCAAGTTCTCGGCTTCGCTCGAACAGGGGGGACCCCCATCGCGGCGGAGCCGCACATAGATACAGCCCCGCGCCCCTTTGGGGCGCCGCGAACCGCCCGCTTGGCAGCGGTCCGCGAGCGGCTCACAGCGGGTTCATGAGCGTCAGGTCGTCCTCCTTCGCCCACTCCCCCCGGAACGCCCGCGCCACACCGGCCGCCACCAGTACTCCCGCCGCGATCAGCAGCGTGAAGAAGCCCCAGGCCAGGGGCCAGAGGCCGGGCAGGTCCGGCTCCGGGTGCGTGCGGAACGAGATGTGCATCAGCGCCGCGGGCGGTGCCGCCACCAGGAGCAGGGGCCAGCCGAGGTCGTCCCAGTGGCCGAAGTAGGCCGCCAGGAGCAGCAGGACCAGCGCGAGGAGGAGGACACCGATGCCCGTCACCGGGGTCGTCTCCTGGGTGGTCGTGGGTGTCGCGGGACGGTTGCGCAGGTCCCAGGGCATGAACAGCAGGTACGCCGCGGCCGCGAGGGCGGCGCCGAGCAGGCGGATCAGCCAGCGCTCGGGCCAGCGGCGCGTTCGCATGGGGCGGAGCAGCTTCTCGGTCATGCGTACGAGGGTTCCCGCGGAGCGGCGGAGTCGGCAGAGTACGGATACTCATATCGCCCGTACTCATATCGGCCGCGAACCTCGACGCTCGTATCGGCCGCGAACCTCGACGCTCGTATCGGCCGCGAACCTCGACGCTCATATCGGCCGCGAACCTCGACGCTCATATCGGCCATGAACCTCGACGGCCCGCCGAGCCTGGGAACCCCCCGGAAGTCGGCCGCTGGGGCGTCGCCTCCGCCTCCACCGCCGCGGCCGTCAGCGGGCGGGCGACGTCCTCCAGCGGCCGCCGTTCCGCGCGTACCGCGAGCAGCGCCGCGACCAGCCCCGCCGCGCACATCAGGGCCGCGCCGATCCGGAAGGCGAGGACCGTGTCGCCGACGTGGCCGGTGTTCGTGAGGTCCGCGAACAGGAGCGGGCCGGCGATGCCGCCGGCCGCGGTGCCGAGGGCGTAGAAGAAGGCGATGGACATGGCCCGCGTCTCCATCGGGAACACCTCGGAGACCGTCAGGTACGCGCTGGAGGCGCCCGCCGAGGCGAAGAACAGCACCGCGCACCAGCACGCCGTGAGCGTGCCCGCGCTGAGCGAGCCGCGGTCGAACAGCCAGGCCGTGCCGAACAGGAGCAGGCCCGAGAGCAGATACGTCGACGAGATCATCACCCGGCGGCCGACCGTGTCGAAGAGCTTCCCGAGCAGCAGCGGGCCGAGGAAGTTCCCGATGGCGATGACGGCGAAGTAGTAGCCGGTGGCGCCGGTGGGGACGTCGAAGAACGTGGTCAGGATCGCGCCGAAGCCGAAGGTGATCGCGTTGTAGAGGAAGGCCTGGCCGATGAAGAGGGAGAAGCCGAGCACGGCGCGCTTGCGGTAGTGGGAGAAGACCGTACGGGCGATGGTGGCGAAGCCGATGCTCTTGCGCTGGTGGATGGTGATCTCGGCGTCGGGCCGCGGCAGCGGCTTGCCCTTCTCGGCCTCCACTTGTCGTTCGATCGCGGACACCACCCGTTCCGCCTCCTGTTCGCGGCCGTGGATCAGCAGCCAGCGCGGGCTTTCGGGGACGTTGCGCCGTACGAGGAGGATCACCAGGCCGAGGACGACGCCCAGGGCGAACGTCAGCCGCCAGCCCAGGTCCTTGGGCAGAAGGTCCGTGTTCAGCGCGACGATCGACAACAGTGCGCCGCCGACCGCGCCCACCCAGAAGCTGCCGTTGATGATCAGGTCGACGCGGCCGCGGTAGTGCGCCGGGATGAGCTCGTCGATCGCGGAGTTGATGGCCGCGTACTCGCCGCCGATGCCGAAGCCGGTCAGGAAGCGGAAGAGGAAGAACCACCAGGTGGAGAAGGAGACCGCCGTCAGGGCGGTGGCGCTCAGATAGACCGCGAGGGTGATCATGAAGAGTTTCTTGCGGCCGAAGCGGTCGGTGAGGTGGCCCCAGAAGAGGGCGCCGGAGCAGGCGCCCGCCACATACAGCGCGGCCGCGATGCCGGTGACCTGGCCGGAGGTGATCGCCAGGCCGCTGCCGGGCTCCGACAGGCGGCCGGCGATGTTGCCGACGACCGTGACCTCCAGGCCGTCCAGGATCCAGACGGTGCCGAGTCCGACCACGATCGTCCAGTGCCAGCGCGACCAGGGCAGACGGTCGAGACGAGCGGGGATCGCGGTGGTGACCGTGCGGGTCCCGGGCGCGGTGAAGGACATGGCTTCCTCCTCGGGCGGCGTGGGATGACGCCGCACCCGGCCCGGGTGCCCGTTCGGCGGCCGGTTACGCGCCCAGAATCCGCGACACCGTGTAGATCAGCAAGCCGGCCAGCGAACCCACCACCGTGCCGTTGATCCGGATGAACTGGAGGTCGCGGCCGATGTTCGCCTCGATCTTCCGGGTGGTGTGCTCGGCGTCCCAGCTCGCGACCGTGTCCGTGATCAGGGAGGTGATCTCCTTGCGGTACGTGGTCACGATGTGCACCGCCGCACCCTCCACCCACCGGTCCACCTTGGCCTGCGTCTTCGACTCGGTGGCCATCCGGGCGCCCAGCGAGAGCAGCGACGCCCGCACACGCAGCCGCAGCTCGCTGCGCTCGTCCTCGGCGGCCGAGACGATCATGGATCGTACGGCCGTCCAGGCGGAGGCGATCAGGTCCTGGACCTCGCCGCGGCCCAGCACCTCGCCCTTGAGCCGTTCCACGCGCGCACGCGTGTCGGTGTCGGACTGGAGGTCGCCGGCGAAGTCGGCGAGGAACCGGTCGAGCGCGCCGCGCGCCGGGTGAGCGGGCGCGTCGCGCATCTCGGTGACGAAGCGGAGCAGCTCCTTGTAGACGCGTTCACCGACCTTCTTGTCGACGAAGCGGGGGGTCCAGCCGGGGGCGCCGCCCTGGATGGCGTCCATGATCTGTTCGTCGTTCAGGACGAGCCAGTCGTGCGCACGGATGCAGATCAGGTCGACGATGCGTCTGTGGCCGCCGTCCGCGACGACCTTCTCCAGCATCTTGCCCATGCCGGGCGCGATCTCCTGGGCGTCGGCGCGGCGGGTGATGGCCTCGCCGACCACCGCCTGCACGTCCGAGTCGCGCAGGACCGTCAGTGCGCCTCTCAGGGCCGTCGCCAGTTCGGCCGTCACCCGGTCGGCGTGCTCCGGATCGGCGAGCCAGGCACCCAGGCGGCTGGATATGCCGACGGCGCGCAGGCGCTGCCGTACGACCTCTTCGGACAGGAAGTTCTCGCCGACGAATTCGCCGAGGGAGACACCCAGCTGGTCCTTCTTGGTGGGGATGATCGCGGTGTGCGGGATGGGTAGGCCGAGCGGGTGGCGGAAGAGCGCGGTGACCGCGAACCAGTCGGCGAGCGCACCGACCATGCCGGCCTCGGCCGCCGCCGCCACATAACCGGACCAGGGGCCCGCGCCCGAGTTCTGCGCCCATTTGGCGAGGACGTAGACGAGCGCGACGAACAGCAGCAGCCCGGTCGCCGTGCCCTTCATCCGGCGTACGCCCCGGCGCTTCTCCTCGTCGGCGGGGCTGAAGGAGGTCATGGCACGACTGGACATGGCCGCGGCCGCCTGCTCGGTGGCCGGGGTCGCGGAGGCGCCGGAGCGGGCAAGCTGCCCCACGGCGCGCTCTTCTTCCGGTTTCGTACGGTCCATTTCTTCCGGTTTCGTGCTGTCCATCCACTCCACCCGTCCGCGATCCCCCGTACACATTGTCCCTTCCTGACCGACTCCTGGAACGGAACGGGAGTTCCCGGCGTCTGTGTGAGGGTGTCCCCCACAAGGTCCACAAGGCCCGCGAAGCCTGCGCGGCCTGCGAGGTCTGCAACCTCTACAAGCTCTGCAAGGTCCACAAGCGCCACGAGGTCCGGCGCCCTGCTCTCCTCGATCGTCGCTGTGATCGTGGCCGTGTCCGCCGCCCTCTACTTCGGTGTCGCCGCCGTCGACGGCGGCAGCCACAGCAGCCTCGGCGCCGGCCATCCCCTCCGGCCGGGCTCCGCCGCACCCGCCTCCACCGGAACCTGGGTCGGGACCTGGTCGGCCTCGCCCTCCGGGGCCGAGCCCGGCACCGGGGCGGACGGAATGGCGGGGCGGTCCGTGCGCAACGTCGTCCACGTGGGTGTCGGCGGTACGAGTGCCCGCGTCACGCTCTCCAATCTCTACGGCCGGCAGCCGCTGACCCTCACGCACGCCTCGATCGCGGTCGCCGCCACGGCGGGCGACGCGGGCACGGGCGCGGCCGCCGTCGCCGGCACCATGCGCCGCCTCACTTTCGGCGGTGCCGTCCCGGTCGTCATACCCTCCGGCGGACAGGTGGTCAGCGACGCGGTGCGCATCGCCGTCCCGCACGACTCCGACATGCTCGTGACCACGTACTCCCCCACCTCGTCGGGCCCAGTCACCTACCACCGGTACGCGCGCCAGATCTCCTACCTCGCCCAGGGCGACCGCACGGAGGACGTGAGCGGCGCCGCCTACACCGAGCGGACCGGCCACTGGCGCTATCTGACCGCGCTCGACGTGCTGAGCGACGACTCGGTCGGCACCGTCGTCGCGTTCGGCGACTCGATCACGGACGGCGCCACCTCCACCGTGGGCGCCGACCGCCGCTGGACGGACATCCTTTCGGACCGGCTGCGCGCGGCGGCCGGATCCGACGACGTGCCCCGCTACAGCGTCGTCAACCAGGGCATCAGCGGCAACCGGGTCCTGGCGAGCGGCCCCGGACGGCCCGCCGACAACCAGAGCGGTCTGTCCCGCTTCCACCGCGATGTGCTGGGCCGTACGAACGTCAAGGCCGTCATCATCGACCTCGGCATCAACGACACCGGGCGCGCGGATGCGGACCGGATCACGGCGGGGCTGCGCACCCTCGTCCGCGAGGCGCACGCGCGCGGCCTCAAGGTCGTCGGCGCGACGCTGACGCCGTTCAAGGGCTACCGCGGCTACCGGGCCGACCGCGAGCAGGCGCGGCAGGCCGTCAACGCGCAGATCCGCGCGGGCACGGTCTACGACGAGGTCGTCGACTTCGACAAGGCGTTGCGCGATCCGTACGACCCGCGCCGGCTGCGCTCCGACTACGACTCGGGCGACCATCTCCACCCCAATGACAGGGGCTTCCGCGAGATGGCGGAGGTCTTCGACCTGACCTCGCTGAAGGGGGCGGCACCGGCCCGGCTGTGACGGCGGGCGGGCGGCACGAGTACTGGCCAGTGGCTTGTCACGCAGCGTCTCTGGAACTCCTCGGGTGCGAAGTGGTGCGAAGCTGGAGGCGCGGATGATTCATCGGCGTCAGGCTGAGGCGGATTCTCGGGCCGCCGCCTGGTCGAGCGAAGCCGGGCATGGCTGCGTGCCCGGGTGCGTGGCGAGATCGATCAGTACATCGAGTCGGCGGCCCGCTTCCTGCAACTCGGCGACCTTCACCGCGATACGGGCGCGCTCGTCGAGCAAGCGCTCCAGCAACCCCGGGCCGACGTAGCGGGCGTCGATGGCGGGCAGGAGGGTTGCGATCAGACGGCTGCCGAGACCGGCAGTGTAGAGCTGCTGGATGAGCCCCACACGGTCCACGGCCGCCTCCGGGTAGACGCGCTGACCGCTGGCCGTGCGCTGGGGACACAGAAGGCCCTGCTCCTCGTAGTAGCGCAGGGCACGCGTGCTGACTCCGGCCTTTTCGGCCAGTTCGCCGATGCGCATCCGACTCCTCCTGCTTGTGCTGTCGCCCGTCACGACTTGCCCTTCACGTCAACGTCAAGTTTTAGCGTAGGCGGCACAGGGCGGACACGTATCCTCCACCGCCCACCGAAAGGAAAGAACATGGACATTTCCGGTTCCACCGCGCTCGTGACCGGAGCCAATCGAGGGATCGGTCGGCGCTTCGTCGATCAACTGCTGGCCCGGGGAGCCAAGAAGGTCTACGCCACGGCTCGGCGCCCGGAGCTGATCGACACGTCCGACTCGCGGGTCGTGCCGCTGTACCTGGACTTGCTGGACGAGAAGTCGATCGTGGACGCCGCCGCAGCAGCGCAGGACGTCACGCTGCTGGTCAACAACGCCGGCATCGCGACCGGGGCCAACCTCGTGACCGACGACCTGGACACGATCCGGCAGGACCTGGAAACCCACCTTTTCGGCACGCTCCGGGTCATTCGCGCCTTCGCTCCAGCCCTCGCCTCCAACGGCGGAGGAGCGATCGTGAACATCCTCTCCGTGCTTTCGTGGGTGGCCACCGCCGAAGGCTCGGGCTCGTACTCGGTGGCCAAGGCCGCGGAGTGGAACATGACCAACGGCGTGCGCCTTGAGCTCGCCGGTCAGAAGACCCTCGTCCAGGGCGTGCATCTGGGGGCCGCGGACACCGACATGATGGCGGGACGCGACGCCCCCAAGATCGACCCGACGGACGTCGCACGAGCCAGCCTCGACGGCGTGCAGGCCGGGGCCATCGAGGTGCTGGTCGACGACCCCAGTCGCTTCGTCAAGGCCGCCCTCTCGGGCGACCCTGCGCAGCTCTACAGCCCTGCGTCCGGGAACTGACCCCTTCCCGGCGCGCCCAGATCGCGGCGCCCGTTCTTGCCCTGCGCTGATCGGGACTTGCTTCGGGCGTCCCCCGCTCCATCTTGGGCCCAGTGCCCCGTCTGGCCCTGGCGGACATCCGGGCCCCTGAGCGACTGATCGGTGCCGTCCGTACCGCCGGTCAGTACTCGCCGCCCCGCCGCCGGTCCCGCTCCTCGCGGCGGGCCTCCCGGCGCTCGCGCTGGAGCTCGCGGCGCTCCTCGTGGCGCTCCCTGCGCTCCTCGTGCCGCTCGCGCATCAGGTCGTGGTGCCCGTCCAGCATCTTGCGGTGGGCCTCCTCCACCTCCTCGCGGAACGACGAGTGCAGCTCCTTGCGGGCGGCCTTGCGGTCCAGCTTCTCCTGGCGGCGCTCCTCCTTCAGCCGCTGCCGCTCGGCCCGGGTGAGCTTGCGCTCGACGCCCACCCCGCCCCAGAACGCGAACCCGGTGACGATCACGCGCGGTGCGCCCGGCTCCCCCGGCACGCCCTCCTCGCGCTGGTCGAACCCGCCCATGATCCCGATGCCGCGCACGACCACCTCGACACCGGGCGGCACGATGACGTTCATCCCGCCCATGATCGCGACGCAGTTGATCTCGACCTCGCGGTCCGCGAAGTTCGCCTCCCGCAGGTCGATCTCACCGCCGCCCCAGAAGGCGAAGCAGTTGAACCGTTTCGGCACCGTCCAGCGCCCCTTGCGCTGGAACCCCGACATGACGGCAACGGCCCACGCCGACGAGCCCCCGCCGCCGACGATCCGACCCGCCCAACTCCCGCTCTCAACAGGCTCCTTGACCAGCGACACCACCGGAGGAGTGACGCCCGCCGTCGGCAAGTCCCGGGTGATGGGCGCCAGTTCGCCGTACGTCCGCGCCTTGTACGTGGCCTCCAGCACCCTCGGCGACTCGTTCACGATCGGCATCGGAAGCCCGGAGTTCCGGGACGGGGGGCATGGGCGCCCGCGGCGTCGGCCGCTGATCGTCGCTTCCCCCAGAAGACACGGCGTCGGTCATGACAGCAGCCTACGAGTTCGTGGAGCGGGGGGCTACGAGACCGCGCGCTCCGCCTGCCCCGCGTACATCTTGGCGATCACCGCCTCGATGTCCGGCTCCCGTACCGAAAGATCCACCAGCGGATACTCCGCCGCGATCCGCGCCACCAGCGGAGCCGCCGACTCCGACGCCGGGAAGGCGAGCCACTGCCGCGGCCCCTCGACCCGCACCACGCGCGCGGACGGCACCTGGATCGGGGGCAGTTCACGCTCCAGGTCGACGACGAGGGTGCGCTCGCTGTCGCCCACCTCGTGCAGCCCGGCGAGCGGGCCGTCGTACATCAGGCGTCCGTGGTCGATGACCATCACCCGGGAGCACAACTGCTCGATGTCCTGGAGGTCGTGGGTGGTCAGCAGCACGGTCGTGCCGCGCTCGGCGTTCAGGTCACGCAGGAAGTCCCGGACCTTGGCCTTGGAGATGACGTCGAGGCCGATCGTCGGCTCGTCCAGGTACAGCACCTCAGGGTCGTGCAGCAGGGCCGCCGCGATGTCGCCCCGCATCCGCTGCCCCAGCGACAGCTGCCGCACCGGGACGTCCAACAGACCGTCCAGTTCGAGAAGTTCGACGCAGCGATCGAGGTTCTCGCGATAACGGACGTCCGGGATGCGGTACATGCGGTGCATCAGCCGGTACGAGTCGATCAACGGGAGGTCCCACCACAGGGTCGTGCGCTGTCCGAACACCACCCCGATGCGCTGCGCGAGCCGCGTCCGCTCGCGGGAGGGGTCGATCCCGGCGACCCGCACCCGGCCGCCGCTCGGCGTCAGGATCCCGGTCAGCATCTTGATCGTGGTGGACTTCCCGGCACCGTTCGGGCCGATGTAGCCGACCATCTCGCCGCGCGCCACGGTGAAGGAGATCGAGTCGACGGCCCGCACCTGCCGCCGCTCGCTCTTCAGGAAACCGGTCTTCTTGCGCACGTCGAAGACCTTTTCGACCTGCTCCAGCTCGATGAAGCCACTGTTCACAGAGCCACTGGCCACGGAGCCACTGTCCATAGAGCCGTTACCCATAGAGCCGTTACCCATAGAGCCGCTATCCATAGAGCCGCTGTCCATTGAGCCCCTCAGTTCCCCGTACTCCGGTACGAACGCAGTCCCGCACGCCAGGCCAGCCCCGCCAGGGCGCAGCAGCCCGCCGCCACCAACGGCGGGGCGAAGGCCACCCACGTCGGCAGGTCCAGCGGATACGGCCGCCCCAGCACGTACAGCGCGGGCAGCCAGTTGACGAAGGCGAGCGGCAGCACGAAGGTCACCCCGCGCACCAGCTCCTTCGCGAAGACGCTCGGCGGGTACTGGAGCAGTGTCTGACCGCCGTACGTGAAGGAGTTCTGCACCTCGGAGGCGTCCTGCGCGACGAACTGGAAGGCCCCGCCCGCCACGAACACCGCGCAGAAGATCGCCGCGCCGCTCAGCAGCGCCATCGGGACCATCAGCACCTTCAGCGGGGTCCAGGCGACGTCCAGTGCGCCGAAGGCGTATCCGAGGACCAGTACGCCCTGGGTGATCCGGCCGATGCGGCGCAGCGCGAAACGGTCCGCGGCGACCTGCGCGAGCACGGGCACCGGGCGGACCAGCAGCGTGTCCAGCGTGCCGTCGCGCACCCGCCGCCCCAGCCGGTCCATGGAGCCGAGCGCGAGGTCCGCGAAGCCGAAGGCGGTGGCGGACAGGCCGTACAGGAAGGCGACCTCGGGCAGGCGGTAGCCGCCGAGCACGTCGACCCGCGAGAACATCAGCATGATCGCGACGAAGTCGAGCGCGGTGCCGGCGAAGTTGCCGAACGTGGTCATCGCGAAGGAGGCACGGTAGGCCATCGTGGAGCGGATCCACATGGCGGTGATCAGGCGGTAGGCGCGCAGCCCTTCCCGCACGCGCCCGTGTGCTCCCGTGCTTCCGAACGCCGAATCGCCCTCATACGGCCCGTCGCTCTCATGCGGCCTGTGGCTCTCGTACGGCCTGTCGCTCTCATACGGCCCGTCGCCCTCATACGGCCCGTCGCCCTCATACGGCCCGTCGCCCTCATACGGCCCGTCGCCCTCATACGGCCCGTCGCCCTCATACGACCTGTCGCCCTCATACGACCTGTCGCCCTCATGCGCCCGCTCACCCACCCTGCACCACCACCCGCCGTGTCGCCGCCGACTGCACCAGCCGCCCCAGGGCCAGCAGCGCGACCGCCCACGCGCCCTGGAAGGCGTACGTGGGCAGCGGGTCCGCCTCGCCGAGCAGCACGTCCACGGGGGCTTGGAGCAGGGCGGACCAGGGCAGCACCCGGACGACCTCGCCGAGCGTGCCGGGGAAGACGTTCAGCGGCAGCAGCATGCCTGAGCAGAAGATCGCCAGCAGCCAGGAGAGATTGGCGGCGCCCGCCCCGTCCAGCAGCCAGAACGCGCACAGCGCGACGAGGAAACGGATCGCGAAGCTCACCAGCACGCCGAACGCGACCGCGATCACGAAGGCGAGCCAGGGCAGCGGTCCGGTGGGCAGCGCGAGCGGGAAGACGAGCGCGCCGAACACCAGCGGAACCACCCCCCGGCCCAGCAGGTGGAACAGGGCGCGTCCCGCGTCCGAGGCCAGCCACCACAGCTGGAGATCGGCGGGCCGGTACAGATCGACGGCGATGTCGCCGGTACGGATGCGTTCGATCAGCTCGTCCTCGAAACCGCCGCCGAACACCGCCACCGTCATCAGCAGGCCCTGACTCACCCAGACGAAGGTCAACGCCTGTGCCTGGTCGTACCCCCCAAGGTGGGGCCGCTCGTGCCACAGGGCGAGGTAGGTGTACGCCAAGATCAATCCGAAGACCGTGTTGGTGAACACCCCCGCCGCGGTCGCGGTCCGGTACGTCGCGTACCGCCGGAAACCACCGGCGGCGACAGCGGCGTACAACCGCCCTGTCCTCACGGGAAACCACCCTCCTTGACGTGTGCCGGGCCGAAGCGCAGGAGCCTAACGCGCGGACGAAGTGGCGTTCCACACCTTTTTTCCGTACGACACGTCCTTCGTCCCGGGAACGGAACGCAAGGTGCGACAGTCTTCATCTGGGGGCGCAGATGGCGTATGAGGGCGTACGGCGACGTACGACGCGAAACGGGAGTCCGGCACCACGATGAGCGACCAGCCGCAGCAGAGCAGCCAGGGCGGAGCGTCCGGAGAGCCGCAGCCCGCGGCGCACGAGGCGCTCCCCGGCGAGAAGCCGAAGCGGACCGGGCGCACGGGATGGCGCCAGCTGATCCCGACCTGGCGCATGGTGCTCGGCACCCTCGTGATCGGGGTCATGCTCCTGATGGGCCTCTTCGCACTGGGCTACTACCTGGTCAGGATCCCGGCGGCGAACGCGGCCGCGACCAAGCAGAGCAACATCTACCTGTACGCGGACGGCAGCGAGCTGGCCCGCGACGGCTCGGTCAACCGCGAGATCGTGCCGCTCGCCCAGATCTCCAAGAACGCCCAGCACGCGGCCCTCGCCGCCGAGGACCGCGACTTCTACTCCGAGTCCGCCGTCGACCCCCAGGCGATGATGCGCGCCGCCTGGAACACGGCCACCGGCAAGGGCAAGCAGTCCGGTTCGACCATCACCCAGCAGTACGTGAAGAACTACTACCTGGGGCAGGAGCAGACCGTCACCCGCAAGGTGAAGGAGTTCTTCATCGCGATCAAGCTGGACCGCGAGAAGAGCAAGGACGACATCCTGGAGGGCTACCTCAACACGAGCTACTTCGGCCGCAACGCCTACGGCATCCAGGCCGCCGCGCAGGCGTACTACGGCGTCGACGCGCAGGACCTCACGGCCGGCCAGGGCGCGTACCTCGCGGCGCTGCTGAACGCGCCGAGCGAATTCGACGTGATCGCGCACCCCGAGAACAAGGCGGCGGCCATGGCCCGCTGGAACTACGTCCTGGACGGCATGGTCACCAAGCACTGGCTGACCCCGGCCGAGCGGCAGCAGGTGAAGTGGCCCGCGCCCGGGCAGCAGGTCGTCGCGACCGGCATGTCCGGGCAGCGCGGCTACCTGGTCCAGGCGGTCAAGGACTACCTCACCAGCAACGACATCATCGACGAGGACACCCTGGCCGGCGGCGGCTACCGCATCACCACCACCCTCCAGAAGTCCAAGCAGGACGCCTTCGTCAAGGCCGTCGACGACCAGGTGATGAGCAAGCTCGACAAGAAGAACCGTGAGGCCGACCGCTACGTCCGCGCGGGCGGCGTCGCCATCGACCCGGCCACCGGCAAGGTCCTCGCGATGTACGGCGGCATCGACTACACCAAGCAGTACGTCAACAACGCGACGCGCCGCGACTACCAGGTGGGCTCCACGTTCAAGCCGTTCGTGTTCACCTCGGCCGTGCAGAACGGCTCCGAGACACAGGACAACGTCCCCATCACCCCGAACACGTTCTACGACGGCACGAACAAGCGCCCGGTGCGAGGCTGGCTCGGCGGCGCGTACGCGCCCGAGAACGAGGACAGCGTCTCCTACGGCCCGATCACGGTCCGTACGGCCACGGACAAGTCGGTGAACGCCGTGTACGCGCAGATGGCGGTGGACGTCGGACCGGGCAAGGTCAAGCAGACCGCGATCTCCCTCGGCGTGCCCTCGAACACGCCCGACCTCAACCCGTACCCGTCGATCGCCCTCGGCACGGCCACCGCGAGCGTCCTCGACATGGCGGAGGCGTACGCGACGCTCGCCAACCACGGAAAGCACGGCACGTACTCGCTGGTCGAGAAGATCTCCAAGGACGGCACCGAGGACGTGCCGCTGCCGCGGAAGGACATGAAGCAGGTGGTGACCCGCGAGGCGGCGGACACGACCACGGGGATACTCCAGAGCGTGGTGGACAACGGCACCGCGACGGCCGCGCAGGCCGCCGGCCGACCCGCGGCGGGCAAGACGGGCACGGCGGAGGAGGACCAGGCGGCCTGGTTCGCGGGCTACACCCCGGAACTGGCGACCGTGGTCTCGGTGATGGGCCAGGACCCGAGCACGGGCAAGCACAAGTCGCTGTACGGAGCGATGGGCCTGGACCGCGTCAACGGCGGCGGCGCGCCGGCGCAGATCTGGGCGCAGTTCACGCAGGCGGCGCTGAAGGGCAAGCCGGTCGGCGACTTCGACCTCCGCCTCCAGCAGGGCGCGGACGAGTTCGTGGAGCCCAGTACGGACCCCACGGAGCCGCAGACCGACGTCACCCCCACCGACCCCGAGGAAAACGGCGGCGTGACGGGTGACGAGACCGCCGAGGGCCAGAGCCAGGGGCAGACCGAGGGCCGGACGACCGGCGGCACCCCGGGAACGGGCGACCCGACGGACACGGGCGGCACCACCGACACCGGGGGCACGACCGGCGCCGGGGACACCACCGGGACCGGGGGGACGACCGACAGCGGCGGCACCACGGCCTCCGGAGGAACCACCGGAGCGGGCGGCTCGACGGGCACCGGAGGCACGACCGGGACCGGGGGGACGACCGGCACCGGGGGGACCACGGGGACGGGCGGCACGGCGGACGCCGGAGGCACGCTGGGTACGCAGGGCATGCGGCGGTCGTAGGCCCCTATCACCTTCTTGACCGGCCCCGCACGGGGCACGGCCCGCACCGGATCAAGATCAAGCCGGTGCGGGCCGTTCGTGTTTCGAGTACGGGCGGCGGGCGCTCAGATCCCCAGATCCTTGATGATCTTGGCCACGTGCCCCGTCGCCTTCACGTTGTACAGGGCGCGCTCGACCTTGCCCTCCTCGTCCACGACGACCGTGGAGCGGATGACGCCGACGACCGTCTTGCCGTACAGCTTCTTCTCACCGAAGGCGCCGTAAGCCTCCAGGACCTTCTTGTCGGGGTCGGCGAGAAGGGTGACCTTCAGGGACTCCTTCTCGCGGAACTTCGCGAGCTTCTCCGGCTTGTCGGGAGAGATGCCGATCACGTCGTAACCGGCGCCCGCGAGCACCTCCAGGTTGTCCGTGAAGTCGCACGCCTGCTTGGTGCAGCCCGGGGTCAGCGCGGCCGGATAGAAGTACACGATGACCTTGCGGCCCTGGTGGTCGGCCAGGGACACCTCGTTGCCGTCGGCGTCCGGCAGGGTGAAGGCGGGGGCGGTGTCGCCGGTCTGGAGTCGCTCGCTCATCGGTACCTCACGTGGCAAGGGGCGGGTTTACCCCGCCGAGCCTAATCTCCTCCGGGCCGTGACCCAGGGGTGCCGCGGGGTCCGTTCGGCGTGCTCGGCCGGAAGCTGACAGACTGTCGACCACAGAAGAGGAATTGCGCGGAACACGTCGCAAACGACCACGGAGGAAGCGCGGTGGCGGACACGTCGAGCACACCGGACACCAGGACTCCGGCGCAGATCGAGGCGGACATCAAGCGCCGCCGCGAAACACTGGCCGAGACGCTCGACGAGATCGGCGTCCGGGTGCACCCGAAGACGATCGTCGGCGACGCCAAGGCCAAGGTCGTCTCCAACATCGACCACACGTTCGGGCGCGCGTACGTCAGCGCCAACCGGGTCGTCAGCGAGGTGAAGGGGCAGCTGGTCACGGCGGACGGCGCGCCGCGTCTGGAGCGCATCGTCCCCGTGGCGCTGGTCGTGGTCGGGGTCGTGGGGCTGCTCGCCCTCGGCTCCCGGCGACGCAAGGGCTGACCCGGCCGCGCGCGAAGCCGTCGAAGGCAGGTAGGTTCGGGGCGTGAGCGAGAAGACCCACCACGACAAGTTGCCCATCCGGATGCTGCACGACCGCGTGCTCGTGCGGCAGGACGCCGCCGAGGGCGAGCGCCGCTCCGGCGGCGGCATCCTGATCCCCGCGACCGCGGCCGTCGGCCGACGCCTCGCCTGGGCCGAGGTCGTCGCGGTCGGACAGAACGTACGGACCGTGGAGCCGGGCGACCGGGTCCTGTACGACCCGGAGGACCGGGCCGAGGTCGAGGTGCGCGGGACCGCGTACGTCCTGATGCGCGAACGCGACCTGCACGCCGTGGCGGCGGACCGTTTCGAGGGGTCGGAGGACTCCACGGGCCTCTACCTGTAGATCACCCTGGAAGAGGGGCTGGTGACCGTCGTCACCGGCCCCTTTTGTCGTGCCTTTCCGTGACTGTCCGACCATCGGTTCGTTACTCCGTACGAGGCTGCGAACGCGCGGCCGAGAGCGGAGGGGAATCGATGGGGGTCAGCGCGTACACCAAGGAGCGCCTGGAGGAAGCGGTCAGGGCGTCACGGACGTTGTCGGAGGCGTTGGAGAGGCTGGGGGTGGATCCGAGGAGTTCCAGGCGGCGGTATGTGCTTGAGCGGATGAAAAAGCTGGGGGTGGATGTCTCACACTTCGAGCGCGAGGCGCCGCGCTGGACCAGGGAGGTGCTCCAAGCGGCGGTTTCGGCATCGACGAACATGTGCGAAGTGCTACGTCATCTCGGGCTTGAGGTCGTCGGCGGGCACCATACGCACATCAGCCGCCGAATCAAGGCATACGGCATCGACACCTCGCACTTTCAGGTACCGACCCGGCGAGGCAAGCCGTGGCGTCCACGGACACCGGAGGGCTTGCTCGTCGAGCAGCCGACCGCACATGCCCGGCGCATCCCGAGTGACCGGCTCAAGTGGGCGATGACCGCCCTGGGCGTCCAGGACCGATGTGCCCTCTGCGGTACGAAGGCAATCTGGCGAGGTTGTCCGCTCCCCCTAGAGGTCGATCACATCGACGGCAACTGGCGTGACAACCGCATCGAGAACCTCCGGTTCCTCTGCCCCAACTGCCATTCAACAACGGATAACTACCGCGGGCGCGGCAAAGGACGCGCCAGGGACGGCGCCGTATGAGCCGTGGGGTGCGGTACACCCGCGAGCGGTTGACCGAAGCTGCCGCGCAGTGTTCCGACATCGACGAGGTCATCGCGTTTCTCGGCACCCGGCCGTATGGCAATCTCCGCCGCCATCTCTACCGTCGCTTTGAGCACTTCGGGATCGACGTCTCCCACATGCCACGTCGGGGGCGGGCGCATGAGGCCCCCGCCAAACCGGCCGCCGACGAGCTGCGCCGCGCGGTCGAGGAGGCGACATCCATCGCCGGCGCTCTCCGCGCACTCGGGAAGGAACCCTATAGCGGCCATCTGCGCACTCTGTTCCACACGTGGGTGGCCCAGGACGGTCTCGACATCTCACACTTCCTGGGGCAGGCGCATCAGCGCGGGAAGCCGGGCGCGGTTCCTGTCAAGCGCCACGAGGACATCCTGGTCCAGCACGACGGCAAGCACCGGACCCGAACCCATCTGCTGCGTCGTGCACTCCGCGAAGTCGGTGTGCCTGAGGAGTGCGCCGAGTGCGGTGTCGGCCCTGAATGGCTCGGGAAGCCCATGACACTGGAGGTCGATCACATCAACGGGGACTGGAGAGACGACCGGCGTGACAACTTGCGCTTGCTGTGCCCCAACTGTCACGCAATCACAAGTACCTGGTGCAGAGGCGGGCGTCCCATGTAGACGAGCACCTCATCACCGGTAGCATGGCTTGGCACGCGGCCGTTGCTGAATGGTATAAGCGGAGGTTTTAGGTGCCTCTGGGCTTTTTGCCCATGTGGGTTCGAGTCCCACCGGCCGCACGCCTTTGAATCGAAGGTCCACTCGGAACAAGCAGCCGGGTGGACCTTCGTCGTCAGCCCAACAGCTCCCGAACCACCGGCACCAACGCCCGGAACGCCTTCCCCCGGTGGCTGATCGCGTTCTTCTCCTCGGGGGTCAGTTCCGCGCATGTGCGGGTCTCGCCGTCCGGCTGGAGGATCGGGTCGTAGCCGAAGCCGTTCGTGCCGGACGGGGCATGGCGCAGGGTGCCTCGGAGCTGGCCCTCGACGACCCGTTCCGTGCCGTCCGGGAGGGCCAGGGCGGCGGCGCAGGCGAAGTGGGCGCCCCGGTGGGCGTCGTCGATGTCCCCGAGCTGGGCCAGGAGCAGGTCCAGGTTGGCCTTGTCGTCGCCGTGCCTGCCCGCCCAGCGGGCCGAGAAGATGCCGGGGGCGCCGTTCAGGACGTCGACGCACAGGCCCGAGTCGTCCGCCACCGCCGGCAGGCCGGTCGCCCGGGCCAGGGCATGGGCCTTCAGGAGGGCGTTCTCGGCGAACGTGACGCCCGTTTCCTTGACGTCGGGGATGTCGGGGTAGGCGTCCGCGCCGACCAGGTCGTGCGGGAGGCCCGCTGCGGCGAGGATCGCCCTGAGTTCGGTGATCTTTCCGGCGTTGCGCGTGGCGAGGATCAGGCGGGTCATGTCCACCAGTATCCGTGTGGGGTCGACGCCTGCCTCGGCCCGCCCCCACACCCGACGGCCTCCTACGACGTGCACACCTTCGTCAGCTCGCCCGCCGCGTCCGTCACCGGGGCCACGTCCGGGGTCTTGTCGCCGTTCTTGACGGCGTCGCGGACGTTCGTGACGGCCTTGCGGAGGTCTTCGACCGCCTTGTTGACGTCGACGTTGTCCGTCTTGTCGCCGATCTTGTCGAGGTTCTTCTCGATGGAGTCGAGGGACTGGTCCGTCTGCGTCGGGTCGTTCGCCGCGTTCTCGACGGCCTGCTGGAGGTCGGTGACGCTGTCGGCGATGGCGTCGGCGGTCTGTACGCAGTCGATCGCCTTGTTGACGGCGTCGCAGCCCGCGCTCGCCCCCACGGCGGCGAGTACGGCGACGGCTGCGAACGCGGCGGTGGCGGTGCGTCGGTGGTGGCGCGCGGCCATGGAACGGTTCCCTCCCCGTGGACGGTGCTGCACTCTGCCGTGGACGCGCCGGCCGGTCCGGCTCGTCCTACGCGTCGATGGTCGTACGCGTAGATGGTCGTACGCGACTGCGGGAGGGCGCGCGGGATTTTCCCGTGCGCCCTCCCGCAGTCGGCTCAGCTGTCGGTTGTCAGCTGTGCGGCTGTGCGGCTGTGCGGCTGTGCGGCTACTTCTGTCTTCCACCTCTAAGAACGTCGGTTCGCCTTACTCGGTTGCCTCCAGCGCCGCGCGCTGGATCGCCGCGAGTTCGTCGCAGCCCGCGACCGCCAGGTCGAGGAGGGCGTTCAGCTCCTTGCGGTCGAACGGCGTCGCCTCCGCCGTGCCCTGCACCTCCACGAAGCGGCCGTCGCCGGTGCAGACGACGTTCATGTCGGTCTCGGCCCGGACGTCCTCCTCGTAGCAGAGGTCCAGGAGCGGTACGCCGTCGACGATGCCCACGGAGACGGCCGAGACCGTGCCGGTCAGCGGCTGCCGGCCCGCCTTCACCAGCTTCTTGCGCTGTGCCCAGGCGACCGCGTCCGCGAGCGCCACGTACGCGCCGGTGATCGCGGCGGTGCGGGTGCCGCCGTCGGCCTGGAGCACGTCGCAGTCGAGGACGATCGTGTTCTCGCCGAGCGCCTTGTAGTCGACGACGGCGCGCAGGGAGCGGCCGATGAGCCGGCTGATCTCGTGCGTACGGCCGCCGATCTTGCCCTTGACGGACTCGCGGTCGCCGCGGGTGTTGGTGGAGCGGGGCAGCATGGAGTACTCCGCGGTGACCCAGCCCTCTCCGCTGCCCTTGCGCCAGCGCGGGACGCCCTCGGTGACGGAGGCGGTGCAGAAGACCTTCGTGTCGCCGAAGGAGACGAGGACGGAGCCCTCGGCGTGCTTGCTCCACCCGCGCTCGATGGTGATGGGGCGGAGCTGTTCGGGGGTGCGGCCGTCGATTCGAGACATGGCCCTGAGCCTAGCCGCATACGGGGAAGGGGCCCCTTCCACGGTGGGTCAGGGCCCCTTCCCGGGCGGCGCGCGGACCCGGTCGGGTCCTGGCGCCTCACATCATGTCTTCGATCTCCGCCGCGATCGGGTCCGCGTCCGTGCCGATGACGACCTGGATGGCGGTGCCCATCTTGACGACGCCGTGGGCGCCTGCGGCCTTCAGGGCGGCCTCGTCGACCAGCGAGGGGTCGTTGACCTCGGTGCGGAGCCGGGTGATGCAGCCCTCGATCTCGTCGATGTTGTCGATGCCGCCGAGCCCGGCGACGATCTTCTCAGCCTTGCTGGCCATGTGGTGTCTCCCTGATCAGAACCGCCTTGTCGCAGTGACTGGTCTACACCACCCAGGGATCCGTCGACAATCCCGCCACGAGGGCACGGCAGTGCGATGTGTCACGATTCGCCCGCGAGTACCCCTTGGAACACCGGTCCGAGCTTCTTTGTGACGAATGCGGCATTGATCCCCGCATGCCGGATGCCACAGAATTCACGGGTTCCTTATCCCCGCACGCCGTGCTACAACAGGTCTACACCAGTGGTGTAGACCACACGGGTGCTGTTGACCCCTCACTCCCCTTTTCCTGCTTCACCCTTCCCGTCCCCCGGCAGCATCCGGCACATGGAGGAACTATGAGCACCGCCACCGCGACCACGGCGGCCCCCGCGAAGAAGCGGGGATCCGGTCTGTTCCAGGGCCTACAGAAGATCGGCCGCAGTCTCCAGCTCCCGATCGCCGTGCTGCCGGCGGCGGGCATCATGGTCCGGCTCGGCCAGGACGACATCTTCGGCAAGGACGGCCTCGGCTGGGACAAGGTCGCCGCCGTGTTCAACGCCGCCGGCGGTGCCATCACCGGCAGCCTGCCGATGCTCTTCTGCATAGGCGTCGCAATCGGCTTCGCCAAGAAGTCGGACGGCTCCACCGCCCTGGCCGCGCTGGTCGGCTTCCTCGTCTACAGCAAGGTGCTCGAGGCGTTCCCCCTGACCGAGGAGCACATCGAGAAGGGCAAGATCGTCGCGGCGACCTACAACAACCCGGGTGTCCTCGGCGGCATCATCATGGGTCTGCTGTCGGCCGTGATGTGGCAGCGCTACCACCGCACCAAGCTGGTCGACTGGCTCGGCTTCTTCAACGGCCGCCGTCTGGTGCCGATCCTGATGGCCTTCGTCGGCGCCCTCGTGGGCGTCTTCTTCAGCCTGCTCTGGGAGCCCATCGGAAACGGCATCACCGACTTCGGCGAGTGGATGACCGGCCTCGGCGCCACCGGCTCGGCCCTCTTCGGCCTCGTCAACCGTGCCCTCATCCCGATCGGCATGCACCAGTTCGTGAACACCGTGGCGTGGTTCCAGCTCGGCACGTTCAAGGACAGCGCGGGCCAGGTCTTCACCGGCGACTACAGCCGCTTCCTGCACGGCGACCCGACCGCCGGTATGTTCATGTCCGGCTTCTTCCCGATCATGATGTTCGGCCTGCCTGCCGCGGCCCTCGCCATCGCGCACTGTGCCCGGCCCGAGCGCCGCAAGGTCGTCACGGGCATGATGATCTCGCTGGCGCTGACCTCCTTCGTCACCGGCGTGACTGAGCCGATCGAGTTCTCGTTCATGTTCATCGCCCCGGCCCTGTACGTGGTCCACGCGGCCCTGACCGCCGTGTCGATGGCCGTCACCTGGGGGCTGGGTGTCCACGCGGGCTTCAACTTCTCCGCGGGCGCGATCGACTACGCCCTCAACTGGAACCTGGCCACGAAGCCCTGGTTGATCATCCCCATCGGCCTGGTCTTCGGGGCGATCTACTACTTCGTCTTCCGCTTCGCGATCATCAGGTTCAACCTGCCCACCCCGGGCCGCGAGCCCGAGGAGGAGGTGGAGGACCTCACCAAGGCGTGAGCAGCTCCCCCGCGCACGCGAAGGCCCCGGAACCCGTCGTGAGGTTCCGGGGCCTTCGCATGTCCAGGGGGCCGACTCCCCGTACGACAGAGCGCGTCAGCTCTCGTACGACACAGCACGTCGGCTCTCGTACGACAGGGCTAGATCTCGTACGACACCCGAGGCGCTGCCAGGTCCACCGGCCCCGCGAACACCGCGCGGGCGTCCGTCAGGTTGGCCTGGGGGTCCGTCCACGGCGGGATGTGGGTGAGGACCAGGCGGCGGGCTCCGGCGCGGGTGGCCGCCTCGCCGGCCTCGCGGCCGTTGAGGTGGAGGTCCGGGATGTTCTCCTTGCCGTGGGTGAACGCGGCCTCGCACAGGAACAGGTCCGTGTCGCGGGCCAGTTCGACCAGCGCCTCGCACACCCCGGTGTCGCCGGAGTACGTGAGCGACCTGCCGCCGTGCTCGACGCGGATGCCGTACGCCTCCACGGGGTGGCGCACGCGTTCCGTGTGGACGGTGAAGGGGCCGATCTCGAACGTGCCCGGCTTGACCGTGTGGAAGTCGAAGACCTCGCTCATCGAGGAGGCCGAGGGAGTGTCGGCGTAGGCGGTGGTGAGGCGCTGTTCGGTGCCCTCCGGGCCGTAGACCGGGATCGGCTCGCAGCGGCCGCCCTCGTGGCGGTAGTAGCGCGCGACGAAGTACGCGCACATGTCGATGCAGTGGTCGGCGTGCAGATGGCTGAGGAAGATCGCGTCGAGGTCGTAGAGACCGCAGTGGCGCTGCAGCTCGCCCAGGGCGCCATTGCCCATGTCGAGAAGCAGCCGGAAGCCGTCGGCCTCGACGAGGTAGCTCGAGCAGGCCGATTCCGCGGACGGGAACGACCCCGAGCAGCCGACGACGGTGAGCTTCATAAGAGCTGGAACCTCCGCGTGGCAGGAAGTGCAGAAGGCGGGGACGGGAACGGTGACAGGGGTCGTGCGGTCCGTCGAGCGTAAGGCGCAAAAGGGTGGGTCGCTCCATCAGCAGGGGCCGTTGTGGGCGAACTCACCCGTGGTGTCACCGGTTCGGCTGGAAGGGGGGCGTACGGTGCGCGCGGTACGGCGCACGGCCCGCGGCGGAGCCGCTCGTTGATACGGGCTGCCAGGCGGGCGACCGGGCGAACGCGCCGGTACCGTCATCCATATGGACACGTCCTGGTGGCTGGCACTGGCGGCGTTGGTGCTGCTCGCGCTGGTCGCGACGCTGGTGGACGGCTGGGGGCGCGGATCGCGCCGCCGCCGCGCGGCCACGCGTCCGCCGGGGCGTCCTCGGGCGCATCCGCGGCCGGCCGAGATCTGGTGGGCGAGCGTGCCGTACGAGGACCGGCGGGGCGGTAGGGACCGGCCGTGTCTGGTGCTGGCGGTGCGCGGGGACAGCGCGACGGTCGCGAAGATCACCAGCAGGTACCACGACGAGCGGACGGGCGTGATTCCGCTGCCGCCGGGGACGGTGGCCGACGCCCAGGGGCGGCCCAGCTTCCTGGAGACGGACGAGCTGCGGGACGTGCCGTTGTGGGACTTCCGGCGGCGGGTCGGGGTGGTGGATCCCGTGTTGTGGGACCAGGTGCGGTACTTGGCCGGGTGAGGGGCGGGGGGACAGGCGTCACCGGTCCCTCACCGTCACGGTGACCGTCCACTGCTCGATGCCCAGGCACGACTTCTGGCCCGGACGCTTGGCACACAGGGGGCGGGTCGAGGTGAGCCGCGCCGTTCCGGGCGCGACCGCCTCGAAGGCGGCGCTCGCGTCGCCCGGCAGGATGACGATGCCGGCGTTGATGGCCTTCAGCGCACCGCCCTTGGCAGTGACGGGAGCCCAGGGCCGCTCCTTGGTGCCGTCCAGCGTGAGGCGGATCTGACCGCCCGTCTTCAGGCACACGGTGCGGCCGGTGTCGGCGGCGGTGAGTTGGGCCTCGCTCGTGCAGCCCGTGCCCGTCGCCGTGGGGGACGGCGACACCGACGTCGACGCTGACGGCGAAGCGGACGGGGGCGCGGACGGCGAGAGGGAGGGCGACGCGGACGGTTCGGCGGACCGCGACCCCGACGGTGACCCCGCGCCGCTGCCGGCCGTGCCGCCGTCGCTCTGTGTTCCGCAGCCGACGAGGAGGAGTGCCGCCGCCGCGGCGGCGACGGTGGTCCGGTGGAGCGTCGTACGGCGCATGGGCGGCCGCCTTTCCTGTGCGCTGGTCCTGTGCCCTGCTGCGGATGTGACGTTTCTCCAGTGCATCAGGATCCCCGCACGACGGCGACGGGACCCGGCCGCCTCCACGGCCGGGTCCCGCGCACTCAGGGAAAGGGGATGTCAGCTGGTCGTGACGGCCGTGTCGTCGACGACGAAGCTGGTCTGCAGCGAGGAGTCCTCCGCCCCGCTGAACTTCAGGGTGACCGTGGAGCCGGCGAACGAGGACAGGTCGAAGGACTTCTGGACGTAACCGGAGGCGGCATTCAGGTTCGAGTACGTCGCCAGCGTGGTCGACCCGGCGGTCACCGTCAGCTTGTCGTACTGGCTGCCGGTGGAGGTCTCCGCCGTGTCGATGTGCAGGTAGAAGGTGAACGTCGCCTTGCAGCCGGACGGGATCGTCACCGACTGGGACAGCGTGTCGGTGTGCGAGGAGCCGTAGCCGTCCATCCAGGCCTTGTACGAGCCCGCGTGCGCGGCCTCACTGCTGGAGTTGGTGATGACTCCGCTCGACGCGGTCCACGTCGTGTTGCCCGACTCGAAGCCCGGGTTGCCGAGCAGCTGCGCGGACGTGCACGTGCCGCCACCGCCGGAGGAGCTGACCGTCCAGGTGAACGAGGCCGAGCCGGAGGCGCCGGTGGAGTCGGTGGCGGTGACGGTCACGCCGTACGTCCCCGCGGTGGACGCCGTACCGGAGATCAGGCCGGTCGAGCTGCTGATGGACAGGCCGGTCGGCAGGCCGGAGGCGCTGTAGGTGAGGGTCGCGCCCGCGCTGTCGGAGGCCGATATCTGGAGGCTGACCGAGCTGCCGGTCGTGGTCGACTGGCTACCAGGGTTGGTGACCGTCACCGTGTTGCCGCTGCTGCTGCCGGAGGCGAAGGCCGTGGTGCCGTTGGGGGTGCCCCAGCCGGTCGGGCCGTCGTAGCCGGTGGTGGCGGTGCAGAAGTACGACGTGGAGCAGCTGCCGTTGTTGCCGCTGGTGACGTCGTACAGGTTGGAGGTGTGGGAGTACGGGTACTTCGCCGGGTAGTCGCTGGAGCCCGGGGTGCCCGCGAGGGCGTAGACGCCGGCGATGATCGGGGCGGAGGCGCTGGTGCCGCCGTAGACAGCCCAGCCGGAGCCGCCGTAGGTGTCATAGACCGCGACGCCGGTGGCCGGGTCGGCGACCGCGGAGACGTCGGCCTCCATGCGCTTGGTGCAGCCGGTGTCGGTCTGCCAGCTCGGCTTGGGGTCGTAGGAGGAGCAGCCGGAGCCGGTGCCCTCGGTGCTGGACGTCTTCCACACGGACTCGGTCCAGCCGCGGGAGTTGGAGGACGTGGACAGCGCGGTGCCGCCGACGGCGGTCACGTACTGGGAGGTCGCCGGGTACTCGGCGCCGTACGCGGAGTCGCCGGAGGAGACGGTGATGGCGACGCCGGGGTGCTTGAAGTAGGAGGTGTCCTCGCTGGTCTGGGAGGAGGACTCGTCGCCGCCCCAGCTGTTGGAGACGAACTTGGCGCCGAGTGCGACGGCCTCGTTCTCGGCGGTGCCGAGGTCGGAGTCGGTCGCGGAGTTGGCCTCGACCAGGATGATGTTGCAGTTCGGGCAGACCGCGCTGACCATGTCGATGTCGAGCGCCTCTTCACCGGCCCAGCCGGTGTCGTTGGTGGGCAGCGAGGTGGTCGAGCCGGTCTGGCTGACCTGCTTGAAGCAGCCGTTGGCCTTGGTGCAGGCCGACAGGCCGTACGTCGAGCGGTAGGTGGCCAGGTCGGATTCGGCGTTGGGGTCGTTGTACGCGTCGACGACGGCGACGGTCAGGCCGGAGCCGCCGGTCGAGGGCAGGTTGTAGGCGCTGTGCAGGTTGGCCGGGGAGAGGCCGGAGGGCGCGGCGGCGGCGAGCGCCGAGGCGAGCCGCTGCTTGATGTCGGTACGGCGCTGGGCGAAGCAGGACGCGTGGCCGGCCTTCGCGGTGGCGCACAGGTGCTGGGTCGGCACCTTCTGGCCGGCCTTGCCGGTGGAGTGGAAGGTCTGCCGTTCGGGGGCGGTGAGGGCCTTCGCGTTCTGGGTGACGCGGGAGGTGTGGGGCGCGGTGGCGATCTGGGCCCCGGCGGTGGGGGCCGCCATGAGCCCGGCGACGGTGAGGGCGAGGGCCGGGACGGCGGCGGTCAGGAGTCTTCGCAGGCTCCGTCGCCGCTTGCTCGGGCGTGACTCACGCATGGGTGCTGCCTCCATCGGGAGTGGGGTTCTCGACTTGGGTGGCAGGCCCGTGACGCGCGTAGCGGCGGGTGGAAGCGCGGTCATGAGCATGACACTTGGAACACCTTGAACGCCCCGCGTTTGCCGGGTGAGCGTGACATGACAGGGCGCGGGCAGAACGTAGTCCGCCCCCGGGGAGGTGGGGCAGCCCCGAAGGAAGATCTTTGCCGCCCCATAACAAGCGTTTACCCCCTCATGGAGGGGGTTGGCGCGTGAAGGATGAGGCCTATGCCCACAGCTGACCCTGGACTAGGCCCAGAGCTGACCCTGGACTAGGCCCAGAGCTGGCCCTGCAGCGTCTCGATGGCCTCTTCGGTCGTGGCGGCCGTGTAGACACCCGTCGAGAGGTACTTCCAGCCGCCGTCGGCCACGATGAACACGATGTCCGCGCTCTCGCCCGCCTTGACGGCCTTCTTGCCGACGCCGATCGCCGCGTGCAGGGCGGCGCCGGTGGAGACGCCGGCGAAGATGCCCTCCTGCTGGAGGAGTTCACGGGTACGGGTCACGGCGTCCGCCGAGCCCACCGAGAATCGGGAGGTGAGGACCGAGGCGTCGTACAGCTCCGGTACGAAGCCCTCGTCGAGGTTCCTGAGGCCGTACACCAGGTCGTCGTAGCGCGGCTCGGCGGCGACGATCCTCACGTCCGGCTTGTGCTCGCGCAGGTAGCGGCCCACGCCCATCAGGGTGCCGGTGGTGCCGAGGCCCGCCACGAAGTGCGTGATGGAGGGGAGGTCGGCGAGGATCTCGGGCCCGGTCGTCGCGTAGTGCGCGCCCGCGTTGTCCGGGTTGCCGTACTGGTAGAGCATCACCCAGTCCGGGTGCTCGGCCCCCAGCTCCTTGGCGACGCGTACGGCGGTGTTGGAGCCGCCCGCCGCCGGGCTGGAGATGATCTCGGCGCCCCACATGCCCAGCAGGTCCCGGCGCTCCTGCGAGGTGTTCTCCGGCATCACGCACACCATGCGGTAGCCCTTGAGCTTCGCCGCCATGGCCAGGGAGATGCCGGTGTTGCCCGACGTCGGCTCCAGGATCGTGCAGCCGGGGGTCAGCCGTCCGTCCTTCTCCGCCTGCTCGATCATGTGCAGCGCGGGGCGGTCCTTGACCGAGCCGGTCGGGTTGCGGTCCTCCAGCTTGGCCCAGATACGGACCTCGGGGGACGGCGAGAGCCGCGGCAGGCGCACCAGAGGGGTGTTGCCCACCGCGGCCAGCGGGGAGTCGTAGCGCATCGGTGATCAGCGACCGTCAGGCCATGCCGCCGGCCACGGCCGGCAGGATCGTCACGTTGTCGCCGTCGGCGACCTTGGTGTCGATGCCGTCGAGGAAGCGGACGTCCTCGTCGTTCAGGTAGACGTTGACGAAGCGGCGCAGTTCGCCGCCGTCCACGATCCGGGCCTGGATGCCCGCGTGACGGGTGTCGAGGTCGGCGAAGAGCTCGGCGAGGGTCTCCCCACTGCCCTCGACGGCCTTCTGCCCGTCGGTGTACGGGCGGAGGATGGTGGGGATGCGGACCTCGATGGCCATGGCTTCGGGCTCCTGTCGGGAGAAGTCAAGTCGGTGGACGCGCGGCAGCGCGGAAAACAGTGGGTACACCATGTGCGAAGCCGCGGCTCACGGCCGTACGGCAGCAGGGCAGCGTCAACAGATGGCGCTGTTCAGCCTGCACAGGTCGACGTGCAGCCGCGCCACGAGCAGCGTGCCCGGCGTCTTCTCGCTCACGTCATGGAAAACCATGGGGTCATCGTATCGATTCCCCCACCGGTGGCCGGAGTGTGATCTCGCATAGTGGATGAATCCTGTCCGGATCACGGAATCAGTAGCTCTCCACGACCTTGACCTCCTCCTCCGTCACCTCGCCGTCCACGATCCGGTACGAGCGGAACTGGAAGTCGCCGAGTCCGTCGGTGTCGGCGGTGGAGACCAGCACGTAGTGCGCGGCGGGCTCGTTGGCGTACGAGATGTCCGTGCGGGACGGGTACGCCTCGGTGGCGGTGTGGGAGTGGTAGATGACGACCGGGTCCTCGTCGCGGTCGTCCAGCTCGCGGTACAGCTTGAGCAGATCGCCGGAGTCGAACTCGTAGAACGTGGGCGAGCGGGCGGCGTTCAGCATCGGGACGAAGCGCTCGGGGCGGTCGGAGCCGGCCGGGCCCGCGACGACGCCGCACGCCTCGTCGGGGTGGTCCTGGCGCGCGTGCGCGACGATCTGGTCGACGAGGGCCTGGGTGATGGTCAGCATGCCGGCCAGGATAAGCAGAAGGGCCGCCCCGTACCGAGGAGTGGTACGGGACGGCCCACATGGTGAGCTACCGGGCTCAGCCGACCTTCTCGAACTCCGTTTCGCGCCGCTCGGCGACCTGCGGGTTGCGTGCCTTCAGGACCGCCCAGCCGACACCGAGCGCTGCGGCCCAGCCGGCCATCACGTACAGACAGACGCGGGAGTCGGCGTCGTAGGCGATCAGGCAGGTGACGAAGAGCAGGAACGCGATGGCGATCCAGCTGCACACCGCGCCGCCCGGCGCCGGGAAGGAGGAGGCGGGCAGCCGGCCCGCATCGACGGCGCGGCGGTAGAGGACGTGGCTGACCAGGATCATCAGCCAGGTCCAGATGCCGGCCGCGGTGGCCACCGAGGTGACGTAGCCGAAGGCCTTCTCCGGGACGATGTAGTTCAGAACCACGCCGATGCCCATGAAGGCGACCGAGACGGTGATGCCGAGGGCCGGGGTCTTGGACGCCGACAGACGGTTGAACGCCTTCGGGGCCTCGCCGTTGTCCGCGAGGGTGCGCAGCATGCGGCCGGTGGAGTACATGCCCGAGTTGCAGGAGGACAGGGCCGCGGTCAGCACCACGAAGTTGACGATCCCGGCGCCGGCCGGGATGCCGATCTTCGCGAAGGCCTCGACGAACGGGCTCACGCCGGGCGCGAACTCGGTCCACTTCACCACGCAGAGGATGACGGTGAGGGCGCCGACGTAGAAGAGCGCGATGCGCCAGGGCAGGGTGTTGATCGCCTTGGGGAGGGTCTTCTCGGGGTTCTCCGACTCGCCCGCGGTCACACCGACCAGCTCGACGGCGAGGTAGGCGAACATCACGCCCTGGAGGGTCATCAGCGAGGAGCCGATGCCCTTGGGGAAGAAGCCGTCGAACTGCCAGAGGTTGGAGACGGAGGCGGTGTCACCGGCGGAGCTGAAGCCGAAGGTGAGCACGCCGAGACCGATCACGATCATGCCGATGAGCGCGGTGACCTTGACCATCGAGAACCAGAACTCGATCTCGCCGAACAGCTTCACCGAGATCAGGTTGGCCACGAACAGGACCACCAGGAAGACCAGCGCCGTCACCCACTGCGGGATGGACGGGAACCAGTAGTGGACGTAGATCGCGGCGGCCGTCAGCTCGGCCATGCCGGTCACCACCCACATCAGCCAGTACGTCCAGCCGGTGAAGTAGCCGAAGAACGGGCCGAGGAACTCGCGGGAGTACTCCGCGAAGGAGCCCGAGACCGGGCGGTACAGAAGCAGTTCGCCGAGCGCCCGCATGATGAAGAAGACGATCGCGCCGGCGAGGGCGTACATCAGGATCAGGCTGGGCCCGGCCTTGGCGATGTTCGCCCCGGCGCCCAGGAAGAGGCCGACGCCGATGGCGCCGCCGATCGCGATCATCTGGACCTGACGGCTGCCGAGCCCGCGCTCGTACCCCTCTTCGGGGGCGTCGCCGCCCACGACTCCATTGCGGTCGTGCTCGTCGTACAGCTTCCCGACCTGCGATGAGGTCATGTTGGTGCGCCTTTCTCCACGCCGATCCGAGCCAGTCCCATGGCTTCGGATCGGGTTCCGATCCCCCCGGATGTGATGGAGCTGTGCCAGGCCGACGGTCCGTCGGCTCGGTGGCGCACCCGACCGGACATGGATGGTGTCCGTCGGGCGGTCGTGAAGATTTATCACGGCCGCAACATTGATCGGCGGTGCGACATGTGACGCACCGCATGGGAAAAAGCGGACAAAGTGGCCACGAGGCGGGCATTCGCGACCGCAAAGGAGACGCGATCGTTATCCGGATTTGAGCGTCCGCTGAGCGAACACCGGACGGTGGCCGGGCGTACGCGAGGCCCGTGCCCCCGCGTCAGGGCAGGAGGGTGTTGACGAGGGTCTCCTGGAGGCCGCCGAGCCACAGGTACGCCATCACCATGGGCTTGCGCGGGTCCTCGTCCGGCAGTTCGTAGAGCTGGTCGGTGTCGTCCTCGTCGACGACCTCCAGACGGGAGCCGATCGCCAGGCGCAGGTCGTTGAGGGCCCCGAGCCACTGCCTGGACTGCTCCTGCGACAGCTTGAGGACCCCGCCCTCGGCGCTCGCCGAGGTCAGCAAGTCCAGCGAGCGGACCACCGCGAGGGCGTTCTCACGTTTGCCCGCGCGCAGGTCGTTCTCGGTGAAGCGGCGGAACTCGGCGGAGTGCGCGCGCCGTTCCTCGGCCTCCTCGGACGAGGCCGCCTCACCGCCGGGGCCGCCGTACGCGTCCGGGAACAGGCGGCGCAGCACCGGGTCGGCGGGTGGTTCGCTCGGGCCTTCGGCGAACAGCTCGGCGAGCGGGTCCTCGGGGGCGTTCTCGGCCGGCCCCGGCCCGATGAGTTCCAGCAGCTGCACGGCGAGCGACCGGATGATGGAGATCTCGACGTCGTCGAGCGCGACGGCCGCGCCGCCGCCGGGGAGCGGTTCGAAGTGTCCTGGCATGAGGTCTTTCGCTGCTTGACGGGCGTACGGGCTACTTGCGGTCCTGCTGAAGGGTGGCCCACAGACCGTAGCCGTGCATGGCCTGTACGTCGCGCTCCATCTCCTCGCGCGTCCCGCTGGAGACCACCGCCCGGCCCTTGTGGTGGACGTCGAGCATGAGCTTGGTGGCCTTGTCTTTGGTGTAGCCGAAGTACGTCTGGAAGACATACGTCACATAGCTCATGAGGTTGACCGGATCGTTGTGGACGATCGTCACCCAGGGGACGTCGGGCTCGGGTACGGCGAAGGCTTCCTCCGCCGACTCGGTCTTTTCGATCTCTAGGGGTGCGGGAGCCGTCACACGGCCCATGCTGCCACCTCGACGGGGCGCTCGCACAAACGGGCTCGGCCGTCGGAGCATAAATCGTCAGACTGACGAGATGGGGGTACGATCCTCGTTTATGAACACTGCGGACCTTGGGGCGGACCTCGGGCTGCCCGTGGACGTGCCCTCGACGGCGCTCTTCACCGACCACTACGAGCTGACGATGCTGCAGGCCGCCCTGAAGGCGGGCACCGCCGAGCGGCGCTCCGTCTTCGAGGTCTTCACCCGGCGGCTGCCCGAGGGCCGCCGCTACGGCGTCGTGGCCGGCACCGGGCGCGTCCTGGACGCGGTCGAGAACTTCCGCTTCGACGCGGGCCTCCTCGGCTTCCTGCGGGAACGCCGGATCGTCAACGAGGAGACGCTCGACTGGCTCGCCGGGTATCGCTTCGGCGGTGACGTCTGGGGCTATCAGGAGGGCCAGATGTACTTCCCCGGCTCGCCGATCCTGCGGGTCGAGGGCTCCTTCGCGGAGTGCGTGCTCCTGGAGACCGTGATCCTGTCCATCCTCAACCACGACTCCGCCGTCGCGGCCGCCGCCTCCCGCATGTCGTCCGCCGCCGACGGCCGGCCGCTGATCGAGATGGGGGCCCGGCGCACCCACGAGCTGGCCGCCGTGGCCGCCTCGCGCGCCGCGTACGTCGGCGGCTTCGCGAGCACCTCCGACCTGGCCGCCGGGTTCCGGTACGGCATCCCGACGGTCGGCACCTCCGCCCATGCCTTCACGCTCCTGCACGACAGCGAGAGCAACGCCTTCCGGGCCCAGGTCGACTCGCTGGGCCGGGGCACCACGCTGCTCGTGGACACGTACGACGTCACCGAGGCCGTACGGCTGGCCGTCGAGATCGCCGGGCCCGAGCTGGGCTCCGTGCGCATCGACTCCGGCGACCTGCTGCTGGTCGCGCACCGCGTGCGGCAGCAGCTCGACGAGCTGGGCGCGACGAAGACGAAGATCATCGTGACCTCGGACCTGGACGAGTACGCCATCGCCTCGCTGCGGGCGGCGCCCGTGGACGCGTACGGCGTCGGCACCCAGTTGGTGACGGGGTCCGGCCATCCGACCTGCTCGATGGTCTACAAGCTGGTCGCCCGCGCCGAGTCGGCGGACTCGAAGGCCCCGCTGGTGCCGGTGGCGAAGAAGTCGACCGGCGGCAAGACGTCCATCGGCGGGCGCAAGTGGGCGGCGCGGCGGCTGGACGAGCACGGGGTGGCCGAGGCGGAAGTGATCGGCACCGGGCCGGTGCCGGACGAGCTGGCGGACCGGCAGCTGCTGATCCAGCTGATCAAGGGGGGCCAGGTCGTCGCCCGCGAGGCGCTGGACGTCGTACGCGACCGGCACGCCGCCGCACGCGCCAATCTGCCGCTGTCGGCGACGCAGCTGTCGCGCGGGGAACCGGTGCTTCCGACGGAATACCTGACGCACCACGGGTGAGGCGTCGGGGTAAGGGCCGGGTGTGGCTTCGGCCCGCCCGGCCCCCGGGCGCATGAACGCGCGGCCGGTGGGAATGCAACGGCCGCGCACCCGCGCACCCGGTCGGCCCCCCTATGCCCCCTCCCGCCCGGCCCTCGAAGTCTCTAGGCTCGGAAGTTCATGTAGTTCATACGGACGGCCGGGCCCGCACCCTCCACACCGAACCGCTGCCAAGCCGAAGGACACCGACCATGCGCCGCGCCTTGATCGTCGTAGACGTGCAGAACGACTTCTGTGAGGGTGGCAGCCTCGCGGTGGCGGGAGGTGCCGACGTGGCCGCCGCGATCACCGAACTGATCGGGCAGGCCCCCGCGGGGTACCGCCATGTCGTCGCCACCCGGGACCACCACATCGCCCCCGGTGGCCACTTCGCCGACAACCCCGACTACGTCCGCTCGTGGCCGGCGCATTGTGTGGCGGGCACCGAGGGCGTGGGCTTCCACCCGAACTTCGCCCCGGCGGTCGCCTCGGGCGCGGTCGACGCCGTGTTCGACAAGGGGGCGTACGCGGCGGCGTACAGCGGGTTCGAGGGGGCCGACGAGCACGGGGTGCCGCTGGGCGACTGGCTGCGGGCCCGCGGGATCGGCGAGGTGGATGTGGTGGGGATCGCCACGGACCACTGCGTGCGCGCCACCGCGCTGGACGCCGCGCGGCAGGGCTTCCGTACGCAGGTGTTGCTGGACCTCACGGCCGGGGTCTCCGAGGAGACCACGGAACGCGCGCTGGAGGAGCTGCGGGAGGCCGGCGTGGAGCTCTCCGGCAAGCCGGTCGTGTAGCCCGCGGGGCCTACACCTGCGCCGTCGGGCTCCTCAGGAGTGCCTTGATCGGGCGCCACAGTTCCTGGGTGAGGTCCTGCGTCGCGTTGTCGGGGGCCGTGCGCCATATCAGGCCGTCGGGGTGGTGCAGGACCGCCGTGATCTCGTCGGGGGTCGGCGGGGCCGCGTTGCCCCGCAGATAGACCGCGCGCAGGCCGAGGTTGCGCAGGCGCGTCAGGGCGCGGGCGCGGTTGCGGGCGAGGACGAGGAAGCGGATCGAACCACTGCCCGAATCCGGGCTGGGCAGGTTCAGCGCCACCACCACGCTGCCGTTCGGCAGCTTGCAGAAACCTCCTGCGGCCATGCGTGTCACATCCCCGTGAGACGTTGTGTCAATAAGAGAGCCACAGGACGCACCTAAACACGATCGGCCGCCACCCGCCAGAGGGTTGCGGCCGATCATGCTCTGACCTGCGGAAACCTTGTTCAGTTTGTGACCAGGGCCACTGCGGACATGATCGTCCGAGGGGCTCCTACTTCGACGGCAGCACCGCCACCGTCAGTACGCTGCCGTTCTTCGCCTGGCGGAGCAGCTTGATCTTCGTGTGGGTGTCCGGCACCTTCACGCCCGCGTACTTGGTCGCGGAGTAGTAGTACGTGCCGTTGTGGTCGTCGAAGACCGAGACGCCCGCCCGGCTCGCGATCTTCGTGGCCACGCCGCCGTAGTGCAGGGTGACCGCGTCCGTGGCGTCCAGGGTGAACGGGGAGTCGAAGGACTGGATGCGGCTTTCCATGTACGTCCCGTTCGACCACTTCAGCGGCTGGGCGTGCGCGTCGACCGGCAGGATCAGACCCTGGCCCGGGTGCTCGCTGACGTTGTTGTCCTCCTGCGAGGTGTCCCAGAGCCAGATCAGCAGGCCGTTCTGGTACGGGTAGTGCTCGACCCAGTTCGGCTTGGTGTTGCCGAAGCCGAAGTTGTACGGGCCGGTCTTCAGGGTCGTGTCGTAGGAGACGTACTGGCGGTTCTCCGCGATGTAGTACTGCGGGTACTGGCCGGTGAAGGACGCACCCTTGACCGAGAAGCCGTTCACCGCCCAGTCGCCCGTGCCGTTCTCGGCGCCGTCGCTGAAGACGGTGGAGCCGTCGGCGGTGATGGTGATGTCGTCCGCCGCGAAGCCCTTCTTGGCGACACCGGAGTCGGTGGCGTAGCGGAAGCGCAGCTTGATCGACTTACCGGCGTAGGCGTCGAGCGGGTAGACCAGGTCGGTGTACGCGGCGATGGTGCCCGTCAGGGCCGGCTGGTCGCTGGCGTCGCGCGGGAGCGCGGTGCCGCCCACCGTGCCGTCGATCGGCTTCCAGTTCGTGCCGCCGTCGGTCGAGACCTCCGTGTACAGGAAGTCGTAGCCGCTCTCGATGTCGAAGTAGCCCTTGAGGGACAGCGCGGCCGAGGACTTGCCGGTCAGATCGACGTCACGGGTCAGCGTGTTGTTGAGGCTGTTGCCCTTGCCGCTCCACCACTGGTACGAGCCGCTCGCCGGGGTGACCAGGGTCGTGGTGACGCTCTTCTTCGGCAGCGTGACGATCAGCGCCTGCGGGTTGGCGGTGGTGTACTCCGAGTACCCGAGCCTCGTCGCCGACTTGGTGCCGGCCACCACGGTCCGGTAGTCCAGCCAGCCGAGCTGGAGCTTGTCCCAGGTGGTGAAGTCGCCGGGGACGTCGCCGATGCTGTTCTTGCCGGCGCCGAGCCAGGAGCCGGAGGACATCAGGTCCCAGAAGCCGGTGGAGTTCTCGGCGTTGCCGGTGGTGTCGTAGTTGTCGGGCAGGCCCAGGTCGTGGCCGTACTCGTGGGCGAAGACACCGAGTCCGCCGTTCTCCGGCTGGATGGTGTAGTCGCCGACCCAGATGCCGGTGGAGCCGATCTGGGTGCCGCCGAGCTTGTTGCCCGCGGGGCCGGTGTTGCCGGCGTCGGTGCCGTACGCGTACCAGCGGTGGGCCCAGATCGCGTCCTCGCCCTGGGCGCCGCCGCCCGCGGACTCGTCCTCGCCGGCGTGCACGATCTGGAAGTGGTCGATGTAGCCGTCGGGCTCGTTGAAGTTGCCGTCGCCGTCGTAGTCGTAGCGGTCCCACTTGTCGTACGCCGCGATCTTGGACTTGATCTGGGCGTCGGTGTCACCGGCGGCCTTGCGCTGGGCGACCCACTTGGCCAGGGCGTCGCTGACGAGGTTCCACACGCAGGTGTCGCACTCGTTGGTGCCGTAACGGGCCTCGTTGTAGTCGACCTTGACCCAGTCCTGGACCTGGCCGTCGACCGAGTACCGGCCCGAAGAGGCCTTCTCGTAGAACTGCTTGAGGCTTTTCTTCGTCGTGTCCGTCGAGAAGTAGAGGTCCTGGTAGTGCTGCCGGTTGTAGTCCGCCTGCCACGCGGTGCTGTTGTCCGTGGTGCGGTTCGGCTGGGCTATCTGGTTGTGCTTGGGGCCGGCGGTGCCGCCGTACTGCGACGTCCTGGTGCCGAACTCCGCGAGGATGGTGAAGATCTTGTCGGTCCGCTCGCGGGCGAGTTCGACGTACTTGCCGCTGCTGAGCTTCACCACCTGAGAGGCGCCGCGGTCGGTGACCGTGGCCTTGCCGGATATGACCCGGTTGAGCGCTTCCTCTCGCTGAGCCTCCTGAGTCTTGCTCAGCGGCCCGTCGAAGTTGTGCTCCCTGCTCTTGGCCGGCTGTGGGTCGTGCCGGTGCGCGGCGGCTGCCGCCGAGGTGCTCCGCCCGGTCTGGGCCACGGCGGACGCCGAGAGCGTGGCGGTGGCCGCCGCGAGCACGACGAACGCCGCACCTGCCCTGAACGTCCAGGGTCTGCTGGTCACTTGATGTCCTCCCCGACGCGCCCGTTCGCGCGGAGAAGGGTTCTCGGGTGTCGTGGAAGGTCCGCGCGCGGTGTACGCGTGTGTCAAGTGACGACATTTGACCGGAGGTTTAAAAGAAAAGACAGATCTTGACTTGAACAGGCCAAGTGCATTAATGGAGCGGGACGTCCGCTATACGAACGGCATAGTCGCACGTCAACCGGCGCGTGCATACGTCCGGTTGTCGGACCGCATGACTCAGTGCGCCCCCTGTGCACCGGCACCGTGGGTTAGGTCACGCTTACCAGCCGTTCCGGTCGGGCATGGAGGCGAATAGAGTCGATAGGCGGAGCGTCGGAATGGCGACGGATTGTCCTGTCGACACCGTTGTCACCCCACGATTCCGAGACAGACCCCAAAGTGCCCCATAATCCACACAGTTGTCCGCATCCTCCCCCATCGCGAGAGGCACCGGGGGGAGACCTCCACCCCGAGGAATGGCCATGCCTCGTCCGACTGCCGCACAGCTCGCCTACGGTTCCTGCACCGTGATCTTCTCCACCCTCGCCATGCTGCTGCTGTCACAGACGAGTTCGGGCCTGGGGATCGCCGTGATCGCCCTTGCGGCGCTCGCGCTCGGACTGCTCGTCGCCGTGACGGTCCCCCTGCCGAAGCCCGCGTCGACCGCGACCGGACGATCCCGGGACCAGCAGCCCGTTCCGGCCGGCCGCGCGACGGCAACCGTCGGATCCGCCGCACCCGCCGAGTCCGTACACGAGCCGGCGAATCCCTGAACCGGGCGCGCGTGCCCAGCACTTCACCGGCACCACCGGCACCACCTCGCAGGGAGCACTCGAACCGGCGGGCCCGTGATGCACGGGCCCGCCGGTTCATACGTACGCCACTCCCCTTTTCCTCATTCCCCTCGTCAGCTCGCGCTCAACTCGTACTGACCTCCACCGTCTTGGCTGCTTTGTCGTGAAGGCCCTGTTTGTAGGGCTTGTCGAAGAAGCTCCAGCCGCCGCAGATCGCCGTCCAGATGCAGGCGCAGCAGAACGCGAACGGGAGCCACAGCACCAGCGCGCGGATCAGCGCGGTCTGCACGGAAGGGGTGGCGCCGTTGTCGAGGTTGGCCACACGCATGTTCAGCAGCTTCTTGCCGAGCGTCTGTCCCGACCTGCTGATCATGATGGTGTCGTACGCCACGTAGAGCACGGCGGCGATCACGGACTGGCCGACGGACTTGCTGTACTCGATCCTGTCGGCGTCGACGTTGTACTCGGTGGTGCGGAACGCCCAGGACAGCAGCACGACGACCACCCCGACGATGATCATGTCGAGGATCCGCGCGAGCACGCGCTTGCCGCTGTCGGCCAGCGGGGGCATTCCGGCGAGGGGGTCCGTGCCTCCGTACGGGCCGTAGGGGCCTCCTCCGCCGCCGTAGGGGCCTTCGCCGCCGTACGGCGGGGGCGCACCGTACGGGGGGCCGCCGCCGGGCGGGGGTGCGCCGTACGGGGGTTGGCCGCCGGGCGGGGGCTCACCGCCGGGCGGGGGTTGGCCGCCCGGCGGAGGCTGGCCGCCGTGGGGTGGCCAGCCGCCTGGCGGAGGCTGGTTGCCCACCAAGCCCCCGTGGGGGCCCGTGGCGTCGCCCTCGGACGGCGGGGGCTGCCTTTTCCTGAACGGGTCGTCGTCCGGGGAGTCTCCTGAGCCGGGGGGCGGCGGTTCGGTGCTCATGGCCCGAGTCGACCGCGAACCCTCCGGCTCCGCATCCGTACAGGTCCGTCCGGGTCAGCCCGCCACGAAGGTGTGCGCCGCCTTGTCGTGCCAGCACTGGCGCCAGGGGCGGTCGAACACGCACCACAGGACGCCGACGACACCCACGACGAGCAGGCCGGGCACGCTGTAGACGAGCCAGCGGCGCAGGGCCGGACCGAAGGCCGGCGGCTCGTGGCCCTCGATGTCCCGCACCTCGATGCCGCACAGCTTCTTGCCGAGCGTGCGGCCCCACTTGGCGGTGGGCAGCACCTCGTAGAGGACGCCGAAGCCGAGGAGCACGGCGAGCACGATGGCGAGGTAGACCGAGGTCGTGCCGTCGAGCAGCCACACCGTGACGGTCTGCCCGGACTGCTTGGCCGCGTCGATCTTGCCGTTGATGTGGTCGATCGCCTTGGTGCCCAGCGGTACGGCGGCCACGCCCGTGATCGCCGCCAGGACCAGGGTGTCGAGGAGCCGCGCGGCCAGCCGCTTGCCCAGGCCCGCGGGCCGGGCCGCCGCCTGCGCCCGGGCGGCCGCCTGGAACACGTCCTCCACCGGCGGCTTCCATGGTGCGACGGGCCCGCCGTCGGGGCCCGAGCTCGCGAGTCGGTGCACCTGCTGCGCCCAGGAGGGCTGGCCGCCACCGGCGCCCGTGGTCATGGGCGTGGCCGCGGGAGCGGCGGACTGCTGGGGCACGCCGGCCGCGGGCTGCTGCGAGAGTGATCCGGCCGACTGCTGCGGGGGCACCCCCGTGGCGGGCGCCGATGCCTGCTGCTGCGGCGGGGCCGTCCGCTGCGGTGCGGGGTCCGGTGCCTCGGGGTCCAGTCCCAGCGCCTGGCGGGCCGCGGCCTGGGCGTTCGTCGGGCGCGCGGCGGCGGGCTGCCCGGAACCGGAACCTGCCGCCTCTGTGCTTCCGCCCTGCTCCCCCGTGCGCGGGGAGAGCGCGCGGAACTTCATGGTGCCCTCGTCAGCGGCGGGGCCGCCGGTGCCGGAGGTGCCGGGGGCCGCGGTGGCGGCACCTCCGTCACGCGTCGGCCGGCGGAACACGGTCGTGCCGTCGGAGGCCGGGGAGGGACCTGAGCCGGAGCCGGTCCCGCCCGCGGAGTCGGCGGGCGGGATCGTCGCCGTGCCGTCCGTACGGGTCGTGCCGTCGGGGCGGCCCGCGAGCGGAGCCCGCGGGTCGGCTCCCTGGGGCGCGCCCCAGGACACCCGGCGGTCCTGGTCGCCGCCGAAGCCGGACTGCTGGGAGCGGTCGGCGCCCCAGGCCGAGGCGGGCTCGGGGCGGCTGCCGTGCTGGGCCTCGGCCGGACTCACCTGGCGGGGCTCCTCGGCCGGACTGACCCGGCGGGGCTCCTCGACCGGGTCCTCGTCGAAGAAGTGCGGCCCGGTCTCCTCCACCGAGGGCTGCGCGGGCCCTGCGCCGGGTGGCGGCGAGAGTGGCCGGCCGTCGTTGGGGGCCGGCCGGCTGGTACCCGGCACCCAGGCGGCGCCGTTCCAGTACCGGACGTATCCAGGAATGGACGGATCCGGGTAGTACCCCTCGCGGGGCCTGTCGTCACCGGGTGCCGGGGTTGGGGCGCTCATGTCCGTCGTCCCGTATCTGCTCGGGGGGTCGTGTGGACATCCACATCTATCAGAACCGGGCAGGGGGCACTGCCGCTCCGCCCCGACCCACCCCTTTCCGGGCGACACCGCGCACTCCCTTCACACACCCGGAACACACCGCGAAAGAATTTCTCCGAAACTCGCGTAATGCTTCCGGCACCTGAGTGCTCTCACTCGTACGGGCCCACCGACGGGCCCCCGTACCGGAGAGGAACCGCACATCATGCACACCGTCGTGGAACGCGAGCTGGAGCTCGAACTCGTCCTGTCCCCCGAGCGCAGCATCCCCGTCCTGGCCAGGCTCGACTACCGCACCGACGACCCGTACGCCGTCCGCGTCACCTTCCACATCGACTCCGACCACCCCGTGTGCTGGACCTTCGCCCGCGAACTGCTCATCGAGGGGGTGTTCCGGCCCTGCGGGCACGGGGACGTGCGGGTGTGGCCGACGAAGGTCGCGGGCCGCAGCGTCGTTCTCATCGCGCTGAGTTCACCGGGCGGGGACGCCCTGCTCCAGGCACCGGCCGCCCCCGTGTCGAGCTGGCTGGAGCGCACACTGCGGCTGGTCCCGCCGGGCGCCGAGTCCGGCCGGCTCGGCATAGAGGACGGCCTGGCCGAGCTGCTCGCCCCCACGGCGGCCGACGACACGTGGCCGTGGGACGAGTCGACGGACGGTGAGTGAGCCGGGGTGGGTCAGAAGAGCTTGCCCGGGTTGAGGATGCCCAGCGGGTCGAAGACCTGCTTGATCGCCCGCTGCATCTCCACGCCCACCGGGCCGATCTCGCGCGCCAGCCACTCCTTCTTCAGGACGCCCACGCCGTGCTCGCCGGTGATCGTGCCGCCGAGCGCCAGGCCGAGGGCCATGATCTCGTCGAAGGACTCGCGGGCGCGCCGGGACTCCTCGGGGTCCTGCGCGTCGAAGCAGACGGTCGGGTGCGTGTTGCCGTCCCCGGCGTGCGCGCAGACCCCGATGGTGAGCTTGTACTTCTCGGCGATCCGCTCCACTCCTTCGAGCATCTCGCCGAGCCGGGAGCGGGGCACGCACACGTCGTCGATCATCGTCGTGCCCTTGACGGCCTCCAGCGCGGTGAGCGACAACCGCCTCGCCTTCAGGAGGAGTTCGGACTCGGCCGCGTCGTCCGCCGGTACGACCTCGGTGGCGCCCGCGGCCTCGCACAGCGCGCCGACCGCGGCGAGGTCGGCGGCCGGGTCGGGGGTGTCGAAGGCGGCGAGCAGCAGGGCCTCGGTGCTCTCCGGCAGGCCCATGTGCGCCAGGTCGTTGACGGCCTTGACCGTCGTACGGTCCATCAGTTCGAGGAGGGACGGCACATGTCCGCCCTCCATGATCCGGCAGACGGCGTCGCAGGCGGCGGCCGCGGAGGCGAACTCGGCGGCCAGCACCAGCTGCTGGGGCGGCTGAGGCTTCAGCGCCAGGGTCGCGCGGACGACGATGCCCAGCGAGCCCTCGGAGCCGACGAAGAGCCGGGTGAGGTCGTAACCGGCCACGCCCTTGGCGGTGCGGCGGCCGGTGGACAAGAGGCGTCCGTCGGCGAGGACGACGTCGAGGCCGAGGACGTACTCGGCCGTCACCCCGTACTTCACGCAGCACAGACCGCCGGAGGCCGTGCCGATGTTGCCGCCGATGGTGCACATCTCCCAGCTGGAGGGGTCCGGCGGGTAGGCGAGGCCGTGTTCGTTCACCGCGCGGGAGAGCGTGGCGTTGATGACGCCGGGTTCGACGACGGCGACACGGTCGACCGGGTTGATCTCCAGGATCCGGTCCATCTTCGTCAGGGAGAGCACGATGCAGCCGTCGGAGGCGTTCGCGCCGCCCGACAGTCCGGTGCGGGCGCCCTGCGGGACGACCGGGACGCGTAGTTCGGTGGCCGTCCGCATGATGTGCTGCACCTGTTCGACGGTGCGCGGCAGCACGACCACGGCCGGGGTGCCGGACGCGCAGAAGCTCGCCATGTCGTTCGCGTACGAGGCCGTGACGTCGGGGTCCGTCAGGACGGCCGCGGCCGGCAGGCCGGTCCGGAGGCGGTCGAGGAGGTTGCCGGTGACTTCGTCGCGCGGGGCTTCGATACGGCTCATGATCACAGCGTCGCACCCGGGGGCAGCGGTGTGAACCCCGTCGGCGCGAGGCGCCCGCCGGGGACGGTGCCCGGCGGGCGCCCGCAGTCACAAGTTGCCGAGTCCGCGACTCACAGGTTTCCGCGCTTGGCCTGTTCCCGCTCGATCGCCTCGAACAGCGCCTTGAAGTTGCCCTTGCCGAAGCCCATGGAGCCATGGCGCTCGATGATCTCGAAGAAGACCGTCGGCCGGTCCTGGACCGGCTTGGTGAAGATCTGGAGCAGATAGCCGTCCTCGTCGCGGTCGGCGAGGATCTTCAGTTCGCGCAGGGTCTCGACGGGGACGCGGGTGTCGCCCACCCATTCGCCGAGGGTGTCGTAGTACGAGTCCGGGGTGTCCAGGAACTGCACACCGGCCGCCCGCATCGTCCGTACCGTGCGCACGATGTCGTTCGTGTTGAGCGCGATGTGCTGCACGCCGGGGCCGCCGTAGAACTCCAGGTACTCGTCGATCTGGGACTTCTTCTTGGCGACGGCGGGCTCGTTGATCGGGAACTTGACCTTGAGCGTGCCGTCGGCGACGACCTTGGACATCAGCGCGCTGTACTCGGTCGCGATGTCGTCGCCCACGAACTCCTTCATGTTCGTGAAGCCCATGACCTTGTTGTAGAAGCCCACCCATTCGTTCATACGACCGAGTTCGACGTTGCCGACGCAGTGGTCGATGGCCTGGAAGGTGCGCTGGGCGGGCGGTTCGACCATCGGGTCGGCGGCGGCGAAGCCGGGCAGGTACGGGCCGTCGTACCCCGTCCGCTCGACCAGGGTGTGGCGGGTGTCGCCGTACGTCGCGATGGCGGCCAGGACGACCGTGCCGTTGTCGTCCTTCAGCTCGTACGGCTCGGCGAGCGAGCGGGCGCCCTGCTCGATCGCGTACGCGTACGCGGCGCGCGCGTCCGGGACCTCGATGGCGAGGTCGATCACGCCGTCGCCGTGCTCGGCCACGTGCCGGGTGAGGAAGTGGCCCCAGGTGGTGGCGGGCTTGATGACGGAGGTGAAGACGAAGCGGGCGGAGCCGTTCTCCAGGACGTACGAGGCGGTCTCGCGGCTGCCGTTCTCCGGTCCGGAGTAGGCCACGAGCCGCATGCCGAAGGCGGTGGAGTAGTAGTGCGCGGCCTGTTTGGCGTTGCCCACGGCGAAGACGACCGCGTCCATTCCCTTGACCGGGAAGGGGTCGGCCTCGCGCGCGGTGTCAGGGGTGTGGTGTGTGGTCTGTGTCATAGCGGCAGCCTCACCCCTCCCCGCAAGGTGCGCAATAGTTTGCGTGTCAGCTGAACAATCTGCCCAGCGGACGCCCCTTGTCGGCGGGCGTTCTGTACATGATGACCATCGGGGAGCACTGCATGGCGATCGATCATCTGGACGCCCGGCTCATCGTGCTGCTGGCACGCGAGCCGCGGATCGGGGTGCTGGAGATGTCCCGGCGGCTCGGGGTCGCGCGCGGCACCGTGCAGGCGCGCCTGGATCGTCTTCAGTCGAATGGAGTGATCCGCGGATTCGGGCCCGAGGTGGACCCGGCGGCGCTCGGCTATCCGGTCACGGCGTTCGCGACGCTGCAGATCCGGCAGGGTCAAGGGGCGGACGTCCGCGCCCACTTGGCGACCGTCCCGGAGGTGCTCGAACTGCACACCACCACCGGCAGCGGGGACATGCTGTGCCGGCTGGTGGCTCGCTCGAATGCCGATCTTCAACGTGTGATCGACCGGGTTGTCGGTTTTGATGGCATCGTCCGGGCCGCCACGGCGATCGTCATGGAAAACCCCGTTCCGCTGCGGATCATCCCGCTGGTGGAGCAGGCGGCGGAGGACCGGGAAAGGAACTAGCCGACCGGGGTGAGCGCGCGTGAGCTTCTGGGAGTACTTGGGCGACCGTCACCAGCAGTTGCTCACGGAGACCTGTCAGCACGCCCTCGTGGTCGCGCAGTGCGTGGTCCTCGCGACGGCCCTCGGGGTGCTGGCCGGCGTCGCCATCTGCCGCAGCGGGTGGCTGGGCGACCACGCCACGGCCACCACCGCCACCCTCCTGGCCGTCCCGCCCCTCGCCCTGATCGGTCTGCTGGTCCCGGTCGTGGGACCGGGGGTGCCGCCGACCGTCATCGCGCTGACCCTGTGCGGACTGGTGCCGATCGCGCGGAACACCGTCGTCGGACTGCGCGGGACCGATCCGTCACCGCTGGACACGGCCCGGGGCCTCGGCATGTCGCGGACGGCACGGCTCGTGCGCGTGGAGCTGCCGCGGGCCTGGCCGCCGATCCTCACCGGGATCCGGGGCTCCACGCGGATACTGATGGGCATCGCCGCGATCGCCGCGTACGCCTCCGGGCCCGGCCTCGGCAACGAGATCTTCCGCGGCCTCGGCTCCCCGGGCGACGCGCACGCGCGCGACCAGGTGCTCGCGGGCACGCTCGGGATCGTCGCCCTCGCGCTTCTGTTCGACACCGCATACGCCCTCATCGGGCGGCTGACCATCCCCAGGACGCCTGGAGCACCGGCGCAACCGGAGGAGAACCAGACGTGACCACACCCAAGCTGGAGGAGCAGAAAGAGACCGAAGTGACGGCTCCGCCGAGCCCCCCGCAACGGCGGGTCACCTGGCAGAGGGTGACCCTGCTGCCATTGGCGCTGGTCGCCGTGCTCCTGACGGCCCGACAGTGGTTCCGGCACGCCCACCTGGACCCGGTCACCGAGAGCGCGCTGGCGCGCGGGCAGGTGACGAAGGCGCTGTGGCGGCATGTCGAACTGACCGCGATCTCCACATTCTGCGTGCTGATCATCGCGATCCCGCTGGGGATCCTGCTCACCCGCAGGTCCTTCCGCAAGGTCACGCCGGTGGCGATGGCGATCGCCGACATGGGGCGGGCCGCCCCGGCGATCGGCCTGCTGGCGCTGCCGGTGATCTGGCTCGGCACCGGCCGGAAGGCCGTCCTGATCGGCATGATCGCCTTCGCCGTCCTGCCGGTGCTGTCGCACACGGTCAAGGGACTGAGAGCGAACGACCCGACGCTCCTGGAGGCCGCGCGCGACATCGGTATGTCCCCGCTGGGCGTGCTGACCCGGATGGAACTGCCGCTCGCGGTGCCGCTGATCCTGGCGGGCGTGCGCACGGCGCTGGTCCTCAACGTGGGTACGGCGACCCTGGCGGCCTTCGGGGGAGGCGGCGGCCTGGGCGTGCTGATCAGGACCGGCATCGCCCATCAGCGCACACAGGTGCTGCTGCTCGGCGCGATCCTCACGATCGCGCTCGCACTGCTGGTCGACTGGCTGGCGTCACTGGGCGAGCTGTTGCTGCGGCCGCGGTTCGCCAAGCGGGCCTGAGAGACCGGAAGTTCCAAGGAGCCGGCTCCGGAACAGGTTCCAAAGAACTGCTTGCAAAGAACCCGTTGCAGCGGTTTCTTTGCAACGCTACCTTTGTACGCATGAACGAGCCCCAGGACCCACAGGTCCGCAACCTCGACGCCCGCTCACTGCGTGGACTCGCACACCCGCTGCGCATGCGGCTGCTCGACGCCCTGCGCTTCGGGGGACCGGCCACGGCGTCCCAACTCGCCGACAGACTGGGCGAGTCGAGCGGCTCGACCAGTTACCACCTGCGCCAGCTCGCCGCCCACGGCTTCGTCGAGGACGCCCCCGAGCACGGCAAGGGGCGGGAGCGGTGGTGGAAGGCGGTCCACCGGGGTCTTGCGTTCGACGACTCCCTCCTGCGGGACGACAACCCGGAGGTGCGCGGCGCCGCCGACCTGTACCTGCACGAGGTCGCGACCACGCAGACCCGTGATCTGTCCACGTGGCTGGGCAACCGCGATGCCTGGCCCGAGGAGTGGTCCCGCGTCTGGGACCTGAGCAGCGCGACGCTACGGCTGACGCCCGAACTCACCCGCGAACTGGTCGAGAAGATGCACGCCCTCCTCGACACCTATCGCGAGCTGGCCGCCGACGAGAACGACCCACAGGCCGCACAGGTACGGATCCACACGCACGCCTTCCCCATCACCACGGACTGAAAGGCACCGCCGATGCACCCCGAGGCCCAGCTCGCCCTGCACCGCGTCCGCGCCGCCGAACTCCACGCCCAGGCCGACGCGTATCGTCTCGCCACCGACGCCAGGCAACCCCGTGACCTGCGCGTACGCCTCGGCTGGACCCTCGTCGAGGTCGGCCTGCGGCTCGCCGCCGCACCCCGGCCCGCCACTGTCTAGTGCCCCGGCAGGCAACGTTTGCCCGTCAAGGAGCGGCGTCCGGTGCGTGCTCTCGGGGTGCCGGACGGAAGCCCTCGTACTGGATGTACTTGGGCTTTCGACCGGTGCGGCGAGAGTGCGTGCCGGGCGTCGCGACGGGGCGAACGTTGCCTGTCGGGGCACTAGCAGCTCGGTACCGAGCCCTTCCCCTTCTCCAGCGCCACCAGCGCGTCGACCGCGCCGTTCAATGTCGTCACCGGAACCAGCCGCAGCCCCTTCGGCAGCTGCGCCTTCGCGTCGGAGCACTCCGCCTTCGGGATCAGGAAGACCGTCGCACCGTCGCGGCGGGCGGCCTGCGTCTTGAGGGCGACGCCGCCGACCGCGCCGACCTTGCCGGCCGCGTCGATCGTGCCCGTACCGGCGATGGTGCGGCCGCCCGTCAGGTCGCCCCCGCTGCCGTCGCCGTCCAGTTTGTCGACGATCCCGAGGGAGAACAGCAGGCCCGCGCTGGGACCGCCGACATCCGCGAGCTTCAGCGTGACCTTGACCTTCTTGTCGCTGAGGTCCAGGTATTTGAGCGCCGCCCGGGTCGCCGCGTCCTGGGACTGTTTCATCTGCTCGGTGTTGTGCCGCTCGATCTCCTTGACGCTGTTGCCGCTCGGGTAGACCGAGTCGCGCGGCAGCACCGCCCGGTCCGTACGGAACCAGCCGTCGACCACGTCACCGAGGGAGACCTGCGTGTCGGGACCGGTCGCCTCGATCGTCGTCATCCGTAGCTGACCGGTCGTCGTGCGGGTGGGAGCCCCGCTGATCGTGATCACGGGAGCGCCCTTGTTCTCGCCGAGGACGTTCGCCGTCATGCCGGGCTGCGCCACGGAGAACGGCAGCGGCGCGAACGCCGCCGTCGCGAGAAGGGCCACGACGGGCAGGGCACAGACGGCGACGGCCTTGGGGCGCGAGAGGCGAGAAAGCACGGAATCAATCTAACGTGACGGTGGATTCCGCCCGGGGGCCGGTCAGCCCCGCTCCGGGTCCTGCCGCCCACGACCGGTGTCAGCCCCCGTACACGGTCCTCCTGCCGGTGGTGAAGCGCCGTAGCGCGTCCGGGAGTGGTTCGATGCCGATTCCGGGTGCGGACGGCACCGGCAGATGGCCGTCCTCCAGGACGAACGGCTCGGTGATGTCCTCGGCGAAGTAACGGGAGGACGCCGAGGTGTCGCCGGGCAGTGTGAAGCCGGGCAGGGCGGCCAGGGCGAGGTTGGGCGCCCTGCCGATGCCCGTCTCCAGCATGCCGCCGCACCAGACCGGCACCCCGTGCGCGTGCGCCACGTCGTGCACGCGGCGGGCCTCCAGGTAGCCGCCGACCCGGGCCGGTTTCACGTTCACGACCCGGCAGGCGTCCAGCGCGATCGCGGAGGCGGTGTCGCGGGCGTTGTGCAGGGACTCGTCCAGGCAGACGGGGGTCGTGATGCGCTGCTGGAGTCGCGCATGGGCGCGGAGGTTGTTCTCCTCCAGCGGCTCCTCGATCAGCAGCAGCCCGAACACGTCGAGTTTCCGCAGGTGCTCGGCGTCGGCGAGCGTGTACGCCGTGTTCGCGTCGACCTGGAGCGGCAGCGCGTCCCCGAAGCGCTCGCGGACGGCTCGTACGGGTTCGAGGTCCCAGCCGGGTTCGATCTTCAGCTTGATGCGGACGTACCCCTCGGCGAGGTAGCGCTCGACATCGTCCAGCAGCTCCGGCACGGAGTTCTTGATACCGACCGAGACCCCGGCCGGCACCCGGTCCCGTACCGCCCCCAGGTAGGTCGCGAGCGGCATGCCGTGTGCGCGCAGCTCCGCGTCCAGGACCGCCGTCTCCAGGGCCGCCTTGGCCAGCTCGTGCCCCTTGATCTTCCCCATGGCCGGGGCGAGCGCTGCCGTGGTCAGGCGGGGCAGGGCGGCGACGCGCGGCAGCAGGAAGTCGCGCAGGACGATCTCGGCCCCGGCGACGAACTCGGGGCAGTACAGCGGCTCGGGGTCGGCCGCGAACTCCGACCAGCCCTCGGCGGCGTCGGTGACGACATGGAGGAGGAAGGTGTCCTTCGTCGTCATGGTGCCGAAGGAGGTGCGGAACGGGCCGACGAGCGGGATCGCCACATGGACGATCTCGACGCGTTCGAGCTTCATGCCGGGGTGTCCTCCTCGCGGGTGAGCGTGTACGAGCCGTCCCGGGACATGCCCGTCGCCCTGAACCCCTCGGCAAAGGCCTCCGTGAAGACGTCGCGGACGGCGTGCCGCCAGCGCAGGGCGAGGGCGGGGTCGGCGGCGCGCAGGGCGACGATGTCGCCGGGCACGCGGCACCACACGTGCCGGCCGTCGCGGGAGCGGCGGGCGAGCGGGGCGCCGTCCGGGGCCATGGGGGTCCCTTGGGGGAGGGCGGCGGGGAGGGCGACGGGGTGGGCGGCGGGTCGGCCGATGGCGTGGGTGGCGGGCGCGGCGTTGCGGTCGGCGGTCTCGTACGGTCGCCGGGGCGCCGTCAGGTCCCAGGTCACCGTCAGCCGGTCGCTCTCGTCGCCGCCGTTCACGCCGTCGGCCATCGGGCCGTAGAAGTCGACCAGGTACTCGGTGCCGGTCGCGCCCAGCTTGGCCAGGTTGAATCGGGCGTTGCGGCCCACCAGCGGGTCGAAGGTCCAGCGCAGGGTGCGGGCGCCGCGCTCCAGGACCCAGGCGCGCTGCGCCTGCTTCACGGCATACCCGACACCGTGGTCGGCCGCCGCCACCAGGGAGTACGCGGCCGCGGCCGCGGGCGGCCCGAACACGGCGACGCAGGCCCCGGCGAGCCGCTCCCCCTCGACGGTGTACGCGGCGTGCACGGCCCCGCCCGCGTGGACGAGGCTGTGCAGCACCTCCGCCGGGTACGGCGGAGTGCTGCGGGGCGTCTGCCACACATCGCTGAAGAAGTCCGCCACGGCGGCGAGGCCGACCGCGTCGTGCACGGTGCGGACGACGACCGCGGCGGCGCGGGCGGCACCGTCCGCGAGTGCGCGCACCGCCGCGTGCTCGGGTAAGTCCGGTCGGTCAGTCTCAGCTGTCATGAATCGAGTGTGGAAGGCGGCGGCAGCGTCGGCAACGGCCCGCGCGGTGGCCGAAGTCGAGGACGCTCGTGGCGGCTCCGGCGGGGGATCCCCCGGACGCGCCGCGCCGCGCGACGGTCAGCGCAGCGCCTCGGCCACCTCTCGCGCCGCGTCCATCACCCGTGGTCCCACCCTCTCCGGTACCGAGTCCGACAGCATCACGACCCCCACGCTGCCCTCGACCCCCGTCACCCCCAGCAGCGGTGCGGCCGCCCCGCAGGCGCCCGTCTCCAACTCCCCGTGCGTGAGCGTGTATCCGGGGTCGGTGACCGGCTGCCGACGGGCCGCGAGGATCGCACGGCCGGCGGCTCCCCGGTCGAGCGGATGCCGGAAGCCTGCGCGGTACGCCACGTGGTAGTCGGTCCACGTCGGCTCGACCACGGCGACGGCCAGCGCCTCCGACCCGTCGACGAGCGTGAGGTGCGCGGTCGCCCCGATGTCCTCGGCGAGCGCCCGCAGGGCGGGCAGCGCGGCCTCCCGCACCAGCGGATGCACCTGGCGGCCCAGACGCAGCACACCGAGCCCGACCCGGGCGCGGCCGCCCAGATCGCGGCGTACGAGAGAGTGCTGCTCCAGGGTGGCGAGCAACCGGTACACCACAGTCCGGTTCACGCCCAGTTTGCTGGACAGCTCGGTGACGGTCAGCCCGTGGTCCGTGTCGGCGAGCAGCTTGAGGACCCTGAGGCCCCGGTCGAGCGTCTGGGAGGTCTCCGCGGTCACGACGCCCACTCCTTAGTGGTGAGGTCGGCGGCCCCGTCGCGGCGGATGCGCCGCCGAGTCCCGTCGGCGACGCGCTTCAGAGGCCGCCGTTCGGCCGGCGGCCCGGGTGGATCCCGGACTCAGTCGCTTCACGGCTGCGCTCCGCGGCGGCGCTGCCACGGGGCGTGTGCGTAGCGGGACAGTAGCGAGCCAGTTCGCTCAGCGGAAGGCTCCGTCCAGAATCCGGTCAGTGACTGGTACGGAGTGGTTCACTTTGCGGAGGTATGTACGCGGTGGCGTACGACCGGGCAGGGCGCGGTGAGGCGCCCCTGTAAGGGGCGCGGGGAACTGCGCGACCGGCCACGGACTACCCGCAGCCGAAGTACAACAGCTGCCACCCGTGCCCCCGGCACCGGCACCGGCACCGGCACCGGCACCGGCACCGGCCCAGCGCCCAGCGCCCAGCGCCCAGCGTCACCGCATACGGGTGGCCCACTCCTGGACCTTGGCGATCCGCTGCCGCAACTGCCCCGCCGTGCACTCCGCGCTCGGTGGCCCCCCGCACACCCGCCGCAGCTCGGTGTGGATCACGCCGTGCGGCTTGCCGCTCTGGTGCGAGTACGCGCCGACCATCGTGTTGAGCTGCTTGCGCAGCTCCAGCAGTTCCTTGTGGGTGACCACGGGCCGCCGGTCGGCGGGCAGTTCGAGCAGGTCCGCCTCCGTGTCCGGCTTCTTGCGGCTGTGCGCGATCTGCCGGGCCTGCCGCTTCTGCAGCAGCAACTGCACCTGCTCGGGTTCGAGAAGGCCCGGAATGCCCAGGTAGTCCTGTTCCTCCTCGCTCCCCGGGTGGGCCTGCATGCCGAACTCGGCGCCGTTGTACATGACCCGGTCGAAGACGGCGTCGGACTCCAGCGCCTCGAACGGCAGCATGTCCTGCTCGCCGGTGTCCTCGTCCTGCTCCCGGTTGGCCTCGTCCATCTCCTTCTCGGACTCGGCGTACGGGTCCTCCTCCTCGCCGCCCTTCTTGGGCTTGTCGAGGACGTGGTCGCGCTCGACCTCCATCTCGTTGGCGAAGGTGAGGAGGTCGGGGACGGTCGGCAGGAAGACGGAGGCGGTCTCGCCGCGCCGCCGCGACCGTACGAAACGGCCGACGGCCTGGGCGAAGAAGAGGGGTGTCGAGATCGTGGTGGCGTACACGCCGACGGCGAGCCGCGGCACGTCGACGCCCTCGGACACCATGCGCACCGCGACCATCCAGCGGTCGTCGTTGCCGCTGAACTCGTCGATACGGTCGGAGGCGCCGGAGTCGTCGGACAGGACGAGGGTCGCCTTGTGCCCGGTGATCTCGCGGATCAGCTTGGCGTACGCGCGGGCCGAGTCCTGGTCGGAGGCGATGACGAGGGCCCCGGCGTCCGGGATGGCCTTGCGGACCTCGGTCAGCCGCTGGTCGGCGGCGCGCAGCACGCTGGGCATCCAGTCGCCGCGCGGGTCGAGGGCGGTGCGCCAGGCCTGGCTGACGGCGTCCTTGGTCATGGGCTCGCCGAGCCGGGCGGCGATCTCGTCGCCCGCCTTGGTGCGCCAGCGCATGTTGCCGCTGTAGGAGAGGAAGATGACGGGCCGGACGACGTGGTCGGCGAGCGCGTGGCCGTACCCGTAGGTGTAGTCGGCGGCGGACCGCCGGATCCCGTCGTTCCCCTCCTCGTACGTGACGAAGGGGATGGGGTTGGTGTCGGACCGGAACGGCGTACCGGTGAGGGCGAGTCGGCGGGTCGCGGGCTCGAAGGCCTCCAGACACGCCTCGCCCCAGGACTTGGAGTCACCGGCGTGATGGATCTCGTCGAGGATGACGAGGGTCTTGCGCTGCTCGACGCGGTTGCGGTGCAGCATGGGCCGCACTCCGACGCCCGCGTAGGTGACGGCGACGCCGTGGTACTCCCGGCCCAGCGGTCCGGCGCTGTATTCGGGGTCGAGCTTGATCCCGATCCGCGCGGCCGCCTCCGCCCACTGCTTCTTCAGGTGCTCGGTCGGCGCGACCACGGTCACCTGCTGCACGACGTGGTGGTGCAGCAACCAGGACGCGAGCGTCAGCGCGAAGGTCGTCTTGCCTGCGCCGGGCGTGGCGACGGCGAGGAAGTCACGCGGCTGCTCCTGGATGTACTTCTCCATCGCCCCCTGCTGCCAGGCACGCAGCTTGCCGGCGGTGCCCCAGGGGGCGCGGCCGGGGAAGGCGGGAGAGAGGTGGTGAGAGTGGGAGGAGCTGGAGCTGGTGGCGGTGGTAGTCACGGTCTCCGTAGAAGGGGGGTCGGGCGGCTCGGATGCGTACGACAACCGGGCCACCCTACCGGCGACCCGGCGGGGTCAACGCCCGCACAGCGCCGGGTCGGCCGGGGATGGGATTCAGCTCACACCGCGCCGCGCACGCACCTCGGTCAGCGCGCGAAGCGCGGCAACTGGGCGGCGATCTTCGGTACGTCCAAGGCGCCCTGGCACACGTCCAGCACGAATCGCTCGGCCTCGTCCACGTCGAAGTTCGCGTCCAGGGGGTGCCCGTTCACGTGCAGAAACACCCAGGTCGCGTACCAGGCGATGCGCTTGTTCCCGTCGACGAGGGCGTGGTTGCGGGCAAGGGACTCCATCAACGCGGCAGCCTTCTGCCATACGTCGGGATAGGCATCCTGACCGAACACGCTCGACTGAGGACGTGCGAGGGCCGAGTCCAGGAGCCCGTAATCGCGCACGTCGTCCACGCCGAGCCGCTTCGTCAGGTTCAGCAGCTCGGCAAGCGTGAGGTAGTGCATCAGGCGAGCCTCCGGTTCAGCTCCTCGCTGACCTTCAGGACGTGTTCCGCTGCCTCGTCGAACAGACGCGAGTGCTCGTTTATGGCCGACATCACGGCGTCGTGCGCGAACGCCTGCATGCTGCGCCCTTCCGCCGCCGCACGCTCGCGCAGCGCCTCGAGCTCTTCGTCCGTAAACCGCAGGTTCAGTCCAGCCATGCTTCGACGGTACTACGTGGTACCACTCGGTGTCAGCGGGATTCCGTCCGCAGCCGCGTAGTCACCCACGCCCCCACCAACGCCACCCCCGCCATCGGCAGGAACACCACGGCGAAGGCGGCCGGATGCGAGCCGCCGGCGGTCGTCCCGGTCGCCGTGTGGGCGACCGTGCCGCCGCCGAGCGCGGCGAACGCGGCACCGCCCGCGGCGAGCAGGAGGACGTTGGAGAGGCCGTCGGAGATCTGGAGGGCGGCCGAATTCGCGCCCGCCTCCTCGGGGGCCGACAGGCTCAGCAGCAGGACGCTGGTGGAGGAGATGACCAGGCCCATGCCGAAGCAGCCGAACCCCCAGGCGACGGCGACGGTCCAGACGGGCACGGCGTGGATCAGCACGCTGGGCGCCGTGACGATCGCCACCGCCACGATGAGCATGCCCAGCGTCATCAGCCGCTCCCGGTACGGCTCCAGGCGCGGCCTCGACTGCACGTACGACCCCAGCGCCCAGGTCCCGCCGGCCGCCGCGAGCGAGAACCCGGCCAGCGTCGGCGACAGCCCCCGCTGGGTGACGAGCATCAGCGGGATGAAGCTCTCCGCCGAGATGAAGGCACCCGCCGCCACTCCGCGCAGCAGCACCACGGACGGCAGTCCGCGCGCCGCCCGCCAGGTGCCGTGGGGAAGCAGCCCGAGCACGGCCGGGACCAGCAGCGCGACGCCCGCGACGCCGGGGACCAGGGACACCCACCTGAGGTCCTGGGCCGCGTACTGGAGAAGTCCCGCGCCCAGCGAGATGCCGAGCGCCAGCCGGATGCGGCGGCCGTCGAAGGGAGCGGCGACCGCCTCCGTGGCGGGGCCACCCGCCCGGCGCCGTATCTGCGGGAGCGCGAGCGCGAGCGGGAACACCACCAGCACCGGGATGCCGATGAAGACCCAGCGCCAGCCGAGCTGCTCGGTCACCGCGCCGGACGCCAGCGGGCCGACCACGGTCGGGACCACCCAGCATGCCGCGAACGCGGCCATCATCGCGGGCCGCAGCCGCTCCGGGTAGGCCCGGCTCACGACCACATACAGCGCGACGATCACCAGTCCGCCGCCCAGCCCCTGCACGGCCCGCCCCAGGATGAACAGCCACATCGCCCCGGCCGTCCCGGACAGCAGCAGTCCGGCCGCGAAGGCGGCGATGCCGCAGGTCAGCGAGGCGAGCGGGCCGTTGCGGTCCGACCACTGCCCCGCGAGCACCATGCCGAACAGGCTCGTCGTGAAGTACCCGGAGAACGCGAAGGCGTACAAGGACAGCCCGTCCAGCTCCCGCGCCGCGACCGGCATCGCCGTGCCGACCGCCGTCGCCTCGAAGGCGATGAGCAGGACGACCGAGACGATGCCGATGGTCAGTGCCCGGTAGGGGCGGGCGAGTACACCGGTGGCGTCGTCCGATGGGACGGGAGGGGCGGTATCGGCGACGTCGGTGTCGCGGGGTTCCAGGGCTGCCATGCAGGTCAGGGTAAGGGGCTCAGCGGGGATTGGCTCCTGTCGGGAGACGGTGATGGGTTCGGACCTTGGTCGTACGACTCGCCTTACCTGAACCTCGCCTTTCATGAACGGCGTATGGCAGTCCCGTTGCAGCCCCCGCGGCGCTCTTGAGGCCCTCGACCACCCGGCCCTACGGTCAATGCGTCAGGTCGGAACGAGTGAGCCGTGCCGCACCTGATCTTGGCCGTGTGCCCGAGCGGTTTAGGGACTCGCCTGCGCAGCATCCATCAGCGGGCTCCGCCCGCGGGGAGTTACGCGGGTTCAATTCCCGCCACGGCCAGGTGAATGGCCGTGTGCCCGAGTGGTTTAGGGACTCGCCTGCAAAGCGAGTTACGTGGGTTCGATTCCCGCCACGGCCTCTACCTGCCTGACCAGGCAAAACAAAGGGCGGCACCTCATCCGGGGTGCCGCCCTTTCGGCCGTCCGTCTCAGTTGCCGTCTCAGTAGACGGTTACGAGCGAAGAAAGCGCGGTGCCCGCGCCGCAGGCAGCGGGCGGGGCACCGCGCCGGCTAGGGCTACTCGAAGATGTTCGGGACGGGGATGCGGTTGACGCGGCGGTTAGCGTTCCAGGCGGAGGCAACCGCCAAGTGAGCGGCCTTGAGGCGGCCCTTGGTGCCGTCGTGGCGGGTGTTGTTGTTGGTGGCGATGGTCTGGATCTTGGCCCTGAAGGAAGTGGGGTCACCCTGGCGCTTGAGCTTCTGCGCCAACTCCTGGGGGTTCAGTTCATCGGAGTGCTTGGACATCACCGTGGCGATGCCTCCGATAGTGACGGAGTGCCACGTGTCCGGGGTACGACCCCAGGCGTCCTCGGCGATGGTGAGCGACAGGTCCAGGATCTCGGGACCGTGCTCCATGACGATGCTGAGGATCCCCTTGATGCCGCGCACGCCGTTGACGCTGCTGCTGCCTACCTTGAGCTGGTGCTTCTCAAGGACGGTGTTGGTGTCCTGGAAGAGCGGATGCCCTGCCAATACACCGATCCTGAACTCGTCATTCGGGCCGACCTTCGAGGACTCCTTGTTCTTGATGATGAACAGTGACGCCTCGTTGGCCATCGAGAGGCCGGAGTGGACCTCACAGGTAATGGTCTGGATAGCCTCGCGAACGTCCTCCGAGACCGAGACTTTCCCAGTCAGGATGAGCTGGCAGGCGTAGACGCGGTGCATACCGTCCACCGCGTACAGACCGTCATCGCGCTGCGAGAGGATCGGCGTCCCGAGTGCGGTGGGGACCAGCTTCTCAGCGATGGCCGCCGCACGGGCCTTGTTGAGGTTGCGCTGCGCGCGGTGGTCGAACTTGATAGTCCTCGGGTCCACCTTGATGTACTCGATCGGGTGGTCCGGGATGTCGTAGCTGTAGTCCTTGCCGGGCAAGGCTTCTCCTTTTGTGTCAGCACCCCAATGGGGGTGACGGCGACACATGTCAGCTCCCGAATGCGGGAGACGGCGACTAAGTGATGATCAGACTATCGGGCAACTGGGCTATTCAGCACCCGAATTCACCGACTCAGACAGAACGCCCGCGTGAAGGTGTCGGCGCTGCCACAGACTCGCCGAACGAGATGACTTGTTAGGGCAAGTCCTCGCCTTCCTCAGCTCCCGGCCGGAGGGCATCGGACTGCCAGATCAGGCCGTCCACCTGCCTCGCGATGTCCATCCGAACGGCGTCCACCATGTGCTGATAGCGGGCGGCCATGGCCGTGGTCGACCAACCCATGAGGCCCATGACGGCACGCTCGGGAACGCCGAGGATCAGTAGAACCGTCGCGGCTGTATGGCGGGCGTCGTGGAGACGTCCGTCGCGAACGTTCGCCTCCGTGAGCAGAGCTTTCCACTCGGTCCAGTCCCGGCGGTGGGACGGGCTACGGCCGTTTTCGTCCGGGAAGACCAACCCGTTCTCCTCCCAGTACTTCCCGGCCGCCGCCCGCTCCCCTTTCTGTGCCTTTAGGTGGGCACGGAGTAGGTCAACGAGTTGTTCGGGGAGACCAACCGCGCGGCGGCCGGCGCGCGACTTGGTGGTGGCCAACTCCGGGTTCGTCCGACGCCTCTGCGGGCAGTATCCGGCGGCCTTGCGCCCGCAGGGGTCCACGCACCCATGGGCGTACTGAGGCCGGTGTCGACTACGCCGGACAACAAGGAATCCACCGTCAAGGTCCACGTCCTCCCACCTCAGACCGAGCACTTCCCCTTGGCGCAGTCCGAGGGCGAGGGCGACGGCCCAGCGAGCGGAGTTGCGGTGCTGGTCAGCGGCCTTGAGCAACCGCTGCACCTCTTGGACGCTATAGGGCTCCACCTCGTACTCCCCCGTCTTCGGCGCCTTGGCCAACTGAACGGGGTTCTTGCCGAGATGACCGCGCCGCACGGCCTCATTGAGGGCGGTGCGCAAGGTTCGGTGCGCCTGGTGAGCGGTCGCGGGCTTGCTGCCGTTGGCCTGCATCTTGGCGTAGAACGCCTCGATGTGCTCGGGCTTGAGCCTGTCGAGACGGTGAGCCCCCAATCCGGGGATCAAGTGCTTCCGCACCGCGACGCCGTACCCGACCATCGTGTTGTCGTTGACGGCGAGGGGCGCGACGTTCTCAATCCAGTGCGTCAGCCATGCCTTGACCGTCCACGCCTTGCCGGGCTTCTTTACAGTCTTGGCGTCGCGCTGCTTCTCCAACTCGCGTACGGCGGCCGTCACTTCAGTGCGAGTCTTACGTTCAACATGGCGCCGATCCGGCGTGCCATCGTCGCGGATGCCGACGGTGACGCGGCCGTGCCATTTGCCGTCCTTGCCGAAGTAGATCGAGCTGCGGCCGTTGGGCTGTCGGGTGCGCTTCTTCTCTGCCACAGGCAGGCTCCTGTTTCTTGGTGTCGGGATGGGACCGGGGCGGCGGGCTGTTCTGTCCGGGAGTGCCGCCGCCCCGGGCGTCGTCAAGCGGCGCGTTGGGCTGCGCGGAGACGGGCGACGTATGCGGCCGGAGCGTCGGCGGGGACGCGACGGAGACGGCCGACGGGTACGGACTCCAGTTCTCCGGAGCGGATGAGGGCGTAGCAGGTGGTGCGGCCGATGCGGAGGCGGCGGGCGGCCTCTTCGACCTTGAGGAGAACCAGGGTCGGGTCTTCGGCGAGGGGGAGGCTGGTGGGTTGGTCCACGGCTCACTCCTGTGAGGCTGAGTTCATGGGCAAGTGCCGCCGCACAAACCGCAAAATCCGCAGAAACCCGGGGAAGGGTCGTTGACCTGGGGTGATGCGGTGTGCGGGTGGTGACGGGTGGTGCTCCGCAGAAACCCGCGATATTCCGCAAAAATCCGGGGCGGCCGACGGCCGGTCCCCGTGGGCGGGGCGGTGCTCGGTTTTTTGCGGAATATCGCGGGATTGTGCGACGGGCCCCCGTCCGGGGTCGGCGTGGGTGCGCGTCGCAGGTCATCGAGGGTGTCCGGTGAATTCTGCGATTTCGCGGTTTGTGCGAGGGGGGTTGCGTGCGCGGGCGGGAGTCACCGGCCGCCGTGGCGCAGGGACGGGTGGGCCTGTAGGCGGGGTGCCGGTGGGCGTCCGCGCTTGCCGGTGCGCTCCGGCTGGTACGACCGCAGGTATCCGTGGTCTTCCAACAGGGCGAGGGCCGGTTCGAGGTCGGCGACGGTGGGGACCTCGCTGCGGGACAGGACGCTGAAGACGTCCCGCCGGCTGACGTCCTCCCATCCGTTGTCCCTCAGCGCTTCCAGCACGCTGCGGGCGCGGGACAGGACCGGGTCGGCGCCCATGACGTCGAACACGGCGAGGGCATGGGCGGTGTAGTAGTCCCCCAGCTCGATGGCCGCGCGCATGGTGGCTTCGGTGACCGGGTGGGCGTAGCCGTTGCCGCCGTGTTCGGCGAGGTGCAGCAGCGCGGCCATGCGGGCGGTCGCCCCGGCAAGCTTTCCGGCCCAATTCGAGATGTGGCCCAGCTTGCCGCCGCGCGCCTTGAGCTGCGGTTCGATGCGCTTCTGATAGGCGATCAGGGCCGCGTCCGCCTCCGGGGTGAGCTGGATGACGGCCGGGTCGGTCCACTCCGCGAGCGACAGGGCGAGGTCGATGACCCGGGCGGTGTAGGCGGCGGCCGTCTCTTGCGGAACCGGGTTGGTAATGATCTCGCGGTCACCGACCGTGGACACCGGCAGGGAGTACAGGAACCGGGCCAACAGTCCCCGTCCCTCGAACCCCTTCACCTTCCCGATGTCCCGCAAGACGTCCGGCTGCACGGCAAGGCCGATGGTCAGGGCCGGGGCGTCGATGTACTCGCGGCGGGTCTGCCGGTTCACCCGCAACCGGTCCCCGGCATGCCCCTTGAGGAAGACCTCCATGTTCGGGGCGCCGGAGTAGCGGCCGGCAATGATGTCGAAGATGCCGCCCTCAGCGCTCATCACCGACAACCGCCCGCCCTGTTCCGCCATGAGCGAGGTCACCGTCTCAGGTGTCGAGTCGTCCGCCAACAGCACCGGTTCGGCCGGGACGCTGAGCGTGTCCGCCGTCTGCGCCAACCCGACGGCGGTTCGCACCATCTCATCGCGCTTGTCGCCATCGGCGGACGCGGCCTTGGCGGCGGCCTTGTCGGCCGCTTCCTTGGCCAACCTCGCCGTCAACTCCGCTTCCACGATCACGGGCTTCATCGCGGACTTGAGCTGCTTCTCCGCCTCATACAGGGGGTTGGTCAGCAGCGCGAAGACGGCCGACTTGCGGTTCGCGGGCGGGAGCGCCACAACGGTGTAGAGGTTGGTGGGCTCACGCCAGTTGCCGCGTACGTGGACCACCGACCGGCCGCCGGCCGCCGTGGCGAGCACGGCGAGGGCGATCGACCCGGCGAGGTCGACCGGGGTCTGTGTCTCCTCTGCGACGGCGGTCACGAACTCCCCCAGCCAGGCGGGCAGGACGTGGGCGGGAAACGGCGGGCGCTCACGGCGGCCGGTGAGGGGAATGGGGTCCTCCCACACGTCCGGTGCCGCGTCGTCCTCGCCGGGCGGTGCTTCCAGGGTGGGCAGTCCGGCCCACAGGTCGGGGCTGTCCACAGACTGTGGAGTCATGAGGCCGCCCTCCCTTCGGCGGTGGTCGTGTGCGGGCAGACGCCGACGCGGACGCGGGCGGTCAGCCTGATGACGGCGGCGCGGCCTTGGGCGCGTTCGTGGTGCCCGCAGGCACAGAGCCAGTCGGCGACGGGTACGTCTTCGCACTGGATCTGAAGCCCCGGGGTGATGCCGGTGACGGTGACCGTCTGCGGGTCAGAACCAACGGAAGAAAGGACGCCCTTGCGGGCGGCGACCTTCGGTTCACGCACGGTCCGCCGCGGCGGGCGCTGTACGGCGCCCTGAGGGCTGTTCGTGGGGGTTCGGGATGCTTTGTTCATGCCGCGCGCTCCACGGCCGTCTCAAGGCCGTTGGCGACCGCGCGTCGGGCGTAGGTCTCCGGGACTCCGACGGAGACGGCGGCCGTCACGATCTCCTCGCCGATCGCCGCGAGGCCGCACGGTCCGGGGCATGCGGTGTGTTGTGCGGCGAGGAACCGGGCGACGCCGAACGCCTGTGATCCCGCGCCGGATTCGGTACGCGCCCGTACCAGGGCGAGGCCGCGTTCCAGCCCGGTGCGGACGTAGCGCTCAGTGTGGCGGCACCCGGTGGCCACCTGCCGCGACCACGGTGCGCGCGTCGGGAGGGAAGAGGCCACCTCCCCCGGGGCGGGGGTGGTGTCTTCCTTCACCACCAGGGCGCGCACGGCCGCCGGGAGAACGACCATCCGGCCGGTCCCGGGTCCGAGCCAACGGGCGTACTGCATCAGGGACTTGACGTCGACACCGGGCCGGACCGCGTTCGAGGACGGCATGGCGCCCCGGTAGAGCCAGTGTTCGCCCCGCGTCGTCGGCACGATGCGGGTGGCGGGCAGGGTCTCGCGGGCCCACGCGACGGCCGCCGCATTGTCGAGATCGACCACCGTCAGCCCGGCCCCGCCGGGGTGGTAGGCGACCGCCACCGCCTCACGCCACACCGGCGCCCACACGGGCGAGGTGAGGACATGCGGGTCGGTGGTCGCGGCGGCCCACGCGTGGCACGGCGCGGGGCACCGGCAGGGGCCCGCCGCCTTCATGTTGGGTCGTCCGCCGCACGCGTTCCCCTTGCACGTACGGCAGTTCCCGAACGGCACCTTGCCGTCCCGCAGGGGCAGCACCGGGACCCCGGCCCCCGCGAGGTCCAGAGCGGTGCGCAGGTGGCTCCCGTCCGGGTGATTCCCGTCGGCGGGCCGCCGGGCCTTGCAGTCAGGTGTCATGCTGTAGATCTCCTGTTCTGCCACGTCGGGATACGGAGACCGAGGGCGGCGGGCTGTCCTGTCCGGGAGTGCCGCCGCCCTCGGGCGTAGCTAGTGGTTCTTGACCCAGTAGGCGTATTCCTGGCGGACGTAGCCGCGCGGTTCGGCGGCCGTCGTCGGGCAGTCCGGCCAGTACGGGGCGCCGAAGTAGTCGCCCTCGCCGGCCAGGTCGAACGCGACGAGCTGAAGGGCCGCTTCCGTGGCTGCCTCGCACGCGTCGCCGTGGAACCCGTCGGTCTCGCCCTGGAGTGCGATGCGGTCTAGCAGCGCGGCCTTGCGAAGCCAGTACTCCCGGTCAAGGTCCTCGCCAAACGGCTTGTCAGCAGCCGTCTGAGCGGTCCACCCGATCTCGCTGACCATGCTCGGAGCGAGCACGTACGCCTCTTCTGGCGTCGGCCACGGGCCCAGCTCGGGGCGGTGGTCCGCGGTGAAGTACAAGCGGGTGCGCTCACCGTCGCGGGTGGGGTACTGGCGTACGGCACCGGTGGCGAACATGCCGTTCAGCGCGGTAGTGACGCGTTCAGTGTCGGCCGGGTCGCAGATGACGCGGATCTCGAACATGGCTCTCCTGTCTGGCTGGTCAGCCGTGGAAGTGGTTGCGCTTGAAGACGGCCTTGCGGATATGGAAGGTGTTGCCGCCGTTGTTGCCGCCCGCACTGAAGACCTGCACGGCGATCCAGCCACCGAAGATGACGGCAGCAAGGATGATGAGCTGGGTGATCAGCGCAGTCAGGGCGGTGATGAACGCGGTCAGCAGGAACAGTCCGCCGCACACCGCGCCGAAGCCGATGCCCCCGAGGGCGATGTTCACCGCCGTGCGCGAGACGGCCGGCTTGGTGGCGACCGGTTCGGGCTTGGCGGGCTCCATGGCGTAGCCGGTGACGACACGGCCGTCAGGCAGGACGACGCTCGCCACGGCCGGGATGGTGCCCGGCTGCATGGGCATGAGCGGGGCGGTGTGCGCGGGCACGATCGGGGTGGGGTGGTGGACTTCCACGGCCGCCGCGTCGTGCGCGGCGGGGCGGTAGGCGGTGGGTTCGTTCACGTGCCGGTCCTCCGTTCTAGCGGCCCGCGTCGGCGAGGGCGCCGGTGATGGCGGTGACGAGCTGGTTGACGGTGTCGGCCGCGCCGGTGTCGGCGAGGTAGAAGCCGAAGAGGGCGGCGGCGACGGCCGCGCAGGCACCGACCGCGCGGAAGCGCAGGAGCAGCGCGAGGACGGCGGCGAGCAGCAGCACGAGCGGGATGGTGATGACCATGGGATCTCCGGGGGTCAGCGGCGGGTGCAGGTGGGGTAGGCGGAGCCGTGGAAGCAGTGCTTGTAGTCGTGGCGGGTGACGCGGAAGTCGTGGCGCCGGCCGTCGTTCGTGGTGATGGTCAGCCGGTAGCGCCAGCCGCCGGATTTGAAGTAGGTGGCGCTGCGGTCGCTCACGGTCCCGGCCGGTCCGGCGGCGTAGTCCGGGCTGCACGCGGTGAGGGCCAAGACGGCGCCGACGGTCGTGGCGATAGCCGCGTGGGCTTTGCGCATGGCGGTTCTCCTTCGGGCGGTCAGCGGGTGCCGGCGCGGTAGGTGCGCGCGGCGCGGTTGTAGATCCAGCGGCCGACGCGTATGCGCTTGCCGGTGGCGTCGCAGCGGCGGCAGTCACGGCCGCGCTTGGTCTTGCCCTTGCGGTCGGTCTTGATTTCGTGGCCCATGCCGTCGCACTTGCGGCAGTCCCCGAACGGGCTCAGCCAGCACTTGATGATGTAACCGAGAGTGACGGTCAGTAGGAATGCGGTAGCGAGCGCTGCAAGGCTCATCAGGGGCCTCTCAGAGGGGTTGAAGGGGGTTTTCGCAGGTCGGCCGCTACGTGCTAGCGGCCTGATCAGGGGCGGTTTTGGTCGCTAGCAGGGTTGCTACCGGTAGCGACGTCTGCCGCTACCGGTAGCAGGCTGCGGAGACCTATCCGGCGTCCCGCTTCTTGTTGCGCTCCGTAATCGCGGTGGCGATGTCGTCGCGCTTGATGCCGCGCTTGTTGACCTGTTCGCCGTCGATGCGCCGACTGATCTGCACGGTGCCGATACCGAACGGCTTGAGCGCGGCGGTGAGCGCTTCCGCCTTGGGCTTGGGCTCCAACTCCGCCCACGGCCCGTAGACCTCCGGGCGCAGGTCAGCAAGCCGGTCCACAACCGTCTCCGACCACACCTTGGCCTCGCCCTTGCCGAGCACGGCCGCGACGTCGTCAAGGATCGTCGCGGACGTCTCCGGCGCCGGGGCCTCGCCCACCGCGTCACCCGACAGCGTGCCCTCCGCCTCCCGCAGCGCTGCCGCGCGGGTCAGGATGCGGTCCGCGTCGCGGCCGTCGGCGAGGTAGGTGCGCACGATCCCGGCATCGTCGGACATGCCCTTGAGCAGACCCACGCCCTTGTGGGACTTCAGCAGCTTGGACGCGTCCAAGCCCTCCGAGTACGACCCGGCACCGAGGATGACATCGGAGACGTGCAGGGAGCCGACCCGCAGCGCGAACCGGGCCTGATGCTGGTCACGCAGCTCCGACGGGCACGCCTTGTCGTCCGGCTTCTGCGTCGCCGTCATCACCGAGACACCGACCGCCGGGGCGACCCGGGCGAGGTAGACCATCAGAGACAGGATTTCCTTGCCGTGCTCGGGGTGGGTCAGGTACTCCTGCACCTCGTCCACCACGAACAGCGTGAGCGGCATGTTCAGCTTCTTGTCCCGGCTGATCTCCGGGGTGAGCTTGCCCTCAGGGCAGACGTGCAACGGCAGTTCAGACAGCCGGTGGTACCGGTCTTCGACGTCCGCCTTCAGCTCCCGCAGCGAGGTCAGCAGATGCTGAACCGGGTCGACCCCGTTCTTCGGCACAATGCCGAACCCGATGCGGTGGGCGACCTTGGCGAACGTGCGCCAGTCCGGGGACGCCTTGCCGTCGAACACGTACAGGCGCACGTACGGGTCCAACGCGGCGGCGAGCGCGATCGTGCGGGCAGAGAACGTCTTGCCCTGACGCGGCACGGCGCCTACCAGCAGCGACAGCCACAGCATGGTGGCCATGACCGGGTTGCCCCGCTCGTCGACACCCCACGGGAACGGCTTCCAGAAGTCCACCCGCGTCGCCCCCAACAGCGGGGACTTGCCCGACGGCACGGCGAGCGGGTCACGGTCGGCGATCCAGTACGACACCCGCCGCCCGCTCGTCTCGTCCTTGTCGAGGAAGAGCTGAGTCGGGGCGATGTCCATACCGGAGGCGAGCCGGGCGTGAGCCTTCATCGCGTCCTCGAACGTCTTGCCGTACGGCAGATCCACGACCACGCGCCAGCCGTCGCCGTCCCGGCCGATCGGCCGCGGGAAGGCGATCGTCTGATCCTTGGTGGTCAGCCCGGATGCCTCGTGTGCGCGGATGACGATGTCAGAGGACAGCCGCCGCTTGCGGAACGTCACCTTGGCCATGTCGATGAGCGGCCGGTCCGCCGGCGCGCCGACCACACCGAGGGTGGTGGTCAGTGTCGCCACGGCCAGCATGAGCAGCCACGACGGGGCCATGACGTACAGGGTCAGCGCGGCGGCCAGACCGACGAAACCGGCGATCGTCGCCACGATCCCCCGCAGCCGGACGCGGTCGTTGCGCTGCCGCGACAGCTTCAGGTACTCCGCCGCGTCCTCGTTCGCCACGGAGGCAAGCCGCAGCGTCTTGCCCTCAGCGTCGAACACCCACCGGCCGATCGCGGCGGACCACCGCCACGCGCCGCGCGGCGAGTACATGCAGATCTTCGGCGTGTAGACCAGCGGCAGGCGCACGGCGTGGTAGCCGACCACGGCCGAGTAGTGCCGGATCGCCCACTTGCGGACGGCCGTGCGCTGGTCAGGGAGCTTCACCCAGTCCGGCAGCACCGGCAGACGTGCCTTGTCCTTGGCTTCCATCCATTCCGCGACCGAGGGCGGGTAGACCTCGCGTGGCGGGTCGACCGGCGCCCCCTCGCTCAGCCCTTCGGCCTCCGGGTCGTCGGTGTCGGGGAGTTCGGCCTCCCACTCCCCCGGCTTCACCACGCCCTCGCTCGGGGCGGTCGGGTCGGGGTCGGTCTTCTTCTTCAGCGGGAACGGCACGATGTCGGCCGTCGGCTGTTCGGTGCCCTCCGGGTCCTCCGGGGGCGGGAAGGCGGTGGTTTCCGTCACGATGTACGCACTCCTTCGGGAGTCGAAGGGTCCGGCCGGCTTGCTGTGGAAGGTGGGCGGCCGGACCCGGGTTCGGGGTGGTTCAAGCAGCGCGCTGTTCCTCGGGATAGGCGCAGGTCACGCAGGTTCCGAGCGTGGGCGGGATGACGTATCCGGCGTCCCGGCGGCACTCGGGGCAGCGGCGGCGGGCGGCATTGGCCTTGGCGAGTGCCGCCCACCTCGCCGGGGTCATCGGCCGCACAGGGCGAGCGAGGTCGACGCGGTACAGGTACGCGGTGAGCGGTTCGCGCCGACGGCGCGGCCTGAGGATCTGTGCCGCGATGTCCTGACCTCCCGGCCGCAGTCCACGGATGCGGAGTTGGCGGCGGGTGGCCATGCCGTCGGGGGCGTAGCGCCACGGGTAGGTGGGGATGCCGAAGCGCTCGCCGGCAGGGTCGAAGCAGTCGGCGAGGGTCAGCCGGCTCACGCGGCTTCGGCGCCGTCGGCGGCGCGCTCAGCGAGGATCGTGTCCCGCAGCATCCGCGCGTTCGCCGGCGAGGTGTGGACCTCGCGGCGGATGCCCTCTGCCGTGATCCGGCTGTCGGGCCAATCGGCGGTCGCGGTGCGGGCCTCAGCGAGCAACTGATCCGTCGTGCGCTTCGGCCGGGGCGAGCGGGCCACGTCGGGAACCCGGCCGGTCGCCCGACGAGATCGGGGGGAGTCGACCGCCACCGCCCCCCGTCCGGCCGGGGCGGGGTCGACGCTCACCGGGGCGACCGGCGAGACGATCGCCGGGACCGGCTTGAAGGGAAGCGTCGGCTTCATGAAGTCGACCGCCACCGGATCGGGCGCAGGGAATCGGGTCAGCACGACCGACGGCGCCGGGGTCGATTCCCGCAGGTCAGCCGTAGACCGATTCCTCATGGTATCGGTAGATTCCTCCGTATTCGTTCCCGCTTCGGGGATCGGGGCGAGGGCGGGGGCAGTGCCGCCGAACATCGACGCGAGCGCGGCGTCCGCACCGTCGGTGATCCGGTCGCGCTGGACATTCAGCAGCCTCGATCCGAGCGCCGCGTCCCCAACCCCGACCTTGCGGGCCAGACGCCACGACGCCCGATCGGACCGCTTCCGCACCCGGTCGACCGGGTGATGAGCGGCACGCGCCCGGTGGTAGGCGAGGGCCTGCACGATGTCGGCGGTGCGCCGCTCGTTCTCCGCGTCGCGGCCGTCGGTGTGGACGACGATCCGGCGGGCGAGAAACGCCATGCCCTCCGCCGACACGGACATGCCCATAGGGGTCAGGGCGTAGATCACGGTCCGCCCAGGGTCCGGCGCGGACATGGCGCCCATGACGGCAGCGGCGGCCGGCAGCGCCCACAGGCCGATCCGTACGACGCGCGGCGAGGACTGACCCAGCATGGTCAACCCCAGCAGGACCAGGGCGAGAACGGCCGTGGCGCCCTCACCGGCACCGAGCGCGCCAAGCGCGGTCCCCGTGCCGTAGGCGTGCCCGATGTTGCTGTACGTACCGATGCCGCCGATCACGCCCGTGGCGAGCATCGGCACGAACGCGGCCGTCAGGACACCAATCTGAACCTTCGTCAGAGGCTTGCGGGTCTCACTCATGCCGCTTCCCCCGTCCCCGGCCGGTAGCCGCGAGCGGCGCGCAGGAACGGCACCGTACGGGTCAGCGCGTCGGCGTACAGGGCGTCCCAACCGGCGATCTCGTCACCGGCCTCCGCCTCCGCCCGCAGGTCGGCGAGGATGTCACGCGCCGCGTCCTCACGGGCGGCACGCTCGCCGTCCGTCTCGAACTCCAGCGGACCCCGGAACAGGTCGACATCGATACCGAGCGCCAGTTCCGCAAACTCGATGTCGCCGTGCGCTTCCTGGCCGGCGACGAAAGTGCACATACGCATGGTGGATCTCTCCTTGAACGTCGGGATGGGCGACCAGGCGCGGCGGGCTGTCCTGTCCGGGAGTGCCGCCGCGCCGGAAAACACGGGCCAAGGCTGCGAAGCAGCGGGGCTGCGGTGCGAGGTGGTGCGTTGTCTCCTTCGGGAACTCGGGCTCCCATTTCAGGCGTATGGAGACGTGACCTTTCGGTCTAAGCCCTCCGGTTGACCAGGGGTCCGGGTCCCTCGGCCCGCTCTGTCCCGGGCCCCTTGTCGTGCACTCGATCGGCTCGCCGAAGCGACCCGATCGAGAGGAACATGTATTACGTGTTCCTCATCTTGCAGAGGGAGGTTCGCCCCGTCAAGCCCTTCGGCTGTTTGGAGTTCGCGCGCCCCTCGCGCTCGATGTACCTACAGAGTGGCGCCGGCGGTGACGACACTCGACTTCGCACCTGTACGACCCAGGTCGTTCTTGGCTAGCGTGAAGTCGTACCAAGTCGTCCCGAGTGAGCGGAGGTTGGACGTGGCGAACGAGCGACTACGCGGCGCGATAGTCGACTTGGGCCTGACCCTCGAGGAAGTCGCCGAACGTCTCGGCGTCGCGGCCAAGACGGTTGAACGCTGGATCAACGATCCAGAACGCAAGCCATACCGCCGCTTCCAGTACGCCACGGCCTCACTTTTGAAGTGCGAAGTCTCGTACCTCTGGCCGGACGAACAGACATCGGCCGAAGTGACAGCCACCGGCAACGCGGAGTTGGTCAGGCTGTATCCCCACCGGTCCGTCGTGATGCAGACCCTGTGGACGAACCTGTACTCCAAGGCGAGTCGGCAGTTTGACCTACTGGTGTACTCAGGGTTCTGGCTCACCGAGGACGCGACGTTTCACCGCATCGTCAAGGAGAAAGCGGCCGACGGAGTGCCCATCCGCTTCATGCTGGGCGAACCTGACTCACAGGCAGTGGCTGTAAGGGGCGAGGACGAAGGGATCGGTGCCGCCATGGCGGCCAAGATCCGAAACGCCCTCGTCAACTACGGCCCGCTCTTCGGCCTCCCTGGTGTCGAGTTCCGCTTGCACGGCACCACGCTCTACAACTCGATCTACCGGGCTGATGACGAGATGCTGGCGAACGGCCATCTCTACGGGGTCGGCGCCTACATGGCCCCTGTGCTTCACCTGCGGCGTGTCCCGGGCGGCGAACTCTTCGACGCCTACGCTGAGAGTGTTGAGAAGGTGTGGGAGTCGGCCCGCCCGATCTCCTCACCCGCCGATTGGGAGGGCACGCACTGATGAGCCGGATTGACTACTTCCGCGACCCGAACGCCCCAAAAGCCAACTCGGTGGTCCCCTCGGTGACGGCAGTGGTGCGAGACGATGCGGGACGCCTGTTGCTCATCCACAAGACGGACAACGACCTTTGGGCCTTGCCCGGTGGCGGCCACGACATCGGCGAACGCATCGCTGACACGGTCGTTCGCGAGGTCCGGGAAGAGACCGGTATCGACGTTGAGGTAGACAACATCGTGGGGCTCTACACCGACCCTCAACACGTGTTGGCGTACGACGACGGCGAGGTCCGGCAACAGTTCTCCATCTGCTTCCGGGCCCACCCGGTCGGCGGTTCCCTACGCACAAGTAGCGAGTCGAAAGAGGTCCGCTGGATTGATCCGGCGGACCTTGACGGACTGGACATCCACCCCTCGATGATGCTGCGTATCAGGCACGGCCTTGATGATGCGCAGCGAGAGCCCTACATCGGCTGACCGCCAACGGAGACTTCCGCTATTCGATCCCCGACGCGCTTCGACGCTGCATGGATCTCGGGGGCCGCGCGCTGGATGAACCGCCCGACGATCGTGTCCGGGCCGTATCGCTGCACGATCTCATCCAGCCGCTCAGCCGGCGTCGTCTGCGTCCCGTCCGGCGTCGTCGTCATGTCGCAGAACAGCAAGGCGTCTACCAGGTCGGGACGCTCTAGCTCGAACTCACTCTCAAGCTCCTGACGAAGTCCGCGTTCCTCCGCCTCCAGCAAGGCACAGGAGTGATGCGCCACGAGACGAACAACCCGTTCGTCTGCACCTTCCTGATCCCTGAGGAACCGCGCGCCGTCCAAGGGATGGAAGCCCGTGGCAGCAATGGCCGGCGAGTAGCCGATGTCATGCAGCACGGCCGCCGCTTCCAACAGTTCCGCTTCGTCCCCCAGGATCGGGCTCAGGGAGCGAGCGCGCTTGGCGACCCCGAGTGAGTGCGCCCACCGGCGCGGAAGCGGATCGGAGAGTAGCGATTCAGAGAGCGCGTACGCCCACTCAGTCAGTCCCATGGCGGCCAAGACTACGGCCGGGCGGTGGAAGCCGGGAGGGCGCGCACGGTCCGCCCCTTGCCGTGCACGGTGGCGAGCAAGCCGTTTCCCTCCATCTGGGCAAGAACACGGCGCACAGCGGTCCGGGACGCTCCGAACCGCTCACACAGCTTCGCTTCAGACGGGTACGTATCTCCTACTGAGAGCGAGTCCTCTTTGATCACGTCCGTCATGCGCTCCACGAGCGTCCGCCGGTCACCTCCCCGGACCACGCGCCACCCGATACCGGGGGCGGACTCGACCACCCCGTCAGCTTCGAGAACCTTGAGCGCGCGGCGGATCGTGTTCCGGGAGACGCCGTGCGAGTCCATCAGGTCGGCTTCCGAGGGCAAGTTGTCCCTGCCACCCTCGGCCTGAATCTCGCCTCGCAGCGTCTCCGCAATGATCAGGTAGGTTCCGCGCGGACTGGCCTCCGGCACTTCGGCTCCTCTCGCGTCTCTCCATCGCTCACCGCCAAGGGTCCCACGACCGAGCGACCTTGCACCTTCTACAGACTGGTCATGGGTCCCGCCCCCGGACCGGCCCTCGTGTCATCGGCGGCGCCGTGCAGTTGAGCGTTTGGCACGGAAATCATCGGTAGCCCCGCTTCGGGTATAACGCTGCGTCTACGATCGACCACGGGCCAGGGAGGCACTAGACCCCCTGGACAGCGCTACAGCAACCTGTCAATAAGGCTGATTAGGAGATCTCATGGCGGACAACGAACAGCCCGGAGCCGAGGTCGAAACGGAAGATGACGAACACGTTCTAGATATCGACGCAGAGGAGGAAGTCCTCTCCGTCACATACGAGATCACATCATACGGAGCAGATTATCCGGTCGATGGCCTCGTTAAGCGCCTCGATCGAGGCGATGTTCAGATCCCCTCGTTTAATCCTGCATACACAGAAAGTGACGAAATCCGAGGATTCCAGCGGGGGTTCGTTTGGAATCGACCTCAAATGGATCGATTCATCGAGTCCCTTCTCCTCGGGCTACCAGTCCCGGGCGTTTTCCTGGTTCGCGAGAAATCCAATGCGCTACTTGTTCTCGACGGACAGCAGCGACTCCGCTCCCTCCAAGCCTATTACTCCGGAATTCACGCCGGCCGCGAATATCGCCTAAAATACGCACAGGAGCCGTTCTACGGGAAGACATACGAAGAACTGGACGATGAAGACCGTCGCCGCCTTGACGACAGCATCATCCATGCGACGGTACTAAGGCAAGAATCTCCTACCGGATCTCAGCAAGCAATCTATTCAATCTTCGAAAGGCTTAATACGGGCGGCAGCCCCCTACAACCCCAGGAAATTCGAATTGCACTCTTCAATGGACCCTTCCTTCAGCTTCTCGGGGAGCTCAACGAAGATTCTAACTGGCGCGAGCTGTATGGCCCTCCATCAAAGCGATACAAGGATCATGAGCTGACTCTTCGAGTGTTCGCACTGTTCGAAGAATTCGATTCCTACTTCCGCCCTGTAAAGGGGTTCCTAAACCAATACCTGGAAAATAATCGAGACCGAACCCCCGAAGATTCAGAAGAGCTTGCCGGGCTATTTCGGGCCGCCTGCCGTCACATCAACGAAGCAATTGGCGTGCGCGCCTTCAAGCCCGTTAGGGCGCTCAACGCCGCCGTCCTCGACTCGGTGATGGTGGGTGTAATGCAGCGACTTGCATCCGGCGACATCACAAGTCATGAGCAACTCAAACAAGCATATGAGGCGCTCATGATAAACAAGGAATACAGGGCTGCCACCACGTACTCGACAGCCGGTGAAGAGTCAGTCGCCGAACGCATCCAACTGTCCACCGATGCGTTCGCGAGCGTGGCATGACCTCGCGCGGAAGAGCGGAAGTCGCTCGAAGAAAGCAGCGTCTCACATCTCTGTTTAAAACAATCGACGGGGCAGACCTGAGCGGGGAGTTAATATCTCACTACTCCCGCTACCTCTGCATTCTCACCTCCGGATTCGTAGAGCAATCCGTCAAAGAACTCGTCACCGAATACTGTCGGAAGCGCTCTTCAGAACCGATCCAACGGCATGTTGGAAGCCAGCTAAAAAAACTACGCAACATCGACTCCGAGAAGCTGAAACAGCTTATCGAGTCTTTCAGTGTAGAATGGTGGCGCGAAATTTCGGAGAAATATCCGGACCAGCTCGAATCAATCGGCAGTATCGCAACCGTCAGGAATAACGTTTCCCACGGCGGGGACACTGGCATCACAATGTCAACGATGCTGCAATACTTCAATGACGCATGCATCCTAATGGACAAGCTGTCAGAAGTCTTCGATCCGGAGTGATCCTGAATGTCTGTCAACCGCCCCAGGAGACGCTGGCGCACAACACAGATTAGCCCACGTAGAGACCTGAGCTGAGACGGGGCGTGAGCGCCCAGGATGCTCGCGCCCCGTCTCATTTTCCGTCTCGTTCCTAGCCGATCGCGGCCGTCCAGGTTCGTTCATGGAGCCCTCGCGCTCCCTGCTTACGGACGGATATGAACCCCTCTGAACGAGACCGAATCACGCCCCAACGAGCCCGGACAAACCTGCAAAGCGAGTTACGTGGGTTCGATTCCCGCCACGGCCTCCGACACCGGCATCACGGCCGACCACTGGCGGGTGGTCGGCCGAGTGTCCGAGTGGAGCTCGTCACAAGTCCCGGTGACCGGCTCCCCGTACGCGCTACCGGGATTCATTCGCAGTGCACCGGCGTTCACGCCGGTGGTGAAGCGAATCTGGACGCGGCGACGCGGAGCGTCGCCGAATCGCTCCAGCGGAGCTGGATTCGACTGATCCGTCCCGGGCTGTCAGTGGCTGGTGTTAGCGTCCGGATCGTGCAGCTTCGGTATGCCTTCCGACTCGACCCGACACCGGGTCAGCGCAACGCGCTGGCCAGGGCGTTCGGGTGCGCGCGGGTGGTGTACAACGACGCGATCACGGCGCGGGAGCGGGCGCGGGCGGCAGGGGAGGCGTTCCCCACCGCGGCCGTGCTGTCGAGGACGCTGGTCACCGAGGCGAAGAAGACCCGCGAGCGGCACTGGCTGGCTGAGGTGTCGGCGGTGGTGCTGCAGCAGTCACTGCGGGACGCGGAGAGCGCCTACCGGAACTTCTTCGCCTCCCTGAAGGGAGCCCGCAACGGGGCGCGGGTAGGGGCGCCCCACTTCAAGTCCCGCAAGGACGAAAGGCAGTCGGTCCGGTTCACCGCGAACGCGCGCTGGAAGATCACCGAGGCCGGGAGGCTGCTGCTGCCGAAGATCGGCGAGGTGAAAGTGCGCTGGTCGCGGGCTCTTCCCTCGATCCCCTCCAGCGTCACGGTCATCAAGGACGCGGCCGGGCGATACTTCGCCTCCTTCGTCATCGACACCGACCCCGAGCAGGACCGGACCCGCTTCAGCGAGCCGGACCCCGACAGTGCCCTCGGCATCGACCTGGGCCTGACCCACTTCGCCGTCCTGTCCGACGGCACGAAGATCGACTCCCCGCGGTTCCTGCGCCGGGCCGAGAAGAAACTGAAGAAGGCCCAGCGGGAATTGTCCCGCAAGCAGAAGGGATCGAAGAACCGTGAGAAGGCCCGCCTGAAGGTCGCCCGCGCCCACGCGCAGGTAGCTGACGCGCACCGCGAGTTCCACCACCAGCTCTCCACCCGGCTGATCCGCGAGAATCAAGCGGTCGCGGTGGAGGACCTGGCGGTCTGCGGACTGGCGCGCACCCGGCTGGCCAAGAGCGTGCATGATGCGGGCTGGTCCCGGTTCGTGGGCATGTCTGCCTCCTTCAGGAGGGAGAGCAAGTCAAGCGTACAGCCCCCCGCCCGCCTGGTCCTCGAAGGCCTCCGGCCAGTAGCGCCAGCCGTCGTCCTGCCCCGTCCTCGGGGTGGGGTCGCAGGCGATGGGGTCGACCATGGCGAGCGTCTCGGCCATCGTGGCGGCCAGCTGCTCGTACACGTCCGTCAGGTCGTGCTCCTGGTCGAGCGACTTCTCGCGGTGCACCAGCCAGACCGTGAACGCCAGGGTGGAGATGTCCGCGTTGAGCGGGCGCAGGATCGCGTCGGGCTCGCTCCAGCACAGGATCGCTCCCGTGGCGCCGTCGACGACCAGGCTGGTGTCCTCCAGCAGGTGGCCGAGGCGTATGAGACGGTCCGCCCCTTCGGGGAGTTCGTCCGCCGTGAACACGTCCTCGTCCGCGTAGTACTCGGTCAGCGTCGGCAGCGGCACGTCCGTGTCCAGTTCGTACCAGTAGCCGTTCTCCGGGAGGCCCACCTCGCTCAGGAAGCGGCGGGTCGGCCCGTGGGTGAGCGTGCCGGGGAAGTCGACGTCCTCGAAGCGCACGATCGCGGCGGAGCCGAACGCCTCGTCCAGCAGCCGCGGCGGCAGGTCGAGCGCGAGGCCGGCGCCGGGGCGTGCGATCCGGGCCAGGGGGCGGATCAGCGCGGCCATCCGCCAGTACGGCGCCAGGTCCTCCCCGGCGTCCGCCGCGAACACCGACGCCAGCAGCTCCGACGCCGCCGTCACCGCCTTCGGGCCGTATGCCGGATGCGCGAAGCGGCCGCGGGACGCGGTCAGTTCGTCCGTCGCCGCCGCGAACCGCAGCAGCGCGCCCAGGGAGGGGGCCAGCGGCGAGAGGTCCATCAGGCCCGGGTGGCGCGGGTGGACGTACGTCGTGAAGACCTCGCCCGTGGCGCCGTTCAGCACGAGGGACTCCAGGTCGCGGTCGAAGGAGCGCAGCGCCCCTATGACCAACTGGTCGCGCAGCTCCTCGGCGAGCTTCTCCGCGTCGTCGACCAGCTCGGCGATCCGCCGCAGCCCGGACCGCCCCCGCAGTGCCCCGAACCCCAACAGGGCGCTGTCGGACGGCAGTCCGGGTCCCGTCAGCAGGCGCCGCGTCTCCGCGTGCGTCACGAATGGATCCAAATCCGTCTCGGTCAACGTGATCACGCCACCGGTCTCGGTCATGCCCATTGCTTCCCCCGTGTACTTCATCCCCAGAGCGCCCCGGAGCAGGTGACCCCCTGCCGCCGAGCGGCTCTCCCCAACGCCAAGAACCTTACGCCGCGCCACTGACAACGCCCGAAAAGCGTGGCCCCGACGCGCCCACGCCCCGGAAATCCCGCGTCCTGCCCCGGCCGCGTCCGCCGCTCCACGCTCCCGGGTCCTCATCCCACCCGCGCCCGCTCCCGCCCGGCCAGGATCGCGTCCACCGTTTCCTCAACCGTCAGCTCGGAGGTCTCCAGCCACAGCCCGATCCGCGGGGTCCCGTCCCGCAGCGCCCCGTCCAGGTCCCCGACCGTCCACGTCCCGTACCCGGTCTTCGCCCGCCCGGCCTCGCGCCCCGCGACAGCCTCGGGCCGCGGAGCGAGGACGACGACGTGCAGGGGGCGGGCGCGGACGAGACCGACGTACTCCGCGAGGTCCGGGCCCAGCACCACATCCTGCGCGACCGCCGCGAATCCGGCGTGGGCGTAAGCGTCCGCCGTAGCCGCCGACAGCCGGTACCGCAGCCGGAGTTGGGCCGACGCCTCACCGCCCGCCCCGGGCTCGTACTCCTCGCGGCCGGAGACGATCATCCGCCGGAAGACGTCACCGCGGACGTGCGCCGCCCGCGGCAGGCGCTCCGCCAGTGCCTGGGCGACCGTCGACTTGCCGGCGGCCATCACGCCGGTGATCAGGACGACCCCCCGCATGACGCCCCTCCTGCCCGACGGCCCTCCTGTTGCCCGAGCTCCCGCCCACCGGCCCCCGCACTACGTGAAGTACACACCGCCCAGCACGACCACGACCGCGGCCAGTACGAAGGCCAGGATCCACACCAGCAACTTGCCGACGCTGGGCGGCGGTTCGTAACGGGGCTCCTCGGGGGTCGGGGCGTTCTCGCTCACTGTGTCGTCACCACCGCCGCCTGCGGACGGATCGGCAGGCGGTTGACCGGACGGCCCGTCGCCGCGCGCACCGCGGAGGCGATCGCCGCCGGGGACGTCACCACGGGCACCGCGCTGACCGCCTTCGCTCCGAAGGGCGCGACCACGTCCCGCTCCTCGACCAGCTTGACGATCTTGATGTCGGGGGCGTCCAGGGCCGTGGGCAGGGAGTAGCCCGTCAGGTCGGGGTGGCGGACCAGGCCGCGCGCCGTGCGCAGGTTCTCCGTGAGCGCGATACCCACGCCCTGGGTGACGCCCGCCTCCACGCGCGCGGCAAGCTGTGCCGGGTTCAGCACCCGGCCGACGTCCTGGGCCAGCGCCAGTTCCACGACCCGTACCGAGCCGATCTCGATGTCCACGTCCACCACCGCGCGGATCGCGCAGAACGCGAGCCCCACGAAGGCGTCGCCCTGGCCCGTCTCGTCCAGCGGCTCCGTCGGGTGCGGGCGGCACTGGGCCGTGGCCCACAGTTCCTTGCCGTCCATCGCCTCGGTGACCGTGGTGGACAGCACACCGTCGTAGGAGGTGATCTTGCCGTCGGTGATCTGGAGCAGCTCGGTGGACATACCGAACTTGTGCGCGAGGGGTTGCAGCAGTTGCGTGCGGACCATTTTGGCGGCACGTTCCACCGCGCCGCCCGACACCCAGGTGTGGCGGCCCCGGCTGCCCGCGCCGGCCGGCGGCTGGTCGGTGTCGACGGGTGCCACGTGCACCTCGTCGATGCCGAGCGTCTCCTGGACGATCTGCCGGGCCAGCGTGGTGAAGCCCTGGCCGGTCTCGACGGCCGCGCACAGGACCGTCGCCACGCCGTCCTGGACCTTCACGGTGGCCGTGGAGACCTCGTCCGCGCCCTCCGCGCCCAGCATGTGGACCATGCCGAGGCCGTAGCCGACACCGCGGCGCACGGCACCCGGTTCGCCGGCGCCCTCGGGGCCGCCGGGCAGCAGCCACTCGTCCTCGGGGGTGTCCTTGGGGAGCGCGGGCAGCGGATGGTCCCGTACGGCCTGGAGCAGTTCGGCGACCGGCGCGGGGCAGGTCACCGTCTGGCCCGTGGGCAGGATGTCGCCCGTCGCCATCACATTGCGCAGCCGCAGCTCCGCCGGGTCGAGGCCGAGTTTCTTGGCGAGCTTGTCCATCTGGGCCTCGTACGCCGCGCACACCTGCATCGCGCCCTCGCCTCGCACATGGCCCGACGGCGGGTTGTTGGTGCGCACGGCCCAGCCCTCGATGAAGGCGTTCGGGACGACGTAGGGGCCGCAGGCGAAGGAGACGGCAGCGGCCAGGGCCTCCGCGGAAGTGTCCGCGTACGCGCCCGCGTCCAGCAGGATCTGCGCCTCGACCTTCACCAGGTTGCCCTCGGCGTCCGCGTGGTGGCGGTAGCGCAGGAGGGTGGGGTGGCGGTGCACATGCCCCAGGAAGGACTCTTCGCGCGTCGCGGTCAGTTTGACCGGGCACGCGGTCTTCAGGGCGAGCAGCCCGAGCGGGATCTGGAAGCCCTGGTCCTCGCGGTCGGCGGTGGCGCCGGGCACCCCGGTGACGACGACCTTCACGCGCTCGGGTTCGAGGCCGTAGACGGCGGCGGCCCGGTCGCGGTCGGTGTGCGGGTCGGTGGAGGCGACGTACAGCTCGACCCCGCCGTCGGGCCGGGGCACGGCGAGCCCTGCCTCCGCGCCGATCGGGGCGGGGTCCTGGCGGCCGATGCGGTACAGGCCCTCGACGACTACCTCGCCGGCCGCGTCCGGGTCGCCGTGGCGCAGCGGGATGTGGCGGATCAGGTTGCCGTCGGGGTGCAGCGGTTCGGCCTCGAAGGCCTGTTCCGGGTCGGTCACGGGGTCGAGTACTTCGTACTCGACGATGACGGCGGCGGCGGCCATGCGCGCGGTGTCGGGGTGGTCGGCGGCGACGGCCGCGATGGGCTCCCCGTGGTGGCGCACGACCTCGGAGGCGAACACCGGGCGGTCGGCCGTGCCGCGGCCGAGGAGGGCGTCGGCGGGCACGTCCTCGTGGGTGACGACGGCCCGCACGCCGGGCATCTCGCGCGCGTGGCTGGTGTCGATCGACAGGATGCGCGCGTGCGGGTGCGGCGAGCGCAGCACGGCGGCCCACAGCAGGCCCTCGGCCCACAGGTCGGCCGCGTACGGGAAGGTTCCCTCGGTCTTGGCGCGGGCGTCGGTGGACGGCAGGGAGGCGCCCAGGCCGTGCGGCAGCGGCTCGGGGGCGTCGGGTGCGGCCGCCGCTGTGGTCTCGGTGGCGGCTTCGTTGCTCACGCCTGGCCTCCGTCCTGGCCGTACGGGTGCTCGGTCGGGGCTGTGTTCTCGAAGGCCTCGAACGCGGAGGGGTGGACGCCGCCCGCCCCGGGGCCCGCCTGGTGCGGGATACGGGCCTCGTCGGCTTCCTTCGCCGCCGACTCGGCCTCCGTGTGCGCCTGGCGCTCGGCGACGACCTCGCGCACCGCGTCGAGGACCCCGCGGTAGCCGGAGCAGCGGCACAGGTTGCCGCACAGGGCCTGACGGGCCTCCAGTTCGGTGGGCGCGGGGTTGCCCTCCAGGAGGTCGTGGACGGTCATCGCCATGCCGGGGACGCAGAAACCGCACTGCACGGCGCCGCACCTGGCGAGCGCGCGCTGCACGTCCGAGGGCTGTCCGTCGACGGCGAGGCCCTCGACCGTACGCACCTCGCTGCTCGCCGCGGTGACTGCGGGCACCAGGCAGGACGCGACGAGCCGTCCGTCGACCTGAACGTTGCAGGCGCCGCACTCGCCCTGCGAGCAGCCGTCCTTGGCGCCGGCGAGACCGAGCCGCTCGCGCAGCACGTACAGCAGCGATTCGCCGATCCAGGCCTCGGTGACGGGCCGCTCCGCGCCGTTCACCCGCAGGACGTACGAGACGAGGGGGTGTTCGTCGAGCGCGGGCGCGGGCTCGGGCGCGGGCTCGGACTCCGGGGCCTGCTCGGGCGGCGGCTCCGCGGCGTCGGCCTCCGCCGTCGGCTCGGGTTCGACTGCGGCCGGTGCGGTGCCGACGGCCGGTTCGGGTTCCTGCGCCCTGGCCGCGTCCGGTGCCTCGACGGGCTCAGACGGCTCCTGGACGGCCTCGGGCGCCTCCGGAGCACCTCCCGCCCTGCTGTCCTCGTACGGCCCGTCGGACGGCTCTCCAGGCACCTCGGCGGGCGCTTCCGCGGCGGTCTCCCGGTCCGACCACGGCTGTCCGGCCGCCTCCGTCGCCCAGGGCGCGGGCGCGCCGCCCGGCAGGGTCGGGGGCGGGGTGCCGCCCCACTGTTCGACGAGTGACGATGTGCTGAACTCGCCCGATTCGTCGGGAAGATCGCCGCCCGCCACGGGGATCGACCACTGTCCGGTGACGTCGTGCCCGGGCGCGGGCGCCTCCTGCGCGGCCGCGGCCTCCTCGAAGGTCCACTGCCCGGTCGCGCCGGGGTTGTACGCGAACCGGTCGCCGGTCCCGTCCCCGGACGCGGTGTCCGGGTCGGGCCACTGGACGCTCTCGGCGGGCGCGGCCCAGGTGGCGCCGGCCGCGGGGTCGGTGCCCGGGTCCGGGGCCGGGGTGAACGTCGGGGGCACATAGCCGTGGCCCGGCGCGGCCAGCGGGCTGTCGACGGAGGCGAGGAGGGCGTCGATACCCCCCTCGGGGAGTTGGACGAAGGCGGTCGCGCCGTCGTCGTAGTCCCCTTGTGGCAGCCGCTCCCAGGAGCCGTGGGTGACCCCCTGCGGGGTGCCCTCCCGGTGCTGGTCGTCGGTCACGACAGTGCCCTCCCCAGTGCTCGTCGGGCCAGCGCGGCGACGGTGCGCCGCAGGTGCAGTACAGCGGGCGGAAGCGGCTGTACGGTGCCGTCCTCCGCCGGTGCCGGGTCCGGGATGCAGGCCGCGGCGACGTACTCGCCGAAGGCGGCGAGCGCCTCCGGGACGATCGCGCGGTTGTTGTCCCAGTCGATGAGCTGGGCGACCCACTGCTCGGCCTCCAGGGGGCGCAGCGGCATCGGCGCGATGGCGCCGACCGCGCAGCGCACCCCGCGCCGGGCCGGGTCGAGGACGAGCGCCACGGACGCGATCGCGCGCCCCGGACCGGTGCGTCCGGTCACCTTCAGGAAGACCTGGGGGGCGTGCAGCAGCGGTACGCGCACGTAGCCGATGAGTTCACCGGCGCGCAGCATCTCCACGCCGGCGAGCAGGTGCGAGACCGGGATCTCCCGGCGGGCTCCGCCCGGTCCGGCGATGATCAGCGTGGCCTCCAGGGCGGCCAGCACCGGCAGCGCGTCCCCGGTGGGCGCCGCCGAGGCGATGTTGCCGCCCAGGGTGCCCGCGTTGCGGATGTGCGGCGGGCCTGCGGCCCGCGCCGCCGCCGCGAGGGCGGGGATGAGGGCCGCGAAGTCGGGACGCCCCATGCGCGCGAGGGTGAGGCCGGCGCCCAGCAGCGCGTGGCCGTCCTGGTACTGCCAGCCGCGGATCTCGCTGATGCGGCCGAGACCGACCAGCGCGGCGGGCCGCAGCTGCCCGGAGTTGACCGTGGTCATGAGGTCGGTGCCGCCCGCCACCGGGACGGCGGCCGGCAGGGCGGCGAGCGCCGCCACTGCCTCGTCCAGCGAGGCGGGCAGGGTCACGGCCTGCGCCGCCTGCGGTGCCTGCGTGGTCAAACCGGCTGCCCCTTCCCGCTGCCCCCTGGTCCCACCTGTGTTGCCGTACGGTACGTGCTGACAGGGCGGACGTGGCAACTCTGGCACATCTTCCCAGGACCCCGACGCGGGGGTCCGCTAGGAGGCATTCGCCCCCCTCACCAGGGAGATGGTCCGTTTTGCCGCGACATCACCACTGAGGGCGAATTGCCGCCCTTCGGTGCCTCTTGCGCGGCTTTTCGCATGTGAGGTCACGTTTCCAGGGAGTTGGGCCTCTCGCGCGCACCCCGGGAACCGCCTCACACGTTCGGGGGCGCACCCTCGATCGGGCGTCCGAGCACACCGGGTCGCCGCTGCCACGGGCGCGGTCCCGTGGGCGGCCGGTAGGCGACTCCCAGGGCGTCGAGCCGCCGGTAGTGCGCGGCCATCCGCCGCTCGAAGTCCGCGTAGTCGCGGTCCTCGGGGGCGGGCAGGGCGCTCCAGGCGACCTCGGCGAAGGCCGCGAGCCGGGGGAAGGCCTGGTAGTCCATGCGCGCGTGATCCTCCGTCACCTCGGTCCACAGGTTGGCCTGGGTGCCGAGCACGTGCCGCGCCTGGTCCTCGGTGAGCTGCGGTGGAACCGGCTCGAAGCGGTAGACGTCCTCCAGGGTGCGCACGTACGCGATGGGCACCGGCTCGTCCTCGCCCGCGTCCTGACGGTAGTCCAGGTACACCTGCTGCTGCGGGCACATCACGACGTCGTGCCCGGCCCGCGCGGCCGTGATGCCGCCCGCGTACCCGCGCCAGGAGGACACCGCGGCCCCCTCGGCGAGGCCGCCCTCCAGGATCTCGTCCCAGCCGATGAGCCGGCGGCCGCGCGCGGTGAGCCAGGTGTCGAAGTGCCGGACGAACCACGACTGGAGTTCGTCCTCGTCGGCGAGCCCGAGCTCCTTGATGCGTGCCTGTGCGGTCGGGGACCGCCGCCACTGGTCCTTGGGGCACTCGTCGCCGCCGATATGGACGAACGCCGAGAACTTGGCGGCGTCCGCGGGGAACAGTTCCAGGACTTCCTCGAACACCCCCTCGTAGAACCGCAGGGTGTTGTCGGTGGGGGCGAGTACGTTTTCGTTGACGCCCCAGCTGTCCCAGACCGTGAGGGAGGTCGTGTCGATGACGTCGGAGTTGCCGAGTTCCGGATACGCGGCGATGGCCGCCTGGCTGTGCCCGGGGACGTCGATCTCGGGGACGACGGTGATATGCCGCTCGGCCGCGTACGCGACGATCTCGCGGATGTCGTCCTGCGTGTAGAAACCGCCGTGCGGCTTCTCCTCCCACAACGGCGAGGCCCGGTGGCCGAATTTCGTGCGCGCCCGCCACGATCCGACCTCGGTGAGCCTCGGGTACCGCTTGATCTCCAGGCGCCAGCCCTGGTCGTCGGTGAGGTGGAAGTGGAAGACGTTGAGCTTGTGGGCGGCCATCAGATCGAGGTAGCGCAGGACGCCGTCCTTGGGCGTGAAGTGCCGGCCGACGTCGAGCAGGAAGCCGCGCCAGGGGAAGCGAGGGCTGTCCTCGACGGTGACTTCCGGGAGGTCCCAGCCCTGGCCCGGGCGTACCGGAGCCCGTCGGAAGGCGTCGGGACCGAGCAGTTGCCGGAAGGTCTGCGCGCCCCAGAAGACGCCGGCCGCGCTGCCGCCCTGAATGCGGCGCGCAGGGCCGTCGATGACGACGCGGTAGCCCTCGGAGGGCAGGTCGGGCTCGATGCTCAGCACGATGCGGTTCTCGGAGTCACCGCTTTCCGCGAGGGGCAGGCCCGTTGCCGCGCCGACCGTCGCTCGCAGCCAGCGCGCGACGCCCTCGGTGCCGGGCCGCGCCTCCAGCCGCGTCTCCTCGTCCAGGCTCCCGTGGCCGGGGGCGTTCCAAGTGATGTGCCGTGGCGCCGGAATCAGTTCCATCACGTCAGTCCTTTACCGAGTACCGAGATGAAGGGAGAGGAACATCGCGAAGGGCGGCGAGAAGGCGATGCCGGCCGGCGGAAACATGATCAACAAGGGGTCCGGGAACGGAAGCGGAATCGGGTCGCGGCCATCGCCGCGAGAAACGCGATCAGCACCGAGGCGATGACCGCACAGCCCGCCAGGAGAAGGCCGTTGAGAAAGCAACGGCCGAATTCCCGCCACCCGAAGACGCGCCGGAAGGATTCCGGGGAGGGAGGAGCATCCAGGGCCACGGTATGGATTCCGCAAGCGGCTTCGATCAACTCGGCCTGGTTCTTCGGAACTTCGGCTCGACTCCTCGGAACTTGGGAGCCGAGCGGACGGCTTCATGGAGCGGCCCTCCCGAGCGTTGCAGCATACGCAATGACGGTTTCGCCCTGTACAACACTTCGGGAGCCTATGGACTACATGAACACGCCGACAAGAGGTCTCCACCACTCTGTGACCGGCCGACGCACTCCCTGCAACGACAGACCACGGCAAAGGCCCCCGAAGCATGCCGAAACACGCCTGAGGGCCTCGCAGGTCTCAGAAGAGAAGCAGACCGTTACTTGTCCTTGCCGCCCTCGTCGCCGCCGCTGCCCATGGAGTCGTAGATCTCCTTGCACATCGGGCAGACGGGGTACTTCTTCGGGTCGCGGCCCGGTACCCACACCTTGCCGCACAGCGCCACGACGGGCGTGCCGTCGAGAGCGCTCGCCATGATCTTGTCCTTCTGGACGTAGTGGGCGAAGCGCTCGTGGTCGCCGTCGCCGTGCGACACCTGCGGCGTCGGCTCTACGAGGGTCCCCGTACCAGTACCGCGCTCGGGCTCAAGAGTGCTCATACCGCCTAGGGTACTGAAGACTCACACGCATCAGTTGAGCGTAGGGTCGTCCGGATACGTGGCCACCATCGCCAGCTCGCTGCGCTGACGCCGCAGCACCTCCCGCCACAGCCTCTCCGGCGCCGGGGACGACACATCGCCGGGCTCCGACTCGACGACGTACCACGCCCCCTCCACCAGCTCGTCCTCCAGCTGGCCCGGCCCCCACCCCGCGTACCCCGCGAAGATGCGCAAGGAGCCGAGCGCCCTGGCGAGCAGTTCCGGCGGGGCCTCCAGGTCGACCAGGCCGATCGCCCCGTGAACCCGGCGCCAGCCGAGCGGGGCGCCCTCTCCGGAGGCGCCGCCCGGGATCACCGCGACACCGAGCGCCGAGTCCAGCGACACCGGTCCGCCCTGGAAGACGACACCGGGCTCGCCCGCGAGGTCCGCCCAGCCCTCCAGGATGTCGCCCACGTCCACGGGCGTGGGGCGGTTGAGGACCACACCGAGCGAGCCCTCCTCGTCGTGGTCGAGGAGCAGCACCACAGCGCGGTCGAAGTTCGGGTCCGCCAGGGCGGGTGTGGCCACGAGCAGCCGCCCTGTGAGCGAGGACACCTCGGTCATGCCAGACATGATCCCGCATCTCGCCCCCGAATGGGGAGGCAATCGGGGTACGCGGGTGAATGCGGCCATGAAGGGGACAGGTGCCCTGGTAAGGCCTCGGTCAAGGGTGGCGGCAGGAGACGGAAGAGCGTACGGATACACGGCGGACACACGGGCCCGGCGGTAACCCGGTGCGTCCGGTTCCATACGGTTCGTGTTGTGGCAAAGCTATGACGTTGCTGGGAGGCACTTGGGCTTACAGAACCGGGGTACGCGGCCATTACGCTTACGTCTTCGGCCCCTGCCCAACTCCACGGAACGCGAGATTCATGACCGTCAACGACGATGTCCTCCTTGTCCACGGCGGCACCCCGCTCGAGGGCGAAATCCGTGTCCGCGGTGCGAAGAACCTCGTACCGAAGGCCATGGTCGCCGCTCTGCTGGGCAGTGCGCCGAGCCGGCTGCGCAATGTTCCCGACATCCGCGACGTGCGCGTCGTACGCGGGCTGCTGCAACTGCACGGTGTGACGGTCCGTCCGGGCGAGGAGCCGGGTGAGCTGGTGCTCGACCCGACGTACGTCGAGAGCGCGAACGTCGCCGACATCGATGCCCACGCGGGCTCGTCGCGCATCCCGATCCTCTTCTGCGGCCCGCTGCTGCACCGCCTGGGCCACGCGTTCATCCCGGGTCTCGGCGGCTGCGACATCGGCGGCCGGCCGATCGACTTCCACTTCGACGTGCTGCGGCAGTTCGGTGCGACCATCGAGAAGCGCGCGGACGGCCAGTACCTGGAGGCACCCAAGGGACTGCGCGGCACGAAGATCCGGCTGCCGTACCCGTCCGTCGGCGCGACCGAGCAGGTGCTGCTGACGGCCGTCATGGCCGAGGGCGTCACCGAGTTGTCCAACGCGGCCGTGGAGCCCGAGATCGAGGACCTCATCTGCGTGCTGCAGAAGATGGGCGCGATCATCGCGATGGACACCGACCGCACGATCCGCATCACCGGTGTGGAGAAGCTGGGCGGCTACACCCACCGCGCGCTCTCGGACCGCCTGGAGGCCGCGTCCTGGGCGTCGGCGGCGCTGGCGACCGAGGGCAACATCTACGTCCGCGGCGCGCAGCAGCGCTCGATGATGACGTTCCTGAACACCTACCGCAAGGTGGGCGGCGCCTTCGAGATCGACGACGAGGGCATCCGCTTCTGGCACCCCGGCGGCCAGCTGAAGTCCATCGCGCTGGAGACGGACGTGCACCCCGGCTTCCAGACGGACTGGCAGCAGCCGCTGGTGGTCGCCCTGACGCAGGCCACGGGCCTGTCGATCGTCCACGAGACGGTCTACGAGTCCCGTCTCGGCTTCACCTCGGCCCTGAACCAGATGGGCGCCCACATCCAGCTCTACCGTGAGTGCCTCGGCGGCTCCGACTGCCGCTTCGGCCAGCGCAACTTCCTCCACTCCGCGGTGGTTTCGGGCCCGACGAAGCTCCAGGGCGCCGACCTGGTCATCCCCGACCTCCGCGGCGGCTTCTCGTATCTGATCGCGGCCCTGGCGGCCCAGGGCACGTCCCGCGTCCACGGCATCGACCTGATCAACCGGGGCTACGAGAACTTCATGGAGAAGCTCGTGGAGCTGGGCGCGAAGGTGGAACTGCCCGGCAAGGCGCTCGGCTAGCAGCAACCAGCCCGGCATGGGGGTTCCCCGTGCTCGGGCGCAGCCGAGAGCTTGGGGGAGCTTGAGGGCATGTGTCAGCGCAACCACGATGGGGCGGCACCCGAATCCGGGCGCCGCCCCATTGGCGTTCCTACGAGCCGTACACCGTCCCGTGGTGCACAGACGGCGAGGTCACTTGCCCTTCGCGGCTTCCTTGAGCTTGGAGCCCGCGGAGACCTTCACGCTGAAGCCGGCCGGGATCTCGATGGGCTCACCGGTCTGCGGGTTGCGCGCGGTGCGAGCGGCACGGTGGGTGCGCTCGAAGGTCAGGAAGCCAGGGATGGTGACCTTCTCGTCGCCCTTGGCGACGACCTCGCCGACGGTCTCGGCGAACGCGGCCAGCACGGCGTCGGCGTCCTTGCGGGTCACCTCGGCGCGGTCGGCCAGCGCGGCCACCAGCTCACTGCGGTTCATGTTGTTACTCCCGTGTTCTTCTTGCCATTGAGGCGTGCCACGCGGCGGAGCCGCATGTCGGGCACAGCGAAGCCGATGCTGCCAGGGTCCTCGATGGGTCCCCGGACCCGGGTCCGTGTTCAGACCCTCGCGCCCGAAGACGCATCCTGCCCCCACCTGCGGCGGGAAAGCCAATCCGGCACCCGTAGGAGTCGTGAGAACACCCTTGGGAGTCACACGAAAAGCGCCACCGTCTCATGATGGTGACGTTCCGCTCACTCTCGGCAACGGATCGCAGGGCCTTGAGGGGGCATGAGCCTGGCCGCCACCATAGAGGCGGCCAGGGGCCCCGGGTTCCACGACGCGCCGGTTCCATGCCCGTCGTGGCAATGGTCACAGTCGGCTCGTATCACAGCGGCCCCGGGGCCGGCCGCACCGACGCCGAGCGCCTACTCCTCCGAGGCCGACGCCCCCGCCGCCTTCACCGCGGAGCGCACCGCTCCGGCGACCGCGCCCGCGACCCTGTCGTTGAACACGCTCGGAATGATGTAGTTCGGGTTCAGCTCGTCCTCGGTCACCACGTCCGCAAGGGCGGTCGCGGCGGCCAGCATCATCTCCGTGTTGACGGTGCGGGACTGCGCGTCCAGCAGACCGCGGAAGACGCCCGGGAACACCAGCACGTTGTTGATCTGGTTCGGGAAGTCGGAGCGGCCCGTGGCCACAACGGCCGCCGTCTGACGGGCGATTGCGGGGTCGACCTCGGGGTCCGGGTTCGCGAGCGCGAACACGATCGCACCCTCGGCCATGGCGGCCACGTCGGTGCCGTCGAGCACGTTCGGGGCGGAGACACCGATGAAGACGTCGGCGCCGTGCACGGCCTCCTTCAGGGTGCCCGTGAGGCCCTCGTGGTTGGTGTTGTCGGCGATCCAGCGCAGCGGGGAGTCCGCGGCGGCGTCCACCAGGTCCTCGCGGCCCGCGTGCACGACACCGTGGATGTCGGCGACGACGGCGCTCTTGACGCCCGCCGCAAGCAGCAGCTTGAGGATGGCCGTACCGGCCGCGCCGGCGCCCGACATCACGACCCGCACGTTCTCAATCGCCTTGCCCACCACGCGAAGTGCGTTGGTGAGGGCGGCGAGCACGACGATCGCGGTGCCGTGCTGGTCGTCGTGGAAGACGGGGATGTCGAGGGCCTCGCGCAGGCGCGCCTCGATCTCGAAGCAGCGCGGAGCGGAGATGTCCTCGAGGTTGATGCCGGCGAACCCGGGGGCGATCGCCTTGACGATCTCGACGATCGCGTCGGTGTCCTGGGTGTCGAGGCAGATCGGCCAGGCGTCGATGCCGGCGAAGCGCTTGAAGAGGGCCGCCTTGCCCTCCATGACGGGCAGCGCGGCCTTGGGGCCGATGTTGCCGAGGCCGAGCACGGCGGAGCCGTCCGTCACGACCGCAACGGAGTTGCGCTTGATCGTCAGACGGCGGGCGTCCTCGGGGTTCTCGGCGATCGCCATGCACACGCGCGCCACACCCGGCGTGTAGACCATGGAGAGGTCGTCACGGTTGCGGATGGGGTGCTTCGACGCCATCTCGATCTTGCCGCCGAGGTGCATGAGGAACGTACGGTCCGAGACCTTGCCCAGCGTGACGCCCTCGATACCGCGCAGCTGCTCGACGATCTCGTTGGCGTGCGCGGTGGAGGTGGCCGCGATGGTGACGTCGATCCGGAGCTTCTCGTGCCCGGACGCGGTGACGTCGAGGCCGGTCACCGAGCCTCCGTGGGACTCGACGGCCGTGGTGAGCTGGGAGACCGCGGTTCCGCTCGCGGGCACCTCCAGCCGGACCGTCATCGAGTAGGAGACGCTGGGCGCCGTTGCCATGGCCGACTTCCTCTGCTTTCACCGTGTCGCGGATGTGCCGTCCGATCGTCGCACCTACCGAGGAGTACGCGGTAGCCGCCCCGGATTGCGAACGTTTTGTTCGCCACTGCCGGGCACTTTCGAAAAGCCACTTCCACCATACGAGAGAACAAGAAGAGGCCCGCGTCACGTGGTGACGCGGGCCTCTTCACACTCAGTGGCACCGACCCGCCATGCTCGCCTCGCGGCAAGTGGTCGCTCGTAGCGACGAAGGTTGGGCCCGGGGGCTTGGATCGAGCCGGTGCCACACCCAGGCTAACAAACAGATCCCGTAAGGCCATTCCCGTACCGAGAGTTCATTTTCCCGGGAACGGGGTATCCCGCCCGGATCAGTCCCTGAGCAGGTCAGGCACCCCGGCCGCGTCCGGCTCGTCCCGCTCGCCCGAGACCACCGTCAGCTGTTGCGTCGCCCGGGTGAGCGCCACGTACAGCACGCGCAGGCCCGCGGGGCTCTCGTCGGCGATCTCGGCCGGCGAGACGACGATCGTGGCGTCGTACTCCAGGCCCTTGGCCTCCAGGCTGCCGAGCGCCACCACCCGGTCGCCGAGCCCGGCGAGCCAGCGGGCCGCCTCCTCGCGCCGGTTCATGGCGACGACGACGCCCACCGTGCCGTCGACGAGGTCGAGCAGCCGGGCGGCCTCCTGCCGGACGGTCTGCGCGAGCGACTCCGGTACGACCGCGCCGCGTCCGTTGCTCGCGCTCACGCTCTGTCCCTTGTGCGTTCTCGCGCTCTGTCCATGGTTCGTTTTCACGAAACGCGGCTCCACGCCCGTGGAGCGGACCGCCGAGGGCGCCTCGGAGCCCGGCATGGCGAGCGCCAGCACCTTCGACGCCAGTTCGGCGATCTCGGCGGGGTTGCGGTAGTTGACCGTGAGCGTGAAGCGGCGGCGCGGACGGGTGCCCAGCGCCTCGTCGCGGGCCTCGGCCGCCTCGTCCGGGTCGGACCAGGAGGACTGGGCCGGGTCGCCGACCACCGTCCAGGTCGCGTGCCGGCCGCGGCGCCCGACCATCCGCCACTGCATCGGCGTGAGGTCCTGCGCCTCGTCCACGATCACGTGCGCGTACTCGGTCCGCTCCTGGGCGAGCCGCTCGGCGCGCTCACGCTGCGTCTCCTCCCGTACGGGCATCAGCTCCTCGAGGCCGGTCAGCTGGTCCAGCGGGTCCAGCTCCCGCTTCTTCTTGGGGCGGGCCGGCAGACCGAGGATGGCCTGGAGTTCGTCCAGCATGGCCACGTCGTGCACGGACAGCCCGTCCCGCTTCAGGGACCGCGCGGCCCTGCGCACCTCGCCGGGGTTGAGGATGCGCCGCGCCCAGCGGCCGAGGCGCCGCTCGTCGGCCATCGCGTCCAGGACCGCCCGCGGGGTCAGCTCGGGCCACCAGGCGTCCAGGAAGGTGATGAACGAGTCCTCGGAGGTGATGTCCTCGTCGAAGGAGGAACGCAGCTCGGCGGCCAGCTCGGGGTCGGTGTGCCGGCCGGCCGCCCCGGACTGCGCCCACAGGGCGTCCAGGAGCAGCTTGCGGGCGCGCGGGCGCAGCAGGTTCACCGGCGCGGTGCCGCTCAGCGCGTTGCGCCGGATGCGCTCCAGTTCGTCGGCCTCCAGTTCGAGGCGGCGGCCGAAGGCGACGACCCGCAGCCGGGTCGGCGTGTCGTTCAGTTCCAGGGCCCCGCGCGCGGCCTTCCGCAGCACCTTGAGCATGCGGTAGGAGCCCTTGGCGCGGGCCACGGACGGCGAGTCGTAGAGCGTGGCCTCGGCCCCGTCGACGAGCGAGCCGATGGCGCGGATGGCGACCTGGCCCTCCTCGCCGAGCGAGGGCAGCACGCCTTCCGTGTAGGCGACCAGCAGCGGCGTGGGCGAGACGATCAGGATGCCGCCCGCGTACCGGCGCCGGTCCTGGTACAGCAGGTACGCGGCCCGGTGCAGGGCGACGGCCGTCTTGCCGGTGCCGGGGCCGCCCTCGACGTAGGTCACGGAGGCGGCGGGGGCACGGATGACCAGGTCCTGCTCGGCCTGGATCGACGCCACGATGTCCCGCATGGTGTGGGTGCGGGCCTGGCCGAGGGCGGCCATCAGGGCGCCGTCGCCGATCACCGGCAGCTCGTCGCCGCCGAGGGTCGCCTTCAGCTCGGGGCGCATCAGGTCGTCCTCGACACCGAGCACCCTGCGGCCCTTGGAGCGGATGACCCGGCGGCGCACGACCCGCCCGGGGTCGACCGGCGTGGAGCGGTAGAAGGGGGCCGCGGCGGGCGCCCGCCAGTCGATGACCAGCGGCGCGTAGTCCTCGTCGAGGACCCCGATACGGCCGATGTGCAGGGTCTCGGCGATGTCGGCGGTGTTGTCGGGGCGCACGGCGCCCTCGGCGGGCTCGACGGCCGTGTACGCGCCGTCCGGGCCCTTCTTGCCGTCCTTGCCGAGCAGCAGGTCGATACGGCCGAAGAGGAAGTCCTCGAACTCGTTGTTGAGCCGGTTGAGGTGGATACCCGCCCGGAAGACCTGGGCGTCTCGCTCGGCGAGCGCCCCGGGCGTGCCTACGTGGCCGCGCTTGGCCGCGTCGTTCATCAGGAACTCCGCCTCGTGGATCTTCTCCTCGAGGCGCCGGTACACCCGGTCCAGGTGTTCCTGTTCGACGCTGATCTCCCGGTCGCGAAGCGAGTCGTGTGCGGACTTGCCGACCGGACCGAGCGCGGTTTCCTGTTGAACCTGAGCCGCCACCGGGCCCCCTTCTGACGTGCTGGGCAGCCGTCAACCGTACGCGAAAGGGGCCCGAAGAGGCTACGCCTGCTCCGGACCCCCTCACATGTCGGCCCGCGGCCCGCTCGTTCGCACACCTCGGCCCGCGGCCCGCTCGTCCGCGCACGTCGGCCCGCGGCGTGCTCGTCCGTACGCCGCGGGGATGCTCAGGCAGGTGGGCGGATGCCTACGCGTCCACCTTCACCAGCTTCTTCCCGTCGAACGTCACGACCTCGAAGTGGTCGATCTCGTTCGGCGTGAAGGCGGCGCCACCGTGCACGTACAGCGGGTTCTTCGCCTGATCCGTCTTGGCGTTCGCGATGCCGTAGCCCCAGTTCGGGACGGCCCAGGTGGTGACCGTCTCGCGCTCGCCGTTCTTGCCGACGGCGACCAGGGAGCACTTGAGCGGACCCTTGACGTTCTTCAGCTGAAGAACGGCGTGGGTGCCCCAGTCCTTGGACTCCATCGCGACCACGGCGTTGACCTTGGTGCTCGGGTCGGTCGCCGAGTGCTTGTCGGTCATCAGCTGGAAGGCCGCCTTGGCGGGGCCGGTGGCCATCGGGTCCTGGGTACCGCTGTCGCCGCCGTTGACCGCCATCACGGTGAGCGGGCCGCCGATGATCAGCGCTGCCGCCGCCGCGACGAGGTAGAAACCGCGCCGACGCTTCTGGGCGCGCCGCTCGGAGACCTCGTCGACCAGCCGCTCGACCAGCCGTGGACTGGGTTTCGCGGACAGGGATTCGCCGATGGCCGGGGTGCCCTGGTTGCCGGGCAGGTCCGCGAGTGCGGCCAGCATCGGCTCCATGCCCGCGAGGTCGTCGAGTTGCTGGGCGCACCAGTCGCAGGTGGCGAGGTGCGCCTCGAAGGCCGTCGCCTCGGCGTCGTCCAGGATCCCGAGGGCGTAGGCGCCGACGGTTTCGTGGATGTCGCCCTGCCCCTCCTGCGGGCCTCTTACGGCTCCCGGGCCGCCATTGCCGAACCCCCCGTACACGTTGCTCATGCCGTCACCCCCCGCTCCTCCAGGGCCAGCTTCATGGACCGCAGGGCGTAGAACACCCTGGAGCGCACCGTCCCACTGGGGATGCCGAGCGTTTCGGCCGCCTCATTGACCGTACGCCCTTTGAAGTACGTTTCGACCAGGACCTCCCTGTGAGCCGGGGTCAGGTCGTCCAGCGCGTCCGACAGTGTCATCAGCCACAACGCCTTGTCGATCTCGTCCTCCGCGGGGATGACCTCCAGCGGCGACGGGTCGACCTCCTGCGGCCGGGCCTGCCGGCTGCGGTGGCCGTCGATGACGATGCGCCGGGCGACCGTCACCAGCCAGGGGCGTACCGATCCGGTTGCTCGATTGAGCTGACCGGCGTTCTTCCAGGCACGGATGAGCGTTTCCTGCACGACGTCCTCGGCTCGCTGCCGGTCGCCCGCGACCAGCCGCAGCACGTAGGCGAGCAGGGGTCCCGCGTGTTCCCGGTACAGGGCGCGCATCAGCTCCTCGTCCGGCTCGGACGACGGCGCCGGGGACGAGGACGAAGTCATGCGATGTCGGGCCCTTGGCCTTCGTTCTTCAGCCACGGCTGAATCCTTGCGCACGCCTACCTCCGGTGTCCGGGGGATCCCCCAGTCGGTCGCTCACATCCGGGTACGCAGGCGGTGGCCGCCGTGTTCAAAGTGAGACCACAAATTTCTTGGGCAAGGTGTGGAAGTCAACCTTCCTGGGCACCCATTTCTCCCCCAAAAGGACATACGACCACCACCCCGGAGAGACGCAGGTCACACCCGCCGGGGGCTTCACTTCGGGAAGTGTCTTGATCAACCTGTGAAAATCTCGCTCGACTTCAGTGGAGGAATTGTCGAGGTGGGGTTACTCGCGAGTTGGGATAGGCCACCGTTTGCCGGGAGTTGAGCACCTTTCACGTTTTGGGGCGCGCTCTGCCCGCAAATGATCCCTTTCGTCCCGCGAGTGGTTCCCCATGACATGCGTCGACACTCAGGGACCCCGCTCGAACGGCCCGACGTCGCCCGGCAGGGGCTACGCCCGCGCGAGCGCCGCACGTCGTCGATGGCGGGCCACCCGCTCCCGGTTGCCGCACACCTCACTGGAACACCAGCGGCGGCGTCGCCCCCGGGACGTGTCCAGGTAGACGATGGGGCAGTTGTCGCCCTCGCAGCGCCGCAGACTCGCCCGGGCAGCCGGGTCCGTCAGCAGCTCGATCGCGTCGCGGGCGAGCGCGGCCAGCAGTTCCTCGCATCCCGGTACCGCGCGAAGCCGCCGTACCAGCACGCCGTCCTCCCTACGGACCGCACACAGCGCGGGCGGCACCCCTTCCGCCACCGCGTTGACCCGCGCCAACGCCCCGTCCGCCGAGCGCCCGTCGAGCTCTCCATGCACCAACTGCCCGATATGTCCGCGCAGTTCACAGAAGGCCGACAGCCACCCCGGGGTCGCCCCCGCGAGCGGCGTACCCGCCGGGACCAGACCGGCCCCGGCGATCCAGGCCCGCAACCGGTCCACCGAGTCGAGCCGTTCCTCGGGATGCGTCGTCGTCAGCAGATCCAGGCAGATCCGCCCGGAGGCGAACCGCAGCTCGCAGGAGGCCGTGGCCGTGCCGGATGCCATGTGCCTGTCACCGCCTTGGAGTTGCCGCCGCGAGCGCGCCGGCCGGTGAGGTCCACGAAAGGTGCCTGGGGGTTCGTACCCCCTACAGTGCCCGCCCGCACGCGTTGCCGGGAAGGTCCCGGACGGCCCCGTCCGAGCCGTGGACGCCCGCTTATGCGGCCGCGCGTCTCAGCGATGTTCCGCGCGTTCCGCGCCCGGTTGACTCACCGTCATGACATTCGAGACATCTCAGCACGGCAGGGACCGTCGACCGGTCGTCAGCGGCATTCTCGGCGCCGCCACCGTCGCCACGGGCCTGATCGCCGGCACCTTCTACATCTTCGCCTGCGCCGTGATGCCCGCCCTCGCCCGCAGCGACGACCGCGTGCACATCGAGGTCATGCAGAACATCAACGACGTCATCCAGAACCCCGTCTTCTTCCTCTGCTTCCTCGGCGCGCCCCTCCTCCTGGCCGTCTCCGCCTGGCAGTTGCGCACGGCGCCGTACCGGCGGTGGATCCTCGCGGCCCTGGCCGCCTACGCACTCGCCTTCCTCGTCACCGTCGTCGGGAACATCCCGCTCAACAACGACCTCGCCCACGCCGGCGCTCCGGCGCGCATCGCCGATCCGGCCGCCGTACGCGACCGCTTCGAGCACGCCTGGGTCACCTGGAACGTCATACGGACCCTGCTGTCCACCCTCGCCCTGGCCTGCCTGTGCCGCGCACTGCTCCTGCGCGGCACGGCGGCTCACACGTCGGCGTACTTCGACTCCGCCACCGGGTCGAGCGCGAGCCGGTAGCCACGCTTGACCACCGTCTGGATCAGCTTGGGCGCCCCCAGGGCGGTGCGCAGCCGGGCCATCGCCGTCTCCACGGCGTGCTCGTCACGCCCGGCGCCCGGAAGGGCCCGCAGCAGCTCGGACCGGGCGACCACCCAGCCCGGTCGCCGGGACAGGGCCCGCAGCAGGGACATACCGGCGGGCGGTACGGGCCGCAGCGCCCCGTCCACCATCACCGCATGGCCGCGGATCTCCACCCGGTGTCCGGCGACGGGCAGCGTACGGGCCCGGGTGGGCAGTTCCTGGCACAGCAGCTGGACGAGCGGGCCGAGCCGGAAGCGTTCGGGCTGGACCGTGTCGATGCCGCGGGCCTGTAGGGGCAGCGCGGTGACGGGGCCGACGCAGGCGGGCAGCACGTCGTGGTGGAGGGCGAGGAGCAGTTCGGGCAGCAGCCCGCGCTCCTCGGCTCGGGAGAGCAGGGACGCCGCGGCGGGCGCGCTGGTGAAGGTGACCGCGTCCAGGCCACGGGTGATGGTCGCGTCCAGGAGCCGGTCGACGGGCGCGATGTCCTCCGGCGGCATCCACCGGTACACGGGCACCCCGACGACCTCGGCGCCCCCTTCCCGCAGCGCCTCCACGAAGCCGGGCAGCGGCTCGCCGTGCAGCTGGACAGCGATGCGGCGGCCGTCCACGCCCTCCTCCAGAAGCCGGTCGAGCACCTCGGCCATGGACTCGGAGGTGGGCGACCATTCCTCGGTCAGCCCGGCGGCCCGTATGGCGCCCTTGACCTTGGGCCCGCGTGCGAGCAGTTCCACCCCGCGCAGCCGGGCGAGCAGGTCCTCGCCGAGCCCCCAGCCGTCGGCGGCCTCGACCCAGCCGCGGAAGCCGATCGCCGTGGTGGCGACCACGACGTCCGGCGCCTGGTCGATCAACTCCTTGGTGGCAGCCAGCAGTTCACCGTCGTCGGCGAGCGGCACGATGCGCAGGGCCGGGGCGTGCAGAACGGCGGCACCACGCCGCTGGAGCAGGGCGCCCAGCTCGTCGGCCCGCCGTGCGGCCGTCACGCCCACGGTGAACCCGGCGAGCGGGCCCTGTTCCGGTTGCTGCTGATTGTCGTACATGGCTCTCGTTCCGCACTCGAGTCGTCGTACTGGTCGTACCCACCGGTACGTGCCGAACGAGCCTGTCAACGCCGCGTGACAAGCTCGGTTCGGCTTCATGTCGCTGGTGTTACCGATCCACTCGGGGCCCTGAGGCGCCAGGCGGATCTTGAACCCTCGGCCGGGGGTCCGGGGGTTGTCCCCCGGGACGGCACAGCGTCACACCTCGACATAGCTGAGCTGGGGCTTCGCCTCCGACGTGACAGTTGTGGCCTGAGTCGCTGCGGCCGGGCGGCGAAGGTATACGGCCCAGGTGACCACGAAGGCCACGGCGTAGAAGGCGAGGAAGGCGACGAAGGCGCCCGTGCCGGAGCCGTAGGAGAGGAAGGACTGCCGGAAGGCGAGGTTGATGCCGACGCCGCCGAGCGCGCCCACGGCCCCGATGAGCCCCATGGAGGCGCCGGAGAGCCGGCGGCCGTAGGAGGCGGCCTCTTCCCCGACGAGCCCCTTGGCGACGGCCTTGGCCTGGAAGATCCCCGGGATCATCTTGTACGTCGAACCGTTGCCGAGCCCGCTGAGCACGAACAGCACCACGAAGACGGCGACGAACAGCGGCAGCGACTTCTGCATGGAGGCGAAGACCAGGACGGCGGTCGCGACAGCCATGGCGACGAAGTTCCAGAGGGTGATCTTCGCGCCGCCGTACCGGTCGGCGAGCCAGCCACCGACGGGACGGATGAGGGAGCCGAGGAGCGGCCCGATGAAGGTGAGGTAGGCCGCCTGGAGCGGGGTCCGCCCGAACTGGTTCTGGAGGACCTGCCCGAAGGCGAAGCTGTAACCGATGAAGGACCCGAAGGTGCCGATGTAGAGGAAGGACATGATCCAGGTGTGGGCGTCCTTCGCGGCGTCCTTGGCGGCGCCGGTGTCGTTCTTCACGGAGGCGAGGTTGTCCATGAACAGGGCGGCGAGGACGGCGGCGACGACGATGAGCGGGATGTAGATCCCGAGCAGCACGCGCGGCCCCCCACTGGCCCCGATGATGGCGAGCGCCACGAGCTGGATCACCGGCACGCCGATGTTGCCGCCACCGGCGTTGAGCCCGAGGGCCCATCCCTTCTTCCGCAGCGGGAAGAAGGCGTTGATGTTCGTCATGGAGGACGCGAAGTTGCCACCGCCGATGCCGGCGAGCAGGCCGACCAGCAGGAAGGTGGAGAAGGAGGTCCCCGGCTCCAGGACGGTGAAGGCGGCGATCGTCGGGATGAGCAGGAGGCCGGCCGAGATGATCGTCCAGTTCCGGCCGCCGAAGACGGCGACGGCGAAGGTGTACGGCACGCGGACGACGGCACCGACGAGCGTGACCATCGAGGTGAGCAGGAACTTGTCGGCGGGGGTCAGCCCGTACTCGGGGCCCATGAAGAGCACGAGCACCGACCACATGGTCCACACCGAGAAACCGATGTGCTCGGAGAGGACGGAGAAGAGGAGGTTGCGCCGGGCGACCTTCTCCCCGGTCTCGTTCCAGAAGGCCTCGTCCTCCGGATCCCACTGCTGGATCCAGCGGCCTCCCCTGCTCGCTGCGGGGGCTGTGCTCGGGGCTGTCATGACGCCTCCACGGTTCTCCGGTGCCCAGGTGTCGTACGCGGTTCGCGGGTGATGAGTCCCGAAGGTAGGAAGGACGCGTTTCCGGCCCTGTGGCCGCGAGTGACCGGAAGGGAACGTTGCTCTCACGGGGCGGGGAGGGGCGTGGTGAGGGAAACGGATGCCCTCCCTGGGCTGGTGCCGACGGGCTGGCACCGACGGGGCTGGAGCCGACGGGGGTGACGCCGACGGGGCTGGGGAGCGAAGCGCCTGGCGAGGCCGTGAGCCGTACGAAGCCGTGAGCCGTAGGAAGGCGACATGCCAAGCCACGTCGCGAGTGGCCGACTGGCGCGATGGCACCATGCCCGCCGTCCGGTAGTCGGCACGCGCTCCGTGCCGCTGGGGTGGCCGGCAACTTGAGGAAGTCACGAGAAGTGCGGCCGGGTGTCAGTCGCGGGCCCTCATGACCTCCGCGTCGATGGCCGGGACCCAGGCTTCCACGGGCCGCCGCAGCCAGCCCCCCGCAGCGGCGATCTCGCTCGCCGCCCGTCGAAGCGCATCGATACCGGGATGCACCGCCCCTTTTCGCCACACCAGCGAAACCGGCGACAGCGGCACCGGATCCACCAACGGCCGCAGGACCGTGCGTGGCATCGCAGGGAAGTCGACCACCGCCAGGATCGGATTCCCCGTCTTCGCCATGATCCGTTGGAACTCCTCCGCGCCCACCGCGAGCGGTGCGGGGGACGCGATGCCGATGCCCCGGCCCTCGAAGAGGCGGCGCGCCAGGTCCGTCCACTCCGGTGTGCGCGGGTTCCCGGCGCCCGCGTACACCGTCTCCCCGGCCAGCTCGGACAGCGGCACCTCGGCGAGGGGCGCCAGGCGGTGGTCCTCGGGCAGTACGATCGCCATTCGCTCGTACCGCACCGGCTGCTGGTCGAGGCGCGCCCGGACCGCCGGGTCCAGTCCGGCGAAACGGCCGAACGACACGTCAAGGCGCCCCGCGAGGATCTCTGTCGCCGCCCCCGTCAGACCGCTCTCGTAGCGCGCCATCAGTTCGACGGCCGACACCAGTGCACGGGCGCGGTCGAGGATCCGGGTGCCGAACAGGCCCGGGCTGTTGACGTCCACCAGCAGCGGACGCTCCGGCGCGTCGCCGCCCCGGCCGAACGCGGCGAGCAGCGCGCTCTGCGCCTCCAGGATCTGGCGGGCGTACGGCAACAGGCGCGCGCCGTCCGGGGTCAGGGCCACCTGCCGGGTCGTGCGGACGAACAGCTCGGCTCCCAGTTCCCGTTCCAGCCGACGGATGTCGCGGCTGAGCGCCTGCTGGGCCATGTACAGGCGGGCGGCGGCGCGGGTGAAGTGCAGTTCCTCGGCGACGGCGAGGAAGGCGCGCAGGAGGCGGGGGTCGACGGTGGCGGTGGACATCGGGCGAACTTACAACCCAGATGCGTCAATCGCCACGGAGTAAGTGTTGGACCGCAGGTCGGAGCGCGGGCGACGGTTGATCCATGCCGCAGCCGTCCTCCCGCAGAGCCAATACAGCCAACACCGCCAACAGACCCAACACAGCCGGCACAGCCCCCTTGCTCACCGTCACCCAAGACACCCTCGTCGCCGTCGACTTCACCCCGCGCCGCCGGACGAAAGCCCCGTCCCGGAAGCCGAACCCCTACCGCCGCCTCTTCACCCTCCCCGGCACCCTCGCCTTCACGATCGGGAACCTCATAGCCCGGCTCCCCGTGGGCATGTTCAGCGTCAGCGCGGTCATCATGATCGCCGGGTCCCGGGGGTCGTACGCGCTCGCCGGTGCCGTCACCGCGACGGGCCTGGTGGCGTCGGCCGTCGTCGCGCCCTGGATCGCGCGGCTCGTCGACCGCCACGGCCAGGCGCGGATCGCCGTCCCGGCGACGGCGTTCGCCCTGCTCGGTGGCCTGGTCCTGCTTCTGTGCGTGCACTACGACGCCCCGGACTGGACCCTTTTCGCCGCCTACGCCGCCACCGCCACGACCCCCAACATCGGGGGTCTGTCCCGCGCCCGCTGGGCCCACCTCCTGCGGGACGACCCGGAGTCCCTGCACACCGCGAACTCCTTCGAACAGGCCGCCGACGAGCTGTGTTTCATGCTCGGGCCGGTCCTCGCGGCCTTCCTCTGCGGGGCCCTGTTCCCGGAGGCCGGCGCGCTGGCCGGCGGGATCCTGCTGATGGCGGGCATGCTGCTGTTCACGGCGCAGCGCGCTACCGAACCGCCGCCGAGCCGGCGGGCGAGGACCGCGCCACCGCTCCGCGCCCCCGGCATGCCCCCGCTCCTCCTCGGTCTCCTCGCCACCGGCGCGGTGTTCGGTTCGATGGAGGTCGTCACCCTCGCGTTCGCGGACGCACAGGGTCATAAGTCGGCGGGAGGTGCCGTCCTCGCGCTTCAGGCCGCCGGGTCGTTCGTGGCGGGTCTGGCGTACGGCGCACTGCGTCCGGCCGGTCCGGCCGAGCGCCGCTACCCGTGGTGCCTCGCGGCCATGACGGCCCTGATGAGCCTGCCCCTGCTCGCCGCACGCACCACCGGCTCGCTCATCGCCCTCGCCCCGGCCCTGCTCCTCGCGGGCATGGCCACCGCCCCCACGATGGTCACCGCGATGACCCTGGTCCAGCGGTTCACCCCCGAGGGCCGGCTGAACGAGGGCATGACCCTCGCCGTCACGGGCCTTCTCGCGGGCATCGCCTGCGGCTCCGCCATCGGCGGCTGGGCGGCCGAACACCTGTCGCCGACCACCGGGTTCACCGTGCCGGCGACCGCCGCGGCCGTCGCCCTGCTGATCGCGATCGGGCACAAGTTCGCCGAACGAATCTCCACGGATTCGCGCGCACCCCATTGACGTGCCCTCGGCCCGCACATACCTTCCAGCGTCGAAGCGCTTCGACGTCAGGCATCGAAACGATTCGATGAACGATGCGTGACGAATCCGATACCCATCCGACTGCCAATGGAGGCACTGGATGTTGACAACACGACGACGTGTGGTGGCGACAGCCGCCGCGGCCCTTGCCGGGTCGCTGCTCCTGGCCTCCTGCGGTGGCTCGGACAGCGGCTCTTCCGACGGCAAGACGCTGAAGCTGTGGCACTACGAGGGCCCGGACAGCGCGATGGGTGCCGCCTGGAACGAGGCCATCAAGGAGTTCGAGGCGAAGCACCCGGGCGTGAAGGTGAAGTTCGAGGAGAAGGGCTTCGAACAGATCCAGAAGACCGCGTCCATGGTCCTGAACTCCTCCGACGCGCCCGACCTCATGGAGTACAACAAGGGCAACGCCACGGCGGGCCAGCTGTCCAAGCAGGGGCTGCTGACCGACATGACCTCCGAGGTCACCAAGCGCGGCTGGGACAAGCTGCTCAGCGCGGGCGTGAAGACCACGAGCCAGTACGCCACCAACGGCGTCATGGGCTCCGGAAAGTGGTACGGCGTCCCCAACTACGCCGAATACACCATGGTCTTCTACAACAAGGACCTGTTCAAGAAGTACGACATCGCCGAGCCGAAGACGTACGACGACCTCACCGCCGCGATGGACAAGTTCGTCGCCAAGGGCGTCACCCCGCTCGCCAACGCCGGCGCCGAGTACATGGCCCAGCAGTACCTGTACCAGCTGGCCCTGTCGAAGGCCGACCGCTCCTGGGTCGACAAGTACGAGCTGTACAAGGGCAAGACCGACTTCCATGACGCCGCCTGGACGTACGGCGCGACGACCTTCGCCGACTGGGTGAAGAAGGGCTACATCAGCAAGACCTCCAGCGGCACCAAGGCCGAGGACGCGGGCGTCTCCTTCATCCAGGGCAAGTCCCCGATCCTCTTCAGCGGCAGCTGGTGGTACGGCCGCTTCACGTCGGAGGCCAAGTTCGACTGGGGCACCATGCTGTGGCCCGGCTCCAACCTCACCCTCGGCTCCGGCGGCAACCTCTGGGTCGTGCCCAAGAACGCCAAGAACAAGGAACTGGCCTACGACTTCATCGACATCACCATGTCGAAGAAGATCCAGAACCTGCTCGGCAACAAGGGCGGCGTCCCGGTCGCGGCCGACGCGAACGCCATCACGGACCCGCAGGCCAAGTCCCTGATCGCCAACTTCAACACGCTCTCCGGGCGGGACGGCCTGGCCTTCTACCCCGACTGGCCCGTCACCGGCTTCTACGACGTCCTCGTCTCCGAGACGCAGAAGCTGATCACCGGCAGTGAGAAGCCCGACGCCTACCTCGACAACGTGCAGAAGGCCTACGACAAGGGCGCGCCGAAGCAATGACGATCACCGTCGAACGGGGTGCGCGGGCCGTCGGCAAACAGCCGCACGGCGGCCCGCGCCGCCCCCGCCCGCGCACGTCCTACGCCCTCTTTCTGCTCCCCGGCGTCCTCGCCTTCCTCGCCGTGATCGTCGTCCCGTTCCTGATGAACACGGGCGTGAGCTTCACGGACTGGACCGGCGTCGGCTCGCCGAAGTGGTCCGGGCTCGCCAACTACCGCGAGCTGATGGACGACGACGAGTTCTGGGCGTCGTTCCGGCACAGCCTGTTCATGGTCGTCGCCATGGCCGTGATACCGACGATGCTCGGCCTGGTCCTGGCCGCCGCGCTGTTCGACTTCATCGGCAAGCACTTCGGCACCAGGATGGCGGCCGTCCTGCGCGCCTGCTTCTACCTTCCGCAGGTGCTGCCCATCGCCGTCGCCGGCATCGTCTGGAGCTGGATCCTCGCCCCCGACAACGGCGCCCTGAACGCGCTGCTGAAGGCGGTCGGTCTCGGCTCCTGGCAGCACGACTGGCTCGGCGACCCGGACATCGCCCTCTACAGCGTCATGGGGGTGATGGTGTGGGTGCAGATCGGCTTCCCGCTCGTCATCTTCATGGCCGGGCTCCAGCGCGTCGACCCGCAGCTGTACGAGGCGGCCGAGCTGGACGGGGCCGGCTGGTGGCGCCGCTTCTGGCACGTCACGCTGCCGCAGATCAGGCCCGAGATCTATGTCGTGCTGCTGTGGTGCACGATCGCCGCCCTCAAGGTCTTCGGGGCCGTCTACGTCCTGACCAAGGGCGGGCCCGGCGGATCCACCGACGTCCCCTCCTACTTCTCCTTCACCACGTTCTTCGAGAAGACCCAGGTCGGGTACGGGGCCGCCATCTCCACCGTGCTCACCGTGATCATCCTCGTCCTGGCGCTGATCGGGCTGAAGCTCCAGACGCGCGCCGAGGACGCCGAGGAAGGAGCGATGCGATGAGCGTCGTACCCGCCGACGTCCGCCGCCCCACGCGCACGGTGATCGCCCGCTACCCGGTGCTGATCGCCCTGTGCATCGGCGCCCTGTTCATGGTCCTGCCGTTCGCCATCGTCGCGGTCAACGCCGTGAAGTCCCCGGCCGAATACTCCCAGCACGGGCCCCTCAGCCTCCCCAAGGGCCTCTACCTGGACGGTCTGACGGACTTCTGGGAACGCGTGGACTACGGCCAGAAGCTGTTCAACTCGATCCTGATCAGCGGCTCGGTGGCCGTCCTGGCCGTGGTGCTGTCCGTGCTCAACGCCTACGCGATCGGCATCGGCCGCATCAAGGGACGCACCTGGGTGCTCGCCTTCTTCGTGCTCGCCAACATGCTGCCGCAGGAGGCCCTCGTCTATCCGATCTACTACCTGTGCAAGCAGGTGGGCCTGTACGACACCCGGCTGAGCGTGATCATCGTCTTCACCGTCGTCCAGTCCGCCTTCGGCACCTATCTGCTCTCCTCCGTCCTCGGGCAGTTCCCGCGCGAGATCATCGAGGCCGCCCGGATCGACGGGGCGAACAAGTGGCAGGTGCTGTGGCGGATCGTGGTCCCGGTCAGCCGCCCCACCATCGGCGTGCTGCTCGTCTTCTTCTTCATCTGGACCTGGAACGAGTTCCTGCTCCCCCTGGTCATGCTGATCTCCAACGACAACCAGACGGTGTCGGTGGCGCTCGGCGTCCTCCAGGGCCAGCGTCTGATGGACGCCACGATGACCAACGCGGCGGCCTTGCTGGGCGTCCTGCCCGCCATCGTCTTCTTCATCGTCTTTCAGCGGACCCTGACCCGTGGCATCGCCGCGGGCGCGGTCAAGTAGGGGGCTCGGCCTTGAAGTTCACCGACGGCTACTGGCTGCTGCGCGAAGGCGTCACCGCGGCCCACCCGGTCCAGGTCCTGGACGTGACCGCCTCACCGGGGGCCCTGGAGATCCACGCGCCGACCCAGCCCATCCGCCACCGCGGCGACCTGCTGAAGGGACCGGTCGTGACGATCAGCGCGCACGCCCCGATGCCGGACGTCATCGGCGTCACCTTCACGCACTTCGAGGGTGAGCAGCCCAGGGGGCCGCAGTTCGAGGTACAGCGGGACGACGACTTCGTCCCGCAGGCGGAGTACGACGACGAGCACGCCACCCTGACCGCGGGCGCCCTGTCCGTGCGGGTCGCCCGCACCGGCCCCTGGCACATCGACTTCCTCGCCCACGGCCGCACTCTCACCACCAGCGGCACCAAGGGCATGGGCATCATGCGGGACGCCACCGGCGCCCACTACCTGCGCGAACAGCTGAACCTGACCGTCGGGACCTCGGTCTACGGCCTCGGCGAACGCTTCGGGCCGCTCGTCAAGAACGGCCAGGTCGTCGACATGTGGAACGCCGACGGCGGCACGGCCACGGAACAGGCCTACAAGAACGTCCCCTTCTACCTGACCGACGCGGGCTACGGCGTCTTCGTCGACCACCCCGGCAGAGTGTCCTTCGAGGTCGGCTCGGAGGCGGTGTCCCGGGTCCAGTTCAGCGTGGAGAGCCAGCAGCTGACGTACTACGTCATTTACGGCCCCACGCCGAAGGACATCCTGCGCAAATACACGGCCCTCACCGGCCGCCCGGCCCTCCCGCCCGCCTGGTCCTTCGGCCTGTGGCTGACGACCTCCTTCACCACCTCCTACGACGAGACCACCGTCACCTCCTTCATCGACGGCATGAAGGAGCGCGAACTCCCGCTCTCGGTCTTCCACTTCGACTGTTTCTGGATGCGCGAGTTCAACTGGTGCGACTTCGAGTGGGACCCGCGGGTGTTCCCCGACCCGGAGGGCATGCTGGCCCGGCTGAAGGCCAAGGGCCTGCACATCTGCGTCTGGATCAACCCGTACATCGCACAGCGCTCGCCACTCTTCGCCGAGGGCAAGGAACTCGGCCATCTGCTGAAGAAGCCCGACGGCAGCGTGTGGCAGTGGGACCTGTGGCAGCCGGGCATGGCGCTCGTCGACTTCACCAGCCCGGCCGCCCGTGACTGGTACGCCGCCAAGCTGGAGGCACTGCTGGCGCAGGGCGTCGACTGCTTCAAGACCGACTTCGGCGAGCGGGTGCCGGTCGACGTGGCGTACGCGGACGGCTCCGACCCGGAGCGGATGCACAACTACTACACGTACCTCTACAACCAGACCGTCTTCGACGTGCTGCGCAAGCACCGCGGCGAGGAGGAGGCCGTCGTCTTCGCGCGCTCGGCCACGGCCGGCAGCCAGCAGTTCCCCGTGCACTGGGGCGGCGACTGCGAGGCCACGTACGAGTCGATGGCCGAGTCGCTGCGCGGCGGGCTCAGCCTCGGCATGTCGGGCTTCGGGTTCTGGAGCCACGACATCGGCGGCTTCGAGGGCACGCCGACACCGGCGCTGTTCAAGCGGTGGCTCGCCTTCGGCCTGCTGTCCTCGCACAGCCGGCTGCACGGCTCGTCGTCGTACCGGGTGCCGTGGCTGTTCGACGAGGAGGCCGTGGACGTCCTGCGGCTGTTCACCCGGCTCAAGCTGCGCCTCATGCCGTATCTGTACGAGGTCGCCCGGACCGCCCAGGCCGAGGGCGTGCCGATGATGCGGGCGATGGTGCTGGAGTTCCCGGACGACCCCGGGTGCGCGCATCTGGAGCGGCAGTACATGCTCGGCCCGGACCTGCTGGTCGCGCCGGTCTTCAGCGACGAGGGGGACGTGTCGTACTACGTGCCCGAGGGCACCTGGACCCACTTCCTGAGCGGGCAGACCGTGACCGGACCGCGCTGGGTGCGCGAGCGGCACGGGTTCGCCAGCGTTCCGCTGCTGGTCAGGCCGGGTGCCGTGATCCCGGTGGGAGCGGTGGACGACCGGCCCGACTACCCGTACGCCGACGGGGTCACCCTGCGCGCGTACGAGCTGGAGCGCGGGGCCAAGGTGACGGTGCCGGTGGGGGACGTGACCTTCACCGTCGTCCGCGAGGGGGACACACTACGGGCCTCCAGCAGTGATCCGGCGACCGGTTGGGCGCTGGCCGCCGGGGAGCGGATCGCGCGGGCGTCGGCCGATACCGGATTCCTGTCGCTGGAGCTGAAGTCGGAGTAATTGGTTCCGCCTCCCCCACCCCCACTGGAGCTGGACTGACCATGGTGAAGATCACGGACGTGGCACGGCACGCGGGCGTGTCCCCCAGCACCGTCTCGTACGCCCTCAGCGGCAAGCGCCCGATCTCCGAGGAGACCCGGCAGCGCATCGAGGCGTCCATCCGCGAGCTGGGCTACCGCCCGCACGCCGGCGCCCGGGCGCTGGCCAGCAGCAGGTCGAACGTGCTGGCGCTGGTGATCCCGCTGCGCGCCGGCATCCATGTCCCCGTGGTGATGCAGTTCGCGGTGTCGGTGGTGACGGCCGCGCGCCGGCACGACCACGACGTGCTGCTGCTCACGCAGGAGGAGGGGGAGGAGGGGTTGCGCAGGGTGGCGGACACGGCGCTCGTGGACGCGCTGATCGTCATGGACGTACAGCTCCACGACCCGCGCCTGCCGTTGCTGCGCTCCCTCGACCGGCCGTCCGTGATGATCGGTTTCCCCCAGGAGCCCGCCGGCCTCACCTGCATCGACCTCGACTTCATGGCGGCGGGCGAGCTGTGCGTGGAGCGGCTGGCGGGGCTCGGCCACCGGGTCGTGGCGCTGGTCGGCTCGCCGCCCGAGGTGTACGTGCGGGAGACGGCGTTCGCCCAGCGGGTGGTGCAGGGTTTCACGGCCGCCGCCGACCGCAACGGGCTCACCTCCTCCATCCACCCGTGCGAGGCGGCGCCGGCCGCCGCCCGCCGGGTCGCCGAACAACTGCTGCGCGAGCAACCCGCGCTGACCGGGGTCGTCGTCCACAACGAGGCGATCCTCGAACCGCTGATCGACGCCTTCGAGCAGCTGGGTCTGCGTGTCCCCGGTGACCTGTCCATCACCGCGATCTGCCCGGACGAGCTCGCCGAGTCCCTCCGCGTCCCGGTCACCTCGATCGCCCTGCCGTCCACCGAGCTGGGTGCGCGGGCCGTGGAGCTGCTGATGAAGAAGCTGGGCGGTGCGGCCGTGCCCGAGGCGACACTCCTGCCGCCCCGGCTGACCGAACGCGCGAGCACGGCGCCGCGCGACACGCCCTGAAATTCCGGATGTGCAAGGCCCTACCCGAAGGAGCCGTGACGTGAAAGGCAACACAGGAAGACGCAGAACCACCCTCCTCGTGGCGCTCGCGCTGATCGCGGGCCTGGGAGCCACGGTCCCCGCTCAAGCGGACGACCCGGCGTATCCCTTCCGCGACCCGAACCTCCCGGTGAACCAGCGTGTCGACGACCTGCTCTCCCGCCTCACCCTCGACGAGAAGATCTCCCTCCTCCACCAGTACGAGCCCGCGATACCCCGCCTCGGCATCCAGTCGTTCCGCACCGGGACCGAGGCCCTGCACGGGGTGGCCTGGCTCGGCAAGGCGACCGTGTTCCCGCAGGCGATCGGGCTTGCCTCCACCTGGGACCCGGCACTGATCCGGCAGGTCGGCTCGGCGGTCGGCGACGAGGCACGCGGCTTCCAGCAGCAACGCCCGGCCGGCTGGGGCCTCAACCTGTGGGCGCCCGTGGCGAACCTGCTGCGCGACCCGCGCTGGGGCCGCAACGAGGAGGGCTACTCCGAGGACCCGTACCTCACCGGCTCGATCTCGACGGCGTACGGCAAGGGCCTGACCGGCGGCGATCCGGACCATCTGAAGACGGCACCCACGATCAAGCACTTCCTGGCCAACAACAACGAGTACCACCGCGACACCACGTCCTCCGAGCTGCGCCCGCGCGTGCTGAAGGAGTACGACGAGCAGGCTTTCAAGCCGGCGATCGAGGCGGACGCGGCAACGGGCGTGATGTCGTCCTACAACCTCGTCAACGGCCGCCCGAACACGGTGAACCCGGCCATGGACGACACCGTGCGCACCTGGACCTCGCAGGACCTGCTGAACGTCACCGACGCCGCCGCGCCGGGCAACCTGGTCGGCAGCCAGAAGTACTACGGCACCCAGACCGAGGCGGACGCGGCGGCCTTGAAGGCGGGCATCGACAGCTTCACGGAGAACGACGCGAACTCCGGGCCGACGACGACCGCGATCAAGTCCGCGTTGTCCACAGGCCTGTTGAAGGAGTCGGACGTCGACGAGGCCGCGCGGCATGTGCTGAGCATCCGCGTGCGGCTCGGCGAGTTCGACCCGGGCGGCGGCAAGTACGGGTCGATCGACGCGTCGGTGATCGACAGCCCGGCTCACCGGAAGCTGGCGCGTGAGGCGGCGACCGAGGCGGCGGTCCTGCTGAAGAACGACGGCGGGGCGCTGCCGCTGAAGAAGTCCGGGAGCGCGGCGGTGGTGGGCCCGCTCGCCGACACCCTCTACACGGACTGGTACTCCGGCACCCTCCCCTACGCGGTCACTCCGAAGGACGGCATCGCGGCGAAGCTCGGCACGGCGGTGGCGAGCAGCGAGGGTGTGGACCGTATCGCCCTGAAGAACACGGCGACCGGGAAGTACGTGACGGCGGGGACGGGCGACTCGGGCGCGGCCCTGAAGGAGACGGCGGACACAGGTACGGCTTCCCAATTCGACGCGTTCGACTGGGGATCGGGCATCGTCACGCTGCGCTCGGCCGCCAACGGCAAGTACGTCGGCTACAACTGGTCGAACTTCGTCAACAACCAGACGCAGCCGAACGGCTGGTTCGTGCAGCAGCAGTTCAAGCTGGAGCGACAGGACGACGGGTCGTACCTGCTGCGCTACGCGGGATACGAGACCGGTGAGTCCTGGTGGTCGAACCCGGTGTACCTGGGCCCGACGGGCGACGACGGCACGCTCGGCCTGGTCGGCAAGGACAAGGCGGCGCACTACACGAAGGACGTGGTCCGCGACGGTGCCGCCGAGGCGGTCGCGGCGGTCAAGGGCAAGGACACGGCGGTCGTGGTGATCGGCTCGATGCCTGCGATCAACGGCCGCGAGGCCCACGACCGCACGGACATGGGCCTGGCCCCGTCGCAGGAGGCCCTGGTCAAGGCGGTACGCGCGGCCAATCCCAAGACGGTGGTGATCGTCGAGAACAGCTACCCCACCACGCTCGGCGCGCTGCAGAAGGAGGTCCCGGCCCTGCTGTGGACCACGCACGCGGGGCAGGAGACGGGCAACGCGCTGGCCGATGTGCTGTACGGCGACGCGAACCCGGCGGGGCGGCTCACCCAGACGTGGTACCGCTCGGAGTCCGACCTTCCGTCGATCCTGGACTACGACATCATCAAGTCCGACCGGACGTACCAGTACTTCAAGGGGCAGGCGCTCTATCCGTTCGGGTACGGGCTGTCGTACACGAGCTTCCGCTACGGGGAGCTGAAGCGGACGGACGGCGGCTACGAGGTGGCGGTGACGAACACGGGCCGGCTGGCGGGCGATGAGGTCGTGCAGCTGTACACCCACCAGCGGGTCTCGCGTGACAAACAACCCCTGAAGCAGCTGAAGGCGTTCGCGAGGGTGTCGCTGAAGCCGGGTGAGACGAAGACGGTTCGGCTGAAGGTACGGCCGTCGGACCTCGCGCACTGGGACGTCACGCACTCGAAGTGGGTGGTGGAGACGGGGACGTACGACGTGATGGTCGGCGCGTCGTCGGCGGACATCCGGGCGCGGGCGGCCTGGCAGGTGAAGGGCGAGACGATCCCGTCCCGGGACCTGTCGAAGGTCACGCGCGCCGAGAACTTCGACGACTACAGCGGGATCGAGCTGGTGGACGAGTCGAAGGTGAGCGGGACGGCGGTGGCGGCTTCCGCGGACGGGGCGTGGCTGAAGTTCGCGGACACACGGCTGGGGTCGGGGGCCTCTTCGCTGACCGCCCGGTTGGCGGGCGCATCCGGCACGGTCGAGGTCCGGCTCGGCTCCCCCACGGGCACGCTGGTCGGCACGGCACACTTCGACGGCACGTCGTCGCCGTACACGTACGAGACGGTGACGGCCCCGCTGACGGCGGCGGCGAAGGGCCATCGGGATGTGTACCTCGTACTGAGCGGAGGTGTGCGCCTGTCGACGTTCAGCCTGGGCTGACCGGCGACCGGTCGGTCAGCGGCGGATGACCCACGCGAGAGGATGGCGCCCACAGATGTCCGAGCCGTACCAGCCGTCCTCGTCCGTGCCAACGACAAAGGCCCTGTTGCTCAAGAGCAACAGGGCCTTGCCCACATGGGGTAAGTGGAGATGGCGGGAATCGAACCCGCGTCCAACGGTGCGGAACCAGGGCTTCTCCGTGTGCAGTTCGCTTCGATTTTCTCGGCCCCGGAGATCACGCGAACAAGTCTCCGACGGGCTCAGTCACTGTTTGGTTTCCCTCTTCACCCCGTGACCGGGATCAAGGTTTAGTCCCCTAGCTGATGCCAGGATCCGGGTCGGGAACAGCCCCGGGCTGACACTCCCCTGAGTAAGGGGCAGTCGCCTAACTACCTAGATCAGGCAGCGAGGGCGAACTGCGTCGCCTTGGGAGAATCGCTCTTAACAGTGGCGATTATTTTTTTCGGCCTGTGGTTTACGAGATCATGGCCGCTTCCTCGACACGCTTCCCCTGCCTCGACATCCGCTGTCGAAACCGATCATCCCCATGTTGTTTTTTCAAACCCTCTCGCGAGGGGGCCGCACCCGCCCTGGGGTGCGATGCCATCGTACGTGACCAACGCACGCCGATGCCACCATATTCCCCGCCGCTACGCGCCGCGCTGCCGGCGCTTCGCCGCCGCGATGGCGCGGGCCGACTCCCGGCGGTCCTGCTGCTCACGCAGCGTCTGCCGCTTGTCGTACTCCTTCTTGCCCCGTGCGAGAGCGATCTCGGCCTTGGCCCGGCCGTCCTTGAAGTACAGCGCGAGGGGCACGATCGTGTGACCCGTCTCCTGGGCCTTCGCCTCCAGCTTGTCGATCTCCTCGCGGTGCAGCAGCAGCTTCCGCTTGCGGCGCACGGAGTGGTTGGTCCAGGTCCCCTGGCTGTACTCGGGAATGTGGGCGTTGTGCAGCCACGCCTCGTTCCCGTCGATCTGCACGAAGCCGTCGACGAGCGAGGCACGCCCCTGCCGCAGCGACTTCACCTCGGTGCCGGACAGGACGAGACCCGCCTCGTAGGTGTCGATGATCGCGTAGTCGTGGCGCGCCTTCTTGTTCTGCGCGACGATCTTGCGCTTGCCGCCCTTCTCGCCGTCCCTGGACTTGGCGGCCGTCCCCTGCTGCTTCTGCTGGGACTCTTTCGGTACGTACATTCCCTTGGCCATAGTGACAGCCATTTTCGCACTAGTGGGGGGTGGAAGGGAAAGCCGATTACCGAGGGGTCACGAGGTGTCACCCAGGCCGCTCAGCACGGTCTCCGCCCGCTCCAGCGCCTCGTCGTCGGCCTCCAGGTCGGGGGTGATGCCGCGGCCGTCGACGCTGTGGCCCGAGGGGGTGCGGTAGTGCCCGACGGTCAGCTCCGCCACGGAGCCGTCGGGGAGGCGGCTCGGCATCTGGACCGAGCCCTTGCCGAAGGTGCGGGTACCCACGACCACGGCCCGGCCACGGTCCTGGAGGGCACCGGTGAGCAGTTCGGCCGCGCTCATCGTCCCGCCGTCGACGAGCGCGACCACGGGTCTGGTGGTGTCGCCGCCCGGGTCGGCGTGCAAGGCGCGCTGCGCGCCGTGGACGTCGTACGTCGCCACGAGCCCGCCGTCGAGGAAGGCGGACGCGGCGGTGACGGCCTCGGTGACCAGACCGCCGGAGTTGCCGCGCAGATCGAGGACGATGCCGGCGTCGTCGGGCGCGGCCGCCACAGCGTTGCGTACGAGGTCGCCGGACCCCTTGGTGAACGCCGCGATCTTGATCATGGTGATGTCTCCGGCGAGCCGCCGCACGGTCACCGAGTCCGTGGACAGCGTGGCCCGGCGCAGTACCTCGCTCCATGTGCGCGTGCCGCGCTGCAGCCCGAGCCGGACCCGGGTGCCGACGGCCGCCTCGTCGGTGTCGCCGTCACCGTCACCGCGCAGTAAGGAGACGACCTCGGTGACGGGCCTGCCGTCGACGTCCTCGCCGTCGACGCTGCGCAACCGGTCGCCCTTGCGAATCCCGGCGGCGGCCGCGGGCGAGCCGGACTGCACCCGGGTCACCTCGATCCGGCCGTCGCTCTCACGCCGGGCGGAAAGACCGACACCGGTGTACTGGCCGTCGAGGGCCTCCTCGAACTCCTGGTACTCGCCCTGGGAGTAGACGGCGCTCCAGCGGTCACCGCTGCGGCTGACGGCGCGCTCGGCGGCCTCCATCGGAGACTTGCCGTCGGCCATCGCCTTCGCGGCCGCCTCGGCGACGTCCTCGTGGTGGCCGGCCGGAACCGCCGGCTCGGCAGAGGGGGTCTTGTGGAGGGTCTCGTCGAACGATCCCGTCGCGGCGCCCGCGACGAGGATGCTCGCGAAGACCAACGTCAGGGCCGCCCCGTGGCGGATGCGGCGGGGCTGACAGAACAGGTCGCGGCCTGACATGCGGGTGAGTCTAGGACAACGCACGAGGCCGTACGGGCGGTTGCCCGTACGGCCTCGTTGGCATGCGTCACACCTTCAGGTACTTGCGCAACGCGAAGAACGCGGCAAGCGCCGGCATCAGGAAACTCGCGGCGAGGATGAGCGGAAGCTTGGTGAGGACCGCGTCCCAGCCGACGAAATTGATGAGTTGGAGCTTCTCGGACAGCGCCACGCCGTGGTCGATCACGAAGTACTGCCCGAGGACGAGGAAGGTGCAGGCGATGGTGCCGCCGATGAGTCCGGCGACCGCGGCCTCCATGATGAACGGCGCCTGGATGTAGAAGCCGGAGGCGCCCACCAGCCGCATGATGCCGGTCTCACGACGACGGCTGAACGCGGAGACGCGCACCGTGTTGATGATCAGCAGGAGCGCCACGAACAGCATCACGATCATCACCAGGAGCGCCGCCCCGTTGAGATACCCCAGCAGCTTGAAAAGGTTGTCCAGGATGCCCTTTTGGTCCTGCACGGACTGCACGCCGGCCCGGCCGTTGAAGGCGCTCGCGATGACCTGGTACTGCTCGGGGTTCTTCAGCTTGATGCGGTACGACTCCTGCATCTGGTCCGGCGTGAGCGAGCTGGCCAGCGGGGAGTCGCCGAACTGTTCCTTGTAGTGCTTGTAGGCCTGGTCCTGCGACTCGTACAGGACCTTGTCGACCACCGACATCTTGTCCAGGTCGGTCTTGATCTGTTCCTTCTGCTCGGTGGTCACCGCGCCCTTGGCGCAGTTGGGGTCGGACTCTGCGTCGCTCTTGTTGCAGAGGAAGATCGAGACGTTGACCTTGTCGTACCAGTAGCCCTTCATCTGGTTGACCTGGTCGCTCATCAGGAGCGAACCGCCGAACAGGGCCAGGGAGAGGCCGACGGAGACGATGACCGCGAAGGTCATCGTCAGGTTGCGGCGGAGACCGACACCAATCTCCGAGAGAACGAACTGCGCGCGCATGGCGTCTTCTTGGGGCCTTTCCGTGGACGGTGGATCAGTGCTGGTAGCCGTAGACGCCGCGCGCCTGGTCGCGGACGAGGCGGCCCTTCTCCAGCTCGATGACGCGCTTGCGCATCTGGTCCACGATGTTCTGGTCGTGGGTCGCCATCACCACGGTCGTGCCCGTCCGGTTGATCCGGTCGAGCAGCTTCATGATGCCGACGGAGGTCTGCGGGTCGAGGTTGCCGGTGGGCTCGTCGGCGATCAGCAGCTTGGGCCGGTTGACGAAGGCCCGCGCGATGGCGACGCGCTGCTGCTCGCCACCGGACAGCTCGCCGGGCATCCGGTCCTCCTTGCCGCCGAGCCCGACGAGTTCGAGCACCTGAGGCACGGACTTGCGGATCTCGCCGCGCGACTTGCCGATGACCTCCTGCGCGAAGGCCACGTTCTCGGCGACCGTCTTGTTCGGCAGGAGGCGGAAGTCCTGGAACACCGTCCCCAGCTGGCGGCGCATCTGCGGCACCTTCCAGTTGGAGAGGCGGGCGAGGTCCTTGCCCAGGACGTGCACCTGGCCGTGGCTGGCGCGCTCCTCGCGCAGGATCAGCCGCAGGAAGGTGGACTTTCCGGAGCCGGAGGACCCCACGAGGAAGACGAACTCGCCCTTCTCCACTTCCAGGGAGACATCCCTCAGGGCAGGGCGGTTCTGCTTGGGGTAGACCTTGGACACGTTGTCGAATCGGATCACGGATGCACCACGGGCCGTTGGGGGTAGGTGAGCGTGACCATACGCGAAGCGGGTGCGGGCGCGCAGGCACCGGTCGGGGTTGCGTGCGGGTTGTGCGTTTTTGTACCGGGCAAAGGGGCCGCACCCGTGAACAAGGAGCGTTTCCGCGGCTGACCGGCGGAGCGTGGGGGCAGGATACGGCCGACCGCGCCGAAATCCGCGGAACCTGGCACAGTGGAGTGGGGAACGGTTGCGTCCCCGGAAGCGTTGTGTACGTGAAAGCGGCACAAGGAGGGCGAGGCGCATGACGTACGACCGATTGGTGTGCGCGAACTGCGCGGCGCCCGTGAGTGAGGGTCGCTGCCCCGTCTGCCGTGCCAGCCGGGAGCGCCTCCAGCAGGAAAGCCCCTGGTCGGGGCTGAATCCGACGGCACTGATCGTGCTCCTGGCCGTGCTGATCGCGGCGGTGGCGCTGCTGGCGCACCAGACGGCGTAGCGGACGCCGATACGGACGTACGGAAGGGCCCGGGACGGAGGACGCCCCGGGCCCTTCTCACGCGTTTCTCACGCCTGTGGATCAGGTCGCACGCCTTTTACGCCTGTGATCAGGCGGCGGCGCCACCGCGGCCGTTCACGAGGCGCGGCAGCACCCGGAAGCCGATACCGCCGGCGATCATCGTAGCGGCGCCGACCAGCAGGAACGCGGTCTGACCGGCACCCGTCTCGGCCAGCTGCTTGCCGCCGTTGCCCTGGGCGGAGGCGTCAGAACCGGTGTCGGTAAGGGCCGAGGAGCCCTCCTGCTGGGTGGCGTTGTCGTTGCTGCCACCGTTGGGGGTCGTGCTGCCGCCGTTGTCGCCGGAACCGCCGTTGTCGCCCGAGCCACCGTTGTCGCCCGAGCCACCGTTGTCGCCGGAACCGCCGTTGTCGCCAGTACCGCCGTTGTCGCCGGAACCGCCGTTGTCGCCGGAACCGCCGTTGTCGCCCGAGCCACCGTTGTCGCCCGAGCCACCGTTGTCGCCGGAACCGCCGTTGTCGCCAGTACCGCCGTTGTCACCGGTACCGCCGTTGTCGCCAGTACCGCCGTTGTCGCCAGTACCGCCGTTGTCACCGGTACCGCCGTTGTCACCGGTACCGCCGTTGTCGCCAGTACCGCCGTTGTCGCCAGTACCGCCGTTGTCGCCAGTACCGCCGTTGTCGCCAGTACCGCCGTTGTCGCCAGTACCGCCGTTGTCGCCAGTACCGCCGTTGTCGCCAGTACCGCCGTTGTCGCCAGTACCGCCGTTGTCGCCAGTACCGCCGTTGTCGCCAGTACCGCCGTTGTCACCGGGGCAGACGGCGACGTCGCCGCAGCCGCCGGTGCCGCCGTCGTCGCCGCCGGTACCGCCCGAGTCCTCACCGGTCACGCTCGCCGAAATGCTGATGTCGAGCGCCGAAGCGGCACCCGCAGCAGTCAGCGAGGCGCCGGCGGCGATCACAGCGCCCGCCGCGATCCGCGCGACACGGATCCGCGTCTTCTTCGTCATGTGGTTGCTACCCCCAGTAGCTCACTAGTCAATGAGGCCGCGCTCGGGGCGGTGATCAACGGAGGTAGTCCAGACGAACCCCCCGGTTCACATGCGCCCCAGACACAACGCATGCCAATGCTTTACCCTCCCCACTTTTCAGAGCAACGTCAAGGTCGTTGCGCGCGCGATGTCCAGTAAGTGATCTTTTGCGGGACAAGCGCGACGTGAGTGTGATGTAGAACCCAGACGCGAAAAACACAAAGGCAACTGCCCCTATCTGCGGGGCAGTTGCCTTGTCGACAAAGCGCTGTTGTTCGGGAGTGTCGTCGTCGGTCGTCACCGACCGTCGCCGGTACTACTTCTCCTGCTGCTTGCGCCAGCGAATCCCGGCCTCGATGAACCCGTCGATCTCGCCGTTGAACACGGCCTCGGGGTTGCCGACTTCGTGCTCGGTCCGCAGGTCCTTGACCATCTGGTACGGGTGCAGGACGTACGAACGCATCTGGTTGCCCCAGGAGTTGCCACCGTCGCCCTTGAGGGCGTCCATCCTGGCCTGCTCCTCCTGCCGGCGCCGCTCGAGGAGCTTGGCCTGGAGGACGTTCATCGCGGAGGCCCTGTTCTGGATCTGGGACCGCTCGTTCTGGCAGGTGACCACGATGCCGGTGGGGAGGTGCGTGATCCGCACGGCGGAGTCGGTCGTGTTGACGCCCTGGCCGCCGGGGCCGGAGGACCGGAACACGTCGACCCGGAGGTCGGAGTCGTCGATCTCCACGTGGTCGGACTGCTCGACCACGGGAAGGATCTCCACACCCGCGAAGGAGGTCTGGCGCCGTCCCTGGTTGTCGTAGGGGGAGATCCGGACGAGCCGGTGGGTGCCCTGCTCGACGGAGAGGGTGCCGTAGGCGTACGGGGCCTGGACGGCGAACGTCGTGGACTTGATCCCGGCCTCTTCGGCGTACGACGTGTCGTAGACCTCGGTCTTGTAGCCGTGCTGCTCGGCCCAGCGCAGGTACATGCGCTGGAGCTTCTCGGCGAAGTCGGCGGCGTCGACGCCACCGGCCTCGGCACGGATGTTGACGAGCGCTTCCCGGGCGTCGTACTCGCCGCTGAGGAGCGTCCGCACCTCCATCTCGTCGAGCGCCTTCTTGACATCGACAAGCTCGGCCTCGGCCTCGGCGCGGGTGTCCGGGTCGTCCTCGGCCTCGGCGAGCTCGAAGAGCACACCGAGGTCGTCGATCCGGCCGCGCAGGGTCTCGGCCTTCCTCACCTCCGCCTGGAGGTGGGAAAGCTTGCTGGTGATCTTCTGCGCCTCGTCCGGGTTGTCCCAGAGGGACGGCGCGGCCGCCTGCTCCTCGAGCACGGCGATGTCTGCCCTCAGCTTCTCGAGGTCCAGAACGGCCTCGATCGACTCCATGGTCGAGGAGAGGGACTTCAGCTCTTCGGATACATCGACGACTGCCACGCATCCAGCGTAACGGCTCCGCCGGAGAGCCAATGCCGGGTGACCGGGTGGTCACGAAGTCACCCGGTGCCCAGGGGACCGCCGCGGGGGCTGCCGCCCCCGGCCCCCGCTTTGCCGACCTTGACGGCATCGCCCTCAAACTCCCTCCCCCAAGCTCTTCGAGCAGGGGGACCCCGGACGGGCTGCTCTTTCAGCCCCTCCGGCATTTGAAGAGCCGGGGCTCCGGGGCTGGCCCCGTAAAGGTCCGGCGAAGCCCCAGCGGGGTCCGAGGGCGGAGCCTGGGTCCGGGGGCGCAGCCCTGGTCAGGGCCCGAAGGCAGGGCGCAGGGCCGCAGACTCGGGCACGGCCCGAAGGCGAGGCGCACGGGCACCGACCCGCCGGGGGTCCAGGGGGCGGGGCGCAGGGCCACAGCCTTGGCCGGGCCCCGAGGGCCGGTGCAGGGCCGGAGCCCTGTACGGGTCCCAAGGGCCGGTGCAGGGCCGGAGCCCTGTACGGGTCCCGAAGGCAGGGCGCAGGGCCGCAGACCCGGGCAAGGCCTGAAGGCGAGGCGCACGGGCACAACCCCGAGCGAGACCCGAGGATGAGGCGCAGGGCCGCAGACCTGGGCGACGCGCACGGGCACAACCCGGGCAAGACCCGAGGACGAGGCGCAGGGCCGCAGACCCCGGCGAGGTGCAGGGGCGCAGACCCGGGTGAGGTGCAAGGGCGCAGCCCCCGCCGGGGGTCCAGGGGCAGCGCCCCTGGCGGGGCGGAGGGGACGAGGTCCTGGGGAAGGGATGGGTAAGGGCGGCGGGGGCGAAAAACCTCCGGGCCCGGTCAGGGCGCTGCCGACGCCGAGCTTCCCGTGGCCGGGGGCGGCGTGTCGTCGTCCCCCGACGTCGCCAGCCACGTGCCCACCCCCACCGCCGCCACCAGCGCCACCACCACCGCGCCCAGCGCGATCCGGCGGCGGTGGGCCGAGGAGCGGTGGCGGGCCGAACCCGGCCGTGGGGCGCCCGCGGCCCGTGGCACGCGGGCCGTGCCACGGGCACCGCCCGCCAGCTCGTCCGGCGCCGGCACCCGCATCGACGTATGTGTGTCCCGGTTGGAGTCGGGCTTCGCCCCCGGCACCAGCGGCACCGCTCCACGCCGCACCCGCGCCCCCGTCGGCTCCCCCGGCACCGCCGCCTCGCTCGGCTCCTCCGTCGGCTCCGCGTCCGGCTCGTCCACTTCCAGCGGCGGCAACCCCGCCAGCAGCGGCAGCTGCTCCCGCAGCCGTGCCGCCAGCTCGGAGGCCCGCAGTCGCGACGCCGGGGCCTTGGCCAGACACTGCACCATGAGCTGCCACAGCTCGTCCGGGATGCCGGGAAGCGGAACCACCGTCTCCGTCACATGGCGGCGCAGCACCGCGCCCGGATGCCCCCCGCCGAACGGGGTGAAGCCCGCCAGCAGCTCGTACAGCACCGTCGCCAGCGCGTAGATGTCCACCGCCGCCCTCGGCGGCAGGCCCTCCACGATCTCCGGCGCCAGGTAGTCCGGAGTCCCGATGATCTTCGTCGCCCGGGTACGGCGCGGCGAATCGATCAGCTTCGCCACGCCGAAGTCCGTCAGCAGTGCCGGGTGCGAGCCGCCCGGACCGAGCGGCCCCTGCATGTCCAGCAGGATGTTCTCCGGCTTCACATCCCGGTGCACGACCCCCGCCGCGTGCGCCGCCGCCAGCCCGTCGGCGACATCCGCCACGATCGCCACCGCCGCCTCGGGCGCCAGCCGCCGTTCCCGGTCCAGCCGTGTGCGCAGATCCGTGCCCCGGACCAGGTCCATGACCAGGGCCAGGTCGTTCCCGTCGACCACCAGGTCCCGTACGGACACCACGTTCGGGTGGTCGAGCCCCAGCAGCGCCGTGCGCTCCTGGACGAAGCGGCCCACGAGCTCCTGGTCGGACGCGAGGTCCTCACGCAGCAGCTTGATGGCGACGGGCCCGTCCGGACCCTCGCCCAGCCACACCGTGCCGGCGCTGCCCCGTCCCAGGATCTGGTTCGCGGTGTACCGGCTGCCGATCTTCCGTGCCAAGGCTGCTCCTACTGAGGACGCGTGTTGCCGACGCTGGTCGACAAAACTACGCGTCCCGAAGGGCAACCTTCACCGTCGAGACCGAAATCACCCGTCGGATGTCGACAAATCCCCAGAGTCGCCGCCCCTTTGGGCGCGAGGCACCTCCCGCCCGCGGCACGACTTCCGGCCCGCTCCCGGTGCTACGAACCCCCGCCCAACTGCCCGATCCACCCGGTCACGGTCGAGAACCAGTCGGTCAGCTGGTCCCAGTACGACTTCGTCGTACCGATCCACTCCTGAAGCGGACTCAACTCCCAGACGAGCCACCCGGCGACGAACAGGATGACGATCGTGAACAGACAGCCCTTCAGGCAGCCGAGTCCGGGGATCTTCATCGGATTGGCGCTGCCCTGCCGCGGCGGCCGCGGCTCGCGCGCCGGACGCGGCGCCGGCTGCTGGGGCCGCTGCGGGGCGGGCTGCTGCGGCGCGGGCGCGTACCGCTGCTGTGGCTGCTGCTGAGGGGCAGGCGCGTACTGCTGATGCTGGGGCGCGTACTGCTGGGGCTGCTGCTGCGGATATCCGTACCCGGGCGCGGGCTGCTGCTGCCTGGGCTGCGGACGCCGCGGGGGCTGTTGCTGCGGCTGCTGGGGGCGGGCGACCTGCCGCTGCGGGCGGCGGCGCAGCGGGTCGTCGCCGGGGTCGAGGTACGCCTGGACCTGCGTCTGTTCATTACGGTCGCGGGCCGCGCGCAGCTGGTTCTGCCAGGGGTGCGGCTCCTCCGGCCGGGGCTGCCCGCCCGGCTGGTGCTGGGACACCGGCGGCATGACGGCCGTCGGGTCGGCCGCGCCGGTGTTCGGCAGGACGGCGGTGGGGTCCGCGGCGCCCACGGGCCCCGCCGACGTATGCGGCAGGACACTGGTCGCCGCGTTCGGGTCGTACGAGGCCGCCGCGCCCTGCGGCAGTACCTGCGTGGGGTCGGCGGCGCCGGGAACGGCGGTCGGGTCCGGGTCCGGCGCGAGCAGCGCGCCCACGCCCTCCGCGGCGGCGATCTGCGCGGAGTTCGCGTGCACACCGACACCCTCGGCGACGACCCGCAGCGCCCGCGCCAGGTTCTCGGCGCCGGGCCGTTCCGCCGGGTTCTTGCGCAGGCAGCGCTCTATGACGGTCCACAACGGGTCGGGCACCGTCGACGGGCGCCGCGGCTCGGCGCTCAGATGCTGGTGGAGCACCTCAAGGGCCGTCCCGCCGCCGAACGGCGGACGCCCGGTGACCAGCTCGTACAGCAGGATGCCGGCGCCGTAGACGTCGACGGCGGAGGTCTGCGGACGGCCCTCGGCCGACTCGGGGGCGATGTACGCGGGCGTGCCCACGAACTCGCTCGTGCGCGTGAGGCCCGGCGAGTCGGCCAGACGGGCGATGCCGAAGTCGGTCAGCATCGGGTGCATCTGGCCGGCGTCCTGCTTGAGCAGCACGTTCGCGGGCTTCAGGTCGCGGTGCACGACACCGTCGGCGTGGCTCGCGGCCAGCGCGTCGGCGATCTGCGCGGTGAGCAGGGCGGCGGCGACCGGCGTGAAGGGGCCGTTCTCCCGGAGGTAGCGGTGCAGGTCGGGGCCGTCGACGAGGTCCATGACCAGCGCCAGCAGCTCACCCTCGACCACCAGATCGCGCACCCGCACGATGTTCGGGTGGGTCAGGCGGAGCAGGACGGACCGCTCCCGCAGGAACCGCATCACGATGTCCGGATCGCCGGCCAGCTCTTCCTTGAGGACCTTGATCGCCACGGTCTCGCCGGGCTGGCCCGCGACGGCCGCCTCGGCCCCCGCGGTCTCACGCTGGCGGGCTCGCCAGACGGTGCCCGTGGCGCCGCGTCCGAGCGGCTCCTCGAGCAGGTACTTGCTGCCTACCGGCCGCACGTCATGCGCTCCCTGCTGCTTGCCTGACTGGTCCGTTCACCCTGCTACAGGTGTTCCGACCACTGTAGTGCCGCAGTACCTGGCACAGGGCTGTCGACCGCCTGTGCGTGCGCGGCCGCGTTTTCACAGCCGACATGGTTCACGTACTCGGCTTCCGCATGTGTTCGAGCTTCCGCATGTGTTCGATGAGAGGACGCTCGCCCGGACGCACTTGGTTGCCCGATGGGGGCGTGACCGATCTCAAGCGGACACGGGCCGGGCATTGGTCAGGCACTTTTACGGGCAGAGCCGACCAATCAAGATCACTTGGCGGTGGGGGGCGGGCGCGTTGTCAGTGACAGGTGCGAGGATGCATCCCGTACTGGCCTCTGTGCTCGTGTGCGGTGGGGGGAGTTCGCGGTGTTCGCGGTGGGGGACCGCGACACGGCTCCGTCCTCCGTCCGCGGGCGCCCGTGCAGAAGGGACCGCTGACGGCGATGCAGATCCGGCTGACCGTCGTAGACCCGCTGGGCCCGCCCCCGGAGTCACGGGTGCGCGCCGCGAGCTGCGACGTGCTGGTCACCGCGCCCGCCGGGACGGCGCTGGCCGCGGTGGCGTCGGGCCTGGCCTCGGCGGTCGGCGCAGGCGATGCTCCGGTGGTGCTCTTCGCGGGCGCGGAGCGTTTGGACGCCCAGCGCTGCACGCTGGGCGAGCCGCCGCTGCTGGACGGCGCGGTGCTGACCCTGGGCGCGCCCGCGGAGCCCGGCCCCGAGCCGGACGAGGACGCGGCCCAGCTGCACGTGGTCGCGGGCCCGGACGCGGGCGGCGTCCATCTGCTGCACGGCGGGGTGATCCACGTCGGCCGCTCCGCCGACGCGGACGTTCCGCTGGACGACCCGGACGTCTCCCGGCTGCACTGCGCGGTCACGGTCGCCGCCGACGGCCGTGTCTCGGTGGCCGACCTGGGCTCCACGAACGGCACGATGCTCGACGGCACGCGGGTCACCGACCGCCCGGTGCGCTTCGCGCCCGGCGCCCTGCTGCGCCTCGGCGAATCGGCCCTGCGGCTGGCCCCGCCCGGTGGCGTGCGGTCGGTGGGGACGGCCCCGGACGGAGAAGGGCATGTGCGGGTCCTCGGTGAGGGCGGGGAGGGCTCGGAAGGCGCCGAGGGTTCCGCGCGGCCGGCGACGAGGCTGACCGTGCCGCACGCACGCGTAGGGGGCGCGGGCGCCCCGGAGACGGGGACGGGCGGCCGCACGGGAGCCGGACATACGGGGCATCGCTCCGCGGCCGACCGTGCCTCCGGAGACACCCACCACGGCTTCAGCGTCCCCGGAGGCACCCACCACGGCGTCAACGGCCCCGGAGGCACCCACCACGGCGTCAACGGCCCCGGAGACACCCATCACGGCTTCGGCGTCTCCGCCTGGGGCGCCTCCGGCGGACTCGCTCCGGGGGCGCAGGAGCACGGGCCCGTGGAGTCCCCCATCCCGGCGCCGGTCGTGCCGGGGCAGGGCGGAGCCCCGCGATGGGAGAGCCGGGACGCGGCATCCGAGGACGCGGTGTACGAGGGCACGCGCAAGGGCACCCCGCTGCGCGGTACGGACGTGCCGCCGGGGGTGCGCAGGCGCGGCGGGTTCACGGCGTGGGCGCGACGGCTGGCGGGAGGCCGCGGCGAACCGGGCGGTACGGGACGGGAGGACGCGTACGGCGAGGACGGCGGTACGTCGGCGCCGGCGCCCTCCGTCCCCCGGGCCCCGGAGAAGTGGCCGGACCCGGCGGCACTGCTGCTGACCGCGCTCGGCCCCGGGCCGCGGCTGTGGGAGCGCGGCCCGGGACACCCGGAGTCGCTCACCGTGCGGCTGGGCACGGCCGACCGGGCGGCGCCCGACGGTTCGGGGCTGCTGCCCGCCGTGCCCGTGACCGCCGGGCTGCGCGAGGTGGGCACCCTCGGCCTGGCCGGGCCCCGCGCCCGGCTGGCCGGGCTGGCGCGCGCGGTGGTGGCGCAGCTCGCCGCGCTGCACTCCCCCGACGCGCTGGAGCTGGTCCTGATCAGCGCCGACCGCTCACGCACCCTGGAGGAGCGCACCGCCGAGTGGTCCTGGCTCGGCTGGCTCCCCCACCTGCGCCCGGCCCACGGCCAGGACTGCCGGCTCCTGCTGGCGTACGACCGCGAACAGGCGACAGCCCGCACGGACGAGCTGTTGCGCCGTCTGGAGGACCACCTCGCGGGCCCGGGCGGCCTCATGGGCACGGGCGGTGCGACCGGCACCGGCCGCCTCATCGGCACGGGACGTGTGAGGGACGCGGGCAGCCACGCCGACACCGGCCGTGCGACCGACCCGGACCGCCACACCGACATGAACCGTCCGGCCGGCGCGGCTGACACGGTCGACGGGGCGTGGAGGGGCGGCCCACATCCCGGCGCCGACCCGAGCGGCCGTTCGAGCGACGGACACCACGCTGCCGCTGACCAGGACCGCTCCTCGGCCGACCGGCAGGGCCGCCCCTCCACGCGCGGTGCCGCCCGTCGGCCCTCCTGGGCGCTGGACGACGACCCGGCGGACGGCGCCTTCGCGGGGCCGTACACCGTGGTCGTCGTGGACGGCGATCCCGGCGGTGCCGATGTGCGCGAGGCCGTGGTCCGGCTGGCGCGGGAGGGAGCGCGGGCCGGGATCCACGTCGTCTGCCTGGCCGAGACGCCGTCCGCCTCGCCCGCGTCGCCGGTGACGGAGACGTTCGAGGCGGCCTGCGCCGCCTCCCCCGTGTTCCGGGAGTGCGGGGCCGTCGCGCTGCTGAGCGGCGACGTGGCGACGGCACTGCGGCTGCTGCGGGTCGCGCCGGGGGGAAGCGCTCAGGCACACGGACACCGCGGCCCCGTCGGACACGGCACGCTCGCCGCCGTGGACGCGGTGTCCCCGGCGTGGGCGGAGCGCTTCGCGCGGGCGCTCGCGCCGTTGCGGACGGATGGCAGCGGGGACCGGCACGCACGTGTGTCGGCGCCGTTGCCCCAGGCGGCCCGGTTGCTGGACGAGTTGGGCCTGGCGCGGGCCACCCCGGCGTCATTGTTGGCGCGTTGGGCGGACGCGGCCGACGACACGGAGTCGCTGGGCGGGCGCGCATGGGCGGTGCTCGGCGCCGGACCGCGCGGCCCCGTGGGTCTGGACCTCGCCGCCGAGGGGCCGCATCTGCTGATAGAGGGCCCGTCCGGCAGTGGTCGTACGGAGCTGCTGCGCTCCATCGCCGCGTCGCTCGCGGCGGCCGAGCGCCCGGACCGGCTCGGGATCGTGCTCGTCGACGGCCGCGACTGCGGGGCGAACGGCGGTACGGGCGGGGACGGCCTGCGCGTCTGTACGGACCTGCCGCACGTCACCACACACCTGGCGGCCAACGACCCGGTGCGCATGCGGGAGTTCGCTCAGTCGCTCAGCGCCGAGCTCAAGCGCCGGGCCGAGCTGCTGGGACGGCTCGGCTTCACCGAGTGGCACACACAGCGGGCGGTGGCGGACCGGATCATGCCGCAGCGGGCGGCTGGAAGCACGGCCTCGGGCGACCTCGACACACCACCGAGTACGACGCTGCGGCTGCGCCCGGCGGCGACCCGACAGCCGACGGAGGCGGCGCCTCCGCCGGCGCGGCTGGTCGTGCTGGTCGACGACCTGGACGGTCTGCTGTCCCCGGCGCTGGGCTCGCCGGGCCGCCCGGCGGCCGGGTCGGTCGTACGGGCGCTGGAGGCGGTGGCCCGGGACGGGGCGCGGCTCGGGGTGCACCTCGTCGCGGCCGCGGACCCTGACGGACGGACGGCGGAATGGGCGCCGGCCCGCACGGCCTCGCTGCGGATCACCCTTGATGCGGTGTCGTCCGGGGTGGACGAACCGTCGCCAGGGCGTGGGCAGTTGACGCGTGACGGCAAGGTGACGCCGTTCCAGGGCGGGCGCATCACGGGGCGTATCCCCCGGACGGCGACCCTTCGCCCGACGGTCGTGCCGCTGGAGTGGCATCGCATGGGGGACCCTCCGGCTCGGCGGCCGGTGCGGGAACTGGGGAACGGACCTACGGACTTGGCGTTGCTGGCGAGTGCGTTGGAGCGGGCGGCGCGGTCGGTGTCGGCGGTGGAGGTGCCGTCGCTGCTCTAGTTTTTCGTCCCCGCCGCCGCTCACCACACGTCACGACGCGGTCACGATCGCGTGGTTTACAGTGCAGGCGCTCTTGCCGCCCCGAACGACCCCGCGTAGACCAGAGCGCACGGGACAGCACTCGCACGTTCGACGAGGAACGAAGAACGGGGCAGTGATGCACAGCACTCTTCGTACGCACAACACTCTTCGTACGCACAGCACTCTTCGTACGCATAGGACCCGCCGAGCCGCGCAAGCCGCGGCGGCCGCCGTGATCGTCGGAGCGCTCGCGCTCACCGGTTGCGGGGGCGACAACGACAAGGGCGGCAGTGGCAAGCCGAGCGGCGGTGGCAAGGAGAGCGGCGCCACGGTCACGCTCCCCGAGCTGAACGGTCAGAGCCTGGAGGTCGCCGCCGTCTGGACCGGTGGCGAGCAGGCCAACTTCAAGAAGGTGCTCGCCGAGTTCGAGAAGCGCACCGGCGCCAAGGTCACCTTCGTACCCGCCCAGGACCCGATCATCAACTTCCTCGGTTCGAAGATCGCCGGCGGGCAGCCGCCGGACGTCGCGCTGCTCCCGCAGCCCGGCGCCATCAAGCAGGCCGTCGACAAGAAGTGGGCGAAGCCCATCGGTCCCGAGGCGCAGGCGGAACTCGGCAAGAACTACTCGCAGGGCTGGCAGGACATCGGCAAGGTGGGCGGCAAGCAGTACGGCGTGTACTACAAGGCCGCAAACAAGTCCCTGATCTGGTACAACGCGAAGGTCTTCGAGAACGCCGGGGCACAGGAGCCCAAGACCTGGCAGGAGCTGATGTCCGCCGCGCAGAAGGTCTACGACTCCGGCGTCACCCCGTTCTCCGTCGGCGGCGCCGAGGGCTGGACCCTCACCGACTGGTTCGAGAACGTCTACCTCTCCCAGGCGGGCCCGGACAAGTACGACCAGCTGGCCCAGCACAAGATCAAGTGGACGGACCCGTCCGTGAAGGACGCGCTGACCACGCTCGCCCAGATCTGGGGCAAGAAGGACTACGTCGCGGGCGGCGCGAAGGGCGCGCTGCAGACCGAGTTCACCAAGTCCGTCACCCAGACCTTCACCGGCGGCGACCAGCCGAAGGCCGGCATGGTCTTCGAGGGCGACTTCGTGCAGGTCAACATCGCGGAGACCAAGGCGAAGATCGGCACGGACGCGAAGGTGTTCCCGTTCCCGCGCGTGGGCAGCGAGGCGCCCGTGGTCTCCGGCGGTGACGCGGCCGTCATCCTGAAGGACTCCAAGGCGGCCCAGGCGCTGGTCACCTTCCTCGCCTCGCCGGACGCGGCGACGATCCAGGCGAAGCTGGGCGGCTACCTCTCGCCCAACAAGAAGGTGCCGAACTCGGCGTATCCGAACCCTGTACAGCAGAAGATCGCCAAGTCCCTGATCGCGTCCGGCGACAACTTCCGCTTCGACATGTCCGACCAGGCCCCGCAGGCCTTCGGTGGCACACCGGGCAAGGGCGAGTGGAAGGACCTCCAGGACTTCCTGAAGAACCCGAAGGACGTCGCGGGCACGCAGGCGAAACTGGAGGCGGACGCGGCGAAGGCGTACGGAGGCTGAGCCGACCATGACGTCGGCCACGGCGGCAGGGGTCGGCAAGACCCCTGACCGGCCCCGGACGCGCAAGAGCGTGACCGGCACCCGCAGGACCGTGGCAGCCCTGTTCCTGCTGCCCGCTCTGGTGCTGCTCGGCGCGCTCGTGGTCTACCCGATCGGGTACTCGCTGATCCGCAGCTTCCTCGACCAGCCCGGTGACTCCTTCGCCGGGTTCGACAACTACAAGGCCCTGTTCACGGACGACGGCATCCGCACCGCCCTGAAGAACAACATCATCTGGGTGGTGTTCGCGCCGACCGTCTCGACCGCGCTCGGGCTGGTCTTCGCGGTGCTCACCGAACGGGTGCGCTGGGGCACGGCGTTCAAGCTGGTCGTCTTCATGCCAATGGCGATCTCGATGCTCGCGGCGGGGATCATCTTCCGGCTGGTGTACGACCAGGACCCGGACAAGGGGGTCGCCAACGCGGTGTGGGTGGGCGTCCACGACACGTTCGCCCGGTCGTCGGCGTTCCCGAAGGCGCACCCGGGCCGCCAGTCGCCCCTCAAGCCCGAGCAGGGCGGCTTCATCACCGCCGCACCCGTGCACACGGGTGTGCCGGTCACGCTCCCCCTCGTGGGCGTCGCCCCCGATCAGATGCCGAAGAGCGCGAAGCGGGCCGTCCCTGCGAAGCCGGAGCCGGGGAGGATCACCGGCACGACCTGGCAGGACTTCACGCGCGGCAAGGGCGTGGGAAAGCTCGGCGCGGTCGACCCGTCCGAGCAGGGCTACGCGGGCATGAGGATCGAGGCGGTGAAGGACGGCAAGGTCGTCGCCTCCACCAAGGCCGCCGCCGACGGGACGTTCACGCTCCCGGCGAGCGCGGACGGGGCCCGGCTGCGCCTTCCGGCAAGCAACTTCAGGGAGCCGTACAACGGTGTCGACTGGCTGGGTCCGGCGCTGGTCACCCCCGCGGTCATCGGCGCGTATGTGTGGATGTGGGCCGGTTTCGCGATGGTGCTGATCGCGGCAGGGCTCGCGGGCGTGCCGCGGGAGCTGCTGGAGGCGGCCCGGGTGGACGGGGCGAACGAGTGGCAGGTGTTCCGCAGGGTCACGGTGCCGCTCCTCGCCCCCGTGCTCGCGGTCGTCACCGTCACGCTGATGATCAACGTACTGAAGGTCTTCGACCTGGTCTTCATCATCCCGCCGGGCTCGTCCCAGGACGACGCGAACGTACTGGCCCTGGAGCTGTACCGGAAGGGCTTCTCGGAGGACCAGCCGGGCATCGCGAGCGCGATCGCGGTGTTCCTGCTGCTGCTCGTCATCCCGGTGATGCTGTTCAACATCCGCAGGCTACGGCGGGAGGTCAGGCGGTGAGGTCGCGCGGGGTCCTCGGCTGGGGGTCCGGGGGTCGCCCCCCGGAAAGGCACAGCAACATCCGCAGGCTGCGGCGGGAGGTGCGGCGATGACCACCCAGGCCCGAAGTCTGCCGAAGGCGGCGCCCGTCACGGTCGTCAAGGCGAAGCGGTCCCTCGGGGCGCGGCTCGCGGCCGGTGTCAGCGGCGGTCTGGTCCGTGTCTTCCTGATCGTCGTCGGTCTGTTCTGGCTGGTGCCGACGATCGGGCTGCTGCTGGCCTCCCTGCGTAAACCGGCCGACATGAGCGCCTCCGGCTGGTGGAAGGTGTTCAGTCAGCCCTCGCAGCTGACGTTCGAGAGCTACCAGAAGCTCCTGGAGAACAGCGACATCACGGGCTCCCTGGTGAACACGGTCCTGATCACGGTCCCGGCGACGCTCCTGGTCGTGGTGATCGGCTCCCTCGCGGGCTACGCCTTCGCCTGGATGGAGTTCCCGGGCCGCGACTGGTGGTTCCTGGGCGTGGTCGGCCTGCTGGTCGTCCCCGTGCAGGTGGCGCTGATCCCGATCGCCGAGCTGTTCGGAAAGATCGGCCTGTTCGGCACGGTCTTCGGGGTGATCCTCTTCCACACGGGCTTCGGCCTGCCCTTCGCGGTGTTCCTGCTGCGGAACTTCTTCGCGGAGATCCCCCGGGAGCTGCTGGAGGCGGCCCGGCTCGACGGCGCGGGCGAACTGCGGCTGTTCGCCCGGGTGGTGCTGCCGCTGGGCGGTCCCGCGATCGCGAGTCTCGGCATCTTCCAGTTCCTGTGGGTGTGGAACGACATGCTGGTCGCGCTGGTGTTCAGCAAGTCCGGTACGCAGCCGATCACGGTGGCGCTGCAGACGCAGGTCCGCCAGTTCGGCAACAACATCGACGTGCTGGCCCCGGGCGCGTTCATCTCGATGGTGGTCCCGCTGGCCGTGTTCTTCGCGTTCCAGCGGCAGTTCGTGTCGGGTGTCATGGCGGGCGCCGTCAAGTAGCGCCGTACGCACGGCAGTTCACGGGGTGGACCGGGGTTCGGTCCACCCCTCGCCGTTCACCTGGGATTTCCGGCGGTGTTCCCCCACATGCCGCACACGGCGTAACCAAACCACTCCATCGGCCGTTTCCGGGCAGTATGCCCGTGCCGATCCCATGGATGCCCCTTGCCCAGGTTCAGTGTCATCGTTCCCGCGTACAAGGTTCAGGCGTACCTGGAGGAATGCCTCACATCCGTGCTGGAACAGTCGTACACGGACGTCGAAGTGATCGCGGTCGACGACCGCTCGCCCGACGCCTGTGGCGCGATCATCGACGAGTTCGCCGCCCGTGACGCCCGCGTCCGCCCGCTGCACCTGCCTCAGAACGTGGGACTCGGCAGGGCCCGCAACGCGGGGCTGGAGCAGGCGACCGGCGACTATCTCCTCTTCCTGGACGGCGACGACACCCTGGCCCCGGACGCGCTCCAGGACATCGCCGACCGGCTGAAGGACACCTCCGACCCGGACGTCCTGGTCTTCGACTACGCCCGTACGTACTGGACGGGGAAGACGGTCCGCAACCAGCTCGCCGGCCTGCTCACCGAGCAGGGCCCGGCGCCCTTCCGCCTCGACGACCGCCCCGGCCTGCTCTCGCTGCTGATGGTGGTGTGGAACAAGGCGTACCGCCGGGACTTCGTCGAGCGTGAGGGCTTCGCCTTCCCGCCCGGCTACTACGAGGACACGCCCTGGACGTTCCCGGTACTGCTGACCGCGGACACAATCGCCACCCTGGACCGGGTCTGCGTCCACTACCGCCAGCGCCGCCGGGGCAGCATCCTCGGCTCGACCAGCCGTAAGCACTTCGACATCTTCGACCAGTACGACCGGGTCTTCGCGCACCTCGACGCCCATCCCGGACTGGCCCGCTGGCGGCCGGTGCTGTTCCGCCGCATGGTCGACCATCTGGCCACGGTCTTCGTCCGGCGCGGCCGGCTGCCCCGGGGCAGCCACGCCGAGTTCCTGCGCCGGGCCCGGGCCCACTACCGCCGCCACCGCGTCCCGGGCGCCCCGATCCGCCCGCGCCATCTGCTGATCCGCTTCGGCAGCCATCGCGCCTACCGCCTGCTGTCCCTGACGTCCCGCTTCGCGCGCGGCACGAAGCGCCGGGTCACCAGGGCGAGCCGACGCCTGTCCGGCACCGCGCTCCAGGTGCATTACCGCATCCAGCTGCGCCTTCCCCTGCGCGCCGACCGGGCGGTCTTCACCCGGGACGGGGGCGGATACGGCTGCAACCCGGGTGCCCTGGAGTCCGCGTTCCGCAACCTGGCCCCGCACATCCGCACCGCGTGGATCGCACACCCCGAACACCACCACACGATCCCGGCGGCCACCCGCCGGCTGCGGCCCGGCTCGGCCGCGTACTGGACGGCGCTGGCCCGCTCCAAGTACCTCGTCCACAACGCCGACTTCGCCCCCCGGGTGGTCAAGCGCCGCGGCCAGGTCGTGATCCAGACCCGACAGGGCACCCCGCTCAAGCGCATGGGCCTCGACCTCCAGGACCGTCCGGCCGTCGCCCGAGGCACGGACTTCGAGCGGATGCTGCGCTCGGCCGACACCTGGGACTACGTCGTGTCCGGCAACCGGCACTCCACCGTCGTCTGGGAGCGCGCGTTCCCGTCCACCTTCACGACACTGGAGTACGGGCTTCCCCGCAACGACGCCTTCGTCCGGGCGACCTCGGCGGACGTGGCCCGGCTGCGCCAGTCGCTCGGCATCCCCGAGGGGTCGGTCGCGGTCCTGTACGCGCCGACGTTCCGCGACTACCGCCGCGGCCAGAGCCACGCCCTCGACCTGGAGCACTTCCTGCACCGGCTCGGCCCGCGCTATGTGCTGCTGACCCGCGCGCACCCCTCGTACGGCGAGCCGCTGACCCGGGCCACCGGCGACCGGCTGATCGACGTCACCGGCCATCCGAGCGTCGAGAAGCTGTGCCTGGCCTCCGACGCGCTGGTCACCGACTACTCGTCGCTGATGTTCGACTACGCCAATCTCGACCGGCCGATCGTCGTGTACACGCCCGACCGGGAGGCGTACGAGGCGACCCGCGGCACCTACTTCGACGTGCGCGCCTTCCCGCCGGGCGCGGTCGCGCGCGACGAGGACGAGCTGATCGACATCTTCGCCACCGGCCACTGGTGCGGCTCGCGCTCAGCGCAACTGCGGGCCGCGTTCCGTGAGCGCTTCTGCCCGTACGACGACGGGCGCGCCGCCGAGCGGATCGTGCGCCGGGTCGTGCACGGGGAGAACGCCTGGCTGCCGGCGGTCGTGCCGTCGACCCACCGGCACCCCGTCCCCGCCGCCGCGGCGAGTCTGTCGGCCGGACAGCTCGCCACCGTTCCGGTGCCCGGCCGCCCCGTGCCGGTCATCGAGAGCCTCTGATCTCCCGAGCCCCGGAGTTCCGCGATGCCCCGCAGGCCCACCCCCACCAGACCCCTCACCTGGCGCCCCGCCGGACGGCCGGGGCGCTGACGTTCGTTTCCGCACTCCCACGACGCACAGGCCCCGGGGCACGAACCGGGGCCCGAGAGAAAGAGCAGAATGCCCCGATTCAGCATCATCGTCCCCGCCCTCGGCGTCGCCGGCCGCCTGTCCCAGGCACTGGACTCCGTCCTCGCCCAGTCCTTCGGCGACTTCGAGCTGATCCCGGTCTGCGACGCGCCCGACTCCCCGGCGGGCACGGTCGCCGCCGCCCGTGCCGAGCGGGACCGCCGGGTCGTCCCGCTCACCTCGCCGCCCTCCGGCGGCCCGGGCGTGGCCCGCACCGCGGGGACGGGGGCGGCGACCGGGACGTATCTGCTGTTCCTCGACGGCGACGACGTGCTCGCGCCCGGCGCGCTCGCGGCGATCGACGCGCGGCTGGCGGCGACCGGCGACGTGGACGTCCTCTACTTCGACCACGAGCGGGTCCACTGGTGGGACGCCGAGACGTCCAGTCCCCGGCTGGGCAAGGCGCCCGACGGGGCCTTCGCCCCCGGCCGGGCCCCGGAGCTGACCGGTGTGTCCGTGCCCGTGTGGAGCGCCGCGTACCGCCGCGCGTTCCTCACCGGGCACGAGCTCACCTTCTCCGCGAGCCACTTCACCGACATCGGCTGGGGCGGTCTGGTCACCCTCGCCGCCGAGCGCGTGGCCGTGCTGCGCTCGGTCTGCGTACGGCATCTGGTGCGCCGGCAGGGCAGCCGGCTGCACAGCCCCGGTGAGCACCAGCTCGACCTTCTCGCACAGGCCGAGCTGGTGCTGACCCGGGCCGCCGAACTCGCCCTGCCCGCCGACCGGTTGAAGCCGTTGTTCGCGCAGCTGTTCTCCCTCGTGCTGAGAACCGCCGCGCATCCGGAGCGGCTGCCCGCACGGCTGCGCCGGACCTTCTTCCGGCGGGCAAGCCGCCTCTACCGGCGCCACCGCCCGGTGGGCTTCCGGCCGCCCGCGGGCAGTGTCGGGGTGCAGCACCGGCTGCTCGCGGTCGGTGCCTACAGCGCGTTCCGGGCGCTGCGGGGCATCAACCAGGGCGCGGCCAGGGTGGTGAAGAAGGCGCCGGTGCCGCGCATGGCGCGCACCCGGCTCCGGTACGCGCTGCGGCTACGCCGCCCGCTCGATCCGAACCTGGCCGTGTACTGCGCGTACTGGGGCCGTGGTTATGCCTGCAACCCTGCGGCGATCCACACCAAGGCCCGTGAACTGGCACCGCACATCCGCTCGGTGTTCCTGGTCGAGCCGGACGCGGTGGACAGCGTGCCGCAGGACGTCGAGTACGCGGTGATCGGCAGCCGGAAGTACTGGGACGTGCTCGCCCGCGCCAAGTACCTGGTCAACAACGCCAACTTCGCGGACGGCGTCGTCAAACGCCCCGGCAGTGTGCACCTTCAGACGCAGCACGGCACCCCGCTGAAGAAGATGGGCGTCGACCAGTCGACGTATCCCGTGGTGGCGGCCGCGACGGGCAGTTTCACCAAGCTGCTGGCACGCGTGGACCGCTGGGACTACAACCTCTCCTCCAACCGGCACTCCACCCAGATGTGGGAGCGGGCCTTCCCGGGGTCCTACGAGGCCCTCGAATACGGCTATCCCCGCAACGACGTCTACTACACGGCGACCGCCGCCGACGTCGCCCGTATCCGCCGTGACCTGGGCGTCCCCGAGGGCAAGACGGCCCTTCTGTACGCGCCCACGCATCGCGACTACAGCACCGGCTTCGATGCCCACCTCGGCCTGGAGGAGCTCTGCGAGGCGATCGGCGACGACTTCGTCGTCCTGCTGCGTGCCCACTACTTCTACGACCGGGGTACGGCGAGCGGCAGCGGCCGGATCATCGACGTCACGCGGCACCGCTCCTCCGAGGACGTCTGCCTGGCCGCCGACGCGCTGATCACCGACTACTCGTCGATCATGTTCGACTACGCCAACCTGAACCGGCCGATCGTCGTGTACGCGAACGACTGGGAGGTCTACCGGGAGACCCGGGGCGTCTACTTCGACCTGATGCAGGACCCGCCGGGCCGGGTGGCCCGTACTCCTGAGGAGCTGGCCGCCGTCTTCCGCGACGGCTCCTATGCGGACGACTTCGCCGCCGCCCTGCGCTCCGCCTTCCGCGAGCGCTTCTGCCAGTTCGACGACGGACGCGCCGCCGAACGCGTCGTACGCCGGGTGCTGCTGGGCGAGCCGCCCGAGTCGATCCCGCCCGTGATCCCGCTCGCCGAGCGCATCCCGGCCCCGGCCCACGCCCTCGCAAGGAGCTGACCCCCGTGCCCCGCTTCAGCATCATCGTCCCCGTCTTCAAGGTGCAGGGCTTTCTGCGCGAGTGCCTCGACTCGGTGCTCGGGCAGTCGTACGCCGACTTCGAGGTGATCGCGGTCGACGACCGTTCGCCCGACGGCTGCGGCGCCATCCTCGACGAGTACGCGAAGCTCGACGCGCGGGTGCGGGTGCTGCACCTGCCCGAGAACGTCGGCCTGGGCCGGGCCCGCAACGCCGGAATGCCGCACGCCACCGGCGACTTCCTCTTCTTCCTCGACAGCGACGACACGCTCACCCCCGGCGCGCTGCGCGCGATCGCCGACCGGCTGGAGGAGACCGCCGACCCGGACGTCCTGGTCTTCGACTACGCCCGGACCTACTGGTGGGGCGGCACCCGCCGCAACGCCCTGGCCCAAGTGCTCGCCGAGGCCGGCGACGGCGTCTTCACCGCGGCCGAGAACCCGGAGATCCTCGAACTGCTGATGGTGGTGTGGAACAAGGTCTACCGCCGGGACTTCGTCACCGAGCACGGCTTCGCCTTCCCACCGGGCTACTACGAGGACACCCCCTGGACCTTCCCCACCCTGCTGAGCGCCCGGCGGATCGCGACGCTCGACCGGATCTGCCTGAACTACCGGCAGCGCCGCCAGGGCAACATCCTGTCCACCACCAGCCGCAAGCACTTCGACATCCACGACCAGTACGGTCGGGTCTTCGCGTACGTCGACGCCCACCCGGAGCTGGCCCACTGGCGCCCGTACCTGCACCGCAAGATGGGCGAGCACTGTCTGGACATCCTCGCCAAGCCGGACCGGCTGCCCGCCCGTGACAAGGGCGAGTTCTTCCGCCGCACCGCCGAACTCTTCCGCGCGCACCGCACCGAGGAGCCGGTTCCCGCCGAGCTGCGGATCCTGGAGGGGAGTTATGTCCGCTACCGGGCCCGGCAGCGGGCCGCCGCCGTCAAGAAGGCGCTCGACCTGCGTGCCGAGCAGGCCCGCACGATGGCGGCCGGGCGGGTCGGAAACGGCCTGTCCTGGGTGCACGCACACCGCTCCCTGGACCCGAACCTGGCGGTCTACTCGGCGTTCTCCCACCGTGGCGTCCTCGGTGATCCGGCCGCCGTCCACCGCGCGGCACGCGATCTCGCCCCGCACATCCGGGGCGTGTGGGTGGTGCGCGAGGACCAGGTGGAGCACCTGCCCCCGGGCATCGAGTACGTCACCCCCGACTCCGTGCGCTACCGGCAGATCACCGCGCGGGCCATGTACTTCGTCAACAACGTCAACTGGCCGGGCACCCTGGTCAAACGGCCGGGCAGCGTGCACATCCACACCCATCAGGGCACCCCGCTGAAGTACATGGCGGCCGACCTGCTGGGCAAGCCGGGCGCCCGGTACGGCTTCGACGTGCCGCAGATGCTGCGCCGCGCCGACCGCTGGGACTACAGCCTGGTCGCCAACCGCCACTCCGAACTGGTCTGGGACCGCGCCTACCCGTGCCGCTTCACCTCGGCCCGCACGGGCAGCCCCCGCAACGATGTCCTCGTCAACGCGAAGCCCGACGACGGGGCCGCGTTCCGGTTCCGGCACGGCATCCCCGAGGACCACACGGTCGTGCTGTACGCGCCGACCCGCCGCGACCACGTCCGGGGCGGCCACGTCGACCGTTTCGACCTGGCCCGCTTCGCCGAGGACCTGGGCGAGGGCCACACCCTCGTCGTACGGCTGCACCCCTCGCTCGCGGACGGCCCGGCCCGCGGGATGGGGCTGGCCGAGCTGCACCGGCGGGGCATCGTGGTCGACGCCACCGACGAGCCGCGGGTGGAAGAGGTGATGCTCGCCTCGGACGCCCTGGTCACGGACTACTCGGCCCTCATGTTCGACTACGCCAACCTGGACCGGCCGATCGTCGTGCACGCCGACGACTGGGGCGCGTACACGGCGAGCAGGGGTGCCTACTTCGACATCACGGCCGACGCCCCGGGTCATGTCTCGCGCTCGTACCGGGAGCTGGCGTGGCTGTTCGCCTCCGGGTGCTGGCGGGACGAGGAGTCGGCGCGGCTGCGGGCCGGGTTCCGGGCGCGGTTCTGCGAGTTCGACGACGGGCGGGCGGCGCAGCGGGTGGTGCGGACGCTGATGCTGGGCGAGCCGGACGTCCCGGAGTCGGTCCCGGCACCGGCGGCCGGCGACCGCGACGTCCTGACGACCGGGACGCGCTGACCGGGACACACTGAGCCGAGCGGATCGAGGACGCGCCGATCGGGCGCGGGCGTGCGTACGGCCTCGTACGCCGTCGGACGCGGGGATACGTACGGCCTCGTACGCCGTCAAAGGCGTACGAGGCCGTACGGTCGCGCGAGGCGGGGATTACTCGACGACCAGCTCGACCGGGACGTTGCCGCGGGTCGCGTTGGAGTAGGGGCAGACCTGGTGGGCCTGCTCGACCAGCTTGCGGCCGGTCTCCTCGTCCACGGAGTCCGGCAGCTCGACGCGGAGGGTCACCTTCAGGGCGAAGCCCTCGCCCTGCTTGCCGATGCCGACCTCGGCGGTCACCGCGGCGTCGCTCACGTCCACCTTCGCAGCGCGGCCGACGAGGCCCAGGGCGCTGCCGAAGCAGGCGGCGTAACCGGCGGCGAAGAGCTGCTCCGGGTTGGTGCCCTTGCCGTCGCCGCCCAGCTCCACCGGCAGGGACAGCCCGAGGTCCAGCTTGCCGTCGGAGCTGACGGCACGCCCGTCGCGGCCGTGGGTGGCGGTGGCGACAGCGGTGTAGAGCGCGTCCATGGAGAAACCATCCCTCTCGAAGTCATGTCCGGCGGCCGGCTCTTCCGTCCGTCCGGACCGCCTCACGAAGACAATTAGAGCACACAATTCAGTTGCCCACAACTAAATGGCATGCACGAGCTATCCTGGAGCCATGACGACCACGCCGATCCCCAGCGCAGAGGCCTCTGCGGACGAGGAGTACCTGCGCCTCGAACATCAGATCTGCTTCTCTCTGCACGCCGCCTCCCGCGCCTTCAACGGCGTCTACCGCGTCGTGCTCAAGGACCTCGGCCTCACGTACCCGCAGTACCTGGTGATGCTCGTGCTGTGGGAGCACGGCGAGCTGCCGGTGAAGAGGCTCGGCGAGCATCTGCGGCTGGACTCCGGGACCCTGTCGCCGCTGCTGAAGCGGCTGGAGGCGGCGGGCCTGGTCCGACGGGAGCGCAGCACCCAGGACGAGCGGTCCGTGCACGTCCACCTCACGGACGAGGGCACGGCGCTGAAGCAGCCCGCGCTTCAGGTGCCGCGCCGGATCGCCGCGGCCACGGGCTTCGACCTGGAGGAGATCACCGACCTGCGGGCCCGCCTGGACCGGCTGACGGGGATGCTGGACAGTGCGGCACTGGAGGAGACACCGGGCTGCCTCTAGCCCTCCTGGAGCACTAGGTCCTGCCGCCGGCGGACCGGGACGCGTCGCGTCGTACATAGAGACGAAGGGTGACGCCGCGGATCATGTACTCCTTGCGGGTGACGAACTCCTCGTTGATGACCGCGCGCTTGGCGCGCTCGGTGGGGTTCCAGGGGGTCCAGGAGGGCCGCAGCGCGGACGGGTCGCCGACCACCCAGACGTACGCCAGCCCGCCGAGCCGCCGCCGCAGCTCCGCGGGGCCGGCCTCCCGTCCGTACAGCGTCCCGTCCACGGCGGCGGGCACGTCCAGCGCCACGTCCCGGACCCCCCGGAACCCCGCCGGATAGGCCAGCGCCGACCGCCGCTCCAGCGACGGCAGGAACAGCACGGGATCCCCGGGCCGCACCTCCCGGCCGGCGGCAGCGGCCACGGCGGCGAGATCATCGGGCCGGTTGACGGCACGCCGATCGGCCCGCAGCAGCGGAAACTGCACGAGCAGCACACCGCAGACGGCGAGCACACCGGCCAGCGCGACGCCCCGCCGCCACGGCCAGGAGGGCCGCCGGACGACGGCGCGAGCCTCGACCACAGGAACCCGCGACCGCTGCCGAAGGGCAACTCCACCGCCAGTGGGCCCGGGCCCACCCGGCGCGGCCGGCAGAGGGTCACCGGTGGCCGTGCCGTCGGTGCGCGGGCAGTCGTTCCCCCATGCGGAACGACTGCCCGCATACCGACCACCCGGCCACAGCCGCCATACGGCCCGGGCCACCCGCTCCGCCCCCGCCGCCGCCAGCAAGGGCGCCCCGGCCAGCGAATACAGCACATACCGGTCGTCGTACAACGGCGAGACCTGCGACACCCCCATCAACACCGCCGGCGGCAGCACCATCAACGGCAACGCCACCCCCGCCAGGGAAACCCCCGGCTTCGGTTCCGGCAGCCGCACAGCCAGCGCCATCAGCACCAAGTACGGCACCAGAACCACCCGCGCGGGCCCCGCGAACTCCCCCACCAGCCGTTCCACACTCCGCCCGTCCGGTGCCGTCAGCCACGCCACCTGCGCCGCCTGGCCCCGCGACACCAGCACCAGCGGCAGCAGCACCACGAGGGCGGCCCCGACCGCGCACAGCCACCGCAGCCACGCCTTCCCCGGCACCCGTGCGAGCGCCAGCGTGCAGGCGTGCGCCAGGAGCACCAGCACCGCGAACTCGTGCAGCACACAGGTGACGGCGACGACCACTCCGTAGGGCCACCACGTCCCGCCCCGCACCGCCCGCACGAGCAGCAGCGTCGCGCCCGCGACCCCGGCCGCGACCAGCGCGTACGAGCGGCCCTCCTGCGCGTAGTGGCCGACCATCGGCGTGACCGCGTACAGCAGCCCCGCCCACAGCCCCACCCGCGGCCGGCCCAGCCGCGTGCCCAGCGCGGCGACCAGGCCCGCCGTCAGGGCGGCCCCGCACACCGAGGGCAGCCGCAGCAGCACCTCGCCCGGATGGACGGCAAGGACCATGTGCATCAGCAGGTAGTACAGGCCGTGCACCGCGTCCACGGTGCCCAGCAGATGCCAGATCTGCGGCGTGGAGCGGCGCGCGACCTGGAAGGTGACCGCCTCGTCGCGCCACATGCCGTCGCGGTCCAGCCCCCACAACCCGAGCGCGAACATGACGACCACGGGAACAAGGACGGCCATGCGGTCCGTACGCCTCATCGGTAACCGACTCATGCGTGCATTCAACATGCGCTGAATTTGTACTATTAACCAACCTTTGCAGGTTATTGACGGCGTATCTGCGCACATGCGGCGTCCACGCGGCTTACCATCCCGGCTTGATGAGTGCCTTGAAGAGTGTCACGGACCCCCCTGCGACCGCGTCCTCACCCGCTTCGTCCTCCCCTTCGAAGAGGGTCCGAGCGGCCCGTCGGTTGCTTCTCCTCGCGGCCGGCTGGCTCGCCACCCGTGCTCTGATGCTGTGGCTGCTCGTTCACGACGAGTACGGCCTGCTCGGCCGGGGCGGCGTCGCACGTGAGGTATGGAAGCTGTACTTCCACTGGTACGGCTTCCTCAGACACGGCTCGTTCCCGTCCGGCGACCACCTGTGGCAGTACCCGCCGGGCGCGGGCCCGGTGCTGCTCTCGCCCGCACTGCTGCCAGGGTTGACGTACTTTCAGGCGTTCGTGGCCCTCACGCTGTTCACGGATGCCGCGATCACGTCAGTCCTCGCGCGCGTGGGCACGCGTCCGGGCCGTTCACTGCGCGGCGCGGCACTGTGGACGGCGGGCCTGCCGCTGCTGCTGCACATCCCGCTCGCCCGCTACGACGTACAGGTCACCGCCTTCGCGGTCATGTCCTTGTTGACGTTGCCGCGCTCCACGCGCGCGTGCGGCGTGTTCGCGGCGCTCGGCGCGCTGGTGAAGGTGTGGCCGGCGCTGGCGCTCATCGGCACCCCGCGCGGCCGCAGCACCCGCGAGGCGTGGACGGCGGCCGCGGTCACCGCGGTCACACTGCTCGCCCTGCTCGCGGCCCTGTTCCGCGACCCGTTCGACTTCCTGCGCCAGCAGGGCGGCCGGGGCGTGCAGATCGAGTCACTGGGCGGCACGGTCCTGATGTTCGCGCGCCGGGCCGGCTGGCCGGGGCGCACGCGCTACCAGTACGGGGCCGTGGAGTTCGTGGGCCCGCAGGTGCACACGGTCGCCGTCTGCTCGCTCGCGCTGACCGCGACGGCCTTCGCGCTGCTGGTGCTGTGGCGGGTGCGGGCCCGCCACTGGACGCCGGCGACCCCGTACGACGCGGCGCTCACGGCCGTCCTGCTGTTCACCGTGACGAGCCGGGTGATCAGCCCTCAGTACATGGTGTGGCTGGTCGGGCTCGCCGCCGTCTGTCTGACCGCACAGCGCACCACCCAGCGTCCGGTGGCCCCGCTGGTCCTGGCGGCGACCGCGGTGAGCGCCGTGGAGTATCCCGCCTGCTACGGGGAGGTCATCCACAGCACCTGGGCGGGCTGTGTGCTCATGCTCGTACGCAATGGCCTGCTGGCCTCCGCGGCGGTGCTGTCCTTCGTCCGCCTGTGCCGTTCCGGACGCCCCGCCCCCGAACGGCCGGAAACAGACGCTCCGTCGCGCAACCCGGACCGAATTCCTGCACTCTTCCACACAGGAGGTTGACCGCCTCTTAACAGATGATTACCAGACTTCCCTACGCTCCCGGCTCGTGGATTCCATGCACCCTGACGATGCACAGGTCAGCGTCGTCGTCATCGGCTACGACGACGCCACTCATGTGACGACGGCGGTGCGCTCCGCCCTGGCGCAGGGCGGCGTCGTCCGCGAGGTCATCGCGGTCGACGACTGCTCGACGGACGGCAGCGCCGCCCTGCTGGACGCCCTCGCGGCCGAGGACCCGCGCGTGAAGGTGGTACGCAGAACCGTCAACAGCGGTGGCTGCGGCACCCCGCGCAACGACGGGATCGACGCGGCGACCGCCCCGTACCTGATGTTCCTGGACAGCGACGACGTGCTGCCGCCCGGCGCGGTCGACGCGCTGCTCATGGCGGCCGTCGCGCACGGCACCCCGCTCGCCGCGGGCCTGTGCGTGCGCCGCGAGCTGCCGTCGGGCCGCGAGACCCCCTGGCAGCCGGAGCTTTACGAGCGGGCCGCGGTGGTCTCCCATCCCTCCCGGCGCCCCGGCCTGGTGCACGACACGCTGTGCGTCAACAAGCTCTACCGCACCGACTTCCTGCGCGAGCACGGCATCCGCTTCCCCGAAGGCCGCTTCCCCTACGAGGACTTCGTGTTCACCGCGCGCGTGCTGGCCGCCGGGCCGAGCATCGCCGTCGTCCCCGAGACGGTCTACGTCTGGCACGTGCGCCGCTCCGCCCAGCGCCTGTCCATCTCCCTGGACCGCGCCGACATCGACAACTGGAAGGCCCGCATCAAGGCGAACCGGCAGGCGTACGAGATCCTGCTGAGCGCCGGTGAGAAGCCGCTCGCACAGGCGGCGCGCGGCACCTTCCTGGACCGCGGACTGCGCATGTACGCACGGGAGCTCCCGCTGCGCGACGCCGAGTACCGCGCCGAGTGGTGGAAGCTCACGCGCGCGTACCTGTCGGACTTCGACCCGTCCGACCTCGCGCAGGCGTCCGTCGCGGGCCGGGTCGTCGCGCAGCTGGTGCTCGCCACCGAAGAGCCCCGGGACCTGCCCCGGCTCAAGGAGCTGGCGGCCCATCCGGCGCGGCTGACCCCGCCGTACGCGAGCGCGGCGGACGGCACACCCGTCTGGTCGGCGGACCTGCCGCAGGTCCAGCTGGAGCACCTGCTGCACCGTCCCATGCGGCACCTGCCGGTCGCCGTCGACGCGGAACTGCGTCCACGCGCGCGTGCGACCCGGCTGCGGCTGCGCCTGCACGAGCTGTACGGGCGGGTGGAGAACGCGCGTCCGGCCCGGGTGGACGTGGAGTTCGTGCTCCGGGAGGACAGCGCGCGGGTGGGTCTCGCGCACACGGCCGCACTCAGGCGGGACGCGGGCGCCGACGGCTGGACGGCCGAGCTGCCCGTGGAGCTCGGGACGCTCGGCGCCGGCACCTGGGACCTGCGGCTGACGCTCCGCTTCGACGACGGCACGAGCCGCACGACCTCGGCCCACGCCCTCACCGGCCCCGGCCTCCTGCGCCGCCGCGCGGTGCCCAGCCCGAGGCACGGCGTGCTGCTGGTGCAGCCGTACTCGACGCACTCCGGGGGCCTGGCGCTCAGAGTGGCGCCGGGGGTGCGCGGAGCGGCGTCGGTGCTGGGCCGCCGACTCCGTCGCCTGGTCCGCTGAGCTTGACCGCATCACGCCACGGGCGGGCCGTCAGGCGTCCGTCGTCCGTGACGCCTCCGCAAGTCGCGGGAAAGTGACACCCGTCAGTTCCTCGGAGGCCGTCCACAGGCGCCGGGCCGACTCGGGGTCGCTGGCCGCGCGGGAGCGGCCGACCAGGGTGGGCGCGCCGCGCATCTCACCGAGACCGTCGGGCCCGACGTAGCTCGCGCCGGGCAGGTCCTGGGTCGCGGCGTACAGGGTCGGCAGCGCGCCCGCCTTGTCGTCCTGGGCCAGGACGCGGTTGCCGACCCGCATCGCGACCCGGCGTACGACGCTGGCGTCATGGCCCTGGAGGTTGGTCGCGGCCCAGCCCGGGTGCGCGGCGAGGGCCCTCACCCGCGAGCCCGCCTCGGTCAGGCGGCGCTGGAGGTCCAGCGTGAACAGCAGGTTGGCGAGCTTGGACTGGCCGTACGCCACCATCGGCGCGTACTCACCGGTCAGGTTCAGGTTGTCGAAGTGGATGTGCATCCCGGCCGGGAAGCGGTGTGCGCCCGAGGCGACCGTGACCACGCGGTCCGTGATGTGCGGCAGCAGCAGGTTCGTCAGGGCGAAGTGCCCCAGGTGGTTGGTGCCGAACTGCATCTCGAAGCCGTCCTTGGTACTGGCCTCGGGGATGTTCATGACGCCGGCGTTGTTGACCAGCAGATCCAGGTCGCCCTGCCAGCCGGCGGCGAACTCCCGCACGGAGGCGAGGTCGGCCAGGTCGAGCCGGCGCACCTCGACGCTTCCCTTCGCGCCGCGGACGGTCGCGGCGGCCGCCTCGCCGCGCCGCACGTCCCGTACCGCGAGCACCACGTGGGCGCCCGCGCGGGCCAGTGCGTCGGCGGTGACGAGTCCGATGCCGCTGTTGGCGCCGGTGACGACGGCGGTGCGGCCGGACTGATCGGTGATGTCGGTTGTATTCCATTTGCGCTGTGTCTTGGGCATGCGCTCAATGTAGGCGGCGCCAACAATGCTGTCAATGACAACAATGGTGGCGCCGTCAACAATGTAGGCGCCGGTCACATCCTCGATACACTGACGCCCATGCACACGCGTCGTCGTTACCACCACGGAGACCTCCGCTCCGCGCTGCTCACCCGTGCGGAGGAGACGCTCCGGGAGAAGGGGCCGGCCGCGCTGTCCCTCCGGGAACTCGCCCGCGACCTGGGCGTCAGCCACGCCGCGCCGAGCCGCCACTTCAAGGACAAGCAGGCACTGCTGGACGCCCTGGCACTGACCGGCTTCGACCGGCTCGACGAGGCGTTCGCGACGCGCCTGGAGGAGGCGGGCGACTCCTTCCCCGAGCGGCTCGCCGCGGCGGCACGCGCCTACGTGGACTTCGGCACCGCGAACTCCGAACTGCTCGACCTCATGTACTCGATCAAGCACACACCGGAAGCGTCCGAGGACCTGCTCGCCGCGTCCCAGCGGTGGACCGACCGGACGGTGGGTCTGATCGCCGAGGGCCAGCGCCGCGGAGAGGTGCGCGAGGGCCCCCTGGAGCGCGTGGGCGTCGGGGTCTTCTCCACGCTGCACGGCTACGCGACCCTCGCGGCGAGCGGGTCCCTGCCGTCCGAGGTACGGGAACAGGGCCTGGACGAACTGGTGGCGTACATGCTGCGGGGCTGCGCGCCGGCGAAGGCGGACTGAGCCGCCCGAGCGCTGCCCCGGTGACCGACTCCCCCAGCCCCGCCTTCTTTCACCGCGCCGTCGCCACTGTCCTCGGCTCGGCCGTCGGCGACGCGCTGGGCGCGCCCTTCGAGTTCGGCCCCGAAGGCGCGCTCTCGGCGCGCTTCCCCGCGCCGGGACACGGCGGCGAGATGTGCGGGGGCGGCGGCTGGGATCCGGGTGAGGCGACCGACGACACGCAGATGGCGGTGCTCGTCGGGGAGTCGCTGCTGGAGTGCGGCGCTCTCGAACTCCCGGACGTGTTCGACCGGTTCCGGCGCTGGGCGGCGGCCGACCCCAAGGACATCGGGCTCCAGACGGAAGCCGTCCTCACCGGCGGCGATCCCTGGGACCTGGCCGCGGCACTGCACTTCCAGGTGAACGGGCGGGCCGCGGGCAATGGCGCGTTGATGCGCGCCGCGACCTCCGCGGTCCACTTCGCGCCCCACGGCCGGGACGCCACCATGAACGCCGCCCGCCGGATCGCCGCGCTCACTCACGGGGACCGTGCGGCCTGGGAGGGCACGGCGATCTTCCACGAGCTGATCCGCGTGGCGCTCACCGGCGAGGACCCGCTCGCCGCGCTGCCGCGAACGCTCGCCGTTGTCCACCCTGACCACCGCGCCCGCTTCGCGACCCTTCTGGCCCCCGACTGGCATCCGGACCGGGCCACCGAGTTCAACGGTGCCGTCTGGCCCTGTCTCGGCTCGGCGGTCTGGGCGCTGCGGACGACGACCTCGTACGAGGAGGCCGTACGCGCCGCGGTCGATCTCGGCGGGGACACGGACATGGTGGCGGCGGTGACCGGCGGCCTGGCCGGAGCGGTGTACGGCCCGGACGCCATCCCGGACCGCTGGACAGAGCCGTTGCACGTCCCCCTGCCGGGCTTCGGCGACCGCGTCCTGCGCGCACCCGAACTCATCGAACTGGCACGGAGCTTGTACTCACGCGGGGCCGACTCAGTCCCGGATTCGACCTGATTCATGGGGCTCGGCGACCACCCCGGCAGGGTGCTCCCCGAGTCCCGGGGAAGGCCGCGGGGGCGCCCGTGATGTGGCAGGCGCCCCCGCTCAGCCGCCTACTGCCCGTGGACCGTCCTGAGCGAGTCCAGGTGCGGGTCGGCGCCCACCGGGCCCGACCGGGCCACCGTCGCGGCATTGCCACCGTTCGTGCGCAGCGCGAAGGTGCTCATCCGTGCACTCGTGGGCGTCACGCCGTTGTAGTACGGGCGGTACTCGTACTGGCCCGCGCCCGCACTGATAGAGGCGCCCGCCGTGTTCAGCGTGCCCGCGGCGAGCGAGCCCGTGCCGCCGAAGCCGGCCGCGAACTGGACACTCGCCGACTCCTTCGTCAAGTAGCTCTTGACCGGGGCGGAAAGGCTGGAGCCCGAGGTCCACAGCACGGGGGCGAAGACGTTCATCGCCGCGCCCGCGGACAGTCCGTCGCGCCAGCTGCCGCTGCCGGCGAGGGCGACCTGGCTGGGCACGCCCCACCAGAACTTGGCGATGGCCACCGAGGTGCCCTCGTTGGTGCTCGATGTGATCGGGTAGTACGAGTACGTCGAGGGCCACCTGGAGAAGGACGTGTGGGTCAGCGCGTACTTCGCCGAGGCATCGACCGTGATGATCATGGTCTTCTTCGGGTTGAGGCTGTTGAGGTACGCCTTCACCGAAGAGGTCAGCTTCTTGCCGTTGGTCAGGACCACGCTGCCCGCGCTGCTCGTGCCGTCCGCGCCGGCCGCCGCGGCCGCGGGGAGGGCCGAGTGGTAGTCGGTGCCGGTGGCCAGGAACACGTACTTCGGGGTGCTGGTGACGGACTTGGCCACCGCGACCGAGGTCGCCCAGCGGTCGGTGCCCGCCAGCCGCTTCGGGGTGAACCCGAGTGCCCTGACCTGCGAGGCAACGGAGTCACTCAGGACCGATTTACCGCCGACGAGGTAGACGTACGCCCCTCGCTTCAGCACCCGCTTCAGCTCGCTCTTCACCGCAGAGGACAGCCCAGTCCGCTGCGTCATCAGCACCGGCCCGCCCTTCTTGCCGGCCAGCGCCGGCGCGGTGAGCGAGTACACGGAGTTGTCACGGTTGATGAGCACCGCGGCCTTGGCGTTCATCAGGCCCGGTACGTTCGGACCGCCGACGGTGTTCCAGGTCCAACGGGACGAAGCGACGTTGGTGGCGTAGGAATCGGAGCCCCAGACCCGGCCGGTGCCGTTCTTACGCAGTGGCTGCCAGCTCGGGTTGGCGCCCTGCGGGGTGCCGGGAACCGTGGTCAGCTCGCCGGTGGCCAGGTCGACGTACGCGGTGGTGTGCACGTCGTTGCTCCAGCCCGTGGTGTGCGCGTCGAAGACGATGCGCTTGCCCGTGGGCGACCAGGACGGGTTGACGTGGTAATCGGGGCCGCTCGTGCGTTGCTGGACGGCGGTGCCGTCGGCGTTCGCCGTGAAGACCTGCTGCTTGCCGTCGGCGTCCTTGCGGACGAAGGCCAGCTTGGTGCCGTCCGGCGAGTAGGCGGGCTGCTCGGCGTTGGTCAGGACGCGCTTGACCGTCTTCTTGGCCGGGTCGTAGACGTGGACGCCGTCGTTGTCGTAGCAGCCGTAGTTCTTGCGGCGCGTGAAGGCGAGCAGGCCCTGCGGGCTGACGGTCGGGTCGTTGTCGCAGACAGTGGACGGCTCCAGGGCGGCCGACAGCAGCGGGCGGGGCGCCCACGAGCCGTCGGAGGGGCCGTAGGCGAGCTGGCCGCCGGTGGAGAAGACGACGTAGCGGCCGCCCCACCAGAAAGCCAGGTCCTCATAGGAGGCGCTGGAGCGCACGCCCTGCGCCCAGGGCAGGGTGATCTGCGAGGCCCCGTTGGGCCGGATGCTGGAGATCTGGCTCCAAGCGGTGATGAGCCGACTGCCGTCCGGCGCCCAGGCGGCGTAGTCGCCCGACTGATGGGGCACCTGGGTCTTGGTTCCGGTGGCCGGGTCGACCAGCACCGGTCCGTCGGTGAGGATTCTGCCCTCGGTGCCCGGCCAGGGTCCGGCGTCATCGGCGACGGCGCCGGGCGCGACGGCCAGGGTGCCCACCGCGGCGAGCGCCGCCGCGGTCGCGAGCGCCGCGGCACGGCGGCGCGTGAACAGTCTCAAGTTGTCGACCCCCCACGGATCGGATGACATGGCATCGAATGACATGACACCGGAAGAAATGGCATCGGAAGAAATGGGCCGCGCATGGGCCGGGTCGGCGTTCGTCCCCCAGCCGACTCACAGGCACGTCACAGCGGCTGAGTCACTGTAATGCGCGCTGCGGGTCGAAGGGAACTGACTTACGAGGAAAGGAAGTTCGACGAAAGAAGGGACGATCGGCCCGGCCGGCGAAGAAGGGTGCCGCCGCCCGAAGAAGGCCGGGCGGAGGTGCGGTCACAACGCCTTGAGCGCCCCCGCCGTGGCGCGGGCCAACCCGCCCAGGTACCCCTTCGGCAGCTTCGGGCTCCGTACCACCACCGCCCGCCAGTACAGCGGGCCCGAGATCAGGTCGAGGGCCAGGTCCACGTCGATGCCCTCGCGGATCTCACCACGAGCGACGGCCGCCGCCACGATGCCGCTGGCCACGCTCTGCTGACCCTCGCGCAACGCCTTCTGCATGGCCTCCGCGATGTCGGGGTTGCGGGCCGCCTCCGCCTGGAGGTCCGGGATGATCTGGCCGGCCACCGGGTGACGCAGGGCGCGGGATGTCACCTCGTACAGGAGCCTCAGGTCCGTCTCCAGGGATCCCGTGTCGGGGGCCGGCAGGCCCTGTACCGCGACCGCCGAGACCAGGTCGAGGACCAGGTGCAGTTTGGAGCGCCACCGGCGGTACACCGCGGTCTTGCCGACGCCCGCCCGGCGCGCGATGCCCTCTATGGACATCCGGGCGTAGCCGACGGCCGCGAGTTCCTCGAAGACCGCTGCGCGAATGGCCTCGGTCACGTCCTCACGGAGCACGGCCGCACCCGCGGGCGCCCTGCGCCGCCGCTTCACCTGGGCAGTGTCGGCGTTCGTCGTCATGCGGACCAGCATAGGGGCGTGACGACGAAACGGTTGCGTTCCGACGTCAGATCGGCTTAGGCTCACGTTGCGACGATACGGTCCCGTCCCGACGTAAAGCGCAGTACTCGAAACCCCCAAGAGCAGTTCAAGACCCCTAGAACAGAGCAAGACCCCGGCAAGAAACGTGAGAAATGTCGGGATGTGGCACCAAAGGGGTCCTCGCGACGGAAGACTGCGGACCGGTTCGCGCACCCGACCCCCCGAGCGAAAGCAGCGGATGTGAGCCAGGCTCTCCACACACCGCCCCCCACGGCCACCGCGCCTGCCGAGTCCCCGGCGGAGCTCGCCGCCCGGTACGGCCTCTCGGTCAGCGGTGCCCGCCCCTCCCTGCCCGAATACGTCCGCCAGCTGTGGGAGCGCCGCCACTTCATCGCGGCCTTCGCCACCGCCAAGCTCACCGCGCAGTACAGCCAGGCGAAGCTCGGCCAGATCTGGCAGGTCATGAACCCGCTGCTGAACGCGGCGGTCTACTACTTCATCTTCGGCGTGCTGCTCGGCACCAAGCAGGGCGTGCCCGACTACATCCCGTTCCTGGTCACGGGCGTGTTCGTCTGGACGTTCACCCAAAGCTCGATCATGTCGGGCACCCGTGCGATCTCCGGCAACCTGGGGCTCGTGCGCGCCCTGCACTTCCCGCGGGCCGCGCTGCCGATCTCCTTCTGCCTCCAGCAGCTCCAGCAGCTGCTGTTCTCGATGGCCGCCCTGGTCCTCATCCTGTTCTGCGTCGGCGTGCCGGTCTCCGCCTCCTGGCTGCTGGCGATCCCGGCCCTGGTCCTGCAGTTCACGTTCAACGCCGGCCTCTCGATGATCATGGCCCGGATGGGCGCCAAGACGCCGGACATCGCGCAGCTGATGCCGTTCGTCCTGCGCACCTGGATGTACGTCTCGGGCGTCATGTGGAGCATCGACAAACTGGCCAAGAGCTCGCACATGTCGCACTCGGTGAAGGTCGTGCTCCAGGTCAATCCGGGCGCCGTCTACATCGACCTCATGCGCTTCGCGCTGATCGACAGCTTCCACGCGAGCCAGCTGCCTCCGCATGTGTGGGCGGCTGCGACGGGCTGGGCCCTGCTCGTCGGCGTCGGCGGCTTCATCTACTTCTGGAAGGCTGAGGAGAGGTACGGCCGTGGCTGAGCTTCTGAACGACGAACTGAACGGCGAGCCGAGCAGCACGCCGAACGGGGAGCGGATCCCCACCGTCATCTGCGACGGCGTCGACATCGTCTACCGCGTCAACGGCACCGGCGCCGGCCGCGGCTCCGCCACCGCCGCGCTCAACCGCATCCTGCGCCGCAGGCAGGCGGAGAAGGCGGCGGGCGTGCGCCGGGTGCACGCTGTCAAGAACGTCTCGTTCACCGCGTACAAGGGCGAGGCCATCGGCCTGATCGGTACGAACGGGTCCGGCAAGTCGACGCTGCTCAAGGCCGTCGCCGGACTGCTGCCCGTCGAGAACGGCAGGATCTACACCGACGGCCAGCCCTCCCTCCTCGGCGTGAACGCGGCCCTGATGAGCGACCTGACCGGCGAGCGCAACGTCTACCTCGGCGGTCTCGCCATGGGCATGCCCCGCGAGCAGATCAAGGAGCGCTACCAGGACATCGTCGATTTCTCGGGCATCAACGAGAAGGGCGACTTCATCACGCTCCCCATGCGGACGTACTCCTCCGGCATGGCCGCCCGCCTGCGTTTCTCGATCGCCGCCGCCAAGGACCACGACGTGCTCCTCATCGACGAGGCCCTCGCCACCGGTGACCGCTCCTTCCAGCAGCGGTCCGAGGAACGCATCCGCGAACTGCGCAAGCACGCGGGAACCGTCTTCCTGGTCAGCCACAACAACAAGTCGATCCGCGACACCTGCGACCGGGCGCTGTGGCTGGAGCGCGGCGTGCTGCGCATGGACGGTCCGACCGAGGAAGTCCTCGCGGAGTACGAGGCGTTCACGGGTGGCGACAAACCCAAGAAAGCAACCACACGCAAGCCGTCGAAGACGCAATAAAAGCTGTCGAAGACGCAGTAAAAGGAACCCGACGCAGCAAAAAATCCTCTTCTCTGCTGAGGTGCAAAAGCACCCGATCGAGGTGTTCCACCGGCACCGTACCGCCGTGGATGTCCGGAGAGCAGGGAGGCCACGTGCAACCAGGGCTGAGCGTCATCGTCCACGGCCCCGATCCCCAAGGTCACCTGGGCGAACTCCTGGACGCTTTGACCGCCCAGCCCTTCGCCGAGGCCGAGGTGGTCGTGGCGGCCGTCGGCGACTGGGCCCGGCAACAGGCGGAACGGTACGCGGCCCGGGACCCCCGGATGGTGGTGCTGCCGCTGCCGGAGGGCACCGGCGACAGCGCGGCCCGGACGGCGGGCGCCGGCCGGGCCACCGGCCGCTGGCTGCACTTCGTACACGCCAAGGACCGGCTGCCCGCCGGCGCCCTGCGCACGGTCGCCGACCGCACCGCCGAACTCGGGGACGCGGCGGACGTCCTGGTGGTCAACCACGTGTACTCGACCTGGCAGACCTCGGGCGCGCCCAGCGAGGACGGCCGGTTCCTGGCCCGCGCCGGCCGCCGCGCCGCCCCGCTCGCCGACTTCCCGGAACTGCTGCGGCTCACCCCGGTGCTGGGCAACCGCGTGATACGCGCGGCCTTCTGGCGATCCCTGGACGTCGCGGATCACGACTTCTCCGACGACGAGGTCTACGCCGCCCTCGCCGTACTCCTCCACGCCGGCGAGATCGCCTGCCTCGACCAGGTGGCGTACGAGATACGGGAGCTGCGGAAGCAGAGCCTGCCGCCGGTGACCGCCCCGCAGCGGTACGCGGTGATCGACCGCTACGAGCGGCTGCACCAGCTCCTCGACGAGCGGGGCGCCCACGAGGGGACGCGGGCCGTCCTGTACGACGTGATGGTCACCGATCTGCTGCGCACCTTCACCCGCAGCACAATGCCCGAGCAGGTGGCACGGGAGTTCTTCGGCCGCGCGTCCCGGGCCGCCGTACGCCGGCGGCCGGCGGACCACCAGCGCCCGGCCGGCTTCGAGGGCATCCGTCACGCGCTCCTGGAGGAGAACGCGTACACCAAGTACCGCGCCTTCCAGGCCGCCGGCCAGAAGCGGCGCGAGGTGAGGTCGGCGGTCGCGACGGGCAAGCGCCAGGTGAGCGCGAAGCTCCGCGACCACCGCTACCGGCGCGCGCTCGGCGAGCCCGTCGACCCCGACCTGGCGGTGTTCTCCGCGTACTGGGACCGGGGCGTGGCCTGCAACCCGGCCGCGATCGCGGCGAAGCTCGCCGAACTCGCCCCGCACATCCACCCGGTGTGGGTGGTGTCCAAGCACAAGGCGGCGCTGCTGCCACCGGGCACCGACCACATCGTCCCCGGCACCCGCCGCTACTGGGACGTGCTGGCCAGGGCCAAGTACCTCGTCAACAACGTCAACTTCCGCAACTCCGTGGTCAAGCGCCCGGACGCGATCCACCTCCAGACCCACCACGGCACCCCGCTCAAGCGCATGGGCCTGGACCAGCTCGCCTTCCCGGTCGCCTCCAAGGGCCTGGACTTCGACGCCCTGCTGGCCCGCGTCGACAAGTGGGACTACAGCGTCTCCGCGAACAGCCACTCGACACGGATGTGGGAGCGGGCGTACCCCTCGCGCTACACATCGCTGAACCACGGCTATCCGCGCAACGACGTCTTCTACTCGGCGACGGCCGGGGACATCCGCGCCGTCCGCGACCGTCTGGGCATAGCCCGCGGCCGCCGGGCCATCCTCTACGCGCCCACGCACCGCGACTACGAGGCCGGCTGGACCCCCCGCCTCGACCTCGCCTCGCTGGCCGACCGGCTCGGCGAGGACACGGTCCTGCTGGTCCGCGGCCACTACTTCTACGGCGGCGCGGCCTCCCCGCTGACCGGTCTGCGCCGCTCCGGCCGGGTGATCGACGTGTCGACGTACGACTCGGTCGAGGAGCTCTCGCTGGCGGCGGACGCCCTGGTCACGGACTACTCGTCGATCATGTTCGACTACGCCAACCTGAACCGGCCGATCGTGATCTACGCCGACGACTGGGAGACGTACCGCACCACCCGGGGCGTCTACTTCGACCTGATGGCCCAGGCACCGGGCCAGGTGGCGCACACGCAGGACGAGTTGGCGGCCGTCTTCGAGACGGACGCGTGGCGGGACGAGGCGGCGCTGAAGTCCCTGACCGCCTTCCGGCGCCGCTTCTGCGAGTTCGACGACGGGCGGGCCGCCGAGAGGGTCGTACGACGGGTGTTCCTCGGTGAACCCGAGGAGGCCCTGCCGCCGGTGCTTCCGCTCCTGGAACGCACCCCCGCCCCGACCCCCGAGGAGGCCACGGCATGACGACCCCCGACGTCACGGTCACTGTCATCGTCTACAACGACGCGGCCCGCCTCCCCCGTGCGGTCGCCTCCGTGCGCGCCCAGACCCACGCCAACATCGAGATCGTCATCAGCGACGACCACTCCACCGACGAGACACCGTCCGTGGCCCGGCAGTTGGCCGCCCAGGACCCCCGCATCCGCTATCTGCGCCTGCCGGAGAACAGTGGCGGCTGCAGCGCCCCGCGCAACGGGGGCATCGAGATCGCCCGGGCGCCGTACCTGATGTTCCTCGACAGCGACGACGAACTCCCACCGCGGGCGGTGGAACTGCTGCTGGCCGCGCACCGTGAGCGCGAGGTGGACTTCACCATGGGCGCGGTCCACCGGGTGCGTCTGGACAACGGCCGTCGCACGACGTGGATGCCCCACCTGTTCAGCGAGCGCCGCACGGTGGAGGGCATCGAGGCGGACCGTCGCCTGCTCTTCGAGCCCCTGTCGACGAACAAGATGTACACCCGCTCCTTCCTGGACCGCCACACACTCCGCTTCCCGGAGGGTGTCCACTACGAGGACCAGCTGTTCTCGGCGCAGGCGTACTGCCTGGCGAAAGCGTTCACGATCATCCCGGACCCGGTGTACGTCTGGTACATCGAGCCGTTCGCGGCGGCGGACTCGGCCACGATCTCCAACCAGCGGCACAAGCTCTCCAACGTCCAGGACCGCATCCGCGTGCACCGCCTGATCGACGACTTCCTGGAGGAGAGCGGGCACGCCGGGCTGCGGCAGGACAAGGACTACAAGTTCCTCAAGCACGACTTCCGGCTGTACGCGGGCGACCTGCCCTACCGGGACGAGGAGTGGCTGAACGCCTTCGCCGACATCATGAACCCCTACCTGGACGCCCTCTCCCCCGGCGCTTACGCCCGACTGCCCCGCCCGGAGCGGGTGGTGCTGGAGCTGCTGCGGGAGCGCCGCCTGGCCGACGCCCAGCTGGCTGCCCGCGGCCTGGGGCATCCGGTGGCGCCGCGGCAGGTCGGGGCCGATGCGTCCGGAGTGCCGTACTGGGGTTCCGAGGTGCCCGACACGGACCGGGCCCGTGCCGAACTGGACCTGTCCGACCTGGAGCTGGAGACGCGTCCGTTCCCGAGCGCGCAGTTCCGCCACGAGATCACGTCCGTGACGCCGGGCCCGGGAGCCTGTGTCGACCTCGCGGTCCGGACCTACGACCCGGGCCTGCGCCTCTCCGTGGGCCCGCAGCGGGCGAGCATCGTGGTCACCCCCGGCCGGCGCCCCCTGGTGACGGCCTTCCGCCTTGACCCGGTCCGCCCCGGGATCTTCGAGGGCCGGGTCCGGGTGGACCTGGCCGCGGCGCGGCTTCCCGTCCAGGGCTTCACCGGCGTCCGCCACCCGGTACTGCGCCTGGACCACCAAGGCCTGACCAACTCGGGCATCCTGCTGGCCCCGCTGACCTTCCGGGCGCTCACGGCGACCCAGGTGGGCGGGCTGCCCCACGAGGTGACGGTGGAACCGGAGGGCCGAGGACCGGGACGGCTCCAGATCCGGTGGCGCCCGGTGGGGGTGACGGCGCGGGTGGGGCCGGTAATACGCAGGGTGGCGGGGCCGAGGGTGCGGCGGGCTGCGCGGCTGGTGAGGAGCGCGTTGCGGTGACGGCGGGGGCTGCGCCCCCGGATCTCCGCTTTTCAATCGCCGGACGGGCTGAATCTTTGAGCCCGTCCGGCGATTGAGGACGAGGCCGTCAGGCCGAAAGCGGGGGTCTGGGGGCGCAGCCCCCAGGTACGGGAAGGGTAGGGGCGGCGGGGGCGAGCACCCCCTCAGCGCACCACCTCGTACAGCACCTGACCCCCCGGCCCCGAAGTCACCCGCCGCAACACCCGGTCCCCACCCGCCAACCCCCCGTCGGACGGCCGCTGAACAACCCACCGCACCCCGTACGACCGCAACACGGCAACCCGCGCCCCCCGTGACACCCCCGCCCCGAAGTACGTCCGCACAGCCGCCTCCCGCCTCCCCGCGTCCGGCAGGAAGAAGTCCGGGTACCCCGGCGCCACGGTGTACGCCCCGTACGCCGGGATCTGCCGCGCGGGAAGCGTCTTGGCCATCACCACGTCCCCGTACCGCACCCACGGCGTGAGCCACTGGTACCCCACCCATGGCACCCGGTACTTCGCCGCGACCACCGAGGGCAGAGCGTCCCGCCCGGTCACGTATCCGACGGTCTGCACCTGGGTCCACGCCCCGACGGCCAGCGCGCCCGCCAGCAGCCCCGCGGCCACGTTCCGCAGTGGCCCGCGCGCCGCCCCGGCCACTTCCACGGCCGCCGCGATCTGCGCCGGGATCAGCGCCGCCGGCAGCGTCCGCCCCCACGAGTAGTGCCCGGTCAGCCCGCCGGCCGCGAACACCAGCGCGCCGAGCACGAAGAACACCACCAGCGGATCCCGCCGGTCCCGCCGCGCCCGTACCCCCAGGGCCAGCACCCCGACGAGCAGGAGCCAGTACCGTGCGAAGAGGTCCTGGTACAGCGGCCGGTGGATCGCCTCCAGGCCGCCCACGCGCAACAGCGCGAAGAAGTCGTAGTACGGCCACACCGCGAGGACGGCTACCCCGAGCGCGACCCCGGCCCCGAGCCGCGGCCAGACCCGGCGCCCGGTCCGCGCGCCGACCACCGTCGCCAGCGCGCCCAGCGTCGCCACCACCCCGGTGAACTGATGACTGAGCAGAATCACCGCCCACATCGCGCCCAGCCCGAGGAACGCGATCCATCCCCCCGTGGGCTCGCCCTTCAGCGTCCGCGCCAGCAGCGCCCAGAAGTGAAAGGCCAGCCCCAGCGCGAACACGCTCGGATAAGCCACCGTCAGCGCCAGTGAATTGAGCCCGAGGAAGCCGCTCCACTTGAAGACCTGCGTACCCCACAGCAGCACCACGCACAGCAGGGCGAGCGGCGGCGCGAGAGGGTGGGCGCTCAGCGTACGGACGTACCGCCACACGCCCGTCACCAGCAGCGTCAGGCTGATCAGCGCGCCGATGCGCAACACGACCCATACGGACAGCCCGGTGAGGCGGGCGACGACACCGAGGAAGACGGTCCACGGCGAGTAGTACGGGCTCGGGGTGTTCTCGTCGACCAGCGGATTGCCGGGATCGAGCAGCCGATGCCGCAGCCGCTCCACGGTCGCCGCGTGCATGCCGAGATCGCCGTTCCACGGCAGCCGGACGATGATGAGCAGCATCAGCACGACGAACAGCACCACGGCCGCCCACAGCGCGACGCCTGCCGTGCCGCGCGGCCTGCCGACTCCCGCCAGCGAGCCCCTGGGCCCCCTGAGCCGCTTCTCGGTCCCGCCGGACGTCTGTCCCCGGCCGGTTCCCTGTGCCGCGACCCTCACCGCGCGCCGACGCCCTGCTTCGCCTCGTGCTCGAACACCCACGTCCGGTACACCAGGAAACGGAACGCCGACGCCAGCACGATCGACAGCGCCTTCGCCACATTCGAGCCGAACGGCCCGTCCATGCCGAGGCCCTGGTATCCGGCGTAGAACAGCACGCTCTCCATCACCACGCCGATTCCGCTGAAGCCGAAGAACAGGGCGATCTGCCTCGGGGTGCGTGCGGCCCGGTCTCGGTAGGCGAAGAAGCGGAAGCCGAGGTAGTTGGTGCCCATGGCGATGACGCTGGCGAGCACGGTCGCCGCCATCGGCGCCCACTTCACACCGTGCAGCAGGAAGTTGAAGACGACGAAGTTGACCGCGACACCGCTACCGCCGACGACGCCGAACTTGGCCGCCTCGACCACGAGCCGCCGGACCCGGACGAGCGTCGAAGCCGGGATCGGGGCCGCGTCCGGGGCCGGGACCTGCGCCGGGACCTGGGCGGGAACGACGGTCTCGGCGGCCGGGCGAGCGACCCGGGGCCGCTGCTCGGAGAGGTTCACGCTCACGGGTACGGGTCCTCCACAGTCATCCGAAGATCTCGCCAACCTAGCCCAAATGTCCCGTTTAGCAGGAAAGGGTAAATTCAACGCCGGAATTCCCCAAGATACCGGCAAGAAAGCCGGACAGGGCGGAAAGCGAGAGGACCATGCCCGAGTACGCGGACGGGGGCGCCCCAACACCTTGGGGCGCCCCCGTCCGCGTACCGGGCCTCCTAGCCGTGCGACCGCAGCAGCGTCCGCATCGTGCGCATCGCCACCGACAGGTTCGCGAGGTCGAAGGAGTCCGAGTTCGCGATCTCGTCGAGAGTCGTACGCGCCCGGCTCAGGATCGCCGCGTTCCTCTCCTCCCAGCCCGTGAAGCGCTGCTCCGGCGTGGAAGCGCCGTTGCCCACCGCCAGGATCTCGGCCGTCAGGCCCGCGTGGGCCGCGTACAGGTCCTCACGGATCGCCGCGCGGGCCATCGACTGCCACCGGTCGGCGCGCGGCAGTTCGATGATGCGGTCCATGAGCTGGGTGATCCGCAGCCGGTCGGCGAGGTCGTAGTAGACCTCGGCGACGGCCATCGGGTCCTTGCCGGTGCGGTCGGCCACCGACACGATGTCGAGCGTCGGGAAGGCGGAGGAGAACCCGGCCACGCGCGTGGCGAGTTCGTCCGGGACGCCGGCGCCCGTCAGCTCGTCGTAGATCTTCTGCCACCAGGCCAGGTCCGCGCCGCGCAGCAGCTTGGGCAGCTCGCTCCAGACCTGCTCGACACGGTCCTTGAAGAACGCGATCGTCCCGGTGAGCTCCAGCGGCTGCGGCCGGTTGTTGAGCAGCCAGCGCGTGCCACGCTCGACCAGCCGGCGGGAGTGCAGCCGGATCCGGGTCTGCACATCGGCGTCGACCTCGTTGTCGAGGGCCTCGACCGCGTCCCACACCGCACCGGCGTGGAAGATCGCGCGGGACGCGGTCTGCGCCCTGACGATCTCCTCCAGCGAGGCGCCCGTCTCCTCACGCAGACGGTGCAGGAAGCTCGTACCACCCGTGTTGACCGTGTCGTTGACCAGGAGGGTCGTCACGATCTCACGGCTCAGCGCGTGGCTGTCGATCTGCTCGGGGAACCGATCGCGCAGCGCGGTCGGGAAGTACGCGTGCAGCAGGCTGCGCAGATACGGGTCGTCGGGCAGCGGCGTCTCCAGCAGCTCCCTGGCCACCGTGATCTTCGTGTACGCCAGCAGGACCGCCGTCTCCGGGCCGGTCAGGCCCTGCCCGGAGCCCAGTCGCTCACGGATCTGCCGCTCGGTGGGCAGGAACTCCAGCGCCCGGTCGAGGTGACCCTCGCGCACCAGGTGACGCATGAAGCGCTGCTGCGCGTGCAGCATGTCCTTCGACTGGAACAGGGCGTTGGCGATCGCCACGTTCTGCGCGTAGTTGTTGCGCAGCACCAGGGCGCCGACCTCGTCCGTCATCTCGGCGAGCAGCTGGTTGCGCTGCTTGACCGTCAGATCGCCGTTGGCCACGACCGCGTTGAGCAGGATCTTGATGTTCACCTCGTGGTCGGAGGTGTCCACGCCCGCGCTGTTGTCGATCGCGTCGGTGTTGATCTTTCCGGCGTGCTGGGCGAACTCGATCCGGCCGAGCTGGGTCAGACCCAGGTTGCCGCCCTCGCCGACGACCTTGACGCGCAGGTCCCGGCCGTCCACGCGGATGGCGTCGTTGGCCTTGTCGCCGACGTCCGCGTTCGACTCCGTCGACGCCTTCACGTACGTGCCGATGCCGCCGTTCCACAGCAGGTCGACCGGCGCCTTGAGGATCGCCTTCATCAGGTCGGCCGGCGTCATCTTCATGACGCGGGACTCGATACCGAGGGCCTCGCGGATGTGCGCGTTGATCGGGATCGCCTTGGCCGAGCGGGGGAACACCCCACCGCCCGCCGACAGCAGATCGGTGTCGTAGTCGGCCCACGAGGAGCGCGGCAGGTCGAACAGGCGGCGCCGTTCGGCGTACGAGGTCGCCGCGTCCGGGTTCGGGTCGATGAAGATGTGCCGGTGGTCGAAGGCGGCGACCAGACGGATGTGCTCGGACAGCAGCATGCCGTTGCCGAACACGTCACCGGACATGTCGCCGATGCCGACCACGGTGAAGTCCTCGGCCTGGGTGTTCACGCCCAGCTCCCGGAAGTGCCGCTTCACGGACTCCCAGGCGCCACGGGCGGTGATGCCCATCTTCTTGTGGTCGTAGCCCGCCGAGCCGCCGGAGGCGAAGGCGTCGCCGAGCCAGAAGTTGTACTTCTCGGCCACCTCGTTGGCGATGTCCGAGAACGTCGCGGTGCCCTTGTCCGCGGCGACCACGAGGTAGGTGTCGTCCGAGTCGTGCCGGACCACGTCCGCGGGCGGCACGATCTCGCCGGCCACCATGTTGTCGGTGATGTCGAGCAGCGCCGAGATGAACGTCCGGTAGCTGCGGATGCCCTCGGCGAGCCACGCGTCGCGGTCCACGGCCGGGTCCGGCAGCTGCTTGGCGACGAACCCGCCCTTGGCGCCGACCGGCACGATGACGGTGTTCTTCACCATCTGCGCCTTGACCAGGCCGAGGATCTCGGTACGGAAGTCCTCACGACGATCGGACCAGCGCAGGCCGCCTCGCGCGACCTTGCCGAAGCGCAGGTGCACGCCCTCCACACGCGGCGAGTACACCCAGATCTCGTACGCCGGACGCGGTGCCGGCAGGTCCGGGATGGCCTGCGGGTCGAACTTCATGGAGATGTAGTCGTGCGGCGTGCCGCCCGCGGCCTCCTGGAAGAAGTTCGTGCGCAGGGTGGCCTTGATGACGGTGAGGAAGGAGCGCAGGATCCTGTCCTCGTCGAGCGAGGCGACCTGGTCGAGGGCGGCGTCCAGCTCCTCCAACAGGGCGTCCGTCAGCTCCAGGCCGGCGCGCTGCCGCTCCGGCGACATCCGCGCCTCGAAGAGCGAGATCAGCAGCCGGGTGGTGTGGACGTTGTTGCGGAGGGTGTCCTCCATATAGTCCTGGCTGAAGGTCGAACCGGCCTGGCGCAGGTACTTGGCGTACGCCCGCAGCACCATCGCCTGCCGCCAGGTGAGCCCGGCGCTCAGCACGAGGGCGTTGAAGCCGTCGTTCTCGGCCTGCCCGGTCCAGGTGGCGGCGAAGGCGTCCTGGAACCGCTCACGGGCGTCGTCGCCGAGGTAGTCGCCGTTGCCGAGCAGGGACTTGGGCAGGCGCAGACCGAAGTCGTAGATCCACGCGGTCGAACGGTCGGCGCAGCGCAGCTCGTACGGGCGCTCGTCGATGACCTCGACACCGAGCCGGTTGAGCACGGGCAGGACCGCGGAGAGGGAGACGGCCTCGCCCTTGCGGTAGATCTTGAAGCGGCGCTCGCCGGGGCCGACGCCCACGGGCTCGTACAGGCTGAGGGCGAAGTCCTTGCCGCCCTCCCCGACGGAGAGCCGCTCCAGGTGGACGAGGTCGGCGACCGCGGCGCGCGGGGTGTGGTCGGCCTTGTAGCCCTCGGTGAAGGCGCCCGCGTAACGGCGCAGCAGTTCGGCGGCGTGCTCCTCGCCGAGCTCGGCGTTCATCGCCTCGGCGAAGGCGTCGGCCCAGGAACGGGCGGCCTCCACCAGCCGGGCCTCGATGCGCTCCTTGTCGGCGTCGGACAGCTGCGGCAGCTCCGTGCCCTGCGGGACGCGGACCACGAAGTGCAGCCGGGACAGGATCGACTCGGTGTTCCACGCCGTGAAGTCGACGCTGGTGCCGCCGAGTTCCTCCTTGAGGATGTCGATGATCCGCAGTCGCACAACGGTGGTGTAGCGGTCGCGCGGCAGGTAGACGAGGGCCGAGTAGTAGCGCCCGTACTCGTCCTGGCGCAGGTAGAGCCGCAGACGGCGGCGTTCCTGGAGGTAGAGGACGGAGGTGACGATGGAGCGCAGCTCGTCGGCCGGGGTCTGGAACAGCTCGTCGCGCGGGTAGGTCTCCAGGATCTGGAGCAGGTCACGGCCGTCGTGGCTGTTCGGCGAGAAACCGGCGCCCTTGAGGACCTCGTCGACCTTGCGCCGGATCACGGGCACGCGGCGCACGGACTCGGTGTAGGCGGCGGACGAGAACAGGCCCAGGAAGCGGCGCTCGCCGACGACGTTGCCGTTCCCGTCGAACTTCTTCACACCGACGTAGTCGAGATACGACGGACGGTGCACAGTGGCGCGGCTGTTGGCCTTGGTGAGAACCAGCAGCTTGTGCTCGCGCGCCTTGGCGCGGGCGTCGGCCGGCAGCCGCTCGAAGGACGGGCTGACCGGGTGGCTCTCGTCGCTCGCGTGGTGCGGGTCGGATCGCAGTATGCCGAGCCCGGTGCCGGGCACGGCGGCCAGCGAGTCGTCCTCGCGCAGCTGGTACTCGCGGAAGCCGAGGAAGGTGAAGTGGTCGTCGGCCAGCCAGCGCAGCAGCTCGCGGGCCTCCTCGACCTCCGGCCCGGGCAGGTCCCCGGGCACGGCCTCCTTCGGGAGCTCGTCGGCGATGCGCAGCGCCGCTTCGCGCATCTTGTCCCAGTCCTCGACGGACTCGCGGACGTCGGACAGGACGCGCAGCAGATCGGCGGTGATCTGCTTCAGGTCGGCACGGTCGGTCTCGCGGTCGATCTCTACGTGGATCCAGGACTCGACGTGCGCGTCGTGCGGCAGCTCGCCGCCGGACGCCGCGGGCAGCACCTCCAGCAGCTTGCCGGTCAGGTCACGGCGGACGATGAACTGGGGGTGGATGACGACGTGGATACCGCGACCCTGCCGCGAGAGCTCATTGGTGACCGAGTCGACGAGGAAGGGCATGTCGTCGGTCACGACCTCGACGACGGAGTGGCTGCAGGTCCAGCCGTTCTCCTCGACGGTCGGGGTGTGGACCCGCACGTTGGCCGTGCCCTGGGGGCGCGTTTCGGCCAGTCTGTAGTGCGAGAAAGCGGCTCCGAAGACATCCACCGGGTCGCGGTCGGCCAGGTCCTCCGGGGCGGTGTGCAGGTAGTAGCGCTGGAGGAACGCGAGCACGGTGTCCCGGTCCGGGGTGCCCTCGCCCGTCGTCCCGGTCGGTAGGTGCCCCCCGACCGGGCTGTTCTCAGCTACCCGGGCGGCCCTCTCGAGCAGCTCGGCCTTGGCTTCGTCCAGCTTGGTCTGCATTGTCCTCTGGCTCCTGTCGCGCGCCGTTGCGTGACGTAGAAGGATGTTCGGTCTCTTCTCCGACGTAACGCCACGACGCGGGGTGTCCGGTCCGCTTCGACGCTATGCCGCATGGAGAGATGGGCGAGGTGTTATCGGCCATTTCCGGCACCCTCGGCGACTGTGACGCTGCTCTCGGCGCGCTGTGCGCCGCCCGCGTCCCGGACGCCCCGGCTGCCCTGCGGGGCGCCTGCGGCGCCCTTCCCGGCCGGCCTCGCCTGCGAAGACCAGCGACCGCCGCCCGGTCACGGATGTCGTCCGTGCTCACCGGGCGCAGGGCAGGGACGACAACGCCCCCGCGAGGTATCGCGCTGATCACGCCACAAGGCTATCGCTCCCAGCGGGGGGCACGTCATGAGCCGTATGTGTACAAAACAGGGGGTCGAACTTTGACGTTCTGCACAGGGGCGAAGCGGGCGATGCCGTGCAGGGGTGTCGGTGCGAGCATGACTGTACGAGCAGTGCCATGGCTGTACGAGCGGTGCGCGGCGGTTCGAGGCGGTACGAGGCAGTACGGGCCCCCTTGGCAAGCGCCCTCGGCCAAGGCACGTTGCCAGTAGCACTCGACGGAGCCGCCCGCACGACCGAGGGGAGCACAGCGAACATGACGCAGAAGATCCTGATCGTCACCGGGGACGCGGCGGAATCACTGGAGGTCCTGTACCCCTACCAGCGCCTGCGCGAGGAGGGCTACGAGGTTCATATCGCCGCCCCCACCCGCAAGACACTCCGCTTCGTCGTCCACGACTTCGAGCCCGGCTTCGACACCTATACCGAGAAACCCGGCTACACCTGGCCCGCCGACCTCGCCTTCTCCGAGGTCGACCCTGGTGAGTACGTCGCCATCGTCATCCCCGGCGGGCGCGCCCCGGAGTACCTCCGCAACGATCCCGAACTCCGCAAGATCCTCAAGTCGTTCTTCGACACCGACAAGCCGGTCGCTCAGATCTGCCACGGCCCTCTGCTCACCGCCGCGGTCGACGCCCTGCGCGGGCGGCGTGTCACGGCCTATCCGGCCCTGGAGCAGGACATGCAGGCGGCCGGTGCCACCTTCCAGGACGCCGAGGCGGTCGTCGACGGCACCCTGGTCTCCTCCCGCGCCTGGCCGGACCACTCCGGCTGGATGCGCGAGTTCCTGACGGTCCTGCGGGCGAAGGCGCCGGTCACCTGAGCCCACGTCCACCACGCTGCGGCGCCCCCAGGGGCGCCGCACCCGTTCACGCAGCCAGCCGCTCGGCCTCCGCGACCGCCTCCTCCAGGCAGTCCACCACCGGCACGCCGACCTCCTCCAGGCTGGCGCGGCCGTGGGAGCCGCCGGTGTACAGAACGGCCCGCGCTCCGACGCACCGGGCGGCGACCGCGTCGTCGGCGGCGTCACCGATCACCACCGTGCGCTCCGGCTCGACGCCGTCGAGGGCGCGCAGGTGCCGGACCATGTGCTCGGCCTTGCTGCCGCCGGACGGGCCGGTGCGCCCGTCCACCCGTATGAAATGCGACTCGATCCCGAAACCCCGGACCAGCGGGACGAGTTCGTCGTGCACGTACATGCTGAGGAGCGACTGGCTGCGCCCCGCCGCTCGCCATCCCGCGAGCAGCTCCGTGGCCCCCTCGGTGAGCCCGCACCGGACCCGGTGCTCCGCGTAGTACCGGTGGAAGACCTCGTCCATGACCTCCCACTCGACGTCCGTCGGCAGCCGGCCCATCAGCCGCTCGTAGAACTTCGGCACCGGCACGCAGTACAGCGCGCGGTAGTGCTCCAGCGTGATGGGCTCAAGGCCCAGCTCGGCGAACGCCGCGTTCGTCGCCCCGATGATCGCGTCATTGTCGTGGAACAGCGTCCCGTTCCAGTCCCAGACAATGTGCGCGCTTCCGTACGTCCCCATGGAAGAAAACGTACCCGGACCCACCGACAATCATCGGTGCCCCGAGCCCAGGTGCCGGAAAATCCCAGGTCAGGTACCCAGTCCCAGCAGATTCGGAATTTCCTGCGTCGCATACCAGAGCAGTTCGTGGTCCTCGGCGCCGTCCACAACAAACTGGGCGTCGTCGTCCCCGCCGTCCGCCGCCTCCAGCGCGTCGGTCGCCGCGGTCACGTCCGCCTCCGCGTCAGCCGCGTCGGCATGCACCGCGGCCGCCTTGGCCAGCGGCACGGCCCCGGCGACGCGCACCTCACCGAGCGCCGCCGGATCGAGGCCCCGGTCGGGATCGACGGCCGCCGCCCCGTCCGGCACGTCGACGGCCACGACGACCCGGCGTCGTGGTGCGCCCGGATCGGCTGCCAGCAGCCGCAGCGAGGCCAGCGCGGCCCGGCTCAGCGCCGCGTACTCCAGTTCCTCGATGTCGTCGGAGAGGTACCACTCGCGCAGCGCGGGCGTGACCGCGTACGCGACGACCGGTCCCGCCGCCAGCTCACCCGTCTTGTACGCCTCGGCGAGACCGGAGAGGGTCAGGGGGACGTAGACGCGCATGACAAGCCGCTTTCGTAGTCGGGAAAGGTGGCCGGACGGCCCGTGGAAGGGCCTGCGGAGATCGTTCCCGCGCCTCCGGCGAGTCACCCCAGGATACGTGCGGGCGTCCCCCTTCGGGTCCCGGCCGTCCCCTTGCGCGACGTCAACCGGGACGCTCGCCGTTCACCCGGTTCACCCCGCCCGCTCCACCGATTCCCGCCCCGCCCATCACCCTGATAGGTGAACCGTCCGGCCGCTCCGGCGCGCTCCGCGCTTCGTTGCGGCCTCGGTCCCCCGCCTCGTACAAGATCCCCACCGAGAAGTTACCGACCGGTATCGACCGGTCCCGTGAAACGGGGATTCCCACATGAACAAGGTGATGACCAGGAACAGCGTGCCGACCGGGGTCAGGCGCCACCCGGGCGGCCGCCCGCCGGTCCGCCACGACACCCGCCGCCCGGGCCCCACGCCCCGCCGTACGCCACCGGGCCGGGCCGCCTCCCGGACGGCGGCAGCCGACGCCCCGAGCCAGGCCCGAGCGCTCCCTCAGCCGCGTCCCACCGACGTCTTCGCCGACCGTCTCGTGTCCGTGCTGAGCGGCCGGCGCCCGGTCCACAGCATGCTCCGCCACACCGTCGGCCGGGCCTACGACGAACTGGCCCGGCTCGCCGAACGCGGCCCGCTGCGCACCCGGGGCGCCGATCCGGTCGTCCGCGACATCGGCTACTACGTCCCGCGCCCCGGCGCCATCGAGGCCTTCGCCCGCATCGGCGCGGGCGACCAGCTGCGCGCGATGGCGTTCCGCCTGGAGTGCGGAGCGGACCAGCGCTGGCGCTGCACAGCCGTGGAGCTGGGCGGCCCGCGCAGCTCACGGACGGACGACGACTGACGCGACCGACACGAAGGGCCGGGCACCCTCCGGTGCCCGGCCCCTCACCACGGCTGTATCGCCCGAGGTGTCGTTACTTCTTGCGGCGCCGTCCGCCCTTGGCCTGCTTGCGGCGCTCGGCGCGCGTGAGGCCGTCCGCCTCCGAGCGCACCGGCTCGTCGTCGCCGACGAGGTCGCCCTCGACGATGCCGCCCTCGCCGTCCACGGTCGGCGCGGAGAAGTGCAGCCGCTCGCGACGCTGCGGGGCGTCGAGCCCCTTGGCACGGATCTCCGGGCGAGCCGCCTGGGCCGCCACCGCCTCCTCCTTGTCCAGAGAGGGCTTGGCGTCCTCGACGGGGACCTCCTCGACCTGCTGTTCGACCTGAACCTCCAGGTTGAACAGGTAGCCGACGGACTCCTCCTTGATGCCGTCCATCATCGCGGTGAACATGTCGAAGCCCTCGCGCTGGTACTCGACCAGCGGGTCCTTCTGCGCCATCGCGCGCAGGCCGATGCCCTCCTGGAGGTAGTCCATCTCGTAGAGGTGCTCGCGCCACTTGCGGTCCAGGACCGACAGCACGACCCGGCGCTCCAGCTCACGCATGATCTCGGAGCCGAGCTGCGCCTCACGCTGCTCGTACTGCTCCTGGATGTCGTCCTTGACGGACTCGGCGATGAACTCGGCGGTCAGCCCGGCACGGTCACCGGCCGCCTCCTCCAGCTCCTCGACGGTGACCTTCACCGGGTAGAGCTGCTTGAAGGCGCCCCACAGCCGGTCCAGGTCCCACTCCTCGGCGAAGCCCTCGGCGGTCTCGGCGGCGACGTACGCGTCGATCGTGTCACCCATGAAGTGCAGGATCTGCTCCTGCAGGTCCTCACCCTCCAGGACGCGGCGCCGCTCACCGTAGATGACCTCGCGCTGCCGGTTGAGGACCTCGTCGTACTTGAGGACGTTCTTCCGGGTCTCGAAGTTCTGCGTCTCCACCTGCGACTGGGCGGACGCGATGGCGCGCGTGACCATCTTGTTCTCGATCGGCACGTCGTCGGGGACGTTCGCCATCGACATCACACGCTCGACCATCTGCGCCTTGAACAGACGCATCAGGTCGTCGCCCAGGGAGAGGTAGAACCGCGACTCGCCGGGGTCGCCCTGACGGCCGGAACGACCGCGCAGCTGGTTGTCGATGCGGCGCGACTCGTGCCGCTCGGTGCCCAGCACGTAGAGGCCGCCGAGGGACTCGACCTCGTCCTTCTCGGCCTTGACGGCCTGCTCGGCCTTCTCCAGGGCGGCGGGCAGGGCCTGGGCCCACTCCTCGATGTGCTCCTCGGGGTCGAGCCCGCGCTGGCGCAGCTCGGCCTCGGCGAGGTCCTCGGGGTTGCCGCCGAGCTTGATGTCCGTACCACGGCCGGCCATGTTGGTGGCCACCGTCACCGCGCCCTTGCGGCCGGCCTGGGCGACGATCGTGGCCTCGCGGTCGTGCTGCTTCGCGTTCAGCACCTCGTGCTGGATACCGCGCTTGCTCAGCTGCTGGGACAGGTACTCCGACTTCTCGACCGACGTGGTGCCGACGAGGATCGGCTGGCCCTTCTCGTGCTTCTCGGCGATGTCGTCGACGACCGCCTCGAACTTCGCGACCTCGGTGCGGTAGATCAGGTCCGACTGGTCCTTACGGATCATCGGCTTGTTCGTCGGGATCGGGACCACACCGAGCTTGTAGATCTGGTGGAACTCGGCGGCCTCGGTCATCGCCGTACCGGTCATGCCGGAGAGCTTGTTGTAGAGGCGGAAGAAGTTCTGCAGGGTGATCGTGGCGAGCGTCTGGTTCTCGTCCTTGATGTCCACCCCTTCCTTCGCCTCGATCGCCTGGTGCATGCCCTCGTTGTAGCGGCGGCCCGCGAGGATACGGCCCGTGTGCTCGTCGACGATCATGACCTCGCCGTCGATGACGACGTAGTCCTTGTCGCGCTTGAAGAGCTCCTTGGCCTTGATCGCGTTGTTCAGGTAGCCCACCAGCGGGGTGTTCACCGACTCGTACAGGTTGTCGATGCCCAGCCAGTCCTCGACCTTGCTGACGCCGGACTCGTGGATGGCGACCGTGCGCTTCTTCTCGTCGACGTCGTAGTCGCCAGTCTCCTCGATGCCCTTGAGGGGGTTGCCCGCCTCGCCCTTCTTCAGCCGCGTGACCAGCTTGGCGAAGTCGCCGTACCACTTGGTGGCCTGGTCGGCCGGGCCGGAGATGATCAGCGGCGTACGGGCCTCGTCGACCAGGATGGAGTCGACCTCGTCGACGACCGCGAAGTTGTGACCGCGCTGGACCAGTTCGTCCTGCGACCACGCCATGTTGTCGCGCAGGTAGTCGAAGCCGAACTCGTTGTTCGTGCCGTAGGTGATGTCGCACGCGTACTGCTCGCGGCGCTGGGCCGGAGTCATGTTGGCGAGGATGCAGCCGACGCTCAGGCCGAGGAACCTGTGGACGCGGCCCATCATCTCGGAGTCGCGCTCGGCCAGGTAGTCGTTGACCGTGACGATGTGGACGCCGTCTCCGGACAGGGCGTTCAGATAAGCGGGCAGGGTGCCGACGAGCGTCTTGCCCTCACCGGTCTTCATCTCGGCGACATAGCCGAGGTGGAGCGCGGCGCCACCCATCAGCTGCACGTCGTAGTGCCGCTGGCCGAGGACGCGCTTGGCGGCCTCGCGCACGGTGGCGAAGGCCTCGGGCAGCAGGTCGTCGAGGCTCTCGCCGTCTGCGTACCGCTTCTTGTACTCATCGGTGAGGGCCCGCAGCTCGGCGTCGGAGAGGTCGATGAAGTCCTCTTCGATGGAGTTGACCTGGTCCGCGATGCGGTGCAGCTTGCGCAGGATCTTGCCTTCGCCTGCACGCATGATCTTCGAGAGGACGGACACGGGGGTTTGTCTCCTTGCCGGTCGGGCCTGGGACGGTCGGTTATGTATGACAGATTGAGCAACGGCCATCGTAAGCGAGGACCCCACTGCGCCGGGAGGTCTGCCGGTGACAGCCACTAGGACAACGGACGGGCGTTGCGGAAGGTGCCGTGTCCGTGCCACGAAAAGTAACGGGGCTCTGACACAGTGGTGAGCGTTATGGGATGTCGGCGTGGCGAGGTGCGGACGAGGGCATGACGGTGACCCGACGGGAAAAGTCATGGCGTCGCGGCGGGAGCCCGAGCAGAATCGGGCGATGGACCCCGTCACCCTGACCACCGAACGCCTCCTGCTGCGCACCGTGGGCCCCCAGGACACCGACGCGGTGTACGAAGCCGCCCAGGATCCCGACATCCAGCGCTGGACCACGGTCCCGTCGCCGTATCTGCGCGAGCACGCGGAGGCGTTCGTCGCCCAGATCGTGCCCGACGGCTGGGCGGACGCCTCGATGTTCACGTTCGGCTTCTTCCTCCCCTCCGGAGAGCTGGTGGGCATGCTCGGCCTGACGATGCGCTCGCTGGGCGTCGCCGAGGTGGGTTTCTGGACGGCGAAGCAACACCGGGGCAACGGCTACACCACCGAGGCGACGCTCGCCGTGTCGCGCTGGGCCTTCACCCGTCTGTCCATCGACCGGGTGGAGTGGCGCGCGGAGGTGGGCAACGCGGGCTCCCGGGCGGTCGCGGAACGCGCGGGCTTCACCGTCGAGGGCACCCTGCGCTCCGCGATCAACAACAAGGGGGTTCGGCGGGACTGCTGGGTGGGTTCGCTCCTGCCGTCGGACCTGGGCCTGCCGTCGGCGGCACCGTATCTGCCGGCACCCTCGCGGCCGTCGTAGCCGCGGCCTGTCGCCATGGTCACAGGACCTGCTCACCCCGCATTGTCAGTCCCGCCCCCTACGGTGTCCCCCATGCCGAGCCTCCCGCGCCCCACCACCGAACTGTCCGCCGACGACGCCCGTCGCATCGCCCTGCGCGCCCAGGGCTTCCTCGGCGCCCCCAACCGCAAGGCAGGCGTCCGCGGCGTCCTCCGCCATCTGGGCGCGGTCCAGCTCGACACCATCTCGGTCCTCGCCCGCTCCCACGAACTCATCCCGTACGCCCGCCTCGGCGCGATAGGCCGCAAGACGGTCGACACGGCGTACTGGACGCCGTCGGCGGGCGGTACCTCCGCTGCCCGGCCCCACGCGTTCGAGTACTGGTCCCACGCCGCCTGCATCCTGCCCATCGAGGAGTGGCCCCACTTCGCCTTCCGCCGCCGCGCCTACCGCTCCCGCCCGCACTGGCACCACGCGCTCCCGGACGGCGTCTACGACCAGGTCGTCAAGCAGCTGCGCGCCGAAGGCCCCCTCACGGCCACGGACTTGGGCGGCGCGAAGAAGACCAGCGAGTGGTGGGACTGGTCCGGCACAAAGGTCGCGGTGGAGCGCGCGCTGATGTACGGCGAGGTGGTGTGCGTCGAGCGCCGCGGCTGGAAGCGGGTGTACGACCTCGCCGAGCGCGCCGTCCCGGAGGCCCTCCTCCATGACGAGCTGGACGACGCGGAGTGCCTGCGCCGTCTCGTCCGCCTCGCCGGCCAGTCCCTCGGCGTCGGCACCCGCGCGGACATCGCGGACTATCACCGGCTCAAGGGCGAGCAGGTCGACGCCGTGATCGCGGACTCGGGCCTGGTCCCGGTGACGGTGGAGGGCTGGGGCAAGCCGGCCTGGGCGGACCCGGCGGCCCTGGAGACCCCGCCGCGCGGCCGCCACCGTACGACGCTCCTGTCGCCGTTCGACTCCCTGATCTGGGAGCGGGCGCGCACGGAACGGATCTTCGGGTTCACGCACCGCCTGGAGGCGTACGTCCCCAAGCCGAAGCGGGTGTACGGCTACTTCGCGATGCCGGTCCTCGCCGGCGGCCGGCTGGTGGGCCGCGTGGACCCCGCTCGTGAGGGCCGCACACTGGTCGCCAAGCAGGTCACGCTGGACGAGCCCAGGGCGGTCCCGGCGGTGGCACAGGCCCTGCTGGAGGCGGCTACCTGGGTGGACTGCACGAACGTACGCGTGGAGCGGGTCGACGCACCGGCCCTGCGCGAGCCCCTCCTCCGGGAACTGGCCCGCACCCTGGGCTAACGGATCTCCAGGATCTTTTCCCGCATCGCATAGACCACGGCCTCCATCCTGGAGTGCAGCTGCAGCTTCTCCAGGATGTTGCGCACATGGTTCTTCACGGTGTTCTCGGAGATGAACAGCTCCTTGGCGATGTCCCGGTTGTTCATTCCGGTGGCCACCAGCTTGAGGACCTCCAGCTCCCGGTCGGTGAGCCGCGGCGCCGGAACCAGCCGGCGCTCGTCCGTCCGCTGGATCATCGACTTGAACTCGGTGAGAAGTTTCGACGCCATGGAGGGGCTGATCTGCGACTGCCCGTCGGCGACCGCCCGAATGGCCGTGGCCACCTCGTCCGTGGAGATCTCCTTGAGGAGATAGCCCGTCGCGCCGGCCTTGATCGCGTCGTAGAGATCGGCCTCTTCGTCGCTGATCGTCAGCATGATGATCTTCGCGCTGGGCGCCACCTCCTTGATGGAGGTGCATGCCTCGATCCCGCCCCGCTTGGGCATCCGTACGTCCATCAGCACGATGTCGGGCAGCAGATCGGCCGCCTTGTCGACCGCCTCCGCACCGTCCCCCGCCTCACCGACGACCTGGATGTCCTCCTCGGCCGCCAGCACGATCTCCAGGCCGCGCCGGAAGAGGGCGTGGTCGTCCACGACGAGGACCCGGATGGGTTCCTTGCGTGGAGAGCCCGCTTCCGGGCCCATGCCGACGACGCCGTCGTCGGCGCCCCCGTCGCGCATCGGTCCGAAGCTGTCCGCCATCGTTCCTCCCCCTGAAGGCTGTGGCCTGTGGTCCCGTGCCATCGCCAACCCAAGGCAACGACCCAACGGTTGAGCCGTTGCGGCCATGATTTCATGCCTGGACGACAGTCAGGTGACAGAGCGCGGAGCGAACTGGTCGCACACCGGTGCCCCTGGGGGCGCACGGGCTCACCAGGGGCACCGGTACGGTCGTCACACGGCAGGGTCAGCCACCGAGCGCTCCGCCTGCGTCGGCCGACTGCGCCTGAGCCACCATCTGGTCCGTGCTGAGGTGGATGACGCCGTAGTCGTAGGCGTGCCGCCGGTAGACGACGCTGGGTTGCTTGGTCTCGGAGTCGACGAACAGATAGAAGTCGTGCCCGACCAGCTCCATTTCGTAGAGCGCCTGGTCGAGCGACATCGGGGACGCGACGTGGGTCTTCTCTCGGACGACGAGGGGGCCTTCACCCTTCACCTCGAGCGATCCGATCTTCTTGGTCGGCACGCCCTCCGGCTCCTCCTCCGACACGACGCTGCCGTTGCCGTTGAGCGTCGCGGCGCCGGGGACGTGGTCGGGCACCTCGGCTGCCGTGAGCCTGCGGACCCCCCGGCGCGTGTGGCGCTTGTCGTGCTGCTTGCGCAGCCGGGCCTCCAGCTTCTCCGCCGCCAGGTCGAGTGCCGCGTACGGATCACTGGCCGCTGCCTCCGCCCGGATCACCGGCCCGCGGGAGCGGAGCGTGATCTCCACTCGGTCGGAACGGTCGGCCTGTCGGGGGTTGGGCTCCTTGGACACCTCGACGTCGAGGCTGATCACCTTGCCATCGAGCTTCTGGATCTTGTCCAGCTTCAGCTTCTCGGCCACGTGCTTCCGGAACCGCTCGGGCACCTCGGTCTTGCGGCCCTTGACGACGATGTCCACGCAGAACTCCGTTCCCGGATCGCTCCGCATCCCTGGCGGAGCATCTCCCTTGTGCACCAGGTTCCGGCGAGTCCCGGAACCACGGACGTGGTGACTTCCACCTCCTCCTCCCCCGTGGGCGAGATCTCCACCCCACCACTGCGGGTGATTGCAGAAAACCCGCAGCAAGGCATTCGGATATGCGGGGGATGGCCTGCGCCTTTCCCTCACAACTGAACATATCTCGCCCGGCCGGATGTCGTCACCCTCTACTGCCGCGTACCTCCGTTCAGGCGAATTGACCTGCTCATTACCTGCAACGATGGAAGTTCTCAGTCAGTTCCGGTTCTTTTCAAAAGAATCCGGTGAGGCGGCGACCACCGCCGCGCAGATCCCGTCTCCCACGCCGTTCCCGGCGGCCATTCCGTGCGACGACCGGGGCCCGTGCGCCGGTGCCGTCCTCTCCAATTCTCTCTGTTCCCCCCTTGCTTCCCCTGTCGCGCGCGCATACACCTCCGTGTCCGCCATCTCAGCGTCCCCGAACGCCGCCCGTACCGCTCGGGCCGCCTCCGTCAGCGAGGCGCCCGTCGTCATCAGGTCGTCGACGAGGACGACCCGCCCGCCGGTCAGCAGCCGGGCGCCCCCTGCGGCCACGTCCAGCGCGCCCGCGAGATTGGCCAGCCGCTGCCGGGAGTTGAGGCCCGACTGGTCGGCCACGGGCCGCCGCTGCCGCAGCACGGCCGCCACCCGGGCCGCGGTCCCGGCCCGGCGCAGCTCACCCGCGGCCGCGAGCGCGATCCGCCGTGCCGGATCGTGCCCCCTGGCCCGCACGGCATGGCGTGAGGAGGGCACGGGCACGAGCAGCAGGGGCACCACCCGACCGGCAGCGGTCCCGGATCCGGCCGTGTCCAGCCCCGCCCGTACGGCCCTCGCCAGCGCCGTGCCCAGCGGTCCCGCGAGCGTCAGAACGCCACGCTCCTTGTGCGCCAGCAGAGTGGCGCGCACCGCGCCCCCGTACGGAGCCGCCGCGTGCACCACCGGCAGCCCCACCGGCTCCGGCACCGGTCGCACCCGGCGCGGTGCGGTGCTGTGGAGTGCCGCGCGGCACTCCGGGCAGAGCACCGTGCGCGGCCTCCCGCAGCCTCCGCACTCGGCCGGCAGCACGAGATCGGTGAGGTCCTGCCACCACCGCCGCATGCCCACCACTGTGCCAACACCCGCAACGGCCTGCCAGCCCTGTGGACAACCGCCTGTGGACAACCGATGGACGCCCGCGGACCACGGGGCCCGGGCGGGTTGCAGGCACACGCGGACCGGGGCCGGGGCGGGTCGCACGGGCTCACCCGCACACGCCTGCCAGCGAGCCCCGTCGCCCAAGGGAGCCCCGATGGCCCCGCTGGCCCCCGATGGCCCCGACACAGTTCACCCTGGGTAGACGGGGGCCGTCCCCTTGACCACCTTCTGCCACTGCGCCCCGGCCGACAGCCGCACGATCCCGTCCTCCGAGTACGCCACCAGCGGCAGCCGCTCGTCCTCGGACGCCGCGATCTGCTTCGCTCCCGTGAGCGAAGCCGGCGGATTGCCCGCCGGGGTGGAGCCGTCGACCTGCACGTACCGCATCTGCTGCACCCCGCCGGCCTCACTTCCCACCAGCACGAGCCTGCTGTCACCGGCCCACGACATGGCCGTGACCTCCTCCAGCTGGGGGGTCACCGAGTGCTGTTCGAGGATCGAGACGGCAGGCCGCCCACCGGTACCGCTCTCCCGCTCCACGCGCCCGATCTGCAGGGACGTCTTGCCACCCTTCTCCACGATCAGCGCGATCCGCACCCCGTCGGCCGCGACCCGCACCGCGTTGATACGCCCGTCCAGGCCCGGCGTGCGGACCTCCACCGGCTCGCCCGCGCCCTGCTGCAGCATCACCAGCCGCGGATGCTTCGGATCGCGATCGGCCACCCACAGGTCGCCGCCGCCGTCCCAGCTCGGCGTCGTCAGCCGGTCGTCCGTCGACACGCCCTGGCTGGTCAGTACCGGCTGCCCGAGCGAGGCACCCGACGCCAGCGATCCGACGTACAGGTACCGTCCGTCGGCCGACACCCCGGCCGCGGTGTCCTCGTCACGCGAGACGGCCGCCGCCCGCAGCTTGCCGGCCCCTTCGCCCAGCGCGCCCGGCACCGGATCGGGCTCCGTGGAGTCACTGCGGCTGGACAGGCGCACCAGCCGCTGCTTGCCGTCGATGAAGTACTCGTACTCCGGCCGGTTGCCGTTGCCGTGCGAGGCGATGATCTCGGCGCGGCCCTCGTTCAGCTCGCACAGCTGGCTGCCGTTCGAGCGCTCCAGCTCCACCTCGCTCACGCCGGTGGGCGTCAGGTCCTGGAGCGTGAACAGCAGCTGCGCCGCCATCCTGGTGCACTGCGTCTGCCCGACCTTGTCGGCCTTCTCGTTGAGCGGCACCGTCAGCTTGTTCTGGTCGTCGGGAGACAGCGAGGTGACGCCCTTCCTGAGCGCCGTGCCCGAGGGGAAGCTGGACGTCGCCACCGGGTCCAGCCAGCGCGTGGGGCCCCTCAGCAGCGCCCGGACCATCGACGTCACCGGATCCACCTTGCTGCGCACGTACACCGGGTCGGCGACGGTGCTCAGCTGTCCGTTCGCAGCGGCGGGCGCCTTGGAGGCGTAGTAGAACTTGTTGACCGACACATAGTTGCGCTGGAAGTCGGACTTGCCCATGACCACGCCCGGCGGCAGCGAGTCGATGCGCCACTGGTTGGTCTTCTTCTCCTGCGTGAGGTGCACCGTCCTCCGGTACGTCCCCGAGTCCGGGGCGTACGCGTGCTGCGCATCCACCACCGCGAGCCTGCTGCCGGTCAGCGTGTACGCGTAGTCCTCGCCCGCTTCCCGGTTCCGGACAGGCTCGGGAACGGCGTTCGGCCCCTCGGACAGCACAGTCGTGGACTCGTCCGGGTTCCACCGGCGCGAGGCACTGTCGGTCAGATATTCGCGCGCGATCTCGTACTGCGGGTCGTCGCTGGTCAGCGCCTCCAAGAAGCCCTGCACGATCTCCGCGGGCCCCGCGTTCTCACGCGGCGGCATCGCGAAGACACGGACCTGCGCATCCTGCCGTGGCGTGGACTCGACTCCGCTCAGCCCCCCGCTGTCCGGCATCGAGGCGCACCCGGCCAGCAGTACGGCACCACAGCCGACGTACGCCCCGATGCGCAGCGAGCGGCGACGGCCGCCCCCCTCAGCGCCCACCCGATGCCTCCCCTTGCTCGCGCTCGGCGGGCCCGCCGCCCTGCGACGGCTCCTGTGTGCTGTCGTTCTGCCGCCGGACGGCACCGACAGGCCGCGGCACCACACGCGCGCCGTTGCCGGGCAGCGCGGTCGGGTCGGCCGTGGGCGTCACCGTGGCCAGCCGCGGCGCGATGGAGGCGCGTTCGCTCGAGGACTGCGCCGGCACCGTGGCGAGCTTTCCGGACCCGTCCTGCGGCAGACCCGCGTCGTTGAGTCCGCGATTGCGCCGTGAGTCCTTGGGCTCCAGCGGTATCGGCGAGCCCCGCAGCGGCTCGTCCGCGGTCCGCGGCAGCGTCAGCCGGAACTGCGAACCGCCACCCGGCTCGCCCCACGCCTGCAGCCAGCCGCCGTGCAGCCGCGCGTCCTCCAGGGCGATGGACAGCCCCAGGCCCGTACCACCGGTGGTACGTGCGCGGGCCGGGTCCGCCCGCCAGAAGCGGCTGAACACCCGGGTGGCCTCGCCGGGCTTGAGCCCCACACCGTAGTCGCGCACGGCGATCGCGACCGCGCCGCCCGCCGAAGCGAGCCTGACCACCACGTCCTTGCCCTCGCCGTGCTCCACGGCGTTGACGACGAGGTTGCGCAGCACCCGCTCCACGCGCCGGGCGTCCGCCTCGGCCACGACGGGCTGCTGGTCGCCGACGACACGTATCCGTGTGCCCTTGCGGTCGGCGAGCGGCTCGGCGCCGCTGACCACCCGCCGTACGACCTCACGCAGGTCGATCGGTTCGGCCTCCAGCGCCGCCGCGCCCGCGTCGAAGCGGCTGATCTCCAGCAGGTCGGCGAGCAGCGTCTCGAACCGGTCCAGCTGATCGGCCAGCAGCTCAGCCGACCGCGCGGTCACCGGGTCGAAGTCCACGCGCGCGTCGTGGATGACATCGGCGGCCATCCGCACGGTCGTCAGCGGCGTGCGCAGCTCGTGCGACACGTCGGACACGAACCGCCGCTGCATCCGCGACAGGTCTTCCAGCTGCTGGATCTTCAGCTGGAGGTTCTGCGCCATCTTGTTGAAGGCCTCGCCCAGACGCGCGATGTCGTCCTCGCCGGTGACCTTCATCCGTTCCTGAAGCCGCCCGGCGGACAGCCGTTCGGCAATACCGGCGGCCATCCGTACGGGTGTGACGACCTGGCGCACCACGAGCCAGGCGATGGCCCCGAGAAGCACGACGACGAAGAGCCCGGCGGTCGCCAGCGTCCCCTTCACCAGGCTGAGTGACTTCTCCTCCTGGGTGAGCGGGAAGAGGTAGTACAGCTGGTACGGGTGCCCGTTCGGGTCGTTGATCTGCTTGCCGATGATGAGCGCGGGCTGCCTCTCGCGACTGCTGTCGGTGTAGACGATGCGGGTATAGCTCTGGGCCACACCCATGCCGCCGTCGACGCGCTTGCGCAGGCTTTCCGGCACGCTCTGGCTCGGGTCCACACCGCCCGACGCGCGCGGCCCGAGGCCCCGGTTGTCGTTGTCCGCGGCGGTGGTGCTGAGCGTGACCACGTCGAAGGCGCCCTGGCCACCGCTGGAGAGCGACTCGACGAGGTCGCCCATCCACCCGCTGACATTCTGCACGGGGTTGTTGCCCGTGCCCGAGTTGTCGTCCCCGCCGCCCGCGCTGGCCGCGCTGTCGGCCTTCTGCCCGGCGCCCGTGAAGCCGCCGACGGCCTGGCTCTGCGACGCCTTCACCTTGGCGTCCAGCAGACCGTTGCGTACCTGGCCGATGACGACGAAACCCAGCAGCAGCACCACACCGAGCGACATGAGCAGGGTCGTGACGACGATCTTGAGCTGGATGTTGCGCCGCCACAGCCGCATCACGGGCAGCAGCGGACGACGGATCCAGCGCATGAGAAGCCTGAGGACCGGGCTGCCCTGGACTCCGCCCTGGAGCAGCCCGCCCTCGAAGAACCGTTCCCACCGGGAGCCCGTCGTCCCCCGTCCGACAGACCGCCCCGGACGGGTTCCCGGACCACCGGGCGCCGAAGCGGCACTGTCCCGGGTCATGTCAGCTCGGTCCTGCCTTGTACCCGACGCCACGGACGGTCACCACGATCTCCGGCCGCTCCGGGTCCTTCTCGACCTTGGAGCGCAGCCGCTGGACATGGACGTTGACGAGGCGGGTGTCCGCCGCGTGGCGGTAGCCCCAGACCTGCTCCAGCAGGACCTCGCGGGTGAACACCTGCCACGGCTTGCGCGCCAGCGCCACCAGCAGGTCGAACTCCAGCGGCGTCAGCGCGATCGACTGCCCGTCCCGCTTCACGGAGTGACCGGCCACGTCGATGACGAGGTCACCTATGGCGAGCTGCTCCGGTGCCGGCTCCTCCGACCTCCGCAGCCGCGCCCGGATGCGGGCCACGAGCTCCTTCGGCTTGAACGGCTTCACGATGTAGTCGTCCGCGCCCGACTCCAGGCCGACCACCACGTCCACGGTGTCGCTCTTGGCGGTGAGCATCACGATCGGCACGCCGGACTCCGCCCTGATCAGGCGGCACACCTCGATGCCGTCCCGTCCGGGCAGCATCAGGTCGAGCAGCACCAGATCGGGCTTGGTCTCACGGAAGGCGGCCAGCGCCTTGTCACCGTCGGCTACGAAAGACGGCTCAAAACCTTCACCACGCAGCACGATGCCGAGCATCTCGGCCAGTGCGGTGTCGTCGTCGACGACAAGGACTCGTCCCTTCATAAACGACATCATCCCATTAACTAAATCGTTACCTGGCGTGACCTGTCACACAGCGCGGCGAGGGCCTCGGCGGTCACGGGCGACACGGCCCCCTCCTCGGTGACGATCGCCGTCACCAGTTCCGGCGGCGTCACGTCGAACGCCGGGTTGTACGCCTGGGTCCCCAGAGGTGCCACCGGTATCCCGCCCCCCGCTTCCGCTCCCGCCACCGGTACCCGAGGTGCTGTGACCTCCGTCACCTCATGCCCGGCGCGCTGCTCCACTTCTATGGACGCGCCGTCAGGCGTGTCCGGATCCACCGTCGTCACCGGGGCCACCACGATGAACGGCACGTGGTGGTACCTGGCCAGCACCGCGAGCGGATAGCTCCCCACCTTGTTCGCCACCGAACCGTCGGCCGCGATCCGGTCCGCCCCGATCAATACCGCATCCACCTCACCGGACGCGAACAGCGAACCCGCCGCATTGTCCGTGAGCAAGGTGTACGCCATCCCGTTGCGGGCCGCCTCGTACGCCGTCAAACGAGCACCTTGCAGCAACGGCCGCGTCTCGTCCACCCACAGCCGCCGCAGCCGCCCCGCCCGGTGCGCCGCCAGGGCCACCGCGAACGCCGTACCTTCCCCGCCGGAGACCAGCGCGCCCGTGTTGCAGTGCGTGAGCACCCGGTGGCCGCCGCCCGGCAGCAGTTCGTCCAGCAGTGCGAGTCCGTGCCGCGCCATCCGCGCGCTGGCCTCGGCGTCCTCCCGGTGCAGGGCCCGTGCCGCGCTGAGCGCCGCCTCGGCGGCCTGCCGCGGATCGCCACCGCCGGCGAGCGCGGCCCGGTACGCGGCCAGGGCCCTGCGCACGCCGACGGCGAGGTTCACCGCGGTGGGCCGGGCAGCCTCCAGCGCGGCGGCGGCCTCGTCCACGTCGAAGCCGCGTGCGGCGGCGAGCGCGACGCCGTACGCCCCGGCGATCCCGAGCAGTGGCGCCCCGCGCACCGCCAGGGTGCGGATCGCGTCCACCAGCGCGGGCGCGTCCGTACACACGAGCTCGACCTCCTCGGCCGGCAGCCTCCTCTGGTCGAGAAGGGCGAGTACGGGGCCTTCGGGCGGCTCGTCCCAGCGGATCGCGGACATCCCTGCCGACCGGTTGTGCTCGCCGGATTGCGCGTACTGATCAGCCATGCGGTCAGTCTGCCCCGTACCTGGCGGACAATTGAAGGTGTGCAGCCAGTACAACCCCCGGTCCCTCGGCGGGCACAGCGTGGCACGATGGCTCCCAACTCGCCGCCGCGACCGCGGACGGGCACCGTGAAGGAGCGACGATGAACGACACTCCGGGCTGGGCCTCGCCCGGATCTGCCCCCTCCAACGGGCAGCAGCCGGACTCCACCGGCCCGCAGCCCCCGGAACAGCCCTCGGACCAGGCCGGCACCGATCAGCCGCAGCCGCCGACGAAGTGGTCCAAGGAGCAGCCCCCGTCCGGGCAGTGGACCGCTCCTCACCCTCAGGGCCCCGGCCAGGCCCCGCCACCACCTCCGCCCGGCCCGGGCTGGGGCGGCCGCCCTCCCGCAGGTCCCGGCGGCTACGGCGGCCCGGGCGGCGGCTACAACGGCTGGGGCGGTGGCCCCAACCGGGGCTACGGCGGCCAGCCGGGCTGGGGCGGCAACTGGGGCCCGCCCCCCGCCGCCAAGCCCGGCGTGATCCCGCTGCGCCCGCTCGGCGTCGGCGAGATCCTCGACGGCGCGGTCTCCACCATGCGCACGTACTGGCGCACGGTCCTCGGCATCTCGCTGACCGTCTCGGTCGTCACGGAGATCATCGTCGTCCTGCTCCAGGGGCTCGTCCTGGACGACAGCGCCACCACGGACACCCTCAGCGACCCCAGCGCCTCCCTCGACGAGGTCAGTCGTGCCCTGGGCGACACGATGCTGAGTTCCGGTGTCGTCTTCGTGGTCGCCCTGCTGGGCACCATCGCCGCGACGGCGCTGCTCACGAACGTCACCAGCCGGGCAGTCCTCGGCAAGTCGGTCACCACCGGCGAGGCCTGGCGCGATGCCCGCCCGCAGTTGCTGAGGCTGATCGGTCTCACGCTCCTGCTGCCACTCCTGGCCTTCGTGATCATCGCCGCGGGCACTCTGCCCGGCATCGCCGTGGCTCTGGCCGGCTCGGTCGGCGCCGGCGTGGCGCTGGCCGTCCTCGGCGGCCTCGGTGCCGGCGTGGTCGCTGCATGGATCGTGATCCGCTTCTCGCTCGCCTCGCCCGCGCTGATGCTGGAGAAGCAGAGCATCCGCAAGTCGATGAGCCGCTCCGCGAAGCTGGTGCGCGGCTCGTGGTGGCGGGTCTTCGGCATTCAGCTGCTCGCCCAGATCATCGCCGGCATCGTGTCGTCGATCATCGTGGTCCCCTTCGCTTTCCTCGCCGGGGCGCTCAGCGGGGACGGCCTCAGCAGCCTCGTCAACGGCAGCACCGGCAGCCTCGGCTGGACGTTCCTCATCGTCAGCGGGATCGGTGCGGTGATCGGGCGCACGCTCACCTTCCCGATCACCGCCGGTGTGACCGTGCTGCTCTACATCGACCAGCGCATCCGCCGCGAGGCCCTCGACCTCGACCTGGCCCGCGCCGCCGGCGTCCAGGGCTACGGCTCCGAGGCCCCCGGCACCACCCCGCGGAGCTGATGCCGTGAGCCTGACGGGGGGAGTTCTGAGAGTCGTACCGGTGCTGTGGCGCTCGGACGACGAACCGCCGATCACCATCCCGCGCGACCCCGCGCGGGAAGCGGCCCGGCGGGAACTGTCCAAGCGCATGTACCACGAGAACGACCCAGGCCTGCTGCAGCGCGCCCTGAACGCGTTCTGGGACTGGGTCGACCGGCTCTTCGGCGCCGCCTCGACCGCGACGCCCGGCGGCTCGGTCGGCCTCCTCGTCATCGTGCTGGCCGTGCTGGCGATCGTCGGCGCCCTGTGGTGGCGCCTGGGCACCCCACGCCGCATGCCCACCTCGTCCGCGACGCTCTTCGACGACCGCCCCCGCAGCGCCGCCGAACACCGCGCGACCGCCGAGGCGCACGCCGCCCAGGGCCACTGGAACCAGGCCGTCCAGGAACGCATGCGTGCCGTCGTCCGCTCCCTGGAGGAACGCGCACTCCTCGACGTACGCCCCGGCCGCACCGCCGACGAAGCGGCCTCCGAGGCCGGCCGCACGCTCCCCGACCACGCGGACCGACTGCGCGCCGCCGCCCGGGACTTCGACGACGTCACATACGGCGGCCGGAGCGCCGGCGAAGGAACATACCGCCGGCTCGCCGCCCTCGACGACGACCTGGAGCGCGCCAAGCCCCAGCTCACGAACAGCGCCCGCAGCACGGCCCACAACGCCGACCAGGGAGCCGCCGGATGACCGCCGAGGCCACGCTTCCGTCCACCTCGGCCTCGCCCACCGCACGCCAGGTGTGGACCCGCGCGCGCGGTGTCCTGCTCGCCGTCGTCCTCCTCCTGATCGGCGCCATCACGATCGCCGTGCTCCGCTCCGACACCCAGCACGGCCGCCTCGACCCGCGCTCCGTCGACCCCTACGGCAGCCGCGCCGTCGCCGAACTCCTTGCCGACCACGGCGTGTCCACCCGCGTGGTCACCACCCTGGACGAGGCGCGAGGCGCCGTCGGCCCCGACACCACACTCCTGATCGCCGTACCCGACCTGCTGACGAACCGTCAACAGAAAGTGGTGCACCAGGCGACGCAGCACTCCGGCGGCCGGACGGTCCTGGTCACCCCCGAGACATCGGTCGCCACCCTCGCCCCCGGAGTCTCGGCCGACCCCGCCATCAGTTTCGACTCGACCCTGGACCCCGACTGCGCCATGCCCGCCGCCCGACGAGCGGGCAGCGCCGACACGGGCGGCGTCCGCTACGTCACGAGCGACGCCCACGCCGACACGTGCTACCCCAGCGACGGCCTGCCCACCCTGGTGCGCCTCCCGGCCGCCTCCGGGAACGGCGACACCGTCGTACTCGGCGCGCCCGACATCCTCTACAACGACCGCCTCGACAAGCAGGGCAACGCCTCGCTCGCCCTCCAACTGCTCGGTTCCCGCACCCACTTGGTCTGGTACCTCCCCTCGCTCTCCGACACCTCGGCCACCGACTCGGGCAGGAAGAGCTTCCTGGACCTGCTTCCCTCCGGCTGGCTCTGGGGCACGCTGCAGCTCTTCATCGCCGCAGCCCTGACCGCCCTGTGGCGCGCACGCCGACTGGGCCCCCTCGTACCCGAAAAACTCCCCGTCGCGATCCGTGCCTCCGAGACCGTCGAAGGCCGCGCCCGCCTCTACCGCAAAGCCACGGCCCGCGACCGCGCGGCCACCGCCCTGCGCTCCACCACCCGCACTCGCCTCGCCCCCCTCGTAGGCGTCCCCGTCACTCAGGCGCACTCGCCCGAAGCTCTGCTCCCCGCGCTGTCCACCCACCTCCACGGCGACGGACAGACCCTGCACACCCTCCTCTTCGGCCCGCCGCCCGGCGACGACGCGGCCCTGATCGCCCTCGCCGACCAACTCGACGCCCTCGAAAGAGAGGTACGCCGTCCATGATGGACCCGACCACTGACAACGCCGGGAACACTGGGGACCCGGGCGCCGCCCGTACCTCCCTGGAGGCCCTGCGCGCCGAGATCGCCAAAGCCGTGGTCGGCCAGGACCCCGCAGTGACCGGCCTCGTCGTCGCCCTCCTGTGCCGTGGGCACGTCCTGTTGGAAGGAGTCCCCGGCGTCGCCAAAACCCTGCTCGTCCGCGCGCTCGCATCCGCGCTCGAACTCGACACCAAGCGCGTCCAGTTCACGCCGGACCTGATGCCCAGCGATGTCACCGGCTCCCTCGTCTACGACACCCGCACCGCCGAGTTCTCCTTCCAGCCCGGCCCGGTCTTCACCAACCTCCTCCTCGCGGACGAGATCAACCGCACCCCGCCCAAGACCCAGTCCTCCCTCCTCGAAGCAATGGAGGAGCGCCAGGTCACGGTGGACGGCACCCCGCGCCCGCTCCCCGAGCCGTTCCTGGTCGCCGCGACGCAGAACCCGGTCGAGTACGAGGGCACCTATCCCCTCCCCGAAGCCCAACTGGACCGCTTTCTCCTCAAACTGACGATCCCTCTCCCCTCTCGCCAGGACGAGATCGACGTCCTCACCCGCCACGCCGAGGGCTTCAACCCCCGCGACCTGCGCGCCGCCGGCGTACGCCCCGTGGCAGGCCCGGCTGACCTGGAAGCCGCACGTGCCGCCGTCGCCAAGACGACCGTCTCGCCCGAGATCACCGGCTACGTCGTGGACATCTGCCGCGCCACCCGCGAATCCCCGTCCCTCACCCTCGGCGTGTCGCCCCGTGGGGCCACGGCCCTGCTCGCGACCTCCCGGGCCTGGGCCTGGCTGACGGGCCGTGACTACGTCATCCCCGACGACGTGAAGGCCCTGGCTCTCCCGACGCTCCGTCACCGTGTCCAGCTCCGCCCGGAGGCGGAGATGGAGGGCGTGACCGCCGACTCGGTCATCAACGCGATCCTCGCCCACGTCCCCGTCCCCCGCTGATGGCACTCACCGGACGAGCCGCCCTCCTGGCGGCACTCGGCAGCCTCCCGGTCGGCATCTGGGAACCGAGCTGGACGGGCATTCTCGCCGTCAACGGCCCCCTCGCCCTGGCATGCGCCTGCGACTTCGCGCTGGCCGCACCCGTACGCCGCCTGGGCCTGACCCGTTCCGGCGACACCTCTGTACGCCTGGGCGAAACAGCCGATGTGACGCTCACCGTCACCAACCCCTCCAACCGCCCCCTGCGCGCCCACCTGCGCGACGCCTGGCCGCCCAGCAGTTGGCAGCCCGGCACCGAAGTAGCCGCGTCCCGACACCGTCTGACGGTCCCTCCGGGCGAGCGCCGCCGTCTGACAACACGTCTGCGCCCCACCCGCCGAGGCGACCGCCAGGCGGACCGCGTCACGATCCGCTCGTACGGTCCACTCGGTCTCTTCTCCCGCCAGAGCACACACAAGGTCCCGTGGACGGTACGGGTCCTGCCTCCGTTCACCAGCCGCAAGCACCTGCCCTCCAAACTGGCTCGCCTTCGCGAACTGGACGGCCGCACCAGCGTGTTGACCCGCGGTGAGGGAACGGAGTTCGACAGCCTGCGCGAGTACGTTCCCGGGGACGACACCCGCTCCATCGACTGGCGGGCGACAGCACGCCAGAACACAGTGGCGGTACGCACCTGGCGCCCCGAACGCGACCGCCACATCCTCCTGGTCCTCGATACGGGCCGCACCTCCGCCGGACGCGTCGGCGACGCACCGCGCCTGGACGCCTCCATGGACGCGGCGCTCCTGCTGGCCGCCCTGGCCTCCCGGGCGGGCGACCGCGTGGACCTGCTCGCCTACGACCGCCGGGTCCGCGCCCTGGTCCAGGGCCGTGCCGCCCGCGAGGTGCTGCCGTCGCTGGTCAACGCGATGGCCACATTGGAACCGGAACTCATCGAAACGGACGCCCGGGGCCTCACGGCGACCGCACTCCGCACGGCCCCGCGCCGTTCCTTGATCGTCCTGCTGACCACCCTCGACACCACCCCCGTCGAAGAAGGTCTCCTTCCGGTACTCCCACGCCTCACCCAGCGCCATACGGTGCTGCTCGCCTCGGTGGCGGACCCGCACATCGCCCGCATGGCGACAGCTCGCGGCAACCCGGACGCCGTGTATGAAGCAGCGGCGGCGGCCCAGGCGCAGACGGAACGCGACCGCACGGCTGAACAGCTACGTCGCCATGGCGTCACGGTCGTGGACGCGACACCGGACGATCTCGCGCCGGCGCTGGCGGACGCGTATCTGGCGCTGAAGGCGGCGGGTCGTCTCTGAGTTCGCGGTTCATGGTGGTTCTTCATGGTGGTTCATGGGTGCTCATGTGGGGGGAAAGGCGCATCCCTCATGAACCCCATAAACTGAACCCATAAACGCAGAAAACCCCGCACCGTGAGGTGCGGGGTTTTCTCAATATTTGTTCGGCGGCGTCCTACTCTCCCACAGGGTCCCCCCTGCAGTACCATCGGCGCTGTAAGGCTTAGCTTCCGGGTTCGGAATGTAACCGGGCGTTTCCCTCACGCTATGGCCACCGAAACACTATGAAACAGACAACCCGACCGCTGCTGTGACTACAGCGGGGTTGTTCGTGGTTTCAGAACCAACACAGTGGACGCGAGCAACTGAGGACAAGCCCTCGGCCTATTAGTACCAGTCACCTCCACACGTTGCCGTGCTTCCAGATCTGGCCTATCAACCCAGTCGTCTACTGGGAGCCTTACCCCATCAAGTGGGTGGGAGTCCTCATCTCGAAGCAGGCTTCCCGCTTAGATGCTTTCAGCGGTTATCCCTCCCGAACGTAGCCAACCAGCCATGCCCTTGGCAGAACAACTGGCACACCAGAGGTTCGTCCGTCCCGGTCCTCTCGTACTAGGGACAGCCCTTCTCAAGACTCCTACGCGCACAGCGGATAGGGACCGAACTGTCTCACGACGTTCTAAACCCAGCTCGCGTACCGCTTTAATGGGCGAACAGCCCAACCCTTGGGACCGACTCCAGCCCCAGGATGCGACGAGCCGACATCGAGGTGCCAAACCATCCCGTCGATATGGACTCTTGGGGAAGATCAGCCTGTTATCCCCGGGGTACCTTTTATCCGTTGAGCGACGGCGCTTCCACAAGCCACCGCCGGATCACTAGTCCCGACTTTCGTCCCTGCTCGACCCGTCGGTCTCACAGTCAAGCTCCCTTGTGCACTTACACTCAACACCTGATTGCCAACCAGGCTGAGGGAACCTTTGGGCGCCTCCGTTACTCTTTAGGAGGCAACCGCCCCAGTTAAACTACCCATCAGACACTGTCCCTGATCCGGATCACGGACCCAGGTTAGACATCCAGCACGACCAGACTGGTATTTCAACGACGACTCCACAACCACTGGCGTGGCCGCTTCAAAGTCTCCCAGCTATCCTACACAAGCCGAACCGAACACCAATATCAAACTGTAGTAAAGGTCCCGGGGTCTTTCCGTCCTGCTGCGCGAAACGAGCATCTTTACTCGTAGTGCAATTTCACCGGGCCTATGGTTGAGACAGTCGAGAAGTCGTTACGCCATTCGTGCAGGTCGGAACTTACCCGACAAGGAATTTCGCTACCTTAGGATGGTTATAGTTACCACCGCCGTTTACTGGCGCTTAAGTTCTCAGCTTCGCCCCACCGAAATGGAGCTAACCGGTCCCCTTAACGTTCCAGCACCGGGCAGGCGTCAGTCCGTATACATCGCCTTACGGCTTCGCACGGACCTGTGTTTTTAGTAAACAGTCGCTTCTCGCTGGTCTCTGCGGCCACCCCCAGCTCAGGAAGCAAGTTCCCTCACCAGGTGTGGCCCCCCTTCTCCCGAAGTTACGGGGGCATTTTGCCGAGTTCCTTAACCATAGTTCACCCGAACGCCTCGGTATTCTCTACCTGACCACCTGAGTCGGTTTAGGGTACGGGCCGCCATGAAACTCGCTAGAGGCTTTTCTCGACAGCATAGGATCATCCACTTCACCACAATCGGCTCGGCATCAGGTCTCAGCCTCATGTGCGACGGATTTGCCTATCGCACGGCCTACACCCTTACCCCGGGACAACCACCGCCCGGGATGGACTACCTTCCTGCGTCACCCCATCACTCACCTACTAACCGCTTGGTTCAGCGGCTCCACCACTTTCCTTTCCCCGAAGGGTCCGGAACGGCTTCACGGCCTTAGCATCACGATGCTCGATGTTTGACGCTTCACAGCGGGTACCGGAATATCAACCGGTTATCCATCGACTACGCCTGTCGGCCTCGCCTTAGGTCCCGACTTACCCTGGGCAGATCAGCTTGACCCAGGAACCCTTAGTCAATCGGCGCACACGTTTCTCACGTGTGAATCGCTACTCATGCCTGCATTCTCACTCGTCAACCGTCCACAACTACCTTCCGGTGCTGCTTCACCCGGCAGACGACGCTCCCCTACCCATCACAGCAGGCGTTGGCCCTATATGCTGCAATGACACGACTTCGGCGGTACGCTTGAGCCCCGCTACATTGTCGGCGCGGAATCACTAGACCAGTGAGCTATTACGCACTCTTTCAAGGGTGGCTGCTTCTAAGCCAACCTCCTGGTTGTCTGTGCGACTCCACATCCTTTCCCACTTAGCGTACGCTTAGGGGCCTTAGTCGATGCTCTGGGCTGTTTCCCTCTCGACCATGGAGCTTATCCCCCACAGTCTCACTGCCGCGCTCTCACTTACCGGCATTCGGAGTTTGGCTAAGGTCAGTAACCCGGTAGGGCCCATCGCCTATCCAGTGCTCTACCTCCGGCAAGAAACACACGACGCTGCACCTAAATGCATTTCGGGGAGAACCAGCTATCACGGAGTTTGATTGGCCTTTCACCCCTAACCACAGGTCATCCCCCAGGTTTTCAACCCTGGTGGGTTCGGTCCTCCACGAAGTCTTACCTCCGCTTCAACCTGCCCATGGCTAGATCACTCCGCTTCGGGTCTTGAGCGTGCTACTCCAACGCCCTATTCGGACTCGCTTTCGCTACGGCTTCCCCACACGGGTTAACCTCGCAACACACCGCAAACTCGCAGGCTCATTCTTCAAAAGGCACGCAGTCACGAGAACAAGGCAAGCCTTGTTCCGACGCTCCCACGGCTTGTAGGCACACGGTTTCAGGTACTATTTCACTCCGCTCCCGCGGTACTTTTCACCATTCCCTCACGGTACTATCCGCTATCGGTCACCAGGGAATATTTAGGCTTAGCGGGTGGTCCCGCCAGATTCACACGGGATTTCTCGGGCCCCGTGCTACTTGGGTGTCTCTCAAACGAGCCGCTGACGTTTCGACTACGGGGGTCTTACCCTCTACGCCGGACCTTTCGCATGTCCTTCGCCTACATCAACGGTTTCTGACTCGTCCTGTTGCCGGCAGACAACAGAAGAGAGATCCCACAACCCCGCATGCGCAACCCCTGCCGGGTCTCACACGCATACGGTTTGGCCTCATCCGGTTTCGCTCGCCACTACTCCCGGAATCACGGTTGTTTTCTCTTCCTGAGGGTACTGAGATGTTTCACTTCCCCTCGTTCCCTCCACACTGCCTATGTGTTCAGCAGTGGGTGACAGCCCATGACGACTGCCGGGTTTCCCCATTCGGAAACCCCCGGATCAAAGCCTGGTTGACGACTCCCCGGGGACTATCGCGGCCTCCCACGTCCTTCATCGGTTCCTGGTGCCAAGGCATCCACCGTGCGCCCTTAAAAACTTGGCCACAGATGCTCGCGTCCACTGTGCAGTTCTCAAACAACGACCAACCACCCGTCACACACCAAAACCTTGGTGCTTCACCGGGGCCGGCACTGAAGACAGACCTTGCGGCCGTACCTTCAGATACCCAACAGCGTGCCCGACACCCTCGCCTCTCCATCTCGCGTTCCACGCCGAAGCAGTACTAGCGACCAGAGCAGGTCAAGTGTGCCGAGTAGTCAACGTTCCACCCATGAGCTACCAGCATCAGACATTCGCTGATGTACTGGCCTCTGGACAACCTTGCGGCTGCCTAGAAGTGCTCCTTAGAAAGGAGGTGATCCAGCCGCACCTTCCGGTACGGCTACCTTGTTACGACTTCGTCCCAATCGCCAGTCCCACCTTCGACAGCTCCCTCCCACAAGGGGTTGGGCCACCGGCTTCGGGTGTTACCGACTTTCGTGACGTGACGGGCGGTGTGTACAAGGCCCGGGAACGTATTCACCGCAGCAATGCTGATCTGCGATTACTAGCGACTCCGACTTCATGGGGTCGAGTTGCAGACCCCAATCCGAACTGAGACCGGCTTTTTGAGATTCGCTCCACCTCACGGTATCGCAGCTCTTTGTACCGGCCATTGTAGCACGTGTGCAGCCCAAGACATAAGGGGCATGATGACTTGACGTCGTCCCCACCTTCCTCCGAGTTGACCCCGGCGGTCTCCTGTGAGTCCCCATCACCCCGAAGGGCATGCTGGCAACACAGAACAAGGGTTGCGCTCGTTGCGGGACTTAACCCAACATCTCACGACACGAGCTGACGACAGCCATGCACCACCTGTACACCGACCACAAGGGGGGCACTATCTCTAATGCTTTCCGGTGTATGTCAAGCCTTGGTAAGGTTCTTCGCGTTGCGTCGAATTAAGCCACATGCTCCGCCGCTTGTGCGGGCCCCCGTCAATTCCTTTGAGTTTTAGCCTTGCGGCCGTACTCCCCAGGCGGGGAACTTAATGCGTTAGCTGCGGCACCGACGACGTGGAATGTCGCCAACACCTAGTTCCCACCGTTTACGGCGTGGACTACCAGGGTATCTAATCCTGTTCGCTCCCCACGCTTTCGCTCCTCAGCGTCAGTAATGGCCCAGAGATCCGCCTTCGCCACCGGTGTTCCTCCTGATATCTGCGCATTTCACCGCTACACCAGGAATTCCGATCTCCCCTACCACACTCTAGCTAGCCCGTATCGACTGCAGACCCGAGGTTAAGCCTCGGGCTTTCACAATCGACGTGACAAGCCGCCTACGAGCTCTTTACGCCCAATAATTCCGGACAACGCTTGCGCCCTACGTATTACCGCGGCTGCTGGCACGTAGTTAGCCGGCGCTTCTTCTGCAGGTACCGTCACTTTCGCTTCTTCCCTGCTGAAAGAGGTTTACAACCCGAAGGCCGTCATCCCTCACGCGGCGTCGCTGCATCAGGCTTGCGCCCATTGTGCAATATTCCCCACTGCTGCCTCCCGTAGGAGTCTGGGCCGTGTCTCAGTCCCAGTGTGGCCGGTCGCCCTCTCAGGCCGGCTACCCGTCGTCGCCTTGGTGAGCCATTACCTCACCAACAAGCTGATAGGCCGCGGGCTCATCCTGCACCGCCGGAGCTTTCCAAGTTCGAAGATGCCTCCGAACCTCGTATCCGGTATTAGACCCCGTTTCCAGGGCTTGTCCCAGAGTGCAGGGCAGATTGCCCACGTGTTACTCACCCGTTCGCCACTAATCCCCACCGAAGTGGTTCATCGTTCGACTTGCATGTGTTAAGCACGCCGCCAGCGTTCGTCCTGAGCCAGGATCAAACTCTCCGTGAATGTTTTCCCGTAATCGGGATGAACACCACGAGAGCGGTGCGAGAGGAGGAATAGTCCCCTCGCACACAGCGTCCTCGCTGTGTTTTTCAAAGGAACCTCGTCCCAGCCGAACCGGCCGGAGACGGGGTATCAACATATCTGGCGTTGACTTTTGGCACGCTGTTGAGTTCTCAAGGAACGGACGCTTCCTTTGTACTCACCCTCTCGGGCTTTCCTCCGGGCGCTTCCCTTCGGTCTTGCGTTTCCGACTCTATCAGATCTTTTCTCGATCCGATTTCCTCGGCGCTTTCCAGGTTCCCGCTCTCGCGTTTCCCTTTCCGGCATTTCCGACTTTATCAGAGTTATTGGGGCCGATTGACCGGCATCCATTTCTGAATCTTCGGAAGGGGCTCCTCGGGATCGATGTCCATCGATGCTCCGGAAGCAGCTAGACGCTCACCGTTGCCGGTGGACAGGTCCACCTCTAGGCAACTGTTCGAATCTACCTCCCCACGCGATCCGTGTCAACGGCTCTTGCGGGGCGAAGAGGAGACTAGCAGGTCAACGGCGAGAGACGCACATCCGGCGGGGTCCGTCACCCATCAGGCTGCTGTCGGGACCTGCGCGCTGCGCTCGGCCGCTTCCACGTCGCCGGTGTCACCGGCCCGCGCCGCACGTCCGCCCAGGACAAAGACGTAGGTGAGGAACGCCAGCTCAGCGACGATGCCGATACCGATTCGGGCCCAGGTCGGGAGGCCGGACGGGGTCACGAAGCCTTCAATGGCGCCCGAGACGAACAGGACCAGAGCGAGGCCGATCGCCATGCCCAGGGCGGCGCGGCCTTCCTCGGCGAGGGCGGTGCGGCGGGAACGGGGGCCCGGGTCGATGAGGGTCCAGCCGAGTCGTAGGCCCGTTCCGGCAGCCACGAAGACTGCCGTCAGTTCGAGAAGGCCGTGCGGGAGGACCAGGCCCAGGAAGGTGTCGAGGCGGCCGGCCGAGGACATCAGGCCGATGCCGACCCCAAGGTTCAGCATGTTCTCGAAGAGGATCCAGAGAACCGGGAGGCCCAGGAAGATGCCGAGGACCAGGCACAACGCGGCAGCCTGGGCGTTGTTCGTCCACACCTGGGCGGCGAAGGCCGCGGCGGGATGGCTGGAGTAGTACGTCTCGTACTCGCCGCCGGGGCGCGTCAGATCGCGCAGTTCGCTGGGGGCGGCAATCGAGGACTGAACCTCCGGATGGGTGCCGATCCACCACCCCAGGAGCGCTGCTATCACCGTGGAGAGCAGCGCGGTGGGTATCCACCAGCGGCGCGAACGGTAGACCGCGGCGGGAAATCCGTAGGCAAGGAAGCGTGTGACATCGCGCCACGAGGCGCGGCGAGTGCCCGTCACGGCACTGCGCGCGCGTGCCACCAGTTGGCTGAGGCGACCCGTGAGCTGGGGGTCCGGTGCGCTGGACTGGATCACCGAGAGGTGGGTGGCGGTGCGTTGATAGAGGGCGACGAGTTCGTCCGCCTCTGCTCCGGTGAGGCGGCGCTGGCGGCGCAGCAGGGCCTCGAGGCGGTCCCACTCGGCTCGGTGGGTGGACACGAACACGTCGAGGTCCATGGGATGGGCTGCTCCTCGTCCTCTCGTACTGCGTGTCAGCTTGTCGTACTGCGGCGCGATGTGCCCTCAGCTTGGCAGACTGTCGTATCGCTAGGCGGGTCAGGGGAAGGACTGCGGGCGTGAGTGAGCTAGTAACGGGCGAGGCGGTGGCGCTGGAGCTGCGCCCCGCGAAGCTGCCGAGCCGGGCGCTGGCCGTGTTGCTCGACCTGGCAGTGGCCCTGTTCGCCTACATCGTGGTGATGATCGTCCTGGTGGCGTCCACGTCCGGGCTGGACGAGGCCGCACAGATCGCGGTGTCGATCGCGGCCTTCGTGCTCGTACTGGTGGGCGGGCCGATCGCGGTGGAGACGCTCAGCCACGGTCGGTCTCTGGGGAAGCTGGCCTGCGGGCTGCGCGTGGTGCGGGACGACGGGGGGCCGATCCGGTTCCGGCACGCGTTGGTCCGGGGTGCGGTGGGCGTGATCGAGATCCTGATGACCTTCGGGGTCATCGCGTGCATCGCCTCACTGGTGTCGGCGCGGGGTCGGCGGCTCGGTGACGTGTTCGCGGGGACGCTGGTCGTACGGGAGAGGGTGCCCGCGGGGCGTACGCGCTTCGTGCCTCCGCCGCCGCCCTGGCTGGCCGGGCGGTTCTCCGAGCTGGATCTGTCGGCGGTTCCGGACGGGTTGTGGCTGGCGATCCGGCAGTACCTGACGCGGATGCAGCAGCTTGATCCGCAGGTGGGCTGGACGATGGCGGAACGTCTCGCCGCCGACCTCGCGGCCCGTACGGGGGCGCCGGCGCCGCACGGTGTTCCGCCGGCCGCGTATCTGGCGGCGGTGGTGCAGGAACGGCAGGCGCGGGAGGCGCGGCGGGCGTTCGGCGACCGGGTTGAGGGGGAGGCCGTGAGCGTGAACCCGCAGGCGCCCGGGATCCCTGGCGGGCCGGCGCCGGTCCCGCAGCGGCCCCCGGTACCGACCACCGGGGCAGGCCCGTGGTCGCTTCCCGGTTCGGACGCTGCTGAGGACCGGTCCGGGACGCCGGTTCGGCCGCAGACATACGCGGCACGGCCTCAGACGGCTACGCCCGTCCTGCCGCAGAACCCGCGGTCCGCAGCGCCGCAGGCCCCTCGGTCCGCAGCGCCGCAAGACGAGCCGTCGGACCGACCCGGCACCGGATTCGCGCCGCCTGCCTGACGCTCCTCTTCGGCATGGGGCCGGGCCGCCGTCAGGGGAACACCGACGGCGGTGATTCGAGGTGCTCCAGTTCGATGCCGGGCGCCGCGAGCACCACGTCGCCGGAGATGTGGACGGTGTGCTGCTCCCCCGTGTCCAGGGCTGTGACCTGGTATTCGTCCACGAGCAGGGGGGCGTTGTCAGTGGCGTGTGCTTCTCTTGCGATCAGGGCCCAGGACTGGTCCACGGTGCGGGGGGCGAGGACCGGATCGGTGAAGGCGACGAGGCGTACGCGCGTCGCGGAGGAAGAGGGGGTGAGGCGCAGCAGACGGGCGGTGGCGACGAGGAACGCCGGCGATGTGCCGGTGAAGGCGTGGGCGCGGACATTGCCTTCGGTGGCATGCGCGCCGGTGGGATCGGTGCGGACCCAGGTGACGCCGTCGAGGGCAGCGCCCCGCACCTGCCAGCCGGCAGCGTGGAGTTCGAGGCGGATGGGGCGGCCGAGCTCGTCGAGGGCAAGGTCGACGGAGCCGGCATGGTCGCCGGACGGGGCGGTCAGCTGGGAGACATAACGCCAGCCGGAAGGGCCGGGTGCGCAGTGGAAGTGTTCTTCGGCGAGGAGGGTGTGGTCGTGCGGGTCGTGAAGCGAATATCGGCCGCGGGGCATGGGGGTCCTGGGTCGTGACGGGCTGGTCCGGCCAGTCTGCCTGGTCCGGCCAAAAGGGGCAGGCCCCCGGCACGGGGGTGCGGGGGCCTGCCTCGGTCCTGCTGCTGAGGAGCACGTCAGTGCACGGACGTGCTCACCACGTGGTGCGCGACGGGCTCGCGTACGCCGACAGCCGACGGCGTACGCGCGGCCCGGCGCCGCCGGTGATCAGTAGCGGTAGTGGTCCGACTTGAACGGGCCCTCGACGTCGACGCCGATGTACGCGGCCTGCTCGGGGCGGAGCTTGGTGAGCTTCACGCCGAGCGCGTCCAGGTGGAGACGGGCGACCTTCTCGTCGAGGTGCTTGGGCAGCGTGTACACGCCGGTGGGGTACTCGTCCGGCTTGGTGAACAGCTCGATCTGGGCCAGCGTCTGGTCCGCGAAGGAGTTGGACATCACGAACGACGGGTGACCGGTGGCGTTGCCCAGGTTCAGCAGGCGCCCCTCGGAGAGGACGATGATCACCTTGCCGTCGGGGAAGGTCCAGGTGTGGACCTGCGGCTTGACCTCGTCCTTCACGATGCCGGGGATCTTGGCGAGGCCGGCCATGTCGATCTCGTTGTCGAAGTGGCCGATGTTGCCGACGATCGCCTGGTGCTTCATCTTGGCCATGTCCGAGGCCATGATGATGTCCTTGTTGCCGGTCGTGGTGACGAAGATGTCGGCCTTGTCGATGACCTCGTCGAGGGTCGTGACCTGGTAGCCGTCCATCGCCGCCTGCAGCGCGCAGATCGGGTCGATCTCGGTGACGATCACGCGGGCGCCCTGCCCGCGCAGGGACTCCGCGCAGCCCTTGCCCACGTCGCCGTAGCCGCAGACGACCGCGGTCTTGCCGCCGATGAGGACATCGGTGGCGCGGTTGATGCCGTCGATCAGGGAGTGGCGGCAGCCGTACTTGTTGTCGAACTTCGACTTGGTGACGGCGTCGTTGACGTTGATCGCCGGGAAGAGGAGGACGCCGTCGCGCTGCATCTCGTACAGGCGGTGGACGCCGGTCGTGGTCTCCTCGGTCACGCCGCGGATCTCGGACGCCAGCTGGGTCCACTTCTGGGGGTTCTCGCCCAGGGTGCGGTGGAGCAGCTGCAGGATGACGCGGTGCTCGTCGGACTCGGCGGTCTCGACGGCCGGGACCTTGCCGTCCTTCTCGTACTCGACGCCCTTGTGGACCAGGAGGGTGGCGTCACCGCCGTCGTCCAGGATCATGTTCGGGCCGCCGGTGGGGCTGTCCGGCCAGGTCAGCGCCTGCTCCGTGCACCACCAGTACTCCTCCAGGGTCTCGCCCTTCCAGGCGAAGACCGGGACACCCTGCGGGTTGTCCGGCGTGCCGTTCGGGCCGACGGCGATGGCGGCGGCCGCGTGGTCCTGGGTGGAGAAGATGTTGCAGGAGGCCCAGCGGACCTGCGCGCCCAGGGCCACCAGGGTCTCGATGAGTACGGCGGTCTGGACGGTCATGTGCAGGGAGCCGGTGACGCGGGCGCCGGCCAGGGGCTGCGCCTCGGCGTACTCCTTGCGGATCGCCATCAGACCGGGCATCTCGTGCTCGGCGAGAGTGATCTCCTTGCGGCCGAACTCGGCCAGGGAGAGGTCGGCGACCTTGAAGTCCTGCCGGTTTTCGACAGTCGTCATTGCGTGCTGCTCCTCGGGGTTGGGTCGAGGTGGGTAGGGCTGGTCTGCGCGGCGGCCGGCACAAGGGTGCCCGCGTACGCGCAGCGCAGTCCGTCGGAGGCCCTCTCTCCCTCGGTCGGTCCGCGGTGGGACCGCCCGACCGCCATCAGCAGCGACGTCTGGCTCGGCTTCAAAGCTACACCGGGCGGCCCCGCGCTCCCCAGTCCGCCTCCAAGAACGGCCGGTTGCTTGCGACGTTCCGGCGGCCGATGTCCGCGCATGCGCAAGAGTGTTCGCACGTCGGCGTCGGCCGGTGTCCGGGGCCGTGTGAGCGGCGCCCCCCACGGTTCCGGTCCTGCTCGCGGGTGGGCGCACTGAGCGGGTTCGTCCCGGTGCTCTCCGGGCTCGGCCTCGGGATCGCCGCCTGAGCCGTACGGCGGCCCGCGGTGACCGTCACCTCGCCCCTGCCGCCGTGGACCGTGCCAGGCGTGACGACGGGATCAGTGCCCGGCGGTCGGTGCCGGGCCGCCCGGCGTCGCCTCGCGGTCCGGGCCCTTCGCGGCCTCGGCCTCGCTGTAGATGTCCGGCTCCAGGTAGATGACGCGGGCGATCGGGACGGCGGCGCGGATGCGGGCCTCGGCGGCGTTGATCGCGGAGGCGACCTCCGTGGCCGTGTTGTCGTGCCGGACAGCGACCTTGGCGGCGATCAGCAGTTCCTCGGGGCCGAGGTGGAGCGTGCGCATGTGGATGAGGCGGGTGACCGTGTCGCCGTCGACCATCGCGGCCTCGATCTGCTGGACCACCTCGATGCCCGCGGCCTCGCCGAGCAGCAGGGACTTGGTCTCGGCGGCCAGGACGAGGGCGATCAGGACGAGCAGGACACCGATGCAGACCGTGCCGATGCCGTCCCAGACACCGTCGCCGGTGAGCAGGGCGAGACCGACGCCGAGGAGGGCGAGGACCAGACCGATGAGCGCGCCGAAATCCTCCAGGAGGACGACGGGCAGTTCGGGAGCCTTGGCCCGGCGGACGAACTGCGTCCAGGAGAGCTTGCCCCGCAGCTCGTTGGACTCCTTGATGGCCGTGCGGAACGAGAAGCCCTCGGCGATGATCGCGAAGACGAGGACGCCCACCGGCCAGTACCAGTGCTCGACCTCGTGCGGGTGGTTGATCTTCTCGTAGCCCTCGTAGATCGCGAACATGCCGCCGACGGAGAAGAGGACGATCGAGACCAGGAAGGCGTAGATGTACCGCTCGCGGCCGTAGCCGAAGGGGTGCTGCGGGGTCGCCTCGCGCTCGGCCTTCTTGCCGCCGATCAGCAGCAGGAACTGGTTGCCGGAGTCGGCGAGCGAGTGGACGCCCTCGGCGAGCATCGACGACGAGCCGCTGAAGGCGAACGCCACGAACTTCGATGCCGCGATCGCGAGGTTGGCTCCGAGTGCCGCCACGATCGCCCTGGTGCCGCCTGACGCGCTCATGTGTTCGCGTTGTCCCTTCGTAGCCGTCCCGCCCAGGAACCACGTACGCCCGTACGCCGTCCCCGGCTTTGCCCGTCCTTTGCCGGTGGGCCATTGTTGCAGCCGGGTCCGACGGCGGCGCCTCGGACCGGCTCAGCGACTGCGTACGCCTCCGGGTCAGACGACGACCGTGGCGCGGAAGACCGTGCCGGACCCGGATACTTCCGCCTTTTCGCCCGCCGGTACGAAGACCGATTCACCCGGGGCGAGCACGTGGTCCCCGGCACGTACGGAACCAGCGGTGCACAGGAGGATCTGCGGCGTCACGCGGGTGAGGTCGTGCGGGGCCGCGCCCTCCGGGAGGACATACCGGGACAGGCGGAACTCGTCGATGGGCGTCTCGTAGACCTCCTCGCCGTCGGGCGAGGCCTCCGGGCTCAGGACGCCGGGGTCGCTCGCCTCGAAGCGGACGATGCGCAGCAGCTCGGGGACGTCGACGTGCTTGGGGGTCAGACCGCAGCGCAGGACGTTGTCGGAATTGGCCATGATCTCGACGCCGAGGCCGTCGAGGTAGGCGTGCGGAACGCCGGCGCCGAGGAAGAGGGCCTCGCCGGGCTGAAGGCGGACGTGGTTGAGCAGCATGGCCGCGATCACGCCGGGGTCGCCCGGGTAGTGGTGGGCGATGTCGGCGTACGGGGCGTACTCGCCGCCGAGGCGGGCGCAGGCGGCGGCAGCCTCGCGGACCGTTTTGGCCATGTCCTCGGGGTCGGCGGTCAGGACGGCGGTGAGGACCTCGCGCAGGGCGGCCTCTTCGGGGTGCGCGTGCAGGAGGTCGACATACGGCTTGAGAGAGTCGACGTCGAGGCCCGCGAGCAGGTCCGCGGCCTCGGCCGGGGCGCGGAAACCGCACAGGCCGTCGAACTCGGTGAGGGCGCAGATCAGCTCGGGCTTGTGGTTGCCGTCCTTGTAGTTGCGGTGGGGTGCGTCGATCGGGATGCCGCGGCGTTCCTCGTCCTCGTAGCCCTCCTTCGCCTGCTCCAGGTCGGGGTGCACCTGGAGGGAGAGCGGGGCGCCGGCGGCGAGGATCTTCAGCAGGAAGGGCAGCCGGGGGCCGAACCTGGCGACCGTCGGGTTCCCCAACTCGCGTTCCGGTGCCTCGTCGATCACCTCGTCGAGAGGGCCGCGCGGGGTGCGCGAGGGTGCGCCCGGGTGGGCGCCCATCCACATCTCCGCCTGGGGCTCACCGGTCGGCTCCACCCCGAGGAGCCGCGGAATGGCGGTGGTCGATCCCCAGGCGTAGGGGCGGATGGTGTTGTCGAGGCGATCCATGGGTGTTTTCTCCATACGTACGCTGCTCGGCCGACGCCCTTCCTCGGGCGTCGGCCGGTGCGCGCGGTCAGCCGGTGTGAGCCAAGATCAGGCCCCGGAAGCGAGCGCCACGTAAACGGCGGCGAAATCCGTGATGGCGATCAACTCCGCGAGTGTTTCCAGTTCGTCGCCGTCCTCCGGTTCGAGTTCGCTGATCGCCGTGCCGTGGCCGAGGGCGAGCTCGCGTGCGGCGGGGGCCGCGCTGAGGCCGCCGATCGGGCGGTCGCGCAGGAGCACCACGCGCGCGTGGAGGGCCTGTGCCTCCTCGACGCGATCGCGGAAGAAGTCGTCGGGGTCGGCGCCGGCGGCGAGCGCACCGGAGAGCAGGATGTTGTGCGAGGCGAGCGCCTCGGGGAGCTGCGCGGTGAGCGCGGGGCGGCCTGCCAGTTCCGCGAGCGCGGCGGCGAAACGGCGGCCGGCGGGCGCGGCGGAGACGCCCTCCGTCCAGATCACCGGGAGCGACTCGGCCAGCTCGGCGGCGAGGTTCTTGGCGGGGTTGCCGTAGGTCGCGATGGCCGGACCGCAGCGCTCGGCGACGCGGTCGAGGCGGTCGGCGACCCTCTCCAGGGCATCGGGCGGCGCCGAAAGCAGTCCGGTGCGGTCGAGGAGGACGAGCAGCGGGGTGAGCAGGGCCCACAGGACGCCGGGCGCGGACGCGGTGAGGGGCTCTTCCTGCTCGTACGGGGCGGTCGCCATCGGGACGAACAGGCCGTGGGCGCCGGTCACCGCATCCGTGATCGGGGACCGGGCGGGGGCCACCGCGACCACGGTGCAGCCGCGGCGGTAGGCCTGGTCGACCAGGATCGACAGGCCCGGTTCCGTGCCGTCGGGCGTGGCGATCAGCAGGAGGTCGACGGGGCCCGCCCAGCCGGGCAGCTCCCAGCGCAGGGCGCCCGCGGCGGGGGCGACGCCCGTCGGATGGATGCGGGTGACCGGGCAGGAGACACCGGCGAGGGTGTCGAGCAGTTCGGCGACGCCCACGGAGGCGGTGCCGGGACCCGCGATGAGGACCGCGCGGGGGCGGCCGTCGGGCTTCAGCTCGTTGACCCCCGCTTCGGCGGCGAACCGCACGGCGGTGCGCACCCGGGCGCCCGCCTCGGCGGCGCCGCGCAGCAGTGCGCGCCGGTCGGCGCGTGCCAGCGCCTCGGGGTCCTCGAGCAGCGATTCGTCCAGCATGGTCGGCAGCCTCCGATCGCCGGTCCGTTACGCGGGGCGGCGGGCCTCGTCGACGAGCAGGACCGGGATGCCGTCCCGGACGGGGTAGGCGAGGCCGCAGTCCTGGCCGGTGCAGACCAGTTCGCTCTCCTCCTCCTTGAGGGCGGCGTGGCACGCCGGGCAAGCGAGGATCTCCAGGAGGCCGGCTTCGAGCGGCATGAAAGGTCCCTTCGGGGGCGGATGCGCTGTGCCTGGTCAGCGTACCGCTGAGTGCGGCGGCATGCCGGAGTTGGGCGGGGTCCACCACCCCCCTTTCCGTGGAGCAGGGGGTGGTCGGCAGGTGGGCGGGGGCAGGGGGAACGTCAGTCCCGGATGATCGCCAGCACCTCGTCCCGGATCTTCGTCATGATCGCCTCCTCCTTCGCCTCCGCGTTCAGGCGGAGCAGCGGTTCCGTGTTGGAGGGGCGGACGTTGAACCATCCGTCGGCGGACGAGACGGTCAGGCCGTCCAGTTCGTCGATCTCGACGCCCTCGCGGCCCTCGTACGCCGCCTTGATCGCGGCGAGCCGGCCTTTCTGGTCGTCGACCGTGGAGTTGATCTCTCCGGAGCCGACATAGCGGTCGTACTCGGCGACGAGCTGCGACAGCGGGCCGTCCTGACCGCCGAGGGCTGCGAGGACGTGGAGGGCGGCGAGCATGCCCGTGTCGGCGTTCCAGAAGTCCCTGAAGTAGTAGTGGGCGGAGTGCTCTCCGCCGAAGATCGCGCCGGTGCGTGCCATCTCGGCCTTGATGAAGGAGTGGCCCACGCGCGTGCGTACCGGCGTGCCGCCGTTCTCCCGTACGACCTCCGGCACCGACCACGAAGTGATCAGGTTGTGGATGATCGGGCCCTTGCCGCCGTGCTTGGCCAGCTCGCGCGCGGCGACCAGCGCCGTGATCGCGGACGGTGAGACCGGTTCGCCGCGTTCGTCGACGACGAAGCAGCGGTCGGCGTCGCCGTCGAAGGCGATGCCGAGGTCCGCACCCTCCTCGCGCACACGCTTTTGCAGGTCGACGATGTTCTCCGGGTCGAGCGGGTTGGCCTCGTGGTTCGGGAACGTCCCGTCCAGCTCGAAGTACATCGGAACCAGGTCGATGGGCAGCCCGGCGAAGACGGTGGGCACGGTGTGCCCGCCCATGCCGTTGCCCGCGTCGACGACAGCCTTCAGGGGGCGGATGGAGGTCAGGTCGACCAGGGAGCGGAGGTAGGCCGCGTAATCCTGCAACGTGTCGCGCTGCGTGATCGTTCCCGCCGTCTCCACCGGCTCCGGTGCGCCCGAGTCCCTCCACTGCTCCGCCAGTTCGCGGATCTCGACGAGACCCGTGTCCTGGCCGACCGGGGCGGCGCCCGCGCGGCACATCTTGATGCCGTTGTACTTCGCCGGGTTGTGGGAGGCGGTGAACATCGCGCCCGGCAGGCCGAACGCGCCCGACGCGTAGTACAGCTGGTCCGTCGAGCACAGGCCGATCTCGGTGACGTCGACGCCGCGTGCCGCCGCTCCGCGCGCGAAGGCCCGCGACAGACCGGGGGACGAGGGGCGCATGTCGTGGCCGATCACGATCGCGTCGGCGCCGGTCACCTGAGCGAAGGCCGCCCCGAAGAGCTCGGCCAGCGACTCGTCCCACTGGTCCGGGACTACCCCGCGTACGTCGTACGCCTTCACGATCTGCGACAGATCAGCAGCCACGGCCAACCCTCCTGAGGTCTCAACAATGACCCCAAACTACCTGCTGGTCCTGACGCTCGGAGGTGACTCCACAGTGCGGTGCGGGCTGTTCCAACGGAGTTCATACCAGGTCTCACCGGCGCACGGGGTACCGGTGGAGCGGTCGCTCCCTCAACCGCCGGGAGCCGGCGCTCAGTTGTCCGGCGAGCGCAGCACCCGCAGATGGCCGCGGCGTGCGACCTCCATCGGGTCCGCCGTACGGGCACTGCCGCCGCCCGCCTCGGCCGTGCGCTGCTGCGGACGGGCCGCCTCGCGCACCGCGTTGGCGAGCGCCTCCAGGTCGTCACCGCTGGGGCGCGCCGGGGCCGAGCCGTCCAGAAGCCGGACGACCTCCCAGCCGCGTGGCGCGGTCAGGCGCTCGGAGTGCTCGGCGCACAGGTCGTAGCAGTGGGGTTCGGCGTAGGTGGCGAGCGGGCCGAGGACCGCGGTCGAGTCGGCGTAGACGTACGTCAGCGTCGCGACGGCGGGTCGGCCGCAAGCGGTGCGCGAACAGCGACGTACAGGGCTCACGACGTTGGACGGTACCGCACTCTTGAGCGGGCCGCGACGACTCTCCCCCAGGTCACTCCACCGTGTCGTGCTGTGAAACGCCCCACACACCCCTCCGGACCCGCCTCACTGACCTGCGCCGACAACCCACGAGGGGACACCGAACAGCACTGAAATCGGTCACCACTTGGTACAAACCTCGCCAATTTTCATGAGGTCGGCGGTCCCGGAGAGATATGGAATCGAGCCCAAGCTTGGCTGGAATGGTCATCCTGCGACATCTGGAATGGTCATCCCGCGACATGCCGTGCGGACTCGGCGCATGTTCCCCGGGCCGGGCCCCGGCGAGCCGGTTGGACACGGCGCGGCCGGGGGTGCGCGGCCGCGTGGGGGCCGGGCGCGGCGCCCCGGCGGGGACTACGCTTCGTCAGTGATGGACAACGCCGTACCGCCCCGCGCCACCGCCCCCGGCCCCCGCCGCCGCGATCGCCACGGCAGAGGCATGCGTGGGCCCATCGCGCCGCCCCAGGTGCCGCTCGCCGCGAGCCGCGCCGAGGTGTTCGCGGATCTGGTGCAGGACTCCGTGGAGCGTCTGGAACGGCGCTGGCCACAGCTCGCCGACATCGATTTCCTGGTCCTGGAGGTGCCGCGCCTCGACGGCCCCGGTGAGCGCTGGGCGGACGAGGCGGTGCCCCTGGGCGGCACGATCCCGGCCCGCGAGGGCCGCCGCGCGCGTGTGGTCGTCTACCGCCGCCCGGTCGAGATCCGCACCAAGGGCCGCGACGAGCGTGCCGCGCTGGTCCACGAGGTGGTCGTGGAGCAGGTGGCGGAGCTGCTGGGGCTCACTCCGGAGACGGTGGATCCGCGCTACGGCGAGGACTGACGACGCCACTGACGTCGAGCTCGTCGCCGCGAGCGGCACGGCACGGCACGGCAGCCCGTGCCGTCACTTCTTCAGCAACACCGACAGATCCTGGTCCGCCTCCGGCACCGCCACCGTCCCCCGGTCGTCCGGGAGGGTCTGCACCGTGAACGCCGATACGCCCTCGGTGTTCGTCTGGAGGGTGCGTGCGGCGTAGACGGGTCCTCCGGAGACCGGCTCGACGGTCAGCGCGTACGTGCCCTTGAGGCCGCCGGGGACGGGCGCCTCCACGTTCTGCGTCGTGCCGCCCTTGATCGTGTACTCCTTCGTCACCGCCGTACCGCCCTCGCTGCCCGCGGACGCGGTGACCTTGACCGTGGCCGAGCCGCCCGCGGCGCTGAGCGCGAGCGTGGTGCCCTTGGCGCTGTTGCCCGCGACCGACGCGCGCGTGCCGACGGGCGCGGTGGCCGGGATGAACGCCGACTCCTGCTTGTCGCCCTTGCCGCGCACCACGCGCACGGCGGCCACCACAGGGACCGCGGTGTCGTTGGGCGTCAGCACCAGGGAGCCCGCCTCGCCGCGCGTGACGTCGCCCAGGTCGACGGCGGTGGTCATGCCCGACTTCACGTGCAACGTCTCGTTCCCGGCCGGGGTGATCTCCCCGGAGGGCGTGGAGAGGCGCACCTTGAGGTCGGCGTCGGCGTCGCCCGGGGCGAAGACGATCAGGCGGACGTCCGTGGCGTCCTTGGGGATGCCAGGCATCACCACAGAGCCCGCGGGGTCCGTGGAGGCGGCCAGCCAGTCGCCGCCCAGCTTGTCGTCGAGGGCTTGCAGGGTGGCGGCGACCCGGCCGCTGCGGACGCTCACATGGACCGTGACGTCGCCTTCCTTCGCGCCGGTGAGCGTGGACAGCAGGACCGGTTCGCTGGAGTGCGGCTTGACCGTGATGCCCTCGCCCGTGGTCGACTTGAGGTTGCCGTCCTTGCCGTACAACTCGATGTCCACGACCGCGGCGGAGTCGTCGGGGTTGATCAGGTGCACGTAGTCGGTGCGGGAGCCGGCGGTGCTGGCGCCCACGAACCAGAACTCGGTGTCCGGGGCGGTGCAGTTGGTGCCGAGCAGTCCACGGCCGGTGCCCGCGGCGACCTCGGTGGTCTCCTGTACCGTCCAGCCGGGCGCGAGCCGGCCCGTGGCGGTGCCGATGAGCGCGGGTGTGCCGGCGCCCGAGCTGTCCCCGGTGACCGGCCTACCGGGCTCCTTGGGGGTCACGGTCGGCGCGTCGGACCGCTTCTTGCTCTTGCCGCTCTTACCGGTCTTGCCGCTCTGGGAGGATCCCGAGCCGTCCGCCGACTCCTCGTCGGCCGCGGTGAGTTCTGCCTTGCCGCTGCCGCTCGTGCCCTGCGCGACAGGCGTGAAGGACGTGTAGGAGGTCTCGGCGATGTCGGAGGCGCTCGGCTCGGGGCACAGCAGCCGGGTCTGCTGCACGGGCAGCCGTGCGGCCGCCTTCGCGGCGCCACTGCCGGACGCCTCAGGAGCCGTGAGCGCGGCGAATCCGGTGACGGCGGCGAGCGCGGTGGCACCGGCGATCAGGGACAGGGTCGTGCGGTTCACTGCTGGCTCCCGTCGGGGCGCTCACTGTCGGTGCCGTGCGCCGGGTCGTACGGCATGGCGTAGCCCTGGGTGTACGTCGGGTCGTACTGCGGCGTGGTCCCGTAGGCGTACGGGTCGTACTGGCCGCCCTGGTAGGGGTCGGCCTGGTACGGCTGCTGCTCGTACGTGCCCGGCGCGTACTGCTCGCCGCCCGGGTACTGCTCTGCGCCGTAGGCGGCGTACTCGGTGTCCGCGTAGCCCGCCGTGTCCCACTCGCCGTACGCCTGCTGCTGCGGGACGGCGGCGGGGGCGGGGGCCTCCTCTGGAGGAGGAGGCAGGGTGTCGGCGTCCTGCGATGCCGCTTCGGCCTCGGCCTGGGCGCGCAGGCGGCGGGCGCGGCGGCCCTCCCCGCTGGTGTCCTGCGCGGGCACGACCTGCTCCTCGGGGAGGTCGTCGTCGATGTCCCGGCGGCGGCCCGGCAGGGCGAGCACCACCAGGACGACGGCGAGCGCTCCCTGCGCCCAGTGCCAGGCGGTGTGGCCGAACGGCGTGTCGTACGTGACGTCCAACGTGCCGCCGGTGGCGGGCAGTTCGAAGCCCTGGGCCCAGCCGTCGACCGTGGTGCGGGTGAGCGGCTTGCCATCGAGGGTGGCGGTCCAGCCCGCGTCGGCGGTGTCGGCGATCCGCAGGACGCGGCCGTCGCCACCGGAGGGGATCTTGGTGTGGATCTCGACCGGTCCGGCCGCGACGGGCTGCGGTGCGGCGGAGCCGGTGACGATCGCGGCGCGGGAGACCTCACGGTCCACCCGCCACAGGGCGCTGCCGTCCTGCTGGCTGAGCCGGGTGAGGCCGGGCGTGGTGTCCAGGACGCGGCTGACCTCGCGGGGCGCGCCCTTGCGGACGAGGACGTAGCGCACGGCGAAGCCGCCGAGTTCGTCGGCCTGGTCGGCGCCGGAGCCCGCCACGAGGTTGGCGACGACCTTGTCGAGCTTCTCGTTCTCGCCGTCCTCCGTGGCGAGTTCCCCGTCGCCGAGGCGGGCGCCGGAGCCACGGACCAGCGTGTAACCCACGCGCGCGGTGGTCTCGCCGTCGAGGACGAGGGTGCGGGCCTGGTCGCTGGTGCCGCCCTCCTCGGCGACGAACGCGGGCACCTGCACCGGGTCGCGGCGCTCCAGGGGACCGTCGGCGCCCCGGATCATCCATCCGGCGGCGATGAGCAGCGGGCCGGCCGCGGAGGCGAACGCGATGAGCGCGGCGACCGGCTGGCGCCAGCCGAAGCTCTGCTCGGCCACGCGCGCCCTTGCGCCGTCCGCACCGATCGCGGCGGCGGCCAGGATCGCGAGGCCGTAGACGAGGGTCGCGGGTCCGGCCCAGGTGGAGCGGTTGGACAAAACCGCGAAGACGAGCGCCACCAGAGCGACCGCCCACGCCGTCCAGATGCTCGCCTGGCGCTCGGAGCGCATCAGGGCGGCCAGCGCGGCGAGGACGACACCGATGAGCATCAGCCCGCTGACGGTGCCGGGTCCACCCGGACTCGCGCCGAGCAGGTCGGAGGCGGAGGCCGCGCTGCTGCCGAACGTGAGACCGGCCTCCTTGAAGAAGCCGAACGGCAGCAGTGACAGCGACCAGGGGGCGAGCACCAGCAGCGGGGTGCCCAACTGGGCGAGGAAACGCAGCCCGTAGGCGACGATGTCGTTCCTGCGCACCGCGAGCAGCGCCAGGCCGAGGATCAGGGCGAGGGGCCACACGATCGGCGTGAACGCCGTAGTGATCGTCAGCAGCAGGGCGTACGCCCAGGTGGCGCGCCAGCTGCCGCGCGCGCCGGACGCGTGGGCGAGGCCTGTGGCCGCGATGCCCGCGCGCGCGATGAGCGGCAGCAGGACCGCGAGGACCGCGGTGCCGATGCGGCCGCCGGCGAGGGCACCGGTGGCGGCGGGCAGGAAGGCGTACGCGACGGACGCCCACGCGCGCAGCAGCCGCGACTCGACGAGCGGACGCGACGCGAAGTACGCGGTGAACCCGGCCAGCGGCACCGAGCAGACGAGCAGCACCGTGACCGCGAATCCGGTGGAGCCGAAGAAGATGCTCGCGAGTAGGGCGACGAGCGCGAGGTAGGGCGGCGCGGAGTGCGTGCCGCCCGCGCCGACCGGATGCCAGGCGTCGAGATACCGCGACCACAACGCGGAGGAGTCGACGGGCGCGGGCAGCAGCGCGCCGCCCGCGAGCGCGCCACCGCCGAGCAGAGCGCGGCAGGCGACGAGGGAGACGGCCAGGAGGACGACGAAGAGCACCGGTCCGGGCTTGCGGGCGATGCGCTTCAGCCGCGCGAACTGTTCGACTTCCAGGAAGTCGGCGTCGTCGCCGCCGGGACCGGACTCGATGGCGCCACCGTGCCGGCCGGCCGAGGAGACCTCGGGGTCGGAACGGCCCACCAGATTGCTCGCGACCTGTTCGACGGTGGCCCGGACGGTCGCTCCGGGCGGCGGGAACAGCGGGCGCAGCTCCCCCTTGTCGACCTGCGGTCGGCCGCGCCCGCGCCGCCCGGCGATGATCCGCTCGGGCCGCAGCAGCGTCCCCAGGAGACCGCGGATCTCGTCGACCGCCTGCCCCGGGACCTTGCCGACGAGGTACGCCACCGTGCGCAGCAGGGTGCCGAGGACCAGGCGGAGCATGATCCACGGCAGCTGTGCCGTACGGGCGTTGACGAGGAGGGTGTAGACGGCGCCCGCCTTGTCGACCTTGTGTGGGGAGGCCGCGGTGCGGCCCACGCAGTCGACGGTGCGGCGCTCGCGGGAGGCCGCCTCGGCGTGCCGGACGACCGCTTCGGGGGCAACGAGCACCCGGTGCCCGGCGGCCTGGGCGCGCCAGCACAGGTCGACGTCGTCACGCATCAGGGGCAGATGCCGGTCGAACCCGCCGAGCTGCTCGAAGACGTCACGCCTGACCAGCATGCCGGCCGTGGACACGGACAGCACCTGGCGGACGTGGTCGTGCTGGCCCTGGTCCTGTTCGCGGCGGTCCAGGCCGGTCCAGCGGCGGCCCGAGTTGGCGATGGTGACGCCGACCTCGAGAAGCTGCCGGCGGTCGTACCAACCGCGGAGCTTGGGGCCCACGACAGCCACATCGTCGCGGCCCAGCTCCAGTTCGGTCTCCACGACCCGCAGCAGCTGGGCCAGGGCGTCGGGTTCGGGCGCGCAGTCGTCGTGCAGGAGCCACAGCCACTGCATCGGCTCGCCGTGCGGCAGATCCGGCATGTCGTAGGCCTCGTCGCGCCAGGTGCGGGTGACGGGGTCCCAGCCGCTGGGGCGCTTGAGGTAGGGCAGGTCGTCCGGGGTGAGGACGGCCGCGATGCGGCTCGCCTCCTCTACGGCCTGGCCGAAACCGGTGCGTCGGGCGAGGTGCAGAACATGGTCGTCGCCGAGGGCCTCGGTGAGCAGCTGGGCGGAGTCGTCCGCGCTGCCGGTGTCGGCCGCCACGGCGTTCTGCACGGGGCGGTCCTGGCCGAGCAGCCCGGCGAGCGCGTCGGGCAGCCAGCGGGCGCCGTCGTGGGAGACGAGCACCGCGGTGACCACGTGACGCGGAAACTCGGGCGGGCGGGTCGGGTCGAACGACACTGTGGCAGCGACGTCTTGATGGGCTGCCGTATGGCTGTGCACGGACATCGAGGTACGGGCCCCGGTTCGATGGACTGCGGTGGACGCCTGTGCCCACCGGGGGCAGCGGGGCGTCTCGGACGAGCGACCACACTATCGGCTGGGCAGCACAGCGGCCCGCCGCCTGTGGATAACCCACCTGCGACGGGCCGTCGGTGACGTCCTTTGTGTGCGTTGTTCGTGTGCGTTGTCGGGGCCTTCCCGGAGGTCTCCGGGCGGGCCCGGTCAGACGGCGGCCTTCTTGAGGCGGCGACGCTCGCGCTCGGACAGGCCGCCCCAGATGCCGAACCGCTCGTCGTTGGCGAGCGCGTACTCAAGGCACTCGGAGCGGACTTCGCAGGCGAGGCAGACCTTCTTGGCCTCACGGGTGGAGCCGCCCTTCTCCGGGAAGAAGGACTCGGGGTCGGTCTGGGCGCACAGCGCGCGCTCCTGCCAGCCGAGTTCCTCGTCCGCGTCGTCGACCAGCAGTTGCTGCACCAGCTCGGTCATGTGCGCCCCTCGTCTGTCTTTCGCGTCCCCGTGATGTAGCCGTTACCGATTTCGGCTGAACGACACGAGTGAAATTACAAGTGTGCCGATCCGGGCCAGTCAAGCCGAGATCTGCTATTGGGCCCCTTATTCACTCTGCGGAACCAAGGCTATGCGGAAAGTGTTCAAATCGGCATAAACCCTGACACTGAGCGGAGGTCGGAACGAGCTTCGGACCCCTCACAGGGAAGGACGCCCAGATGTTCGATCTCGTTCCGGCACGCGCGGCGAAGCGAAGCGGATCACATTCGGATCACGAGATCGCAACGGGGCTCGTGCGCCCGGATGTGCGCCATGTGTCCGCGGCGCCCCATGAACAAACCTTTCATCTGCCAGATGAACCGGATGAGGTGAAACATCTCCCACATTCCGGACATCAAGTTGACAGCGGAGGTGTGAACCGATGTCCTAGTGGGCATGCTCGCGAACTTGGCACTCACCTCGACCCGCTCCGCCGGGTCCCACGGTGCTGCCCGCGCTCGCTGTAGCTGTTGCTGTTCCGGCTGTTGAGCCATCCCTCAGCGCTCCGGCCGTCCTGAGTCCACGCGACTCGGCTGTTGTTCCCTCCGCCCGTACCAGGGCGTACGCCTCCGCCCGTGACCCGGGCGGACGACATGCGACACCCAGCCACCCCCGCACTCTCCGCCGAGGAACACCGCATCCCATGAACAGCGACAGTGACCTCCAGATCGCCGGCGACATCCTCGAAGTACCGCATCTGCTCCAGCCGCCGCGCGAGCACCCGGCCACCGTGGCCGAGTTCGCCGGTCTCGCCCGCGCCATCGCCGCCGACCGCTCCCAGTGGGAGCACCTCGTGCGGTACGACGCGACGTCCCGCTGGTACCACCGGCTCCGCACGGGCCCCGGCTACGAGGTGTGGCTGCTTTCGTGGGTGCCCGGGCAGGGCAGCGGGCTGCACGACCACGGGCGCTCGTCCGGCGTACTGACCGTCCTGGAGGGCGCGCTGACGGAGCGCACGGAGCGCGGCACCCGCGCGTTGGGTGCGGGGGCGCAGAGGGTGTTCGCGCCGGGCTATGTGCACGAAGTGGTGAACGACGCGCTGGAGCCGGCGGTGAGCCTGCACGTCTACTACCCGGGGCTGACCGAGATGCCCATGCACGCCAGCGCCTGCGCGGCGGAGCGCGGCACGGTGGACACGGTCTCCGCCTGAACCCGGCGGCAGGCGGCCACCGGTTCGCCGCTTTCGCCGGCGGAGCCCCGCCGCGCACGACCGCCGGTTTCCGCGCCGTCGCCGCCCGAGCCCGCCGTACCGGGCCGCCAGCCGGGCACGACCCCGTCCGAGTGCGGTGCCGGAGGGGGAGACGGCCGTCCACAACCGGGTCACGCGCTGTCGTACCCGCCTGCAAGACTGGCTCTCATGCGCATTGTGGTTCTGGCAGGCGGCATCGGCGGTGCCCGGTTTCTGCGTGGTCTGAAGCGGGCCGTGCCCGACGCGGACATCACGGTCATCGGCAACACCGGTGACGACATTCATCTCTACGGGCTGAAGGTCTGCCCGGACCTCGACACGGTGATGTACACGCTCGGCGGCGGCATCAACGAGGACCAGGGCTGGGGCCGGGCCGACGAGACCTTCCACGTCAAGGAGGAGCTCGCGGCGTACGGCGTCGGACCGGAGTGGTTCGGGCTCGGCGACCGTGATTTCGCCACGCACATCGTGCGGACGCAGATGCTGGGCGCGGGCTATCCGCTCAGCGCGGTCACCGAGGCGCTGTGCGACCGCTGGAAGCCGGGGGTCCGGCTCATCCCCATGTCGGACGACCGCGTCGAGACGCATGTCGCCGTCACCGTGCCCGACAGCGACTCCGCCGAGGGTTCCGGCGAGCGCAAGGTGATCCACTTCCAGGAGTACTGGGTGCGGCTGCGGGCGTCCGTCCCGGCCGAGGCGATCGTGCCGGTCGGCGCCGAGCAGGCGAAGCCGGCGCCGGGCGTTCTGGAGGCCATCGCCGAGGCGGACGTGATCCTGTTCCCGCCGTCCAACCCCATCGTCTCCGTCGGCACGATCCTGGCGGTGCCCGGCATCCGGGAGGCAATCGCGGACGCCGGGGTGCCCGTCGTGGGCCTGTCCCCCATCGTCGGCGACGCGCCCGTGCGCGGCATGGCCGACAAGGTGCTCGCGGCGGTCGGCGTCGAGTCGACGGCCGCGGCGGTCGCCGAGCACTACGGCTCGGGGCTGCTGGACGGCTGGCTCGTCGACACCGTGGACGCGGCCGCCGTGGAGCGCGTCGAGGCCGCGGGCATCCGCTGCCGCGCCGTGCCACTGATGATGACGGACCTGGAGGCGACGGCCCGGATGGCCCATGAGGCGCTGGCGCTGGCAGAGGAGGTGCGGGGCGCTTGAGCGGCGGGCATTGGGGACACGAGGGAACCGACGACGGGCGGGCCGGGTTCGCGGAAGGCGACCGCGGACCGACCAGGTTCACGGAAGGCGACCGCGGACCGACCAGGTTCACGGAAGGCGACGGCGGACCGACCACGGGCGACAGAAGAACCGCGGGCGGGTTTCCGCGTGGCGAGCGGGCACCTGCGGACAGTGGTTCGGTCGGCGGTGAGGTCGGCGGCGCCCCCGGTTACCGGGTGTGGGCGGTCCCCGGACTGCCGGAGGTCCGGGAGGGCGACGACCTCGCCAAGCTGATCGCCGCCTCCGAGCCGGGGCTCGTCGACGGGGACGTGCTGCTCGTCACCTCGAAGATCGTGTCCAAGGCCGAGGGGCGCGTCGTCCGGGCGGACGACCGGGAGGCCGCCATCGACGCCGAGACCGTGCGGGTCGTGGCCCGGCGCGGACCGCTCAGGATCGTCGAGAACCGGCAGGGGCTCGTGATGGCCGCCGCCGGGGTGGACGCCTCCAATACCCCTTCGGGGACCGTTCTGTTGCTGCCCGAGGACCCCGACGCGTCCGCACGGGCCATCCGGGACGGGCTGCGGGACACGCTCGGCGTCGCGGTCGGCGTGATCGTCACGGACACCTTCGGGCGGCCCTGGCGCACCGGGCTCACCGACGTCGCCATCGGGGCCGCGGGCGTACGGGTCCTCGACGACCTGCGCGGCGGCACGGACGCGCACGGCAATCCGCTGAGCGCGACCGTCGTCGCCACCGCCGATGAACTGGCCGCCGCCGGCGATCTGGTCAAGGGCAAGGCCGCCGGACTGCCCGTCGCCGTCGTGCGCGGGCTGCCGCACCTCGTGGCCGGGGACGACGGCGAGGGAGCGCGGGCCATGGTGCGCGGCGCACGCGACGACATGTTCCGGCTGGGCACCTCCGAGGCGGTACGGGAGGCGGTGACCCAGCGGCGTACGGTGCGGGCGTTCACCGACGAGCCCGTCGACCCCGGTGCCGTACGGCGCGCGGTGGCCGCCGCCGTGACCGCGCCGGCGCCGCACCACACGACGCCGTGGCGGTTCGTGCTCCTAGAGTCCGAGGAGTCGCGGACGCGGCTGCTGGACGCGATGCGGGACGCGTGGATCGCCGATCTGCGCCGGGACGGGAAGACCGAGGAGTCGATCGCGAAGCGTGTCCGGCGCGGGGACGTGCTGCGCAACGCGCCGTACCTCGTGGTCCCGTGCATGGTCATGGACGGGTCCCACTCATACGGCGACGCGCGGCGGGACGCGGCCGAGCGGGAGATGTTCGTCGTCGCCACCGGGGCCGGCGTGCAGAACCTCCTCGTCGCGCTCGCCGGCGAGCGGCTCGGCTCGGCGTGGGTGTCGTCGACGATGTTCTGCCGGGGCGTCGTGCGTGAGGTGCTCGGGCTGCCGGAGAGCTGGGAGCCGATGGGGGCCGTGGCGGTGGGGCATCCGGCCGAGGAGCCCAGGCCGCGGCCGGAGCGGGATGCGGGGGCGTTCATCGAGGTGCGATAGCGCGGTAGCGCAGCGTGCACTAGCGCGGTAGCGCAGCGTGCACTAGCGCGGTAGCGCAGCATGCAGTAGCGCAGCGCGCGGTTGTGCGGGGAGTCACCTGTACGCGCGTGCGCGCCCTCTACCCTCATAAGCAGCCCAGCATCATTAGGACCTCATCCGTGGCCGGACGATTCGCTCCCCGCCCCACCCGTACGACCGTGCGCGGTGGACATGTCGTCGTGCCCGGGAGTGTGCCGCGTCCGGCCGCGACGCCGCGTCCGGCCGCGACGCCGCGCCCGGCGCCGGGGCGGCGGCGGACGTGGACCCCGCCCGGCCCACTGGACCTCGGGCTGGTACTCGGGCCGCTGCGGCGCGGCCCCGCGGATCCGACGTTCCGGGCGACGCCGGACGGGTCGGTGTGGCGGGCCAGCCGTACGCCGCTGGGGCCGGGAACCCTGCGGGTCGCGCTGCGAGGCGGGATCGCCGAGGCGGAGGCCTGGGGGCCCGGGGCGGACTGGCTGCTGGAGCAACTGCCGGAGATGCTGGGCGCGTTGGACGATCCGGACCTGTTCGAGCCGCGCCACCGGCTGCTCGCGCTGGCGCGGCACCGGCGGCCGGGGCTGCGGCTGATGCGAACGGGACTGGTACTGGAGTCGCTGATTCCGTCGATCCTGGAGCAGAAGGTCACGACGGACGAGGCGTACCGGGCGTGGCGACTGCTCGTACGGAAGTACGGGGAGCCGGCGCCGGGGCCCGCGCCGGGGCGGATGCATGTGATGCCGGCGCCGCGGACGTGGGCGCTGATTCCGTCGTGGGAGTGGCACCGGGCCGGGGTCGACAACAAGCGGGCGTCGACGATCCTGCGGGCGGTGCGGGTCGCTGCGCGGCTGGAGCAGGCGGTGGGGATGTCGCCCGAGGAGGCGCAGGCGCGGCTGGAGGTGGTACCCGGGATCGGGCCGTGGACCTCTGCGGAGACCGTGCAGCGCAGTCATGGGGCGGCGGATTCGGTGACCGTGGGGGATCTGCACCTGCCGGGGATCGTGGGGTATGCGCTGGCGGGGGACCGGGATGCGGATGACTCCGTGATGCTGTCGTTGCTGGAGCCGTATGCGGGGCAGCGGCATCGGGCGGCGCGGTTGATCCTGTTGAGTGGGCGTGTGCCGCCGCGGCGCGCTCCGCGGATGCGGCGGGGGGATATCGGGCGGTTGTAGGTGTGCGCGGGCCGGGTGCCCTCTTTTTCGGGCCGGGTGCCCGCTCTTGGGGCCGGGTGCCCTCTGTTGGGTGAGCACCCGGCGTCGCGGTGGGGCTGGAGGGTTTCGCCCCCGCCGCCCCTACCCTCCCCCAAGCTCTCGGCTTCGCTCGAGCAGGGGGGACCCCCATCGTCCCTGGGGGCTGCGCCCCCAGACCCCCGCTGTATCGGCCTTGACGGCCTCGTCCTCAAACTCCCCCAAGCTCTTCGAGCAGGGGGGGACCCCCAGACGGGCTGGTGGGGCCCGGCCCGGCCACGCGGCCCCTGGGTGGGCGGGGGTTCGGGATGGCCCAACCTCGTCCTCAAAACGCCGGACGGGCTGGGCGGGACCCCCGGCCCGGCCACGCAGCGCGCCCCCACGCGTGGGTGGGGGATCGGGATGGCGCAACCTCCCTCTCAAACGCCGGCCGGGCCGGCGGAACCGGCCCGGCCACGCAGCCCGCCCCCACGGGTGGGGGGACCGGGCGGGTCGGGGCCGTGTGGCCTACTGGTCCGAGGAGAAGCGGACCGCGCCTGCCGGGATCCTCGCGTCGCACCAGACGCGTACTCCGTCGCGGAGTTCGTTGTCCGCGCCGACCACCGCGCCGTCGCCGATGACCGCGCCCGTGAGGATCGAGCGTTCGCCGATGCGGGAGCGGGCGCCGATCAGGGAGTCCGTGATGACCGCGCCGGGTTCGACGACCGCGCCGGACAGCAGCGTGCTGCCGTAGATCCGGGCGCCCTCGCCCACGAACGCGCCCTCGCCCACCACCGTGCCGCCCGTCAGCTTGGCGTCCGTGGCGACCGAAGCCGTCGGCAGGATCAGGCGGTCGCCGCAGCGGCCGGGCACCGCGGGGGACGGGGCGCGTCCCAGGACCAGGTCCGCCGAGCCGCGGACGAAGGCGGCCGGGGTGCCCAGGTCCAGCCAGTACGTCGAGTCCACCATGCCCTGCAGATGGGCTCCGGCCGCCAGGAGGCCCGGGAACGTCTCGCGTTCCACCGAGACCGGGCGGCCCACCGGGATCGTGTCGATGATCGAGCGGCGGAAGACGTATGCCCCGGCGTTGATCTGGTCGGTGACGATCTCCTCGGGGGTCTGCGGCTTCTCCAGGAACGCCGTCACCCGGCCCGTCTCGTCCGTGGGGACCAGACCGTACGCCCTCGGGTCCGTCACCTTCGTCAGATGCAAGGACACGTCCGCGCCTGTCGACTGGTGGGTGCCGACCAGGGCGCGGATGTCCAGGCCCGTCAGGATGTCTCCGTTGAAGATGAGGACCGGGTCGTCGGGGCCCGAGTGGAGGCGGCTCGCCACGTTGCGGATGGCGCCGCCCGTGCCGAGGGGCTCCTCCTCCGTGACGTACTCCAAGTGGAGGCCGAGGGCCGAACCGTCGCCGAAGTACGGCTCGAAGACCTCCGCCAGATAGGACGTGGCCAGCACGATGTGGTCCACGCCCGCCGCTCTCGCCCGCGCCAACTGGTGCGTGAGGAAGGGGACCCCGGCCGCCGGAACCATGGGCTTCGGGGTGTGCACCGTGAGCGGGCGCAGCCGGGTGCCTCTGCCGCCGACCAGGAGGATCGCTTCTGTCACCTGTCGTCTCTGCTTCCTGCCGGGACCGGCCGAACTGTCCATCGGCCGGCCAGTGTATGCAGACCGTGTTATGAGGACCGCTAAAGGCGTTATGAGGACCGTTAGAGGCGCCTTCGATGACGGTGCCGGTCACCGTACGACGTCGTACGGACAATCCGTACGACGTCATGCGGTGCGTCGTGTGGTGCGTCGTGCGGTGCGTCGTGCGGTGACCCGTCCCCTCAGCGACCCTGGTAGAGAGCCGCCGTGGAACGGGCCGAGCCGAGTTTGCCGTAGAGCAGCCTTCCCGGGCAGTCCGTGGCGAATCCGTCGCGATGGCCGGAGATCACATTCAATCGTGCGTTCTCGCCCTTTGGGTAGAGATTGCCACCTGCGGACGTCAGGTATGTCGCGGCACGGGGATCCATGCCGTAGAGGCCGAGCTTCCACGCGCTGAGCTTGGCGATGGCATTCACCACGGCGGCCGAGGGATTGGTGCTGGAGTAGCTGCCGAGGACGGCGATCCCCATGCTGTCATCGTTGAACCCGAGGGTATGGGCGCCCATGACGGGCTTCGCCACGCCTCCCGCACGGCCTTCGTAGATGTTTCCGCACTTGTCCACGAGGAAGTTGTAGCCGATGTCCCGCCAGCCGCTGCTCACGACGTGGTAGCGGTAGATACTGCGGATGACGGAAGGGGCTTGCGAGCAGCTGTAGTTGTTGCCCGTCCCCGTGTGGTGCACGAAGGCCACCTTCACCTTGTCCGTGTAGACGAAGCCCGCCTCTCGCAGCGTCTCGTCGGCACCCCAGCCACGGCGCGTGATGATGCTCGGCCGCGGGCCGATGTACGGCTGCACGCCCTCCGCGCTGCCCTCGGTGGCTCCTGGCATCGCCTCCCTCGAAGCTTCCACCGTCGTCGCCTTCTTCGAGAGCGCCGGGATCTTCAAGGCATCCAGGGGCGCGAGGTCGGCGTTGGGGGCGGACGCGGAGAAGTACGCGCCCGGGACGGTGTCGGATTCGTCCGTGCCCGGCGGATCCACCGGGGCGACGGCGTGCGAGGTCTGCGTGGGGGCGCCTGCCAGTGACTGTGCGCCGGGGTCGACCAGTTCGACCCGCAGCCCGTCGGGGAGTACGGGCGCGCGTGTCGTGCCGACGTGGCCCTCCTCCGCGCGCACCCTCACCTCGATGCCGTCCGAGTCGCCTACCCACAGCGGCTCCGTCGATCCGCGCATCCGGCTGGAACCACCCTCCATGGTGCCGGGGTCGGGGCCGTGACCGGCGTTGTGCGTCTCGACCTCCTGCCAGTCGGACCACCGGGTCGTGCCGCTGGCCCGGGTACGGAGCTGGACGCGGCCGTTCAGTTCGATGCCCGGGTCGTCCCAGACGACGCCGACCAGCGAGAAGGAGCGTACGGCCTGGGGGCCGAGCCCCCGTTCGGGCAGCACTCCGGTGGCGCGGGGACCGGTGAGAGGCACAAGGGGGAGGGACTGGGTACTGCCGGGGACGGGCGCCGACTCGGTGACCGGCACGACCGACGATGCCCGCCCACCCGGCACGGCCGCCACGGCCGCCACGGCCGACGATGCCCGCCCACCCGGCACGGCCGCCATGGCCGGGAGGGCGGACGACAGGGTCAGTACCGCCGCACAGGTGACGCCGATCGAGGAAGCAAGGTATCCACGCATGCTCCTGATCTTGGACATAGTCAGACATATATGTCCATCGGGGATTTGACGGACAGTCGACTCCGCTCCGCCGAACCGGTGGCCCCCCACCCGCCCGCCGGTCGGCCCCGCCGGCCGCCCCCGCGTACGCTTGCGCGCGTGAACGCCACCGACCACACCCCTGCCGACCTGCTGCGATCCGCGCTCGCCACGGACCCCGCGCGCCCCCTGGTGACCTTCTACGACGACGCCACGGGCGAACGCGTCGAACTCTCCGTGGCCACCTTCTCCAATTGGGTGGCCAAGACCGCCAATCTCCTCCAGGGTGACCTCGCCGCCGGGCCCGGCGACCGGGTCGCGCTACTGCTGCCCGCGCACTGGCAGACGGCGGTGTGGCTGCTCGCGTGCGCGTCCGTGGGTGCCGTCGCGGATGTCGGCGGCGAAGCGGGCGCCGCCGACGTCGTCGTCAGCGGACCCGACACGCTGGACGCGGCGCGCGCCTGTTCCGGGGAGCGTGTCGCCCTCGCCCTGCGCCCCCTCGGTGGCCGCTTCCCGCAGACCCCGGACGGCTTCGTCGACTACGCGGTCGAGGTGCCGAGCCAGGGCGACCGCTTCCAGCCGTATGCGCCCGTCGACCCGGAGGAGCCGGCGCTGATCGTCGCCGGGGCGGAGTACACGGGCGCGGAGGTCGTCGAACGGGCCCGCGCGGACGCCGCGGGGCTCGGCCTGAAGGGGCCCGGGTCGCGGATGCTCTCGGGGCTGTCGTACGACACGTGGGAGGGGCTGAGCGCCGGGTTGTACGCGCCGTTGGCCACGGGGGGCTCGGTGGTGCTCTGCCGGCATCTGGAGCGGCTGGACGAGAAGGCGCTGGACAAGCGGATCGAGAGCGAGAGGGTTACGGCTCGCGCCGCGGGTCGCTCCGCGGGTTGAGCCGGTTCGCTCCGCGGGTTGAGCCGGTTCGCTCCGCGGGTTGAGCCGTTGGGAACTGTGGGCCGTCCGTTCACCGCGGGTCGTCGGTGGCTGGTCGCGCAGTTCCCCGCGCCCCTGATCGGGGCGCGTGCGCGCCCACGCGGCGGAGCCGCACCATGTCACAGCCCCGCGCCCCTGATCGGGGCGCGTTCGCGCCCACGCGGCGGAGCCGCACCATGTCACAGCCCCGCGCCCCTATGGGGCGCGCGAAGCCCCATCCCCCGTTCGGGCTAGCACCACCCGCCCCGCACCCCCGCCCCGGGCCATGGTCGTAACAGCCCGACATGCTCTTTTGCCAAGAGGGGGTGGCCCCGGCAGTGACGACCAAAGGCACCCCACGGTGGCCGGGTGGAGCCGTCCCCACCGGTCCCGGGCTCATACGCCATCGGCGTCGGCGTTGGGTGCGCCGGTCCGTGCTCGGGGTCGCCGTGCTCGTACTCGGGGCCGCCGGGGCCGGATGGGTCGCCTACGAGAAGCTGAACTCGAACATCACCGCGGACAACGACGCCGCCTCCGAGCTCGCCCGGTACGAGAAGGAGCGGCCCACAGCACTCGTGCGCGGCGCGGTGAACATCCTGCTCATCGGTTCCGACAGGCGGTCGGGCAACGGGAACCGCCAGTACGGCAGGGATTCCGGGACCGAGCGGTCCGACACCACGATCCTGCTGCACCTCGCGGCCGACCGGCGCAGCGCAACCGCCGTCTCCCTCCCCCGCGACCTCATGGTCCACCTGCCCAGCTGCCGCCGGCGGGACGGCAGCCGCACCGAGCCGGTGTTCACGATGTTCAACCTCGCCTTCGAGAGCGGGGGTTCGGCCTGCACGATCCGTACCGTGGAGAAGCTGACGAACATCCGGATCGACCACCACATGGTCGTCGACTTCAACGGCTTCAAGGAGATGGTCGACGCGCTCGACGGCGTCGAGGTGTGCCTCAAGAAGCCGATCGACGACAAGGACGCCAAGCTGAAACTGCCCGCGGGCAAGGTGACGCTCGACGGCGAACAGGCGCTGGGCTACGTACGCGCCCGCAAGAGCCTCGGTGACGGCAGCGACACCGACCGGATGGGGCGCCAGCAGCTCTTTCTCGGCGCGCTCGTCAGCAAGGTGCGCAGCGATGACGTCCTGCTGAATCCCGTGAAGCTGTATCCCGTCCTCGACGCGGCCACGTCGTCCCTCACCACGGACCCGGCCCTGGCGAGCCTGCGCGGACTCTACGAACTCGTGCGCGGGGTGCGGAACCTCCCCACCCAGCACGTGCAGTTCCTGACCGTGCCGCGCACCTCGTACCCCTACAACGCCAATCGCGACCAACTCGTGGAACCCGCGGCGGGGAAACTCTTCGCGCGGCTGCGTGCGGACCGGCCCGTCGAGGTCACGAAGGAAGTTCCGGACAATTCCTCCTCAAAAACAAGCAATACGGCACCCGGTCACGGTAACGGCGAGGAGTCGCGCGACAACGGAAAGTCCACCGGAAAGCGGTTCGCCGGCATCCGAACCCCGAGACGGACCCCAGAACCGCCGCCCACTTTCAGCGGGAACACGGCCGCCGAGGACGCCTGCGAGTAAAGCGCACACAAAGCCGAGGAACGCCTGAGCTAAGAACTCTCTGAGAAATGGGGCGGATTGCCCGGTTGTAGGGGAGTGGAATTTGTCACCGCCGTCGCTCGACGCTGAACTGGGCGGATAGTGTGAGCGATCCGGTGCCACGCCTTTGAGGTCCGTCCTGGGCCCGCGCACCGGCTGAAGAGACCCGAGCGCCGAGGGGGACGGCGCCGCGTGGCCCCGACGGAGGATTCGGACAACCGTGGACGCGCAAGGCCGTGGGCGGGCGGACAACATCGATCCCGCAGACCAGTGGGTACTCAACCCGAACACCGGAGAATACGAACTGCGACTGAGCCCTTCCGCTCCGCAGTCGTCGGTGCCCAGACCGCGACGGGGGGCGCCGCCCGGAAACCCGCAGGGGCGCACGCGCACGACACCCGGCTCGCGAGAGCCCGATCCGGATGCACTCCCGGGGCAGCGCCGCCGGGGCGCGCCCGCGGAGCCGCCGCCGGGGCGCCGCCGAGGGCGTACGAAACCCAAGAAGGGCAAAGCCAAGAAGATACTGCTCTGGACCGGCGGCAGCATGGCCCTCGTGCTGGTCGCGGTCACCGGCGCCGGCTATCTCTACCTCAAGCACCTTGAGGGCAACGTCTCGACGGTGGACGTCGGCAGCGCCGCCAAGAACGGCTTCAGCAAGAACGACGCCTTCAACATCCTGATCATCGGCACCGACAAGCGAACCGGCAAGGGTAACTCCGGCTACGGCGACAAGGGCAGCGTCGGACACGCCGACACCAACATCCTGCTGCACGTGTCCAAGGACCGGACGAACGCGACCGCGCTGAGCATCCCGCGCGACCTGATCGTCAACGTCCCGGACTGCCCGACGAAGCAGGCCGACGGCACCACCAAGGTCATCGGCGGCACGGAGAAGGTCCGCTTCAACACGAGCCTCGGCCAGGAGCTCCGCGACCCGGGCTGCACGATGCTCACGGTCAAGGAACTCACCGGCATCGCACCCGACCACTTCATGATGGTCGACTTCAACGCGGTGAAGACACTGACCTCAGCGGTGGGCGGGGTCGATGTCTGCGTGGGCAAGGACATCAACGACGAGAAGTCGCACCTCAAGTTGACGAAGGGCCCGCACAAGCTCGAAGGGGAGCAGGCCCTCGCCTTCGTACGCACCCGGCACAGTTTCGGATTCGGGGGCGACCTGGACCGGATCAAGGTGCAGCAGCAGTTCCTCGGCTCGCTGGCCCGGAAGATGACCTCCAGCGACACGCTCACCAACCCGGCCAAGCTGCTGGACCTGGCGGAGGCCGCCACGAACGCACTCACCGTCGACCAGGGCATCAAAAAGGTGAGCACGCTCAAGGACATCGCGCTCGAACTGAAGAAGGTGCCGACGAAGAACATCACCTTCACCACGGTGCCCGTGAACGACAACCCCGCCGAAAAGATCAAGGCGACCGTGGTCCTCAGGGAGCCGGCAGCCGGGCAGCTGTTCCAGATGATCAACGACGACGTCTCGCTGACCAAGGTCAAGCAGCAGAAGAAGAAGGAGAGCGCCGCCGTGGCCGCCCGTCTCAAGGGCACCCGCTCCGCCGCCTCCGACATCCGCGTCGACATCTACAACGGTGGCGCCCCAGGCGGCAGCGCACAGACAACTCTCAACTGGCTGCAGAACACCAAGGGCGTCACCAAGTCCAGCCAACTCGGCAACGCGAAGGAAACGCTCAGCAAGACGACCCTCGAGTACTCTCCCGACCAGGCCGACCAGGCGCGGAAGCTGGCGGACCTCATGGGGCTGCCCGCGTCGGCGATGAAGCCGGGCCAGAGCGAGAAGAATGCCCAGGGCCTGCCCGCGATCGTGCTGACCCTCGGCAAGGACTTCAAGGGGGCCGGGGTGTCCCTGACCGCACCGACCAAGGCGCCGGAGGACATCCAGAAGGCCACCGCGGACAAGCAAGTCTGCTCGACGTGATGACCTGAAGGGTCCGTTGCGCGTCTGACAGGACGCAAGAACGCGTCCGGCGTGTACATCCCGCCGGGCGCGTCAAGCGTCCAACTACTGGACGCGGAAACAAGCGGTGGGGCGCGACGGGGCGCTCCGCTGTACGACGGAGGTCCCGGAGGCGCCACAACGCGCCCTCCCGGACCACGGAACGGACCCGTTTACGGGCGCAGGGTGGGGAGGCAGGGACTTGGTGCAGAACAGTGTGCGCGGGAAGGGGGAGCGGACACGTGTCCGGCAGGCCGCGGAACTCGGCTGGAACGACAGTCAGTACGAGGAGAACGGCGGAGCCGTTCAAAAGGGTGACGACGATGCGTCGTCCGAGCCGCACGCCCACGGCCGGCACGGCAGCGGCGGAGGAAAAGGTCGCGGATACGGCGGCGGAGGCGGCACGCACCCGCCCCGCAGACGCCGCGTCCTACGCTGGTCGGCGTCGGTCCTGGCGGTAGTGATACTCGGCACCGCCGGGGCGGGATACCTCTACTACCAGCACCTGAACAGCAACATCCGCAAGGGTGAGCGCAGCAGCGGAGACTCCAAGGCCGCAAAGGCGCAGCCGAACTCGGACGGCCAGACACCCATAAACATCCTGCTGATCGGCTCCGACAGCCGTAACTCCGACGCGAACGTCGCGCTGGGCGGCAGCAGGGAAAACCGCGGCAGTCCGCCGCTGGGCGACGTCCAGATGCTCATCCACCTGTCCGCGGATCGCAAGAGCGCCGCGGTGGTGAGCATTCCGCGCGACACCCGGGTCGAGATCCCCAAGTGCAAGGACCCTGACACGGGCACGAAGTACGGGGAGACCAACAGAATCATCAACGAGTCGCTGGCCCGCGGCGGCGCCGGCTGCACGCTGGCCACCTGGCAGAATCTCACCAATGTCTACATCGACCACTGGATGACGATCGACTTCGCAGGCGTGGTGAAGATGGCGGACGCCATCGGCGGTGTCGATGTCTGTGTGAAACAGAACGTGTGGGACCGCCCGAAGCCCGGGGTGCCCGGGGGCTCCGGCCTGAAGCTGACGGAGGGCACGCACAAGGTCAAGGGCGAGCAGGCACTCCAGTGGCTGCGCACGCGGCACGCCTTCGAGAGCGACCTGGGTCGTGCGAAGGCCCAGCACATGTACATGAACTCGATGATCCGCACGCTGCGCGAGCAGAACGTCTTCACCGACACCGGGCGGCTGATGGCCCTGGCGGAGGCCGCCACCAAGTCCCTGACGGTCTCCAAGGAGATCGGCACGGTCAAGAAGCTCTACGACCTCGGCATGCAGCTCAAGACGGTGCCGACCAACCGCATCACCATGCTGACCATGCCGACGGTCCAGGACCCGCAGAACAAGGAGCATCTGATTCCCGCGCCCGGCGAGGCCGACAAGATGTGGGAGATGATCCGTGACGACGTGCCCTTCGACAAGAGCGGAGCGTCCTCGGAGCAGAAGAGCACGACCCCGGGCAAGGCGCAGGCCTCCAAGACGCCGGCGGACCCGGACGACCAGATCGGTGTGATCGTGCAGAACGGCACCCGCTCCTCGACGCTGGCCCCCGTCAGTGGCCGGGCCAGCGCGGTGGCCCAGGTGCTGGCGGGGAAGGGTTTCGCCAAGGCGCAGACCGACTCCACGACCGCGCCGGCCGAAGCCAAGACGGTGGTGCGCTACCCGAGCGCCGAACTGGAGGGCGATGCCCAGCGCGTGGCCAACGCGCTCGGGATTCCGCTGACTTCGGTGAAGAAGTCGACCGATGTGTCCGGTGTCACCCTCGTGGTGGGCGCCGACTGGCGCTCCGGCACGGCCTATCCGAAGCAGTCCACGCCGAAGGCCGGCTATGTCCCGGAAGGCGCTGACGCGATCAACGGCTCGGAGACCGGCTGCATGCCGGTGTACTCGCCGTACCGGTGGTAGTCCCGTGGGGGACGGTCTCGACGGGCCGTCCCCCACGACGAACCGGGGCCTGCCGTTCAAGACGGCAGGCCCCGGCCGGTTTCGGTGCCTCGGGCAGCGGCCGGGCCCGGATGCGGCGGCACCCGGGCGCGTCCGCATCGGGAATGCCCCGACTGCACTGCGGCTGAGCCCCTGCCGGACATCGCGATGGCCCCTTCCCTGTTGCTTCGGGAAGGGGCCTTCGGTGCCTCCTAGGCCTCGGTCAGCACCGCCGGCCGCCGCGACGCGATGACCTTCTTCGCCAGCGCCTTCGGGCTGGTCAGGAAGCCCCAGCCCCACGACATGTGCATGGTGGCGAGGGCGACGGGGATCTGCAGCCGCGCCTTCAGCGGCAGGCCCTTGCCCGCCGGGAGGGAGCCGAGGGCGATCGCCGCGAGGTAACCACCTGGGATCACGAACCCGAGCGGGGTCAGGGTCGCGCCCACCACGACACCCGCCGCTATCGCGCAGACCGCGGTCGGCGGGGCGAGGTAGCGCAGGTTGATGGAGCCCTCGTGGTAGCGGGCGACGACGTGCCGCCAGCGCCCGTAGTCCTTGTACTGCTTGGCGAGCGCCTTCACGCTGGGCCGCGGCCGGTACGACACCTTCAGCTCGGGCGAGAACCAGATGAGGCCACCCGCCTCACGGATCCGGAAGTTCAGCTCCCAGTCCTGGGCGCGGATGAACTCCTCGTTGTAGCCGCCCTGTTGCTCCAGGGCCTCGCGCCGGAAGACACCCAGGTAGACCGTCTCCGCCGCACCGGCCTCGCCGCCCGTGTGGAAGGCGGCGTTCCCGACGCCGATCTTCGAGGTCATGGCGGCGGCGACCGCGTGCTCCCAGTCGTTCTCGCCCTCGGCGTGCATGATGCCGCCGACGTTCTGCGCGCCGGTCTCCTCCAGGAGGCGCACGGCGGTCGCGATGTAGTTCGGCGAGAGCATGCCGTGGCCGTCGACGCGGACCACGATCGGGTGGCGGGAGGCCTTGATCGCGGCGTTGAGCGCGGCGGGCGTACGGCCGGTCGGGTTCGGGACCGTGTGCACACGCGCGCGTTGATCGGATGCAGTCTCGCGGACCAGTTCGGCCGCGATCTCGTCCGTACGGTCCGTGGACGGACCGAGGGCGATCACGACCTCCATCTCGCCGCCGTACTCCTGGGCGAGGATCGCTTGGACGGCTCCGCGCAGATGCCGCTCCTCGTTGAGGACGGGCATGATCACAGACACGGCGGGGAGCCGCACGTCGGGCTTGGCGTTCATAGGGGGCTCACGTTACCGCGAACGGGGGACACCGGTGCGCGCCGCCCGGGTGCCACCGAGGGCCACAGATCGTATCGGCCTACGGTGCTCGCGGACGCCCACGCCCAGCCTCGCGGAGGTCTCCCCCGTGCCCACGACGACCACCCGCTCCCCCGCGCGCCCCCAGCCGGCCCGCCGCTCCCCCGCCCGGCGGCCGCCCGAACGGCGGAGGAAGCCGGGCTGGGCCACGCGGGTGGCCACGACGCTCTCCGTGACGGTCCTCATCTCGGCCGGTATCGGGCACGCGGTGATCACGAGCCTTGACGAGGGCATCGCCCGGGTCGACCCCTTCAAGGACATGAAGAACCGCCCCGCGGCGGGCCACGGCATGAACGTGCTGCTGGTCGGCACCGACGGCCGCGACAAGATCACTGAGGAGGAGCGGCGGAAATACCGCCTCGGCGGCGCGCCCTGCCACTGCACCGACACGATCATGATCGTGCACATCGCCGAGGACCGGGAGCGGGCCACCATCGTGAGTCTGCCGCGCGACTCGTACGCGGAGGTGCCGGGGCACGCCGACCCGACCGGGCAGCAGCACGACGCCCACCCGATCCGGCTGAACGCGGCGTACGCGGAGGGCGGCCCGAACCTGACCGTGCGCACGATCGAGAACATGACGCACCTCAAGATCGACCACTATCTGGAGGTCGACTTCATCAGCTTCATGCGGACAGTGGACGTACTGGGCGGCGTACGGGTCTGCACGCCGCAGCGGCTGAAGGACCCGTACACCGGGCTCGACCTGGCCGCGGGCTCACAGGTGCTCAGCGGCGGGCAGGCGCTTCAGTACGTACGGTCCCGGCATGTCGACGGCGCCTCCGACCTGGGCCGGATGCAGCGGCAGCAGAAGTTCCTGGCGGCGTTGATCGACCGGGCGACATCCTCGGGCGTACTGCTGAACCCGCTCAAGTTCCGGGACGTGGCGCAGGCCGTGCTCGGCTCGGTGCGGGCGGACCGGGGCTTCGGGGCGGACGAGTTGCTCGACCTCGGCCGGGCGATGCGGAACTTCACGCCGCGCTCGTCCGAGTTCACGACCGTGCCGATCGGGGAGATGACCTACCAGGTCAAGGGCCTCGGCTCGACGGTGAAGTGGGACGACGCGAAGGCGCGGGCCCTGTTCCGGTCGCTGCGCGACGACAGGCCGCTCGCCCCGCCCCGCCCGAAGGAGAAGGCCCCGGTGGGCGTGGACGTGGACCCGCAGCAGATCAGGGTGCAGGTCGAGAACGGGACGGCCACCGAGGGTCTCGGCAAGCGCGTGGACGACGCGCTCGCGGCCACCGGGTTCCGCACGACGCGGAAGCCGGCGAACGCGGCGGACCGTTCGGTCCGGCGCACGGTTGTCGCTTACGACCCGCGCTGGGACCGCTCGGCGAAGGCTCTCGCGGCGGCCCTGCCGGGCAGCGAACTGCGCGCGGTGCCCGGGCAGGGGCCGACGTTGAAGGTGACCGCGGGAGCGGACTTCAAGGAGGTGCGGCGGGTGAAGGCGGCGGAGCCGCGGCCGCAGGGGTCGCAGGAGGCGGTGGTGACCGGGGACGAGGTGGTGTGCCCGTCGTAGAGGGTCAACCGATGGTGCTGCGGGCCGCCGGGCGGGGCCCGCAGCGGCGCGTGACCCTCAGTCCGCGTACCCCTCCGCCGCCCTCTTCTCCCGCAGCTCCATGATCGCGCGGCGACGGGCCAGGCGGTGGGTGCGGCGGATCTGGGCCTCCTGGTAGCGGCGCTTGTCGCGCTCCGTCTCCGGGACGACCGGCGGCACCGTACGCGGCTTGCCGTCGGCGTCGACCGCGGCGAAGACGAGGTAGGCGGAGCCGACCTGGGTGGCCGGCGCCGACTCGTTCCAGCGCTCGGCCAGCACCCGTACGCCGACCTCCATCGAGGTACGACCGGTCCAGTTGACCTGGGCCTTCACATGGACGAGGTCGCCGACCCTGACCGGCTCCAGGAACGCCATCTCGTCCATGGACGCGGTCACGGCCGGGCCGCCGGAGTGCCGGCCGGCCACGGCACCCGCCGCGTCGTCGACGAGTTTCATGATCACGCCACCGTGCACCGTGCCCAGCAGGTTGGTGTCGTTGTGGGTCATGATGTGGCTGAGGGTGGTCCGGGACGCGGAGGTGGGCTTCCCGGGGAGATCACCCGTGGTTTCGCCCAGAATTTCTGATTCCGGGGCGGGGGCCTGGTCTGTCATGCCCTCCACCTTATGCCGGAGGCGACATCCGGAGACTTTGTGTCAGCTTGGCAACAGCCCTGACCCCGTTCTTCTCCGGCCCTTGTAACGCACATACCCGGACCCTGCACACTGGGGCGCATGAACGATTGGCCCGAGGCATGGTCCGACGACAACCGCGGCAACCGCTACGGACGCGGCAGCGGCAGCGCGCAACCTGAGAGCGCGCGTGTGATGCGGCAGGTCCGGCGCGAGCCCGGCATGCCCGGCGGCCCTCAGGCCGCGCCGCCGTACGGCGGGGTGCCGCAGCAGCCGACGTACCAGGGCGACCAGGGGTACGGCGGCTACGACAGCGATTACAACACGGGCCAGGTCTACGGCTCGCCGGCCGGCCCCCAGGGCCCGGGCGGCTTCGGCCCCCAGGATCCGCGCCCGGCGCCGAACTGGCGCCGGCGGATCAAGTGGACCGCGATCACGCTGGTCACCGTGGTGGCGGTGACCTCGATAGCCACGTACTTCTGGGCCGACTCCAAGCTCCACCGCGACGTCGACCTCTCCAAGGTCATCGACCGGCCGTCCGCGGGCGAGGGCACGAACTACCTGATCGTCGGCTCCGACAGCCGCGCGGGCCTGTCGTCCGAGGACAAGAAGAAGCTGCACACCGGGTCCGCCGACGGCAAGCGGACGGACTCGATGATGATCCTGCACGTCGGCGACAACGGCGACACGCTGATATCGCTGCCCCGCGACTCGGACGTCGAGGTACCGACCTATGTGGGCTCCCAGTCGGGCAAGACCTTCAAGGGCACCGGCCGGCACGTCAAGCTGAACGCGGCGTACGCGGAGGACGGGCCGACGCTGCTGGTCCGCACGATCGAGTACAACACCGGGCTGCACATCGACCACTACGTGGAGATCGGCTTCGCCGGCTTCGCGAACATCGTGGACGCGGTCGGCGGCGTCGAGATCACCATCGACAAGGGCTTCAAGGACAAGTACTCGGGCGCCGACTTCAAGGCGGGCAAGCAGACGCTGAACGGCGAGGAGGCCCTCGCCTTCGTCCGCACCCGGCACGCCTTCGCCACCAGCGACCTGCAGCGCACGAAGAACCAGCAGAAGTTCCTCTCCGCGCTGGCCCACCAGGTCGCGACCCCGTCGACGATCCTGAACCCCTTCGCGTTCTACCCGACGATGAGCGCGGGCCTGGACTCCCTGATCGTCGACAAGGACATGAGCCTGTGGGACCTGGGGTCCATGTTCTGGGCGATGAAGGGCGTCAGCGGCGGCGACGGAAAGTCGATGAACATGCCGATATCCGGTTCGAACGGCGGCAACCTGGTCTGGGACAAGGCCAAGGTCAAGACGCTGGTGAACGAGCTGAAGAACGACGAGACGGTGACGGTCAGCAGCAACTGAGGCGGCTTCACCGCGACGAGGGGGCGCCGACCATGCGGTCGGCGCCCCCTCGTCATGACCGCTGCGGCACAAGCAGTTCCCGCCCTACGCTGAGGCCCGGGGGCCACGGAATGAGGTGAGCGCGATGGCGGAGGACAGCAGTTACTGGGCCTCGGGAGACTGGCACGTGGCCGACGGCAGGGCCGAGGAGTTCCTGGAACGGTGGACGGAGTTCCTCAGCTGGACCAAGGAGGCCAATGACGGCTTTCTGTGGGCCCGGCTCATCAGGGAACGGCACGAGCCGAACCACTTCGTCTCGTTCTCCTCATGGCGCGACCGCGATTCCCTGAAGGGGTGGAGGGACCACCCCGAGTTCGGGATCCTCTTCGAGAACTGCCGGGCCCTGTGCACAGACGTGCGAACCGCCGGCTATGAGCTGGCGGTCGCCGTCTGAGCGTCGGTCAGTAGCAGTCGGTCAGTCGGTCAGTCGGTCAGTCGGTCAGGGGAGGTTCCTGGCCATGACGATCCGCTGCACCTGGTTCGTGCCCTCATAAATCTGGGTGATCTTCGCGTCGCGCATCATGCGCTCGACCGGGTAGTCACGGGTGTAGCCGTAGCCGCCCAGCAGCTGGACCGCGTCCGTGGTGACCTCCATCGCCACGTCCGAGGCGAAGCACTTGGCGGCGGCGCCCTGGAAGGTCAGGTCGCTGTCGCCCCGCTCCGACTTGGCCGCCGCCGCGTACGTCAGCTGACGGGCCGCCTCGATCTTCATGGCCATGTCGGCGAGCATGAACTGGATGCCCTGGAAGTCGGCGATCGGCTTGCCGAACTGCTTGCGCTCCTTGACGTAGTTCTTGGCGTAGTCGAAGGCGCCCTGGGCGACACCGAGGGCCTGCGCGGCGATGGTGATGCGGGTGTGGTCGAGGGTCTTCATCGCCGTGGCGAAGCCGGTGCCCTCCTCGCCGATCATGCGGTCGGCCGGGATGCGGACGTTGTCGAGGTAGACCTCGCGGGTCGGGGAGCCCTTGATGCCGAGCTTCTTCTCCGGGGCGCCGAAGGAGACGCCCGGGTCGGACTTCTCGACGACGAAGGCGGATATGCCCTTGGAACGCTTCTCGGGGTCGGTCACCGCCATGACCGTGTAGTACTCGGAGACGCCCGCGTTGGTGATCCAGCGCTTCACGCCGTTGAGGACCCAGTGGTCCCCGTCGCGGACCGCGCGCGTCTTCATGCCGGCCGCGTCGGAGCCCGCCTCCGGCTCGGACAGGCAGTAGGAGAACATCCCGTCGCCCTTGGCCAGCGGGCCCAGGTACTTCTTCTTCAGCTCCTCGGAGCCGGAGAGGATCACCGGGAGCGAGCCGAGCTTGTTCACGGCCGGGATGAGGGAGGAGGACACGCACACGCGTGCCACCTCCTCGATCACGATGACCGTGGCGAGCGCGTCCGCGCCCGCGCCGCCGTACTCCTCGGGTACGTGCACCGCGTGCAGGTCATTGGCGACGAGCGCCTCCAGCGCCTCCTGCGGGAAGCGCGCCTCCTCGTCCACCGCGGCGGCGTACGGCGCTATCTTCGCCTCGGCCAGCGAGCGGATCGCGTCGCGGAGCATGTCGTGCTCCTCGGACGGGCGGTACAGGTCGAAGTCAGCCGATCCGGCCAAGGTCTCTCACGCTCCAAAGACGCAGTGGTGCCGACGCTAATTACCGTTAAGTAACCCAAATTTTAGGGGTACGCCCATCTCAGTGATACGTGAGCTTGGTGACAGCGGCAAAGTTCCCCAGCGGGGCGCCCGACTATGCTCAGGCACCGATCGACCGCCGCACTTCCTGGAGCACCCATGAGCCTCAAGATCACCGTGATCGGCACCGGCTACCTTGGCGCCACGCACGCCGCGGCCATGGCCGAGATGGGGTTCGAGGTATTGGGGCTGGACGTCGTTCCCGAGAAGATCGAGATGCTCCGGCGCGGCGAGGTCCCGATGTACGAGCCCGGCCTTGAGGAGCTGCTGCGCAAACACGTCGCCGGCCTCGAGGGCTCCACGGGGCGACTGCGGTTCACCATGGACTGGGCCGAGCTGGCCGAGTTCGGCGACATCCACTTCGTCTGTGTGAACACCCCGCAGAAGCACGGCGAGTACGCCTGTGACATGTCGTACGTCGACGCCGCGATCACCTCCCTCGCCCCGCACCTGAAGGCCCCCGCCCTCGTGGTGGGCAAGTCGACCGTGCCCGTCGGCTCCGCGGACCGCCTGGCCGCGTACCTCGCCGAGCACGCGCCTGTCGGCGAGGACGCCGAGCTGGCCTGGAACCCGGAGTTCCTGCGTGAGGGCTTCGCCGTCGAGGACACGCTGCACCCCGACCGGATCGTGGTCGGCGTGCGCAGCGAGCGGGCCGAGAAGCTGCTGCGCGAGGTGTACGCCACGCCGGTGGCGGAGGGCTCGCCGTTCGTCGTGACCGACTTCCCGACCGCCGAGCTGGTCAAGACCTCCGCGAACTCGTTCCTCGCCACCAAGATCTCCTTCATCAACGCGATGGCGGAGGTGTGCGAGGCCGCGGGCGGTGACGTGGCCAAGCTGGCGGAGGCGATCGGGTACGACGACCGGATCGGGAAGAAGTTCCTGCGGGCCGGGATCGGGTTCGGCGGCGGCTGTCTGCCGAAGGACATCCGGGCCTTCATGGCGCGGGCCGGCGAGCTGGGGGCCGACCAGGCGCTGACCTTCCTGCGCGAGATCGACTCCATCAACATGCGCCGCCGCGGCCAGATGGTGGAGATGGCGCGTGAGGCACTGGGCGGCGGCTCGTTCCTCGGCAAGCGGGTGGCGGTGCTCGGCGCGACGTTCAAGCCGGACTCGGACGACGTACGCGACTCGCCCGCGCTGAACGTCGCCGGGCAGATCCACCTCCAGGGCGGCCAGGTCACGGTCTACGACCCCAAGGGCATGGAGAACGCCCGGCGGATCTTCCCGACACTCGGGTACGCCCACTCGGCCGTGGACGCGGTGCGCGGTGCCGACGTCGTCCTGCACCTCACGGAGTGGCGCGAGTTCCGCGAGCTGGACCCGGCGGTGCTGGGCGAGGCGGCCACCTCCCGCGTCCTCCTCGACGGCCGCAACGCGCTCGACCCGGAGCTGTGGCGCCGGGCGGGGTGGACGTACCGGGCGATGGGCCGTCCCACCGCGTAGACGGACGGGTGACGCCGGTCCGGCCGAGGCTCAGTCGGCCGGACCGGCGTCTTGTTGCATTCTGCACCACCGCGGTCACGTGCGACCGGCGAGTACCGAAGTGTCCACCTCGGGGGCCTACTTGGCCCGGTACCGCCGCATCTTCACGCGCGCCCCGCACACCGACATCGAGCACCAGCGGCCCTTCCCGGCGGGGCTGCGGTCGTAGTAGGCCCAGTGGCACTCGGGCAGTTCGCAGGCCTTGAGGCGCAGCCAGGTGCCCGCGGTGAGGGCTTCCGCGACCGCCGCCGCCACGCGGGACAGCAGGGATGCCCCGTCGGCGGGGGCGAGGGTCGCCGAGCCGTCCCGTTCGTCGACGGCCACCAGCAGCGGCGCCCGCGCGAGCAGCGCGCCCAGGGGCGTCACCTCGCGGTGCGGGGGGTGGCCGGCGTGCGCCAGGCAGACGGCACGCAGGGACTCCCGCAGCTCCCGTACGTCCGCCAGGTCCCCTTCCGCGACACCGAACTCGGCGCGTCCCTCGGCGGTGTCCAGGCGGTCGCTGCCCGATTCCAGGTCCACGGTGTTGACCAGGGCCTCGACCAGGGCGAGGCCTCCGGGAGCGGGGGCTCTGTCACTCATGTCCGCACCCACATGTCCGCAACCTCATGCCGGTGACGTTACCTCTCGGCATTTCGCTTGCGAGGTTACCCCCAATACGGGAGCATGCGGTAACGGTTACTGGTTACTCGTCTCTACAGGTAACCCAGATGGGTAACTCGGACTTCGAGGAGGAAGAGTCATGGCTCTCGCCAAGCTGGGTGTCGTCGTCCTGGACTGTCCCGACCCGCGCTCGCTCGCCGGTTTCTACGCCGAGGTGCTCGGCGGCACGGTGGAGGGCGACGGCGACTGGGTCGACCTGAAGGTGCCCGAGGGCAGCTCGCTGGCGTTCCAGGCCGCGCCCGGGCACGTACCGCCGAAGTGGCCGGCCCCCGACGACTCGCAGCAGTTCCACCTGGACCTGGTGGTCGACGACCTGGACGCGGCCGAGAAGGGCGTCCTCGCACTCGGCGCCCGGCCCCTGGACGCGGAGGACCGCTCACGCACCTGGCGGGTGTACGCGGACCCGGCGGGACACCCGTTCTGCCTCTGCGCGGGCTGAGGTGCACCACACATAAAAAAGGGGGGCGCCGACCGTGGTCGGCGCCCCCCTTCCCGTCGACGTCAGCCGTCGAGCTGCTCCAGCGTCGCGTTCGACGGGCCTCGCTGAGCCTGGAGCTCGCGGGCCACGTCCTCGGCCGCACCCAGCACCCGTACCGCGTTCTGCCAGGTCAGCTTGGCCAGGTCCGGCTTCGACCAGCCGCGGTCCAGCAGTTCCGCGATCAGGTTGGGGTAGCCGGAGACGTCGCTGAGGCCGTCCGGAGTGAAGGCCGTGCCGTCGTAGTCCCCGCCGATGCCCAGGTGGTCGATGCCCGCCACCTCGCGCATGTGGTCGAGGTGGTCGGCGACCGTCGCGACCGTGGCGACCGGGCGCGGGTTGGCCTCCTCGAAAGCGCGGTGGACCTTCATCGCCTCGGGGGTCGTGGCGAGGTGGTGGAAGCCGTGCGCGCGCATGTTCTCGTCCGCCGCGGCGGTCCAGTCCACCGCCGCCTGGAGCACGAACTTCGGCACGAACGTCACCATCGCCACGCCGCCGTTGGCGGGAAGGCGTTCGAGGACGTCGTCCGGGATGTTGCGCGGGTGGTCGCACACGGCCCGCGAGGAGGAGTGGGAGAAGATCACCGGCGCGGCCGTCGTGTCCAGCGCGTCCCGCATCGTCGTCGCCGCCACGTGGGAGAGGTCGACGAGCATGCCGAGGCGGTTCATCTCCCGGACCACCTCGCGGCCGAAGTCCGACAGGCCGCCGACCCCCGGCTCGTCGGTCGCCGAGTCCGCCCACGCCACGTTGTCGTTGTGGGTGAGGGTCATGTAGCGCACGCCCAGCTCGTACAGGCCCCGCAGCGTGCCGAGGGAGCCCGCGATCGAGTGGCCGCCCTCCGCGCCCATGAGGGAGGCGATACGGCCTTCCGCGCGCGCCGCCTCCATGTCGGCGGCGGTCAGGGCCCGTCGCAGGTCCGTCGGGTAACGGTCGATCAACTGCCGTACGCCGTCGATCTGTTCGAGCGTCGAGGGCACCGCGTCCGGGAGGTCGCTGCGCACGTACACCGACCAGAACTGGGCCCCGACCCCGCCCTCGCGCAGGCGGGGGATGTCCGTGTGCAGGTGCGCGTTCTGGGGGGTGGCGATGTCGCGGGCGTCGAGGTCGTAGCGGACCTGCTCGCGCAGCGCCCAGGGCAGGTCGTTGTGGCCGTCGACGACCGGGAACTCGCGCAGGAGTTCCCGGGCTGCCTCCAGAGAGCTCACCGCGGTCACTTCCCCGAACCGAAGCCGAAGCCCGCGGCCGATCCCTCGACCTTGGCGCGCAGGCGCTTGCCCTTCTCGGTGGCCTGGTCGTTGAGGTCCTGCTGGAACTCGCGCATCTTCACGAGGAGTTCCTCGTCATGCGCGGCCAGGATGCGGGCCGCGAGCAGACCGGCGTTACGGGCACCGCCGACGGAGACGGTCGCGACCGGTACGCCGGCCGGCATCTGCACGATCGACAGGAGGCTGTCCATGCCGTCGAGGTACTTCAGCGGCACGGGCACGCCGATGACCGGCAGCGGGGTGACGGAGGCGAGCATGCCCGGCAGGTGCGCGGCACCGCCCGCGCCCGCGATGATCACCTTCAGGCCGCGGTCCGCGGCCTGCTCGCCGTACGCGACCATCTCGCGCGGCATGCGGTGCGCGGAGACGACATCGACCTCGTACGCGATCTCGAACTCGTCGAGGGCCTGGGCGGCGGCCTCCATGACGGGCCAGTCGGAGTCGGACCCCATGACGATGCCTACAACAGGGCTCATTCGGTGATCGTGCCTCTCAGGTAGCCGGCAGCGTGACGGGCGCGCTCCAGCACGTCGTCGAGGTCGTCGCCGTAAGTGTTGACGTGACCGACCTTGCGGCCGGGCTTCACGTCCTTGCCGTACATGTGGATCTTGAGCTTCGGATCGCGGGCCATGCAGTGCAGGTACGCGGAGTACATGTCCGGGTAGTCGCCGCCGAGGACGTTGACCATGACCGTCCACTGGGCCCGCGGGCGCGGGTCGCCGAGCGGGAGGTCGAGGACGGCCCGTACGTGGTTGGCGAACTGCGAGGTGATCGAGCCGTCCTGGGTCCAGTGGCCCGAGTTGTGGGGGCGCATCGCCAGCTCGTTGACGAGGATGCGGCCGTCGCGGGTCTGGAACAGCTCGACGGCGAGGTGGCCGACGACGCCCAGTTCCTTGGCGATGCGCAGGGCCATCTCCTCGGCCTGGAGGGCGAGGGCCTCGTCCAGGTCGGGGGCGGGCGCGATGACCGTGTCACAGACGCCGTTGACCTGCTGCGACTCGACGACCGGGTACGCGACGGCCTGCCCGTGCGGCGACCGTACGACGTTGGCGGCCAGCTCCCGTACGAAGTCGACCTTCTCCTCGGCGAGGACCGGGACGCCGGCGCGGAACGGCTCGGCGGCCTCCTCGACCGACCGTACGACCCACACGCCCTTGCCGTCGTAGCCGCCGCGGACGGTCTTCAGAACGACCGGGAAACCGTCGCCCTCGGCCGCGAAGGCGGCGACGTCCCCCGGGTCGCTCACGATCCGGTGGCGTGGACACGGCACGCCGATCGCATCGAGCTTCGCACGCATCACGCCCTTGTCCTGGGCGTGCACGAGCGCGTCCGGGCCGGGGCGGACGGGGATGCCGTCAGCCTCGAGGGCCCGCAGGTGCTCGGTGGGCACATGTTCGTGATCGAACGTGATCACGTCGCAGCCCTGTGCGAAGGCGCGCAGCGTGTCCAGGTCGCGGTAGTCGCCGATGACGACATCGCTGACGACCTGCGCCGCGGAATCCTGAGGAGTGTCACTGAGGAGCTTGAACCTGATGCCGAGCGGGATGCCCGCCTCGTGTGTCATACGAGCGAGCTGACCCCCGCCGACCATGCCGACTACCGGGAACGTCACGCACCTAGGGTATCGGCCGCGCCACATAGGCCGGATTCCGTCCCTGTGAGGCCGCCGCGGGGGCCGCGGGTGTGACGTTTCTTTCCATCCTCATGAACTGGTCCCCAGGCACCGCCCTGAGCCGCTGGATAGCATGGCGGGGTTGACGGAACGGCTCGGCACGCCCTGCCGACCGGGCCGATACGACCGACCGACACGACCGATACGACCGACCCGACGGGGGCTGGCGACACGATGGGCAGTGGTTCCACGGGGGTCCGAGGCGGGCCTCACGGCAGGGTGCGCCGGCAGTTCGATCAGTTCGGACGGGAGATCGCCAAGTTCGGACTCGTCGGTGGCCTCGGCACCCTGGTGAACTTCGCGGTGTCCAATCTCCTGTGGCACACCACGAACCTGCAAGCGGTACGCGCCAACGTGATCGCGACGGTCGTCGCCATCGCCTTCAACTACGTGGGCTTCCGCTACTTCACGTACCGGGACCGTGACAAGAACGGCAGGACGAGGGAGCTCACGCTCTTCCTGGTGTTCAGCGCGGTGGGCCTCGTGATCGAGAACGGCGTGCTGTACACGGCGATCTACGGCTTCGACTGGGACAGCTCGCTGCAGCGCAACCTCTTCAAGGTCGTCGGCATCGGCCTGGGGACCCTGTTCCGCTTCTGGTCGTACCGCACCTGGGTCTTCCGGACGCTGCCCGTCGTGGAGGCCGTGGCGAGCGCGGAGTCGATCCTAAAGAAGGCGGAGCAGCAACAGCGCAGCGACCAGCGCGTCAACCGCTGAGCCCGTCCTGCCTGGCCGTCGGCTCCTGATCTCCCTTCCCGACCGCCGGCTCCTGATCTCCGCCTACCTGACCGTCCACTCCTCCGGGTCCTCCCCCGTCAGTGGCACCCTCAGGGGCGTGCGCGACAGGAACAGGCCGAAGACCGGGGGTTTGGCCTGGAGCATCTCCAGGCGGCCGCCGTCGGCCTCCGCGAGGTCACGGGCGACCGCCAGGCCGATGCCCGTGGAGTTGCGGCCGCTGATCGTGCGCTCGAAGATGCGGGAACCCAGTTCCGGCGGCACGCCCGGGCCCTCGTCGGTGACCTCCACGACCGCCTGGTTGCCGGTGACACGGGTGCGCAGGGCCACCGTGCCGCCGCCGTGCATGAGGGAGTTCTCGATCAGGGCCGCCAGGACCTGGGCGACCGCGCCCGGGGTGCCCACGGCCCGCAGATGCCGTTTGCCGGAGCTGACGATCGCCCGGCCCGCGCTGCGGTAGGCGGGGCGCCACTCGGCGAGCTGCTGCTGGATGACCTCGTCGAGGTCGAAGGAGACGGCGGACCCGGTGCGCGGGTCCCGGGCGTTCGTCAGCAGCCGCTCCACGACGTCCGTCAGCCGCTCCACCTGCGTCAGCGCGATGGTCGCCTCCTCCTTCACCGTGTCCGGGTCGTCGGTGAGGGTGATCTCCTCCAGCCGCATGGACAGCGCCGTGAGAGGCGTACGCAGCTGGTGGGAGGCGTCGGCTGCCAGCCGCCGCTCGGCCGTCAGCATGCGGGCGATCCGCTCGGCGGAGGAGTCGAGGACATCGGCCACCCGGTCCAGCTCCGGAACGCCGTACCGCTTGTGGCGCGGCCGCGGGTCCCCGGAGCCGAGGCGCTCCGCGGTCTCGGCGAGGTCGGTGAGCGGGGACGCGAGGCGGTTGGCCTGGCGTACGGCGAGCAGGACCGCGGCGATGATCGCGAGCAGCGCGACCAGGGCGATGATCAGCAGAGTACGGCCGACCTCGCGGGTGACGGCGGAGCGGGGCTCCTCGACCCGGACGGTCTCGCCCTCCTCGCCCTTGGCCGTGGAGTGGATGACATCGCCGGTGGGCTTGGCGCCGACCTGGATAGGGGCCTGGCCGGGGATGTCGATCAGTGCGTACCTGTCGCCGGTGACCTGGTCCTTGAAGATCTTGCCGTTGACCTTCTCGTCACTGAGGAGACGACTGTCCACGATGCTGGCGAGCCGCAGCGCCTCGGAGTCGACGCGCTCCTGGGCGCTGTTGCTGATCGTACGGGTCTCGACGATCACGAGGGAGACGCCGAAGACGGCGATCACCACGAGGACGACAGCGAGGGTGGACTGGATGAGACGACGACGCACGGAGGCCTCCGGCGGGGGGACAGGTACGACGACCAGTGTGCCCCTGGTAGGCATGGCACCCGGTGCCGGGGCTGGGCGGGGGTGGGTTTCGCTCACCGGCGCTTGCCCGGTACCTCCCCCAAGCTCTTCGAGCAGGGGGTACCCCCGGCGCCCACCCGTACCGCCCTGGGGATCCTCAGGCCCTTGAGGCACTGGGGGAGGCAGACTGCCCTCAGCTACGCGCCTACGCGGCTACGGCAGCGAGCCGTCAGCTCTTCTCGAAGCGGAAGCCCACACCCCGTACCGTCGCGATGTACCGCGGATTCGCCGCGTCGTCGCCCAGCTTCTTGCGCAGCCACGAGATGTGCATGTCCAGGGTCTTCGTGGACGACCACCACGTCGTGTCCCAGACCTCGCGCATCAGCTGGTCGCGTGTGACGACCCGGCCCGCGTCCCGGACGAGGACCCGCAGCAGGTCGAACTCCTTGGCGGTGAGCTGGAGCTCCTCGTCGCCCATCCACGCGCGGTGCGACTCGACGTCGATGCGCACCCCGTGCGTGGCGGGCGGCTGGGCGGGCTCGGTGGCGCCGCGCCGCAGCAGCGCCCGGACGCGGGCGAGCAGTTCGGCGAGCCGGAAGGGCTTGGTGACGTAGTCGTCGGCGCCCGCGTCGAGGCCGACGACGGTGTCCACCTCGTCGGCACGCGCGGTCAGGATGAGGATCGGAACGGTGTGGCCGTCGGCACGCAGCCGGCGGGCCACCTCCAGGCCGTCCATGCCGGGCAGCCCGAGGTCCAGCACGACCAGGTCGACGCCGCCCTGCATTCCGGCGTCGAGCGCGGTGGGTCCGTCCTCGCGCACTTCGACCTCGTAACCCTCCCGGCGCAGGGCACGGGCCAGCGGCTCCGAGATGGACGCATCGTCCTCGGCGAGCAGTACACGGGTCATGGGGTGATGGTAGTCCGCCCGCGAGGGGAGCAACGGTGTGATCGTGGGTGTGATCGCCGGACGCGATTTCTTACCTTGGGCTGTCATCATCCGGCGCCGCCGCCCTCCGTCGGGGCGCGGCCCCGCACCTGCGCCTGTGGGGTGCCATCCCGGTGAACACCTTCGAATAGGTGTCCACGGTTCCGAAATCACCTGTGATCCTGGTCTCAAGTCATTCCATATCCGGCACCCCCATGCCGTATGGTGAGTTGAACGCCTGTAGCACCATCGGGGACCTTTGGCGGTACTTCACGCTGAAGGTCTCTTTTGTGTGCGGGCCGGCTCGCGCCGGCCTTGAAAGGAACGACCTGTGGCCGGGCCTCTGAGCGCATCGACGCGCGTAGAGGCGTGGATCCCGGTGGTCGCCGTACACCGCTCCGCGACCGGAGCGGACACCCCGTGGGCGTGGGGTGGACGACCGATCCTGCCGGTGCCGGCCGCCCCATTGGGCGCGCATCCTCCCCAGGCTCTCGGGACCCCCACCGGAGCACGCCCCGACCAGCAAGGAACGACCATGGCGTCCAGCCTGACGAAGGACTCGGTCCGCCCGGGCACCCCCGGCTCCGAGAAGACCTTCTTCGGCCACCCCCGCGGACTGGCCACCCTCTTCATGACCGAGATGTGGGAGCGGTTCTCCTACTACGGCATGAAGGCCCTCCTGCCGCTGTACCTGGTGGCACCGGGCGGCCTGCACCTGAGCGCGGCCACCGCGACCGCGATCTACTCGGTGTACGTGTCGCTCGTGTACCTGCTCGCCCTGCCGGGCGGCTGGTTCGCCGACCGCGTCCTCGGCCCCCGTAAGACGGTCGCCGTGGCGGGCCTCATCATCATGCTGGGCCACCTCACCCTGGCCCTGCCGTCCTCCGGCACCTTCTTCGCCGGTCTCGGCCTGGTCGCGGTCGGCTCGGGTCTGCTGAAGGCCAACATCTCGACCATGGTCGGCCACCTCTACGACGGGCCGGACGACCCGCGCCGCGACGGTGGCTTCACCCTCTTCTACATCGGCATCAACCTGGGCGCCTTCGCCGCGCCGCTGGTCATCGGCACCGTCGGTGAGAACGTCAACTGGCACCTGGGCTTCGCGCTCGCCGCGCTCGGCATGGCGCTCGGCCTCGGCCAGTACCTGCTCGGCGGCCGGCACCTGAGCGCGCGTTCGCAGGAGATCCCGACGCCGCTGACCGCCGCGGAGAAGTCCGCGACGCTGCGCAAGGCGGGGCTGTGGGCCGCCGTCGCGATCGTCTTCTACGCGATCGTCGGCTTCTCCGGCCACTACACGCTGAACTGGCTGCTGGTCCCGATCACCATCGCCGGTCTGATCATTCCCGTCCTGGTCATCGCCCGGATCAAGCGGGACAAGGACCTGAACCGCGCCGAGCGGTCCCGGATGACCGCGTACATCTGGTTCTTCGTGGCCGCGGCCGTGTTCTGGATGATCTACGACCAGGGCGGCTCGACCCTGTCGATCTTCGCCGACTCGTCGGCCGAGAACACGATCTTCGGCTGGGAGTTCCCGGTCTCCTGGTACCAGTCGGTCAACCCGGTCATGATCATGGCGCTGGCCCCGGTCTTCGCCTGGATGTGGCTGTCGCTGAACCGGCGCGGCAAGGAGCCGAGCACGGCGGTGAAGTTCGCGTCGGGTCTGATCCTGATCGGTGCGTCCTTCTTCCTGTTCCTCGCCCCGCTGGCGATCGCCGACGGCGGTCACAAGGCCGCGGCGATGTGGCTGGTCGCGATCTACTTCGTGCAGACCGTCGGTGAGCTGACGGTCTCCCCCGTCGGCCTCTCCGTCACCACGAAGATGGCGCCGGCGAAGTACGCCTCCCAGATGATGGGTGTCTGGTTCCTGGCCGTCACCGCCGGTGACGCCACGACCGGTCTGCTCTCCATCGCGGGCGTGGACCTCAACAAGACGGGCATCGTGGCCCTTCAGGCCGTGCTCGCCGTGGTCGCCGGTCTCGCGGTGTGGATGTACCGCAAGAAGGTCAAGGAGCTCATGGGCGACGTCCACTGACGTACGTCCCGGCTGTCCGGAGGGCCGCCGTACCCGCGTGGGTACGGCGGCCCTCCGGCGTTTCGCGGCGAGGGAGCCTCAGCGGACGCGCCGGGGCATGAACGTGAACACCGCGCCGCCCAGCAGGATCGCCGTCCCGGCCACCAGGCCCAGCGCCTTCAGGGTGCCGTGGTCGTTCGCCCCCGTCTCGGCCAGGCCACCCGAGGTGCCACCGGACGTCGAGGATCCGCCGGACGCCCCGTCCGGCTGCTGCGACGTGTCCAGGGTCAGCGACACCGCCGTCTTCGTCGGCGTGCACGTCGTGGTCGTCCCCAGGGCCTTGATGGTCAGCACGCCCGGTGACAGCGTCGACTGCCCGCTCGCGCCCGGCTTGTAGGTGCCCTTCAGGTCCGGGATCTCCATCGGGTCGCCCGTCTTGATGGCCTTGGCGTTCGTGGGCCCCTCGACATGGACCGTGCCCTTGTCCGCGCCACCCAGCACGACCTCCATCGAGGGCTTCACCGAGTCCTTCGGGATGTCCGCGGGGCTGTTCATCACCGACTTCTTGAACTGCACGGTGAGGTCGAAGTTCCCGCCGTTCTTCCTGGCGTTGATCTGCACGGGCGAGGTGGCGTTCTTGTCGCCGATGGGCGTCTTGCACGCGTACGGGACCTGGACCTCCTTGCCGGTGAAGTCGGTCTGGCCACTGCCCGTGCCGTCGCTCGCGGAGGCCGAGGCGGACGCGCTCGCCGTATGGGACGGGGTCGCCGACTGCGAGGCCGAGGCAGAGCCCGTCGGTGTGGCCGAGGTACTCGACGTGCTCCCGCTCCCGGCCGTCACCTCGATCGTCGCCGCCTTCTGCACCGTCTCCTTCGGTGTGCACTTGGTGTCCGTGGACATGGCGTTGACGGTGTACGCGTCCGGCGTCAGCGTCACCTGACCCGGCGCCGTCAGCTTCAGCGTGCCCTTCATGTCGGACAGCACCATGTCGCCGCCCTTGGGGATCGCCGGGTTCTCGCGCGGGCCCTGCATGGCGATGTCCGCGGTCTGCGCGCCGGCCGCCTTGAGGATGCCGGACGGCTGCACCGAGTTGGCGGGCAGGTCGATGATGTCGGGGTTCTTCGACGCGGCTTGCACGAATTTCCACACGACGTCGACCGTGTCGCCCACCTTCGCCGTGGCCGGCGCGGTGATCTCGACCTTCGTGGTGCCGTCGACGGGGTCGATGCCGGCGGGCGGCACGCAGTGCGTGGCGAACGACACCTCGGCCGCCTGCGCCGGGGCCGCGGCCACGCCGAGCAGGAGGCCCGCACCACCCAGCATCAGCGCCACTCCGGCCGCGCCCGCCCTCCGGCTCCTGCCCCCGGCCGTTCTCTCCCCCGTTCTCTCCCCCGTACTGTCGCCCCCTGCCGCAGAAACTCTCCGTTGCGTGCTCACGTGTTTCCCTTCGTCGGGGTCGTCGGGTTGTTCTCGTGCGGTGCGGAGAGCCGACCGTTCACCGCGGTCCCCGGATCCGTGTCCGGGGTGAACCACGGCAGGGCCGAAGTGGTGGTGTTCTCGGGAGCGGGCGAGGAAGCGCCCGGCCTGGGGACGTGCTCGGCTGCTGGCCCAGGGATGCGCCGGGTGAGTGCGGACAGACGCGGACCGCGTCGGCGTATCGCCCGCTTCGCCGGCCCGCGCGGCCGCACCCGGTCCACGACGGCCATGCCGACGCGGAACACGGCGGCCGGTACGACCACGCAGACCAGGAGCCAGAAGAGGGTCACACCCCACGGACGGCCGACGCCCCACGGCTGTTCGGCGAGGACCTTCCCGCCGTACTCCAGCGAGACCGTGTAGTCGCCGTGGGCGCCCGCCGACAGTTCCACCGGCAGCTTGATCCGCGCCTTCTTGCCGGGCGCGATCGTGCCCCGCCACTGCTGCTCGTCCCACTGCGGGGCGAACACCCCGTGGGAGGTGCCGACGCGGAAGACCGGGTTCTTCACCGGCGACGAGCCGACGTTGCCGACGGTGAACACGAGCGTGCGGGACGGCGGCGCGCCGAACCAGGTCAGCAGCCCGCCGGAGCCGTCGAGCCGGGTGTCCGTCAGGATCGAGAGGCGCCCGGCGGCGGACTCGGCGGGCAGCGGCTCCACGGCGTGCCCGGCGACCTGGAAGATCGCGTCCGCGTCCGCCCTGGTCCCGGTGGCGGTCGCGACGTGCACCACACAGGGGCAGGGCACGGGCGGCTCGACCACCGGCAGCTTCCTGCCGAACTTTCCCCGCGCGTCGGTCGTGACGGCCCGACCGTCCGCGTTGGCGCAGGAGTTGGTGCCGCCGATCACGCCTCGCGACGGCACGGACTGCCCACAGATCAGGATCATCAGCAGTGTCTTCGGCTGCCAGCCGCTGCCGGTGACGGTGATCGAACCGCCCGCCCCGGCCTGGGACGCGGAGAGCTTGACGGTTGGTCCGCCGGCCCCCCAGGCGGGCGCCGCCAAGGGCACCAGGACGAGCGCGAGCACCGCCACGAGTGCCGAGATACGCCCCTTCACATCATCGCTCCCGTCAACTCCGCTTCCCTACGCGGCCCGTCGTCCGTCGGCCCGTCCGGCGGGCGGTGCCTTCGGCGTCGTACGACCGCACCGGCGCCCACGGCCGCGAGCAGCCCGGCGACGGCGCCGCCCACGGCACCCCAGGGCACGAACCGCGCCGACGCGGACGCGGACGCGTGCGCCCCGCCCGCCGCCGTGACCGTGAGCCGCACGTCGACCGCGTCGAGCGCCGGGTGGTCGGACCACGGCTCACTCAGCCGGACCCGGCGGCCCGGCAGCAGTTCCAGGGGCAGGGTGCGCGGCGGCCGGTCCAGAACCCGGCCGAGGACTCCCTCGGCGCGCACCGCGAGCCTCGGCGTCAGCACGGTGGTGCCACGGTTGACCAGCTCGTAGGAGATCCGCCCGTCGCGCACCGCCACGTGCTCCACGGTCAGCGCGGACAGCGCGGGGCCCGAGACGCGGAGTTGGACGCGTACGGCCGACGAGCGGCCGTCCGCGCTCGCCACGATCGCGCCCGGGTGGTCGCCGGGCGCGGCGCCCGTGGGCACCGCCACGGTGAACGGCACGTCGGCGCGGGTCCGGGCGGGCACCGTCACCGAGACCGCGCGCACCGCCACATTCCCCCAAGCTCTCGGCTTCGCTCGAGCAGGGGGGACCCCCATCCCACCCGTCGTGCGTGCGAAGCCGATCCACGCCCCGGTGTCCACCGGCTTCCGCCGCACCGTGAATCCGCCGTCGGCGGTGTTGTCCGCGTCGGCGCCGCTCAGCCGGACGGTCAGCGGCTTCCCGCCAGGGTTGAACACCGACAGCGCGTCCTGGAGGACCGTCCCGGGCTCGCCCTCCGCGTAGACGTACGGCCGCCCGCCCGCGCCGCCGGTCGCGGGCGCGACGGACCAGCCGCCGTCGGCGACGGCGGGGGACACGGCGGCCAGCAGACTCAGGGCGGCGAGGGGGAGACAGAGGACGTGGCGGGCGTACGGCATCGGCGGCTCCTGCTTGGCGTACGAGGGACCCGGGGGGCCTCAGCGGTCAGCGGCCTCAGCGGCGTACCGCCTGGTTGCGGCGTGTCAGCCACAGCACTCCGGCGGCGCCCGCGAGCAGGACCGTGCCGCCGAGCGTGCCCAGCGCGATCGCGGAGTCCTCGGGGCCGGTCTTCGGGAGTTGGCCGCCGGAGTCCGTGCCGCTCTGCGTGGAGCCGGAGCCGCCGCCGCCCGCCGCCGTGACGTCGAGGGTCAGCGACGGCCCGGGACTGTTGGTGGGCGTGCACGTGGTCGTCGTGCCGAGCGCCTTGATGGTCAGCACGCCCGGCGTGAAGGTGACCTTGCCGGTCTTCTTCGGGGTGTAGGTACCGCTCAAGTCGTTGATCTTGATCGGCGTGTTGGCGGGGATCGCCGCCTGGTTGGCCGGGCCCGTCACCGTGACGGTGCCGTTGTCGGCGCCGCCCAGTTTGATGGTGGCGCTCGGGTTCATCGCCCCCTTGCCCAGTTCGACCGGGCTGGACGAGACGCCCTTCTGCCAGGACATGGTGAGCTTGTAGCCGCTGCCGCTCTTGACGCCCTTGATGTCGATGGGCGAGACGGCGCTCTTGTCGCCGATCGGCGTCTTGCAGTGGTAGTTGACATTGACGATCTCGGCCTGGGCTGCGGGGGCGGCCATCAATACCGCCGAGCCGGCCAGGGCCACGGCGGACGTGAGCGCGGCGGTTCGCTTGTGGTACGACACGGTCCCCTCATTCCTGACGGCACATCAGATCGGGCCGTCAAGGTACGCCCGGGGACTTATGGAGGGAAGACACAGTGCACGCCGGATCTGTGGTGATCCGGCGCGCAACAAGTGATGAACGAAGAAGGGTTCGAACCGCGGTGCGCCGCCCGTTCGGGGCACCGCGCCGTGGGTGAGGCGGCGTCAGGCGGGGGCGCCGAGCTCCGCCCACACGGTCTTGCCCGCGACCCCGGGCGTGCGGACGACCCCCCAGTCCAGGCAGAGCCGCTGCACGATGAACATCCCGTGACCGCCGGGGCGCCCGGCGCGGTGCGGGGTGCGGGGTGCGGGCTGGCCCCCGCCCTTGTCGGAGACCTCGATGCGCAGCACCTTGGTGTCGCACGCGATCCACAGCTCGTCGGGACCCTCGGCGTGCAGACAGGCGTTGGTGACGAGTTCGGAGACGACGAGCAGGACGTCCTCGGCGGCGGCCCGGCGGTCGGCGGTGGCGGCGGGCAGCCAGCCCCACGCGTACAGCGCCTGGCGGGTGAAGTCGCGGGCGAGCGGGACGACACCGCTCTCACCCTCGAAGCTCAGCCTGCGGACCTGCCGGCCGGAGGAGGACGCTTCCTCCCCGGGCGAGCCGGGAGAAGCGCCCTCGTCGGACGCGCCCCGCGCGGCTGTTCCGGAAGCGCCGCTGGGCTCGGGGCCGCGGTCGCCCGGCGAGCAGGGCCGGGTGGTGCTCATCAGCGCTTCACCTCACCGATTCACCAGTTCACGATGCAAGATTCAGTACGAAGATCGACGGTGTTTCCGTCGGTTGTTGCGCGTGCTGTTCGTATGGACCCTCTTCATTGCGGCTTTCGTCCCGGCTGCCGACATATTCAGCATGTCTCCTGCCCGACCGGTCCGCTGGAACACCCATGGATTCGACCGGAACCTGTGACGCGCGTAACTCGCTGGTCACCGAGGGGCATCCGGGGCGCGGGGGCCTTCAGGTCCGTCCTACTCGGCCAAGGCCGCGTCCAGCGTGTCGTGGACGGTGAAGACGGCGTCCGCCCCGGTGATCTCGAAGACCCGGGCCACCACCGGCAGCATCCCCGCCAGATGGACTCCGCCGCCCGCGGCCTCGGCCTTCAGCCGGGCGCCGAGCAGTACGTTCAGCCCGGTGGAGTCGCAGAACTCCAGTCGTGAACAGTCCACGACCAGGCGCGCGAACCCCTTCTCGAGGCAGCCCTCAAGGGGTTCGCGCAATAGTTCGGCGGTGTGGTGATCCAACTCACCCGCCGGGGTCACGACGGCACTCGTGCCCTCTTGCCGCACCTCGACCAGAAGTCGGCCCGACTGTGCGCTGCCGACCGTCCCGCGGTCCATGCCGTCTCTCTCCCGACCGTCGTCGCTGTTGATGGACGCCCTCGAACATTACGCCTTCCTCACACCCCAGAGCACCCGAACAACCCCGCGAAATTGGACATTTCACCACAGAACGCACTTGCGAGGGGCCCACGAAAGCGGGTAGGGCTATGAGAGACACCATTCGACACGGCCGGCTTTGGAGGCGCCGCACACCGCAGTGCACGTATTGGCATCGGCAGCCATATGCCGAGAACGATGGAGGACACCATGTCACCCCGGCTCGACGCATCGCAGACCCAGAGGGCGACGTCGACACCCCCTCTGGAACGACCGGACCACGCCCCCACGGACGGCCTGGCCGACGACGGCCTCGCCGGACTTCCGGAGATCCCCCCTTACGACGAGGTGGGGCCGGTGGACGCACGGGCCCTGTCCAAGACACTCTTCGAACGACTGGCGTCGCTCGAAGAAGGCACGCATGAATTTTCGTACGTCCGCAACACACTGGTCGAACTCAATCTGGCACTCGTGAAGTTCGCCGCCTCCCGCTTCCGCTCGCGCAGCGAGCCCATGGAGGACATCATCCAGGTCGGCACGATCGGCCTGATCAAGGCGATCGACCGCTTCGAACTCAGCAGAGGCGTCGAGTTCCCCACCTTCGCGATGCCGACGATCGTCGGCGAGATCAAGCGCTTCTTCCGTGACACCTCGTGGTCCGTACGCGTCCCGCGCCGGCTGCAGGAACTCCGTCTCGATCTGGCGAAGGCCGGCGACGAGCTCGCCCAGCGGCTCGACCGGGCGCCGACGGTGGCCGAGCTGGCGGAGCGCCTGGGCATCTCGAACGAGGAAGTCGTCGAGGGCATGGCGGCGTCAAACGCCTATACGGCCAGCTCCCTCGACGCACAGCCCGAGGAGGACGAGTCCGAGGGAGCGCTGGCGGACCGCATCGGCTACGAGGACCACGGACTCGAAGGCATCGAGTACGTCGAGTCGTTGAAGCCGCTGATCGCCGAACTCCCGCCGCGCGACCGGCAGATCCTCTCGTTGCGCTTCGTGGCCAACATGACGCAGTCGGAGATAGGAGACGAGCTGGGCATCTCGCAGATGCATGTGTCACGGCTGCTGTCACGGACACTGGTGAGGCTACGGAAGGGGCTCACGGTCGAGGAGTGACGGCCGAGGGCCCGAAACAGGTCACCGCTCGCCCGGCGCCCGCCCGGACATTCCGGTCGGGTGCCGGGCGAGTCGACTGCGGACGGATGTACGGACACAACTCGATCCGGCGCGGGGCGAGTCGCCTGCGGATCTGCGGGCGCAACTCGGCCAGGCGTCAGGCGAGTCGCCTGCGGATCTGCGCGCGCAACTCGGCCAGGCGTCAGGCGAATTGACTGCTGATCTGCGGGCGCAACTCGGCCGGACGCCGGGCAAGTCGTGTTCGGACGTACGGACACCGGTCTCTCAGGCCCTTCACAGGCGCCTCCTGAAACACCCACGGTCCGCACCTCAGTTACCCTGGGAAACCCCTTTTCCCACAGGCCCCCTTGCATCACTATGGTCACCCCCATACCGGCCGGTAGGTCCCAGTCTCGGGCCTGCCCACCGGGCAGGAGCAGGGGTGCAGGGAGGCAGGGGGATGGCTCGCGCCGAGCGGGACGACGACGACGTCGAGGCCGGAAGCGGTGTGCACAGTACGGTGTCCGACGCCCGGCTGACCGAACTGCTGCGCACCGACACCCCGACCGCGTATCCGGCCCTGCGTGAGCTGCGCACGCGTCACCGCCCCGCGGTCCTCGCGTACGCCCGTCTGTGCACGGTCGACGAGCACGCGGCCCGGCAACTGACCGCGCAGGCGTTCGCACTCGCGGCCCGCGACACCGCCCGCGGCCAGGACCCGCGGGGGCCCTGGCGCCATCAACTCCTGTTGCTGGCGGGCCGGGTGACGGCCTCCTGGGCCACGGACGGGCGCGCCTCCCGGCTCGATCCGGGCCTGCTCACGCACCTGCGCGCGGCCGGGCCGGAGGGTTCCCTCCCGCCGATGCTCGCCGCGCTCCAGACGCTCCCCCTCCGCCTCCAGGGCCTGGTCTGGTACGGCGTCGTCGAGCTGGAACCGACCGAGCGCACGGCTGTCCTGCTCGGCCTGTCCCCGCAGGACGTGGCGTACGGCATCGAACCGGCGTTCCAGGCGCTGCGCCAGTCCCTGCTGAAGACCCGGCTCGCCGCCTCCGGCAATCCGCGCTGCCAGGACTTCCGGCGGCTGATCGAGGAGTCGGTGCGCCCCGACAACCCGCGCTACAGCGCCGATCTGCACGCCCACATGGCGCACTGCGGGTACTGCGCCACCGCGTACGAGGAGCTGTCACAGCTGCGCGACGCCCCGCGCACGGCGCTGGCGGAGGGCCTGCTCCCCTGGGGCGGCACGGCGTACGTCATGGGCGACGCGGACGAGCAGAACACGGCAGGGGCCGACCGGCTCCTGGGCTGGTGGCCTTCGCGGCGCCTCGCGCTGACCTCGGTGGCCCTCGGCGTGGCGCTGGCCCCCTTGCTGGTCTACCTCCTGGCCTCGGGCGGCTCGCAGCCGGCGCGGGTCGCGAGCACCGTGCGCACGCCGACTCCGCTGCCCGCGGTGACGGTGACGATCTCGCTGACGCCGTCGCCCTCCCCGACACCGACGGCGAAGTCACCGAGCCCGAGCCCGACTCCGACGCCGACTCCGAAACCCTCGAAGACGACCCGCCCGGCCTCCCCGAAGCCGAAGCCTCCCGCGGCGCACCCGCCGAACAGCACGTACGCCCAGGTGGTGAACGTCGCCTCGGGCCTGTGCCTGGACATCCGCGACGGTGTCATGGACCTGGGCACGGACGTCATCACGGCGCCCTGCACCTCGTCCCGTACGCAGTTCTGGCGCGTCGGCTCCTCGCGCGGTGTCCTCCAGTCGTACGCCGACCCCGGCTTCTGCCTGGACAGCCGGGGCTCGACGGACCGGGGCGTCGGCATCTGGGAGTGCTCCTCGGTCTACGGCTCCAACGGCCGCAACCTGCGCTTCACGGTCGACTCCCGGGGTGTGATCCGCCCGGAGATCGCCCCGGACCACGCGGTGACACCGTACGGCGGCGACACGCTGTTCCTGCTGCCGGACCAGGGGAGCGACGACCAGCGGTGGCGGGCGGGGCGGGCCGCATGACATCACAGGCCCCGGCCCCGCCTGTCACCTGTCGCCTTCATCCGAAGGCGTGAACCGTCATACGATCCGCGCCGCCGCGATCGGCCGGTCCGCGACCGTGTACGTCTTCGCCGAACCGGTGTTGACGCTCCACCGGTAGCGGGAGAACTCGCCGGTGCTGTCGGAGGCGTAGAACATCATGTGGCCGATGCCCACACCCTGGTAGCTCTCGCCGTCCACATTGCTGACCATGCGGGTGTCGGGGTACTGGGGATAGCTGGAGAGCCCGTACACGCCGTGCGGGTCGGAGGTGCAGTCGACGACCTCGATGGCGTACTGCGTCTCCCCGCTGAAGGTCATGGACCCGGTGAAGACACCCTTGACCTCACGGACCATCACGATGTGGCCGGTGTTCGCCGAGTCGGTGCCGTTGTAGTCCACCGCGATCAGATCGCCCGGCTGGAGGTCGGTGACCTTGCGGATCCTCTTGAAGCGCGGGCCGGCCGTGCCGTCCGTGAACGCCTTCCGGTAGTCGGCGGCCTCCGGGATCCGGTCCTGGAAGTACTGGGTGAAGTAGTCGTCCGTCGCCCAGCCGTAAGTGTGCTTCAGCACCCACGTCTGGAACGACGAGCAGCGGGCGCGCGCGATCCAGCTCGTCAGGTCGTCGGGCGTGCCCCACACCACCGACGACGCGGAGCCGACCAGGTAGACGTTGTTCTCGCGGGCCGTCTTGCCGCTGATGACGGCTGCCTCCGCGGCGGTCAGGGCGCGGTTGTAGGCCCGGACGTCGTCCACCTGGCCCTTCCACCGGTTCACCGGTGCGCCGTCCCACTTGGCCCGGCCTATGTTGAAGCCCTGCGTCGCGGCCCAGGACAGTGTCGTGGCCGCGCTGCCCTCCAGCCGGCCGTTGACGTACAGGAGGACCTGCGTGCCGTCCCACACGCCGGTCAGGTGCGTCCACACGCCCAGCGCGGCGGGGGTCGTGGCGAACGCCGACACCTTGGTGCTCTGGTCCTCGCTGCGCACCTTGAACGCCCACGCCCGGGCCGTGTCGTCGTACTGCAGCAGGAAGCGGCTGGCCTGGGAGCCGTCCTGGCTCACCGCGGTGTACATGTTGGCCAGGTCGGCGGGGCTGGTGGCGTCGTTCGAGAGGCGCACCCATGCCGAGACCGTGAACGGCGCCGTGGTGTCCAGGACGGAACTCGTGGCCGCGTACGCCCCCGACGTGCCGTCGAAGCTCAGCTCACCGCCGGCCCGCAGCGTCGACCAGGTCGCGCCGGCGCCCAGGGTGACGGGCCGTTCGTAGCCGGACCGGTCGGTGGCCTTGCCGTCCAGCGGCCAGTGTCCCACCAGGCCGCCCGGCAGGTAGCCGGCCGCCAGCAGCCGCTGGTACTGCACCATCCGCTCGGCCTCCGCGAGGTGCGGCACGGAAACCGGTGTGAACGGCGTGTCCAGCGGTGCGGCCGCCGCCGCGACTCCCGTTCCCTGCACCACGCCCGCCAGTGTGCCGACACCCACGAGTGCGGCCCCGCTCAACAGCCCGCGTCTGCTGACCATTCCCCGTTCCTCCCCTGAACTGTCGGCGCTTGGAAGGGCCGACGCCGATGATCAAGGGAGTCTAACCAGATGGCCGAACACTTGAGCGGGGCATGACGTATGACACACGCGGGCCCGCGGGACCTCGCCTCAGACCTCGGGACCGCGGGGCCGCGCCTCAGACCTCGCGCACGCCCCGCCGCCACACCTCGGCCACCAGCGGTACGCCCGGGCGGTACGCCAGATGGACGTGGCTCGGGGCGTCGAGGATCGCCAGGTCCGCACGCGCGCCCGGGGTGAGGCGGCCGATGTCCGTGCGGCGCAGGGCCTCGGCTCCTCCCGCCGTGGCCGACCACACCGCCTCGTCCGGGGTCATCCCCATGTCCCGTACCGCCAGCGCGATACAGAAGGGGACCGAGGACGTGAAGGACGAGCCCGGGTTGCAGTCCGTGGACAGGGCGACCGTGACACCCGCGTCGAGAAGGCGGCGGGCGTCGGGCCACTCGGCGCGGGTCGAGAACTCGGCGCCGGGCAGGAGCGTGGCGACCGTGCGGCCGCTCGCGAGCGCGTCCACGTCGGCGTCCGTCAGGTGCGTGCAGTGGTCGGCGCTGGCCGCGTCGAGCTCGACGGCGAGCTGCACGCCCGGGCCGTACGACAGCTGGTTCGCGTGGATGCGCGGGTGCAGGCCCTTCCGCTTGCCCGCGGTGAGGATCGCACGGGCCTGGTCGCCGTCGAAGGCGCCCTTCTCGCAGAAGACGTCGATCCAGCGGGCGTGGGGCGCGCAGGCGTCGAGCATCTCGCCGGTGACCAGGGCCACGTACGCGGCAGGGTCGTCGGCGTAGTCGGGGGACACGATGTGCGCGCCGAGGTAGGTGACCTCGTCCGTGTGCGCGGAGGCGATGCACAGGGCGCGGGCCTCGTCCTCGACGGTGAGGCCGTAGCCGGACTTCGTCTCGAAGGTGGTGGTGCCCTGGCGGAGGGCCTCGGCGAGGTAACGGGTGAGGTTGGCCTCCAGCTCCGCGTCGGTCGCGGCCCGCGTGGCGGCGACCGTCGTGCGGATGCCGCCCGCCGAGTAGCCGCGGCCCGACATACGGGCGTTGAACTCCTGCGTGCGGTCGCCCGCGAAGACCAGGTGCGAGTGGGAGTCCACGAAGCCCGGGATCACCGCCCGGCCGCCGGCGTCGACCCGATTGTCAGTGGCGGGTGCTTTGCTTGACTCACCGATCCACGCGACGCGGTCGCCGTCGATGACGACGGCCGCGTCCTGGATCAGACCGAGTGGGGAGGCGTCACCGAGGGAGGGATCGTTGGTGACCAGGCTGGCGATGTTGGTGATGACCGTGCTGCTCATGGGTTCCTCGTGGGTGGCCGGACTGGGAATGGCCGGGCGGGGCGGGCGAGGCGTGGGCGGGCGGGGCGTGGGCGGGCCGGCGTCGGGCGTCAGGCGCGCAGGGCTTCCACGGCGTCCGCCAGCGCCCGCGCCACATCCGGTACGAGGGTGTGCGCCCCGTCGCGTACGACATGGCGACCGCCCACGACCGTATGGCGTACGTCCGCTGCCGTCGCGGCGAATACGGCCGTCTCGGCGCCGAGCCGCGGCAGCGGCCCCGCGGTCCTGACCGAGTCGAGCGCGATCGTCGTGAAGTCGGCGAGCGCGCCGGGCTCCAGGACGCCCGCGTCCTGCCAGCCGAGGGCGGCGTGCCCGTCGGCGGAGGCCGCGCGCAGCAGGGCCGCAGCCGTCCAGTGGCCGCGGGTGCGGGTGCGCAGCCGCTCGTTCAGCTCCATCGCGCGCGCCTCTTCGAGCAGGTCGACGACGGCATGGCTGTCGGAGCCCAGGGACAGCGGGGAGCCGGCCGCCTGAAGGGCCACGGCCGGGCCGATGCCGTCGGCGAGGTCCCGCTCGGTGGTCGGGCACATGCAGGTGCCCGTGGACGTGGAGCCGATCAGCCGGATGTCCTCGACCGTGAGGTGCGTGTTGTGGACACCGGTGGTGCGCGGCCCGAGGACGCCGTGGTCGGCGAGGAGCTGCGTGGGGGTGCGGCCGTGGGCCTCCAGGCAGGCGTCGTTCTCCGCCGTCTGCTCGGACAGGTGCACATGGAGCGGGGCCCGCCGCTCCTCCGCCCAGCGCGCCACCGTCGTCAACTGCTCCGCGGGCACGGCCCGTACGGAGTGGACGGCCGCACCGATCCGCGCGTGATCCCGTTCCTTGAGAACTGAACAGCGTTCGGCCCAGGCCTCCGCGGTGCCGTCGGAGAAGCGGAGCTGGTGGGTGTTGGGCGGCTGCCCGAAGCCGGCGGAGAGATAGGCGGTGTCGAGGAGGGTGATACGGATACCGGCCTCGGCGGCGGCGTCGATGAGGGCCTCGCCCATGGCGTTGGGGTCGGCGTAGCGGGTGCCGCCCGGTGCGTGGTGCACGTAGTGGAACTCGCCGACGGCGGTGACACCGGCCAGCGCCATCTCCGCGTACACGGCGCGGGCGAGCGCGTGGTACGTCTCGGGGGTCAGCCGGTCGGCGAACGAGTACATGACCTCGCGCCAGGTCCAGAAGGTGCCGGAGCCGACCTGGACCGTACCGCGCAGGGCTCGGTGGAAGGCGTGCGAGTGGGCGTTGGCCAGACCCGGGAGCGTGAGTCCGCGGAGGATCTCGGCGCCGGGGGGCGGGGTGTCGACGCCGGTGCGGACGGCGGTGATACGGCCGTCCGTCACCTCAAGGGCGACGCCCGGCTCGACGACGGGGTCGAGCCAGGCGTGCTCCAGCCAGTACGTCTGCGTCACCTGCGGACCAGCCCTTCCAGTACGTCGGCGAGTGCGGTCACCCCGGCCAGGCAGTCGTCCTCGGCGGCGTACTCGGCCGGGGAGTGCGAGACGCCCGTGGGGTTGCGCACGAACAGCATGGCGGTCGGGATGCTGCCGGAGAGGATTCCGGCGTCGTGTCCGGCACCGGTACCCAGAACGGGCACGGTCAGCCCCGGGTCCTTGTCCTTGCCGAGGATGCGGGCGAGTTCGTCGCGCAGGGCGTGGTCGAACTCCACGACGGGCGTGAACGACTCACGGACGACGTCGAGTTCGACGCCGTGCGCGTCCGCGTACTCCCGGGCCGCCCTCTCGATGCCGCTGACGACGGTGTCGAGGCTGCCCTGGTCGGCGGCGCGCGAGTCGAGCCAGCCGCGGACGAGGGAGGGGATGGCGTTGACGCCGTTGGGCTCGACGGCGATCTTGCCGAAGGTGGCGACGGCACCGGCGAGTTCGGCCTCACGGCGGGCGGCGAGGACGGTCTCGGCGTACGACAGCATGGGGTCACGGCGGTCGACGAGCCGTGTCGTCCCCGCGTGGTTGGCCTCGCCCCGGAAGTCGAACCGCCACCGCCCGTGCGGCCAGATGGCGCTGGCGACGCCCACGCGATCGCCGCTGAGGTCGAGGGCCCGCCCCTGCTCGACGTGCAGTTCGACGAAGGCACCGATACGGCCGAGCCGCTCGGGGTCGGGTCCGATGGCGTCGGGGTCGTACCCGGCCGCCTCCATGGCCCGCGGCAGGGTGATGCCGTCGCCGTCGGTCAGCCGGTGCGCCTGCTCGACGGTGAGCTGCCCTGCGGTCAGCCGCGACCCGACGCAGGCGAGGCCGAACCGGGCGCCCTCCTCGTCCCCGAAGTTGACGAGGGCGAAGGGCTTGCCGAACTCGACACCACGCGCCCGCAGCTCATCGAAGGCTGCGAAGGAGGACACGACCCCGAGAGGCCCGTCGTAGGCACCGCCGTCGGGGACGGAGTCGAGATGGGACCCGGTGACGACGGCGTCCCCGGCGGCGGGATCCCCGAGCCAGGCCCACTGGTTCCCGTTCCGGTCGACCTCGTACGTCAGCCCCCGTGCCCGGGCCTGATCCTCGAACCAGGCCCGGCACTCGGCATCGGCGGACGTCCAGGCGAAGCGCCGGTAACCACCGGAGTCGGGGTGGCGCCCGATGGGCAGCAACTCGCGCCACATCTCATGGAAGGAGCGGCCGGCAGGCTGTGGGACATCGCCAGGCTGTGGAGCTTGGGGCAGGGTGGGCACAGCCGAACCCGCAGCCGGCGACGAAGCCCCAGCCCCGGCCGAAGCGCTGCCGCCCACCTCACCGCGCGGAGCGCTCACGCGTCGTCACCCTCGCGCATAGGCACCCGCACACCCCGTTCCCCGGCCACGGACTCCGCGATGTCGTACCCGGCGTCCACATGCCGGATGACCCCCATCCCGGGGTCGTTCGTCAGCACCCGGCGGATCTTCTCCCCACCCAGCTTCGTACCGTCGGCCACCGTCACCTGCCCGGCGTGAATCGACCGGCCCATGCCCACCCCACCGCCGTGGTGGATGGACACCCAGGACGCGCCCGACGCCACGTTCACCATGGCGTTCAGCAGCGGCCAGTCCGCGATCGCGTCCGAGCCGTCGAGCATCGCCTCGGTCTCGCGGTACGGCGAGGCGACGGAACCGCAGTCGAGGTGGTCGCGGCCGATCGCCAGCGGAGCGGCCAGCTCACCGCTCGCCACCATGTCGTTGAACCGCTCACCGGCCTTGTCCCGCTCGCCGTAACCGAGCCAGCAGATACGGGCGGGCAGACCCTGGAAGTGGACGCGCTCGCCGGCCATCTTGATCCAGCGTGCGAGGGACTCGTTCTCGGGGAAGAGCTCCAGGATCGCCTTGTCGGTCTTCGCGATGTCGGCCGGGTCGCCGGACAGCGCGGCCCAGCGGAAGGGGCCCTTGCCCTCGCAGAACAGCGGCCGGATGTAGGCGGGCACGAAACCGGGGAAGGCGAACGCACGGTCGTACCCCGCGAGCTGCGCCTCGCCCCGGATCGAGTTGCCGTAGTCGAAGACCTCGGCCCCGGCGTCCATGAAGCCGACCATCGCCTCTACGTGCTTGGCCATCGACTCACGGGCGCGGGTGGTGAAACCGGCCGGGTCCTTGGCGGCGTAGGAGGCCATGTCCTCGAACTCCACGCCCACCGGCAGGTAGGCCAGCGGGTCGTGGGCGGAGGTCTGGTCGGTGACGATGTCGATGGGGGCGCTCATCGCCAGCAGCTGCGGGACGAGGTCGGCGGCGTTGCCGAGGACGCCGATGGACAGCGGCTTGCGCTGGTCGCGTGCCTCGACGGCCAGCTGGAGGGCGTGCTCCAGGGAGTCGGCCTTCACGTCGAGGTACCGGTGCTCGATGCGGCGCTCGATGGCGCGCGGGTCGCAGTCGATACAGATGGCGACGCCGTCGTTCATGGTGACGGCGAGCGGCTGGGCGCCGCCCATGCCACCGAGCCCGGCGGTCAGGGTGATCGTTCCGGCCAGCGAGCCGCCGAACTTCTTCGCGGCGACGGCGGCGAACGTCTCGTAGGTGCCCTGGAGGATGCCCTGGGTGCCGATGTAGATCCAGGAGCCGGCCGTCATCTGGCCGTACATGGTCAGGCCGAGGGCCTCCAGACGGCGGAACTCCTCCCAGTTGGCCCAGTCGCCGACGAGGTTGGAGTTGGCGATGAGGACGCGCGGCGCCCACTCGTGGGTCTGCATGACGCCGACGGGACGGCCGGACTGCACGAGCATCGTCTCGTCCTGCTTGAGCGTCCTCAGCGTGCGGACCATCGCGTCGAAGGAGCGCCAGTCACGGGCCGCCTTGCCGGTGCCGCCGTAGACGACGAGCTTGTCGGGGTGCTCGGCGACCTCGGGGTCGAGGTTGTTCTGGAGCATCCGCAGGGCGGCCTCCTGCTGCCATCCCAGGGCGCTCAGTTCCGTACCGCGCGGCGCTCGGACGGGGCGGGGTCCTGACATGGTCTGCCTCCTGATGGACGGCCGCACGCGGCCGGGGGCGCGCGGGACTGTTACAGCGGATATTCACATCCTGGCGCTCTGAATAGAACTAGTCAATACGTTCTTGCGCCAACGGAGCGGCGCCCGGGGTGTTTCGCTGGAGGCATGACCGCAGACGGTGACACGGGGACGGGGGACGCGGTGGACATGAGGGACAGCGGGACGGGACGCACGCGCGGGGACGGGCAGCCCGACGACGCCGGGCGGGCGGCGCGCCGGGACGAGGCCGTGCGGTGCGCCGTCGAGCAGGGACTGCTGGGACCGGCCGCCCCCATCGTCGGCCTGCTGGACGTCGTCGGCATCCGGGAGTCGGCGGCGGCGCTGCGGGCGGCCTTCGACGCGGTGGTCGCGCCGGGCACGCCGGTGCTGCACGCCTTCGCGGTGAAGGCGACCCCGCTCGTACCGGTGCTGCGGCTGCTGCGCGATGCGGGCATCGGGGCGGAGGTGGCGAGCCCCGGGGAGCTGGCGCTGGCCCGGGCGGCCGGCGTGGCGCCGGAGCGGATCGTCCTGGACTCGCCCGCCAAGACTCCGGCGGAGCTGCGCGAGGCCCTGGCGCTGGGCATCGCCGTGAACGCGGACAACCCGCAGGAGCTGGAGCGGATCGACGCCCTCGTCCGCACGACGCGCACCGCCTCCCCCATCGGGATACGGGTGAATCCGCAGGTCGGAGCCGGTGCGATCGACGCACTGTCCACGGCGACCGCCACCTCCAAGTTCGGGGTGGCGCTGCGGGACGAGGGGGCGCGCGCGTGGCTGGTGCGCGCGTACGCGGACCGGCCCTGGCTGACCCGGCTGCATGCGCACTCCGGTTCGCAGGGCGTCCCGCTCTCGCTGATGGCACGGGGCATCACCGAGATCCACGCGCTCGCCGAGGAGATCAACCGGCGGGCAGGGCGGCAGCAGATCGACACGATCGACATCGGCGGCGGGCTGCCGGTCAACTTCGGCTCGGACGCGACGACACCGACGCACGCCCAGTACGCACGGCTGCTGGCGGAGGCGGTGCCGGGGCTGTTCGACGGGCGGTACGGGCTGGTCACGGAGTTCGGGCGGTCACTGCTGGCCAAGCACGGGACGGTGGTGGCGCGGGTGGAGTACACCAAGCGCGCCGGCGGGCGGTCCGTCGCGGTCACGCACGCGGGCGTGCAGGTCGCGGCCCGCACGGTGTACGCGCCGGCGTCCTGGCCTCTGCGGATCGCGGCCTACGACGCGAAGGGGCACCCGAAGGAGGGGCCCGAGGTGTTGCAGGACGTGGCCGGACCGGCGTGCTTCGCGGGTGACCTGCTGGCCGAGGGGCGCGCGCTGCCGCTCCTGGAGCAGGGTGACCACGCGGCGGCACTGGACACCGGGGCGTACTACTTCGCGCACCACTACGCGTACAACTCCCTCGTCCGGCCCGGAATCTACGGCTACGCGCCGGGTGCGGGCGGAGGGATGCGGTTCGCCGTTGTGCGGGAACCGCAGACGGTCGAGGAGATCGTGGCGGAGTCGGGCGGGGGGCACACGGGCGCGCTGACCGCGCTCTGAGGACGCGCCGACGGCGCGCGCGCAAACCCGCACCCCTCTTCGGGTCACCCACTCGGATGTCCCCCGCATCCTCTGCGATGCACGCCGCCCGCATAACCGCACGTCAGCGCATCAAAGCCGCGATGCCCCTCAACCTCCCTGCAATCAAGGCCAATTGACCCACTCTAGTAACCCGGCGCATGTTCCACCGGAAAATGCCGGAACACTCACCCCTCGCGCACACGTTGCGTAGCGTCAGCGTCACTCAGCCGAACCCGAGGCGGGAGGGGAGCCACGGTGCCCGGAATCGACGAGTGCCTGCTGGAAGCCATGCGACTGCCCGGTGCCAGAGGTGCCGCGGTGGTCGACTGGACCAGTGGGCTCGCGCTGGGCACGGTCGGGGACTCGCCCGGCGGTGACCACGAGACGACCGCGGCGGAGGCGGCGGAACTGGCCCGGCTCGCCGCCGAACACCGCGCGTTCGCCCCGGAGGACGCCGACTGGTCCGACGAGGCGTGCCCGCTCGAGGACCTGATCATCGCCAACCGGGACAGCTACCACCTGCTGCGGTTCGTGCCGACGACCTTCGACAGCAGCGTCTTCCTGCATCTGTGGCTGGCCCGCGCGGAGGGCAACCTGGCCCTCGCCCGCATCCGGCTCGGCGAGATGGCCGGACGGCTGGTGCTGGGATGACGACGGTCCGGACGCCTTCGCCGCCCCCGTTGCCCGTACGGCAGCGGACGCAGATCCCGAGCAGCGGCCTCTCCCCCATGCTCAGCCGGCTCGCCGCCGAACGCGCCACCGGCGTGCTGATGCGCGAGCGCGGCACGCTCTACCTGGCCGACGGCCAGGTGGTGCACGCCGAGAGCCCCGCGACCCCGGGCCTGGACGTCCTGCTCATCGCGCGCGGCGCCCTCGACGAGGACGGCTGGCGGGAGGCGGTCGCGCAGGCGGGGTCGCGGCAGCTGGTGGGACGGTTCCTGGTCGACAGCGGCCGGATCAGCGAGGGCGCGCTGGAGCTGTGCCATCTGGGGGCGCTGTACGACGCGGCGTACTTCGTGCTCGGCCCGAGCAGCGCCCCGGCCCGCTTCCGGTACGGCGCGGCGCACTGGCTGGGACCCGTACGCCCGGTACCGGTGGCCGCGGTGGAGCGCGAGACGCTGCGCCGCCGCGAGCTGCTCCGCACGATCTGGTCCGACCCGGCGACGGACGAGGCCCCGCTCATCCGCGCCGACCACCCGGCGGGCCCGGCGGTCACGCCCCGCCAGGAAGCGGTGCTCGACCGGGTCGACGGAGTGCGTACGGCGGCGGACATCTCGCGGGCGCTGGGCCGCCCGGCGTTCCACACGCTGGTGGACGTACGGCGGCTGACCGCGGCGGGCGTCGTGGCGGCCCGCAGGGACACAGGCTGTGGACAGCCGCCGGCCGCGACCGACTCCGGGCACACCTTCACCGGGCCGATGCAAGCCCCTCCCGCCCGTACGGAGTCGGCCCGCACGGAGTCGGCCCCCACGGAGTCGAGGGCCTGGGGGACGGCGAGCACCGCCGCACCCGCGCACGGCGGCGCGGCACCCGTCCCCACCGAACAGTTGTCGCCTTTCGCCGACCCCCACATCACGTTGCTGAAGAGGCTCAGGGATGCGCTGGAGGCCCTTTGACCGGCTCGAACGGCAACGCCTTGCCGAGAGGAGATCCCTGATGGACGCGGAGCCCGAGGTCCTCGACGAACTCCGCCGCCTGCGAGCCCGCGTTCCCCAGCTGACCGGCGCCCTCGCCGCCAGCGTCGACGGACTCGTCCTCGCCCAGGACACCCCCGGTGTCGAGGCGGAGGGCGTCGCCGCGCTCACCGCCGCCGCGCTGGGCGTCGCCGTACGGATGACGGACGCCACCGGTCAGGGCGACTTCCGCGAACTGCTCTTCCGCGGCGTCCATGGCTACGTGGCCACGTACGCGGCGGGCCGCGGCGCCGTCCTGACGCTGCTGGCGCAGGACCGCGTCAACGTCGGCCGGCTGCATCTGGAGGGCCGCCGCGCGAGCACACGCATCGGCGAGCTGGTCGACGACGCCATCGCCCGAGCCGAGCCGCCGCCCCCGCAGACCGGCACCACCAGGACCCCCACGAAGACCGCTGCCAAGTCCGCGCCCACGCGGACCCGCACCGCGCGCACCCCCGCGAGCCCACGCTCGGCCGGGAACGCGCGCACCACCACGGAAAGTTGAAAGGACACACCCCGAAATGGCCAACACGGAAACCGCGCTGAAAGAGGCCCTCGCCTCCATCGAAGGCGCGACCGGAGCCGCCCTCGTCGATTACACCAGCGGCATGGCGCTGGGCACGGTGGGCGGCAGCAAGGGCTTCGACCTCACGGTCGCGGCCGCCGGCAACACCGATGTCGTACGTGCCAAGCTGCGCACCATGGAGCACCTGGGGCTCAAGGGGCAGATCGAGGACATCCTGATCACTCTGAGCGACCAGTACCACCTGATCCGGCTGCTCACCGGACGCGGCGGCAACGGTCTGTTCCTCTACCTCGTCCTCGACAACAAGCGCGCCAACCTGGCGATGGCCCGTCACCAGCTGAAGAAGATCGAGGAGGAGCTGGAGGTCTGACCCTCCGGCGCGCTCCCCGCGCGCTACACGAGCTCCGCGGTACGGCGACGCGGCCCCGCCCGGGGCCGCGTCGCCGGCCGCGATGCCCGTACCGCGATAACCCTTGACCGGTTTCCCCGCGGGCGCGCCGCCACGTCGGCCGAGCCAGTCGACGCGCACCCACAGCAGCGCGTCGTCGGCGCGTTCCCGGCGCCCGAGCCAGGCGGCCTTCAACCGCAGCCCGGCGCCGGTCCCGGCAAGCAGCATGCCGCCCGCGGCGGGCACCGCGAACGAGCTGCCGAGCGCGGCGGCGAACGCGGCGAGCAGCCACCAGCGGTGCCCGCGCCGCCAGGTGCGGACGGTGACCGCGCGGTCCTGGAGCACGTCGTGCTTGCCGGCGCGGGCGGCGCCGCGGGCGAGGGCGACGTACCGCTTGCGGCGCGTGTACGCCACAGCGGCCGTCGTCACGATGAACAGCGCGGCCCCGGCCATGACGCCGATCCGGCGTCCGGTCACTCCCGGTGGGAGCACCCCCACGCCTGCCGCGAACACCCCGAGCCACCACAGTGGTGCGGCCCCGGCCCGCACGACGACGGCCACCCGAGCCAGCCCCAGCCCTCCTCCGCGCGCCACGATCAGCCTCCCGTTTCTTCTGCGAAGCGCCTCAGCGGGTTCGCTGATGTCCGTGCGGTTCGACAGCGCCCCAAAGGAGCGCCCCCAAAGGAGCGCCCCCAAAGGGTCGCGGCGAACTGCGCGACCAGCCACGACGCACCCGCACACGACGCGCCGCACTCCCAGCGGAGCGCTCAGGTCGCGCAGGCTGGCGAGCGAAGGTGAGACGAGTCTGAGAACGCGGGCCCCTCCGGACTACTCGACGAACAACCCTCGGGCCGCCGCCCGCGCGTCGAACTCCTCCAGCCGGGCCTGGGCGTCCGGCAGGTCGTCGCACATCGCCTCCAGCAGGACCCGGCCGAGCAGCATCGGCGCACAGGCCGTGTCGAAGGCGAGCCCCGTGCCGACGGCGGCCGGCAGCAGCAGATCCGCGGCCTTCGCCACCGGCGCGAAAGCCGAGTCGGCGACCACGACCACCGTCAGGCCCGCCCCCCTGGCATACGCCAGGGTGTCCACGACCTCGCGCGGATGCCGGGGCAGCGCGAAGCACAGCAGGGCGCTCGCGCCCGCCCGTACGGCGGCGTCGATACGGTCGTGGAGCATCGTGCCGCCCTCGTTGAGCAGCCGTACGTCCGGGTGGACCTTCGCCGCGAAGTACGCGAAGCCGTACGCCTGGGAGGCCGCGGCCCGCAGGCCGAGGACCGGCAGGGGGCGTGAGGCGGCGAGGATGCGTCCGGCCTTCTGCACGGGACGCGGGTCGGCCAGGACCTCCGCCAGGTGCTTCAGGTTCTCGATCTCGGCCTCGACGGCCTGCTGGTATTCGTTGTACGTCGCCGAGTCCACCGTCTGTTCGACGGGCGCGACCTCACGCAGGTGCTTGCGCAGGGCGGGATAGCCGTCGAAGCCGAGGGCGACCGCGAACCGGGTCACCGACGGCTGGCTGACCCCGGCGAGTTCGGCCAGCTCCACGCTCGACAGGAAGGGCACATCGCCGGCCCGCCGCACCATGCTGTGCGCGATGCGCCGCTGGGTCGGCGTCAGCCGGTGCCCCTCGAAGAGCGCCTGCAGCCGTGTGGCAGGACTGTCGGTCACGTTCATGACGTGCTCCCCCTCCAGATGTCCGTGAACCGGTCGAGCAGATGGGCCGCCGCTGTCACATCGCCCGTGAGCGGCCGGTCGGCCAGGTTTCGGTCGAGCACCGACTCGGCGAGCTCCAGCGCCCGGCCCACCGGAAGCTCCGGGTCGGGCCGAAGGCCGCGCAGTTGCAGCGCCCGTACGGCGGCGACCAGTTCGCAGCCGACCACCAGACGGTACGCACCGCACGCGCGCAGCGTTTGACGCGCGGCGAGCGAGGCGAAGCTGGCCTGCTCCTCGACGCCCCGGGAGAGTACAGCGTGCCCGAGCGAGGCGGGCGCGGAGAACGCCCGCAGATCTCCGAGGGCGGCTCCGGCGGCGTACTCCAGGATCATCACGCCGGAGGAGGCGGGCTCGTGGTCGGCCAGGAACGGGCGCAGCCGGGTGAAGGCGGGTTCGTTCAGCGTCGACAGCCGGGACGTCGACAGGCGTGCGACCTGCATCAGAGCGAGCCGGAAGTGGTCCAGGGCGAGGGCGAGTTGGGCCTGGTAGAAGCCGCCGTGGTGGTAGGCGGCCATGTCCTCGGGGGAGATCAGCGGGTTCTCGGCGGCCGCGTTGATCTCGATGGTGAGGACGTCCTCCAGCGCATCCGCCGCATCCTGTGCGGGGCCGTGGATCTGGGGCAGGCAGCGGAAGCCGTACGGGTCCTGGATGCGGCCCAGCGGTGGCGTCGGGCGGTCGGCGGCGCCGATCAGCTCGCGCATGCGGCGGGCGACCTCGGCGGAGCCGCGGTGCGGCCGGGCGGCGTGGACGGGGGCGGCGTACGCCTCGTGGGAGCCGTCCACCGCGAGGAGGGAGAGCGCGGCGACGACCTGGGTGGCGCCGATCAGGCCACGCAGCTCGTGCAGGGCGAGCGCGGACTGGCCGAGGGTGAGGGCGTTGCTGCTGATGAAGGCGAGGGCGTCGTTGTTGTCGAGGGGCTGGGGTTCCGGTGCCCTCGCGCCTTTCCAGGGGTGCTCCCCGGCGAGTGCGAGCCCCGCCTGCGCCAGCCCTGCGATGTCGCCGGTCCCCACCGAGCCGAACTCGTTGACGACCGGATACGCCCCGCTCTCCAGCGCCTCGCACAGTGCCGTGATCACGCTCGGCCGCAGCCCCGCGCCGCCCGCCAGCAGCTGATTGGCCCGTATGGCCAGCATCGCCCGCGCCTGCCGAGCGGACAGCTCCTCACCGATCGCCCCGGCGTGGCTGCGCAGCAGCCGCAGGCCGTGCCCGGCGGCTGCCTCCGTCGGCACGTCCACGTTCCGGTTCGCGCCGACGCCGGTCGAGCGGCCGTACACGCGCCCGGTCGCCGCGATCTGCCGCGCGGCGTCCCAGGACTCCTCCACCCGTTTCATGGCCTCGGTGGCGGGGACCGGTCGCGCGTCGCCGTCGGCGAGGCGTACGACGTCCTCCACGCCGAGTGCGACCCCGTCGAGGACCACCAGGCCGGAATGCGCGGAACCCGGCGAGTCCACGATCCGAGACGACATAAGGCTCAAACTCCCCTCAACCAGGACATCGGATCTTGCCCTCCGGTCATCCGTTACCTCGGATTAACGCCGAAGCATTGACAACCTATTCAGACACCAAGAACTCTGCATGACGTTATACAGCCGGGCAAGGGACATCTCATGATCCAGTTCGATGCGGTGCACAAGCGTTTCCCGAACGGCACGACAGCAGTCCACGACCTCTCCCTGGAGATGCCGGAAGGCGGCGTGACTGTCCTGGTCGGATCCTCCGGTTGCGGCAAGACGACCACGCTGCGGATGGTCAACCGGATGGTCGATCCGACCTCCGGGACCATCCGTGTCGGCGGCCGGGACGTCCTCGAGCAGGACGCCGCCGAGCTGCGCCGCTCCATCGGCTACGTCATCCAGCAGTCGGGCCTCTTCCCGCACCGTACGGTGCTCGACAACATCGCGACCGTGCCGCTCCTGCTCGGCTGGGGCCGCAGGAAGGCCCGGGCCCGCGCGGCCGAGCTCCTGGAGACCGTCGGGCTCACCGCCGACGCCGGCAAGCGGTATCCGCACCAACTCTCCGGCGGCCAGCAGCAGCGCGTGGGGGTGGCCCGCGCGCTCGCCGCGGACCCGCCGGTACTCCTCATGGACGAGCCGTTCGGCGCGGTCGACCCCGTGGTGCGTACTCAGCTGCAGGACGAACTTCTGCGCCTGCAGAAGGACCTGAGCAAGACCATCGTCTTCGTCACCCACGACATCGACGAGGCGGTCCGGCTCGGCGACCGGATCGCGGTCTTCCGTACCGGCGGCCAGCTGGTGCAGTGCGCACCGCCCGCCGAGCTGCTCGCCCGCCCGGCCGACGACTTCGTGGCGGACTTCCTCGGCGCGGAGCGCGGACTGAAACTGCTCTCGCTCACGCCCCTCACGGACGTCCCGCAGGGCCCCGCGCCCGAGGGCGGCACCTGGACCCTCGCCCTCGATGCGGCCCGTAAACCGCTGCACTGGCGTTCGACAGAGACAGACGCCGAACTCCCCGTACGCCCCCTGAAGGACACCGACTCCCTCCTGTCAGCGCTGAACGAGTCGGTCGCCTCCCCCACCGGCCTCGTCGTCCGCGTCGACACGGACGGCGTACTCACCGGCGTCTCCTCCCGCGAGGACGTCCACCAGCGCGCGGGCCGGGCCCACACCGAGGCGCTCACGGAAGCGAGTGTCGCCGCATGACCCTCGACTGGTCCTGGGTGTCCGACCACACGGGCGACCTCACCACCCTCACGCTCTCCCACCTCCAGGCCGCCCTGACCGCCGTCTTCTTCGGCCTGCTGATCTCCCTCCCCCTCGCGGTGATCGCCCACCGGATCCGCCCCCTGCGCGGCTTCCTCCTCGGCGTCTCGAACGTCCTGTTCACCATCCCGTCGATCGCGATCTTCGTGCTCCTGCTCCCGATCTCCGGCCTGACCCGCACCACCACGGTCATCGGCCTGACGATCTACACCCTGGTGGTCCTGCTCCGGAACACGGTCGAGGGTCTGGACTCCGTCCCCGCGAAGACGAAGGAAGCCGCGAAGGCGATGGGCACGCGCCCCCTGCGCGCCCTGCTCACCGTCGAGCTTCCCCTCGCGCTCCCCGTGATCATGGCGGGTGTCCGGATCGCGACGGTCATGTCGATCTCGCTGGTGTCGGTCGCGACCTACATCGGCGACGGCGGCCTCGGCCAGCTCTTCACCGACGGCTTCCAGCGCGACTTCCCGACGCCCGTGATCGCCGGAGTGGCCCTCACGATCCTGCTGGCGCTGGTCGCGGACGCGCTGCTGGTCGCCGTCCAGTACGTACTCACCCCGTGGACGAGGCGGCGCGCCTGACATGTACGAACTCTTCAAGAACCTCGGAAAGTGGCTCGCCGACGGTGACCAGTGGTCCGGCTCCGACGGCATCGCCCACCGTCTGGCCGAACACCTCCAGTACTCGCTGCTCGCCACCCTCATCGCGGCGGCCATCGGCCTCCCGCTCGGCCTGCTGATCGGGCACACCGGCAAGGGCGCGTTCGTAGCCATCAATCTCGCGTCCTTCGGCCGCGCCCTGCCGACAGTCGGTCTGGTGGTCCTGGTCTTTCTGGCCAGCGGTCTGTCCATGTGGCCGGTCTACGTCGCCCTGGTCGCCCTCGCGGTCCCGGCGATCGTCACCAACACCTACGCGGGCATGACCGCCGTCGACCCGGACGTGAAGGACGCGGCCCGCGGCCAGGGCCTGCGCGGGCACCAGGTCCTCTTCCAGGTGGAGCTGCCGCTGGCCCTCCCCCTGATCATGACGGGCCTTCGCCTGGCCCTGATCCAGGTGGTGGCCACGGCGACCATCGCCGCGTACGTCTCCTTCGGCGGCCTCGGCCGCTACGTCTTCGACGGCCTCGCCCAACGTGACCTCGTCCAGGTACTCGGGGGCGCGGTACTGGTCGCCCTGCTCGCCGTCGCCCTGGACCTGGTCCTCTCCGGCCTCCAGCGCTTCCTCTTCCGCCACCGCACCGCCTAGGAACCCACCGAAATGAATCGTCGTGCTCTCCTCGGCGGCCTGTTCGCGGCCGCCTCCGTCCCCGCCCTCTCCGCGTGCGCGGGCGGCATCACCTCCCTCGACAGTCAGGGCACCGGCTCCGGTGGGGGCGGCTCCAGCAAGGGCGGCGTCACCATCGGCACCGCCAACTTCACCGAGAACCAGGTGCTCGGCTACCTCTACGCAGCCGTCCTGAAGGCGGACGGAGTGAAGGTCAGGGTCCGCCCCAACCTCGGCACCCGGGAAATCGTGATCCCCGCCCTCAAGGGCGGCGACATCGACCTTCTGCCGGAATACCAGGGCGCTCTCCTCAACTATCTGGCCCCGAAGGACACATCCGCCGAGCCGGGCGCCATGCAGAACGCCCTCACCCTGGCGCTGCCCAGCGGCCTTCAGGTCCTGCCGTACGGCATGGCCGCCGACTCCGACGCCTTCGTCGTCACCCGGGCGACCGCACAGAAGTACGGCCTGACCTCCCTCGCGGACCTGAAGAAGCAGAACGGCAAGCTGGTCATCGGCGCCGCGCCCGAGGTGAAGAAGCGCCAGGTGGGCGCGGTGGGCCTGAAGGATGTGTACGGCGTCGAGTTCAAGGAGTTCAAGTCGCTGGACTCCGACGGGCCGCTGGTCAAGAGCGCTCTGAAGAAGGGCGATGTGGACGTCGCGAACCTCTTCACCACCGACACCGACATCAAGGCCAACGACTGGGTCGTGCTGACGGACCCCCTGAACCTGATCCCCAGCCAGCACATCGTCCCCCTCATCGCCGACCGCAAGGCCGACGACACGGTCCGCAAGGCCCTCGCCCGGCTCGGCAACGTCCTCACCACCGACCAGCTCACCCAGCTCAACAGCCTGGTCGACAACGACAAGAAGGACCCGGAGGACGTGGCCAACGCGTACGCGAGGCAGCACGGGTTGGTGAAGTAGCCGACCTCCGGCGTGTCGCCTGCCCCCTGTCGCTGATCGCACGGAGCACGGGCACCGCAGGGTGTTGGAGTCCCTCGGGATACTCCCGGCAGACCCCAGCCGGCACAGGGGGGCTGTCCCCAGTGCGGCAGGGGATCCCGCTCCCTAACGTAGGGGGCATGACCGGAATGGACATGCACGACGCCGACCTCAAGAAGGAACTCAGCGCCACCCTGCAGGCCCGCAGGGAACTGGGCGAGGAGTACGAGTCGGCGCTGGTCGACTCCTTCCTGGAGAAGGTCGACCAGCGCATCGACGGCGCGATCGACCGCCGGGTGCGGCGGCAGCTCGCCGAGCAGCAGATGGTGGTGGCCCGCGGCGCCCGGTCCCCGCGGGCGACGGACTCCTGGGGCGAGCGGTTCGGCTTCGGCATCGTCTCGCTGGTGATGGCGATCCCGCTGTCCGCGATCGCCGGCGGCCTCGCGGGCACGACCGGCCTCGTGGCCGCCTGGCTCGGCATCGTCGGCGTCAACGTGGCCCAGGCCGCGCGCGTCAACCCCCGCCTCTTCGGACAGCGCCGCAAGTCCTCCAAGGACAGTGACTGGGAGGACTGACGGTCCTCCGGGTCACGCCTGCCGGGTCGGCAGCGCGATGACCTGCCGCAGGTTGACGTGCCGGGGCCGGCTCGTCACATAGGCCACCAGGTCGGCGATGTCCTCGCAGGCCAGCGGGCCCAGTGCCCCGAACATGCCGTCCAGCTGCTGCGCGAGCTCCGCGTTGTCGATGTGACTGCCCAGTTCGCTGTCGGTCAGCCCCGGCTCGACGTTGGTGACACGGACGTCCCGCGGCCCGAACTCGGTGCGCAGCGACTGCGAGAGATAGGTGACGGCGGCCTTGGTCGCCCCGTACACCGCGTAGTTGGGGAACGTGATGTGCGCGCCGATGGAGGAGATGTTCACCAGGTCCGCCGTACGTCCCTCGGCGGCTGCCGCCACCAGGTCGGCGGTGAAGGCGCGGACGACCCGCAGCACTCCGGTCACATTGGTGTCGAGCATCCGCTGCCACTCGTCGAGGCGGCCCTCGTCGACCGGGTTGGGCAGCATGACGCCGGCGTTGTTGACGACCAGGTCGACGGCTCCGTAGGCCTCGTGGATCCGGGCCACCGCGGCCTCGACCGACGCGTCGTCGGTGACGTCGGCGACGACCGCGAGGGCCTGGCCCCCGTCGGCCCGTATCTTCCCGGCGACCGCCTCCAGCCGGTCCGCGCGCCGGGCGAGCAACGCCACCCGCGCCCCCTGCGCCGCGAGCACCACGGCGACGGCCTCGCCGATCCCGCTGGCGGCTCCGGTGACGACGGCGGTGCGGCCGGCCAGTTTCTCGTACGACATGAAGGACTCCCTGGGTGACGGCCGGGGCGTCTCCCCGGCGGCACGCACCACCCTCGCCGCCCGTGCCGCCGCTACCCAGGGATGCGCTTTTCCTGGGTCTGCCAGTACCAGGTTGGGAGACCGCCCCTCCCCTACGATCGAACCCATGGACGGGGATCTCGGAGACTTCCTGCGCTCGCGCCGCGCCCGCATCCAGCCGGAGGAGGTGGGGCTGCCCTCGCACGGGCGGCGCCGCGTGCCCGGCCTGCGCCGCGAGGAGGTGGCCCAGTTGGCGGGTGTGAGCGTCGACTACTACATCCGCCTCGAACAGGGCAGGGGTCAGAGTGTGTCGGACGCCGTCCTCGACGCGATCGCACGGGTGCTGCGGATGGACGAGACGGAACACGCGTATCTGCGTACGGTCGCCCGGCCCCGCAGCCGTCGCGAGCGCCGCCCGGCCGCGCCCCGCGTCCGCCCCGGCGTGCAACTCCTGCTGGACACCATGGAGCGGACGCCCGCGTTCGTGCTGGGCCGCCGCATGGATGTGCTCGCGTGGAACGCGCTCGGCGACGCGGTGAGCGGCTTCAGCCGCATGGCACCGGGCGCGCGCAACATGCCCCGCCAGGTCTTCCTCGACCCCGCCGCCCGGGACTTCTACCCGGAGTGGGCGGCGGTGGCCGCCCAGACTGTGGCCAACCTGCGCATCAGCGCGGGCGTGTACACCGACGATCGCGAGCTGTGCGCGCTGGTCGGCGAACTCTCCCTCAAGAGCGAGGACTTCCGCCGCCTGTGGGCCGACCACCAGGTCAAGGAGTGCGCGTACGGCGTGAAGAAGGTACGGCACCCGGTGGCGGGCCTGCTGACCCTCCCGTACGAGACGCTGACCGTCCCGGCGGACCCGGAGCAGACGATCGTGGTCTATACCCCGGAGCCGGGCTCGGAGACGGCGGAACGGCTGGCGCTGCTGGGCAGTTGGGAATCGGCTCACGCCCGCTGAAAGGGCACTGCAAAGAGGTATGCGCGGGGACCGCCGCACCCCCGTTGCCGGGGGGCGGGACGACGGCGGTCCCCGCGAGGGACGCGGGCCGGGTCAGGGCCGGGCTTGCGCGTCCGTGGCGTCCATGGAGGTCCGGGAGCCGCTCCGGAGGTCCTTGGCGCCGTTTTGGTTGCCGGCCGGGGCGGGGAGCCGCTCCCGCCCTGCCGACACCCACTAATGTGCCGGACCCGTGTTAAGCGGGTGCTGCGTGGACGTGACACGCTCGTACCACTTCTGCGAAGTCCACCATTTCGGTGCGCAACCGCAGGTTCGCCGCCGACACGGGCAGTTCAGCAGGTGTTTCCTACTGCTTCCCGCCCTTGGCCAGGAAGGCCAGCAGGTCCTGCCGGCTGACCACTCCGGTCGGCTTGCCCTCCACGAGGACGATCGCCGCGTCGGCCGTACCGAGCACGGACATCAGGTCCCCGACCGGCTCGCCGGAGCCGACCTGCGGCAGCGGCGCGGACATGTGCTTCTCCAGCGGGTCGTCGAGCGAGGCGCGCTGGGTGAACAGGGCGTCCAGCAGCTCGCGCTCGACGACTGATCCCACGACCTCGGCGGCCATCACGTCCGGGTGCCCCGCGCCGGGCTTGACGATCGGCATCTGCGAGACGCCGTACTCGCGCAGCACCTCGATCGCCTGGCCGACCGTCTCGTCGGGGTGCATGTGGACGAGGGAGGGGATGGAGCCGCCTTCCTTGTCGCTGAGCACGTCCGCGACACGGGCGCTCGGACCGGCGTCCTCCAGGAAGCCGTAGTCGGCCATCCACTCGTCGTTGAAGATCTTGCTGAGGTAGCCACGGCCGCTGTCGGGCAGCAGCACGACGACGACGTCGTCCGGCCCGAGCCGCTCGGCGACCCGCAGCGCGGCGACGACGGCCATACCGCAGGAGCCGCCGACCAGCAGGCCCTCTTCCTTCGCCAGGCGCCGGGTCATCTGGAAGGAGTCCTTGTCGGACACGGCGACGATCTCGTCGGCGACGGTCCGGTCGTACGCGGTCGGCCAGAAGTCCTCACCGACGCCCTCGACGAGGTACGGCCGCCCGGACCCGCCGGAGTACACGGACCCCTCGGGGTCGGCGCCGATGACCTGGACGCGCCCCTCGCTGGCCTCCTTCAGGTAGCGGCCGGTGCCGGAGATGGTCCCGCCGGTGCCGACGCCGGCGACGAAGTGGGTGATCCTCCCCTCCGTCTGCTCCCACAGCTCGGGGCCGGTCGAGTGATAGTGCGAAAGAGGGTTGTTGGGGTTGGAGTACTGGTCGGGCTTCCAGGCACCGGGGGTCTCGCGCACCAGCCGGTCGGAGACGTTGTAGTACGAGTCCGGGTGCTCGGGGGCCACGGCCGTCGGGCACACGACCACCTCGGCACCGTACGCGCGCAGCACGTTGATCTTGTCGGTGGAGACCTTGTCAGGGCACACGAAGATGCACTTGTAGCCCTTCTGCTGGGCCACGATGGCGAGGCCGACCCCCGTGTTCCCGCTGGTCGGCTCGACGATCGTGCCGCCGGGCTTGAGCTCGCCGCTCTGCTCGGCCGCCTCGATCATGCGCAGGGCGATGCGGTCCTTCACGGAGCCGCCGGGGTTGAAGTACTCGACCTTCGCCAGAACGGTCGCCTGGATGCCGGCGGTCACGTGGTTGAGCCTCACCAGCGGGGTGTTGCCGACCAGGCTGATCATCGAGTCGTGGAATCGCACCGTTGTCTCCGGTTGCTGCATAAAAAGTGGTCGTAATGGTTCCGCCAGGGTAAGCGCTCCCGCGTCCGGACGGTCCGCAAGTCGCGGGCCGTCCCGGGCGTTCACGCACAGTTGAGATTGGACGACGGGGAGTACGGGGCAAGCAGTGGATGTACGGCTACGAGGAGGTGGCGGCAACGCATGTCGAGCATGTCCAGAGCGAGGGTGGCCCGGCGCATCGCGGCGGGCGCGGCGTACGGCGGCGGCGGGATCGGACTGGTCGGTGCGGCCGCCGTCGGGGTGCTGCTGGCCGAGGTGCAACTGGCCAAGCGCCACGTGGGGAACGGGCACAGCCCGCACCCGCCGAGCGCGGAGGGCCTGTATGGACGCGGGTATGCCGCCCTGGACGGACCGCCGCTGAGGCTGATGATGCTCGGTGACTCCACGGCCGCCGGGCAGGGTGTGCACCGCTCCCGCGAGACGCCGGGGGCGCTGCTGGCGTCGGGGCTGGCCGCGGTGGCCGAGCGCCCGGTGGAGCTGCGCATCGTGGCCCTTCCGGGGGCGCAGTCGGACGATCTGGACCGCCAGGTGGCGTTGGCGCTGGAGGACCAGGACCGGTTCCCCGACGTCTGCGTGATCATGATCGGCGCGAACGACGTGACGCACCGGATGCCGCCGACGCGCTCGGTGCGCCACCTGGCGGCGGCGGTACGCCGGCTGCGCACGGCGGGCGCGGAAGTGGTGGTCGGCACCTGCCCGGACCTGGGCACGATCGAGCCGGTGCAACAACCGTTGCGGTGGCTGGCCCGCCGGGCCTCCCGCCAACTGGCGGCCGCCCAGACGATCGGAGTCGTCGAACAGGGCGGCCGCACGGTGTCGCTGGGCGACCTGCTGGGTCCTGAGTTCGAGGCGAACCCGCGGGAGCTGTTCGGCCCCGACAACTACCACCCCTCGGCGGAGGGGTACGCCACCGCTGCGATGGCCGTCCTGCCGACGGTCTGCGCGACCCTGGGCCTGTGGCCGGCGGAAGAGGAACGTCCGGACGCGTCCCGCCGCGAGGGCTTCCTGCCGGTCGCGCGTGCGGCGGCCGAGGCCGCGTCGGAGGCGGGTACGGAGGTCACGGCCGCCATGCCGACGGGGCCGCGGGGTCCGTGGGCGCTCCTCAAGCGCAGGCGCCGTCGTCGTCTGCCCACGCCGGACGTCAACCCGACACCCGCCACGGAACCCACGAGCTGACCAGGGGTTCCTCGCCCCCGGGACCCCCGCTCCTCAAACGCCGGAGGGGCTGATTTATCAGCCCGTCTGGGGGTCCCCCCTGCTCGAAGAGCTTGGGGGAGCTTGAGGACGAGGCCGTCAAGGCCGACAGCGGGGGTCTGGGGGCGGCAGCCCCCAGGGACGGGAAGGGTAGGGGCGGCGGGGGCGAAAACCCCATGGGCCAGGCCTGAAGCCCCGGCCGAAAAGCAAGCGCTTGGAAAGTGCGGCCCGAGTCACACTCCAACAGCCGTGACCTCCACGGTACGTACGGGTAACTTCCCCCACAGCCCTGCCCTCCCTCGTGCAATGGAGCCGTGATGCCCGAAGCCGTGATCGTCTCGACCGCCCGCTCCCCGATCGGCCGCGCCTTCAAGGGCTCCCTGAAGGACCTCCGCCCGGACGACCTCACCGCCACGATCATCCAGGCCGCCCTCGACAAGGTCCCCGCCCTTGACCCGAAGGACATCGACGACCTGATGCTCGGCTGCGGCCTCCCCGGCGGCGAGCAGGGCCACAACCTCGGCCGTATCGTCGCCGTGCAGATGGGGATGGACCACCTTCCCGGTTGCACCATCACCCGCTACTGCTCCTCCTCCCTCCAGACCTCCCGCATGGCCCTGCACGCCATCAAGGCCGGCGAGGGTGACGTCTTCATCTCCGCGGGCGTCGAGATGGTGAGCCGCAGCGTCAAGGGCACCTCCGACGGCCTCCCGGACACCCACAACCCCCTCTTCGCCGACGCCGAGGCCCGTACCGCCGCCGTCGCCGCGTCCGAGGGCGCGGACTGGCACGACCCGCGCGAGGACGGTCTGCTCCCCGACCCGTACATCGCGATGGGCCAGACCGCGGAGAACCTCGCCCGGCTCAAGGGCGTCACCCGCGAGGAGATGGACGAGTTCGGCGTCCGCTCGCAGAACCTCGCCGAGCAGGCCATCGCCAAGGGCTTCTGGGAGCGCGAGATCACCCCGGTGACCCTCCCGGACGGCACGGTCGTGAGCAAGGACGACGGGCCGCGGGCCGGGGTGACCCTGGAGGGCGTGGCCGGGCTCAAGCCCGTCTTCCGTCCCGACGGCCGCGTCACCGCCGGCAACTGCTGCCCCCTCAACGACGGCGCCGCCGCCCTGGTCATCATGAGCGACACCAAGGCCCGGGAGCTGGGTCTCACGCCGCTCGCGCGAATCGTGTCCACCGGCGTCTCCGGACTGTCGCCCGAGATCATGGGGTACGGCCCCGTCGAGGCCAGTAAGCAGGCTCTGCGGCGCGCCGGCCTCACCATCGACGACATCGACCTCGTCGAGATCAACGAGGCCTTCGCCGCCCAGGTGATCCCCTCCTACCGCGACCTGGGCATCCCGCTGGACAAGCTGAACGTCAACGGCGGCGCCATCGCCGTCGGCCACCCCTTCGGCATGACCGGCGCCCGCATCACCGGCACGCTGATCAACTCCCTCCAGTGGCACGACAAGCAGTTCGGCCTGGAGACGATGTGCGTCGGCGGCGGCCAGGGCATGGCCATGGTCATCGAGCGCCTCAGCTGACCGCACCCCACTCGCGCACAGCGGCCTGGAGCCCCCATGTCCGCCGGATCCCCTGGGGATCCCCTGGGATCCCCAGGGCTTCGGGCCGTTTTGTGATCCAATCTCCCCCAGGATGTGACCTATCTCCCCTCCAGGGGGATTGGCGCAGGTCAGAGATGGTTCAGGGGGCTCCCGAGGGTGCATTCCTGTCCGTTTCGTGACGTTACGCACTGACAGTTGGTTAGTCCACCCTTCAAGCTGATGTAGGAAGTCGGGGGTCGACTTTGAACCGGGAGTACGTCAGTGAGCGCCATGCCGATTGCTCTGCTGCTCACCACGTCCGCCACCGCGGGCGTGGGTGTCGCCGTCCTGTGCGCCGTGCGGGCACTGGGCCGGCAGGTCGCCACGCTGCGCACCGAGCTCGCGGAGAGCCGCGCCGCGCAGGCGCGCGGGCTGGTGCCCGCCGCCCGTTCCACCGCCGACGCGGAGGAGATACGCGCCGCCGTGTCCGACGCGCTCGCCGAGGAGCGGGAGCGTGAGCTGGCCGAGGCGCGCGCCTTCTGGGCCGCCCAGGAGGCCCGTGACATAGCCGACGCGCCCACCCTGCTCGGCCTGCCCGACAACGACCTGTTCCTGCCCCGCCAGTCGGACTTCGCGGGCCTTGAGCACGACAGCCTGGAGCCGGTGGCCGAGCCCACCTCCGACGAGAACGAGTTCGCCGGAGACTCTCCCGAGCTGGCCGCCGCCCGCCGCCGCCACCCCTCGCACCCCGACTTCGTACCGGTCGCGTCACCCGTCGTGAACGACCACGAGCGCACGGTCGCCTGCCTCGAGGAACTGGCCGCCGCACGCACCGAGCTCGCCGACGTTCGCCCGGGCCCGCTGGGCACCCTCGACGTCTACGTCTTCGCCGACGGCACCACGCTGTGCATGACCCCGGGCCACCGTGAGACCGCGGAGCGCCTGGCCTCGGCCCTGAGCGCCGGCCACGCCCCGGTCCTGCTCGGCGGCTCGGGCGTCTCGGGCGCTTACGCCCTGACGTTCACGTGCGGCGACGAGACCGTGTACATCCTGGCCGACCGGGTCATCGCATCCCTGTGACCGCCACGGCAGCCCCTGTCGGCCGCAGCGGCCGCCTCCGGCGCGGCCCCTCGTCGGCCGGGGGTCACACCCCGGCCCGTTTCTGCGCCTCCTCCACGAGCGCCACGGCCTGAGCGAGCTCCGCCTCGCTCCGCAGGACGAGGGCCAGGTCGTGCCCGGCCACCGTGATCTGGTCGGCGGCCGCGAACATGCCCGCGTCCGGCATTTCGCGGGGTTCGGCCGAGGGGTCCTCCAGGAGCTGGGCCCGCCGTGCCAACTCCCTGGCCAGAGCGAGTGCCTCGGCCGCCGCGCTCCGCTGGAGCCGGCTCTGCGGAGCGGCCCGCAGCCGGTCGGCGAAGTGATCCACGGCCCGGGTCAAAGGCGTCGTATCAAGCACGCCGCGAGACTACGCGTCGTGGCACGACTGTTGCCAACAGGCGAACGCTCAGGCACGGTGACCTGAAGGACCGGCTTCATCGAGTGCGTCCGGAGGCGCCGATGTCCCAAGTCTTCTCCGAGGAGACCCATCGCAATCTGCTCGCCCGCATCCCCCACTGCACCGGTCGTGAGGTTTCCGACTGGCTGCGCACCGTCGACGAAGGCCCCGCTCTCTGCTTCGAGGAGAAGCTCAGCTGGCTCCGGCACGAGTACGACCTCGCGTACGGCCACGCCAAGGCGATCATTCACGAGTACGACCTGAGGAGGGCCGCGCGCAAACTGCTCTGAGCGCGCACCACCGCACCGCATCCCCGACCAGGCATCCGCACGACGAAGGGCCCGCGAACCCCGGCGAGGGGGTTCGCGGGCCCTTCACAGCCCTGAGGTCGGCTCACGGCCCTGGGGCCGACTCGCAGCCCTGAGGCCGACTCGCAGCCCTGAGGCCGACGGTCAGTCGTTGCTGCTGAAGATCGCGACCAGTCGCAGCATCTCTACGTAGATCCACACGAGGGTCATGGTCAGGCCGAACGCCGCCAGCCAGGCCTCCTCGCGCGGCGCGCCGTACGCGATGCCGTCCTCGATCTGCTTGAAGTCGAGGGTCAGGAAGAACGCGCCGAGCAGGATCGCGATGACGCCTACGATCGCGCCCAGCGGGCCCATGCTGCGCAGCCCGCCGTCCTCGGCGACGCCGAAGGCGACCAGCAGCAGGTTGACCGCCATGACCAGGACGAAGGCGATGGCGATGGCCATGCCGATCCGGGCGTAGCGCGCGGTCACACGGATCCAGCCCGCCTTGTAGACGAGCAGGGTGGCGCCGGAGACCGCCATGGTGCCGAGCACGGCCTGGAAGGGCGCGCCGCTCCACTGCGAGTTGTACATCTCGCTGACGACGCCGAGGAAGACGCCTTCGAAGGCGGCGTACCCCAGGATCAGCGCCGGCGAGGCGGTGCGCTTGAAGGACTGCACCATCGCCAGGACGAACGCGACCAGCGCGGAGCCGATCGCGAGGCCGTAGCTGGTGGACGAGACCGGCAGCAGGGCCCAGGCGAGGATCGCGCCCACGGCGACCGTGCCGAGCGTCATCGCCGAGCGCATGACGACGTCGTCCATCGTCATCCGGCCGGTGGTGGCCGGGGCCTGCGGCGGTGCGCCGTACTGCGTCTGCTGGTCGTACGGGTTCTGGGCGTAAGGGTTCTGCGCGTAGGGGTTGCCCTGGGCGTACGGGCTGCCCTGCGTGCCGACGGCGGCTCCCCCGGCCTGCGGCGCGGTGTTGAAGCCCGCGTAGCCGTTGTCGCGGCTGAACCCCCGTCGCGAGAAGACCGGGTTGCTGCTCCTCATTTCACTCCTCCATGGCCACCCTGCGTGGCCTTGGCCTCAAGAGTAATAGGTAGGCAAAGGATTGACCCTAATGCTTGGGGAGGATCTTTCCCTCGTCCTTGCGCGCAACACGCTACGCGTGCGAGTGATTCCCGGGGAGGAGCCGCCCCATCCATGACCAACCCGGTACACGGTCGAGACCGGCCACTGATCCACCGGATGAGCCGTTCGGGTGCTGTTCCCGGCCCCTTCACCCGGACGGCTCACTCCAGCGGAAAGCCGGTGTAGCCGTCGGCGAGGTCGGTCTCGGCGGCACGCGAGGTGGTGAGCCGCTCCAGCCGGGCCAGTTGGATCCGGTCGTCGAACGGCGTGGCGTCCGGGGCGCGGTGGAGCAGGGTGGTCATCTCGTACGAGAACCGTTCGGCCTGCCAGACGCGGCGCAGACAGGTCTCGGAGTACGCGTCGAGCCGCTCGCTCGACCCCGTCTCCCGCTCGTGCGTCAGCGCCCGCGCGAAGGTGACGACGTCCCCGACGGCGAGGTTGAGTCCCTTGGCACCGGTGGGCGGCACGATGTGGGCGGCGTCCCCGGCGAGGAACAGCCGTCCGTGGCGCATCGGCTCGTGGACGTAACTGCGCATCGGTGTCACGGACTTGGAGGTGATGGGCCCACGGGCGAGCGTCCAGCCGTCGGCGGTCTCGAAGCGCCGCTCCAGCTCGTCCCAGATCTGCTCGTCGGCCCATTCCTCGGCGTCCGTTCCGTCCGGCACCTGGAGGTAGAGACGGGAAACAGCCGGGGACCGCATGCTCAGCAGGGCGAAGCCGCGTTCGTGGCGGGCGTAGACGAGTTCGTCGTGCGAGGGCGCGACGTCGGCGAGGATGCCCAGCCAGCCGAAGGGGTACGTACGTTCGAAGACGCGGGACAGCTCGGCGGGCACCGCCTTCCGCGACACCCCCCAGAAGCCGTCGCACCCGACGACGTAGTCGCACTCCAGCACCTCCTCGCGACCCTCGTGCCGAAAGCGCACCTTGGGCCGGTCGGTGGTCGCGTCCTCGACGGCGAGCGCCTCCGCCTCGAAGAGCAGCGGCCCGCCCTCCTTGAGCTGGAGTGCGATGAGGTCCTTGCAGACCTCGGTCTGGGCGTACACCATCACGGAGCTGCCGCCGGTGAGCGCGGGGAAGTCGACGCGATGGCGGCGGCGCGCGAAGCGCAGCTCGATCCCGTCGTGCCGCAGGCCCTCGCGGTCCATGCGCTCGCCGGCCCCCGCGGCCCGCAGCACGTCGACGGTCCCCTGCTCCAGGATCCCGGCCCGCTGACGCTGCTCCACATAGGCCCGGTCGCGGCTCTCCAGCACGACCGAGTCGATGCCCGCGTTGTGCAGCAGCCGCGCCAGCAGCAGCCCGGCGGGCCCCGCTCCGATGATGCCGACGGTGGTACGCATCCCGACGCCCCTTCTCGCTCGCGCGATCCCCGGCAGCGGCCGCGGCCAGGATGTCGCCTTGCTCGGTTCCTCTTGCTCGCCCTGCTGTTCGTCTGGTGAAATTTCTTTCACCATTCTCCGAGGTGAGTGTGCGACCGCGGGGACGCGCTGTCAACGGCCGTCCCCATAAGCCGCGGGTCGACAGAGGAGGGGGCGCATACGAGGCGCCCTCAAGGAGCGTGCATCTATGCGCGGATGTGCCCGGAACCGGACTCGAACCGGTACGCCCGCGAGGGGCAGCGAGGTTTAAGCTCGCCGTGTCTGCATTCCACCATCCGGGCAGGCCAATGGGCTCCGCATCGAGCGTTCCGAGCCTATCGGGACGCATCCCCCGAACAGCGGATGGGCGATGCGATGTTGTCTTATTTTATTGACGTCTGAGGGTGCATCAGCACTCGGTACGGGCCATCCGCACTTGCCAATAGCCTTTCGGGCGGCCGTCGCGCGCGCATGCGGAATGACGGAATTTCACCGCCCCGAAGGAGGGCGATGGGAGCGCTTCCACTGACGTGAGCAACCGCTTTCCGGTCGACGGACGCCCCAGGGGCGGTGTCAGGGGCCGGCGTCATCCCCAGGTATGACACGGCGGGCAGCGGTCCGACTCGAGGCTGCCCCGGGAACCGGAACAACGGCTGACTACACGACACCGATCGGCCGCGACGATGGAACACGTCCCCTCGACCGACCTCGTCCGACAGGAGTTCCCTCCCGTGACCAGCACCCCCCTCGCCGACCGGACCACCGCGGTGGCCGCCCGCGCCACGGATCTGTCGAAGGTCTACGGTCAGGGCGAGACCCAGGTGGTGGCCCTGGACCGGGTCACCGTCGACTTCCAGCAGGCCCAGTTCACGGCGATCATGGGGCCCTCGGGCTCCGGCAAGTCGACCCTGATGCACTGCGTCGCCGGGCTCGACTCCTTCTCGTCGGGTTCCGTCCGCATCGGTGACGTCGAACTGGGCTCGCTGAAGGACAAGCAGCTCACCAGGTTGCGCCGCGACAAGATCGGCTTCATCTTCCAGGCGTTCAACCTGCTGCCGACGCTGACCGCGTTGGAGAACATCACGCTGCCGATGGACATCGCGGGCCGCAAGCCGGACCTGGCGTGGCTGGACACGGTGATCCAGATGGTCGGCCTGGCGGATCGGCTGAGCCACCGGCCCTCGCAGCTGTCCGGCGGCCAGCAGCAGCGTGTCGCGGTGGCGCGGGCGCTGGCGTCCAAGCCGGACATCATCTTCGGCGACGAGCCGACCGGGAACCTGGACTCGCGGTCGGGCGCGGAGGTGCTGGGCTTTCTGCGCAACTCCGTACGGGAGTTGGGGCAGACGGTGGTGATGGTCACCCACGACCCGGTCGCGGCGGCGTACGCGGACCGGGTGATCTTCCTGGCGGACGGCCGGATCGTGGACGAGGTGTACGAGCCGTCGGCTGACGCGGTGTTGGACCGGATGAAGCGGTTCGACGCGAAGGGCCGTACGAGCTGAACCCGGCGGGGCCGGGCCCCGGGCCCCTGGGGCTCCACCCCCGGCCCCATCTGGGTTTTCGCCCCCGCAGCCCCTACCCGTCCCGTACCTGGGGGGCTGCGCCCCCCAGACCCCCGCTTCGGCCTAACGGCCTTGTCCTCAAACGCCGGACGGGCTGAAAAATCAGACATCCAGCCCTTGGACAGACACATGTTCCGTACCGCCCTGCGCAACGTACTCGCGCACAAGGCCAGGCTCCTCATGACCGTGCTCGCCGTGATGCTCGGCGTGGCCTTCGTGTCGGGGACCCTGGTCTTCACCAACACCATCTCCGACGCCTTCAAGAAGAGCTCCGCGAAGGGGTTCGACCACGTCGACGTCGCCATCGAGCCCGGGATCGCCCAGGACGTGGGTGACAAGATCGGCAAGAGCCCGGAACTCACCCAGGCGCTGCTGGACAAGGTGGCGAAGGCCCCGGGCGCCGACTCGGCCATCGGTGTCGTGAACGGCTTCACCGCCCTCGCCGGCAAGGACGGCAAGCTCATCGGCGACGGCTTCCAGTCCGAGGGCGGCAACTACTGGGGCGCCAAGGACCCGCGCTACCCCCTCAAGAGCGGCCGCGCGCCTCAGGGCGAGAACGAGATCGCACTCGACGCCGACACCGCCGGGCGGGCGGGCTACGAGGTCGGAGACACCCTGCGGCTGTCCGTGGACGGCCCGGTGCTGACTCCGAAGATCACCGGGATCTTCACCACGGACGACGGCAACGTCGCGGCCGGCGGCAGCCTCGCGCTGTTCGACACGAAGACCGCGCAGAAGCTGTTCCACCGGGAGGGCGCGTACGACGAGATCGACGTGAAGGCGGCGGCCGGCACCAGCCAGGACGCGCTGCGGGCGGAACTGGAGAAGGTGGTTCCCAAGGACACCGGGTCCCTGACCACCGGTCAGCAGCTCGCCGACGACCAGGCCCAGCGGATCTCCGAGGGCATGAGCTCGATGCGGACGATGCTGCTGGTCTTCGCCGGAATCGCCCTGTTCGTCGGCGTGTTCATCATCGCCAACACCTTCACCATGCTGGTCGCCCAGCGCACCAGGGAACTGGCCCTGATGCGCGCGGTCGGCGCCTCGCGCCGCCAGGTCACCCGCTCGGTGCTGCTGGAGGCGGCCGTGGTCGGCGCGGTCGCGGCCGTCACCGGTCTCGCCGTCGGCGTCGGCATCGGCGCCGGAATGCGCGCCCTGGTCGGCACGCTGGGTGCTCCCGTGCCCGCCGGTCCGCTGGTCATCACGCCCGGCACGGTCGCCGCCGCCCTGGGCGTCGGCATCCTGGTCACCATGCTGGCCGCCTGGCTGCCGGGCCGGCGCGCCGCGAAGATCCCGCCGGTCGCGGCGATGAGCAGCGTCCACGCCCCGGCCACCACCAGGTCGCTGGTGCTGCGCAACACCCTCGGCGCGCTGCTCTCGGGCGCGGGCGTCGCCGCCGTACTCGTCGGCAGCCAGGCGAAGACCGCCAGCGACGGACAGCTGCCGATGGGCCTCGGTGCGGCCCTGCTGGTGATCGGTGTCTTCGTGCTCACCCCGCTGCTGTCCCGCCCGCTGATCGCCGCGGGCGCGCCCGTCCTGCGCGTCTTCGGCATCAGCGGCAAGCTGGCCCGGCAGAACTCCGTGCGCAACCCACGCCGCACCGCCGCCACCGCCTCCGCGCTGATGATCGGCCTGACCCTGATCACCGGTCTGACGGTGATCGCGGGCAGTGTGCAGCAGGCGATCGACAAGATGGCCACCTCCGCGCTGAAGGCGGACTACGTGGTGTCGATGGCGAACGGCAACCCGCTCTCCGCCGACGTCGACACGAAGCTCGCCGCGGCGGACGGCGTCACCGCCACGAGTCCGCTGCGCGACGCGCCCGCGCGCATCGACGACACCACCGAGTCCCTGACCGGGGTCAACGGCTCCGCGATCGGCAAGCTCACCAACCTCAAGGTCGACCAGGGGTCCTTCAAGGTCGGCGGCACGGACGTCGTGGTGGACGACAAGACCGCCAAGGACCACGGCTGGAAGGCCGGTTCGCGGTTCACGGTCTCGTACGAGGACGGCAAGAAGCAGGGGCTGACGGTCTCCGCCGTCTACGAGGGCAACGAGCTGATCCGGGGCATCCTGCTGGACAACACGACCCTGGCGCCGCATCGGACGTCGTCCGAGCCCGCCGACATGCGGGTCATGGTGAAGACCTCGGGCGGCGCGAGCGACGCGACGAAGGACCGGCTGGAGAAGGCGCTGGGCGACAACCCGGCGATCAGGGTCCAGGACAAGCAGGAAATCTCCAACGACATCGCGCAGATCTTCACCCTGATGCTCAACATGCTCTACGGGCTGCTGGCGATGGCCGTCATCGTCGCGGTCCTCGGCGTCATCAACACCCTCGCCATGTCCGTATTCGAGCGTTCGCAGGAGATCGGGATGCTGCGCGCGATCGGTCTGGAGCGCGGTGGCATCAAGCGGATGGTCCGTCTGGAGTCGCTGGTCATCTCGCTCTTCGGCGGAGTGCTGGGCATCGGCCTGGGCGTGTTCTTCGGCTGGGCGGCCGGCGAGCTGATCGGCAGTTCCCTGGACACCTACGCGCTCATCCTGCCGTGGGGCCGGATGGCGGTCTTCCTGCTGCTGGCGGCCGCTGTGGGCGTGCTGGCGGCCCTGTGGCCGGCCCGGCGGGCGGCTCGTCTGAACATGCTGGCCGCGATCAAGTCGGAGTAGTCCCCACCGGTACCTGCGGCGAGGGGCCCCGTCCACCGCGGACGGGGCCCCTCGTCATGGGCCCGTCAGTTCCAGGTACGCGCCCTGAGCGGCAGCCCGGACGCACCCGGCTCCGGCGTCCGCACCGCGAGGACCTGGTTGACGCCGATGCGGTTGCGTTCGAAGGCGAGGGCCGAGGCGGCCATGTAGAGACGCCAGACGCGGGCACGGCCGGGACCGGTGAGGCGCTGCGCCCGCTCCCACTGCTCCTCCAGGTTGGTGACCCACTGGCGCAGGGTGAGGGCGTAGTGCTCGCGAAGGGACTCGACGTCGCGGACCTCGAACCCGGCGCGCTCCAGCTGCGTCACCGTGGTGCCGAGGGGGGCGAGTTCGCCGTCCGGGAAGACGTAGGCGTCGATGAACGCGTCGACGGAGTACGTGGTTTCGTCCCGCTGGGGCCGCCGTCCGATCTGGTGGTTGAGCAGCCGCCCGCCGGGCTTCAGCAGGGCGAGGAGAGCGCGGGCGTACTCCAGGTACCGCTCGGAGCCGACGTGTTCGGCCATGCCGATGGAGGAGATGGCGTCGTACGGGCCGTCGGTCACGTCCCGGTAGTCCTGCACCCGGATCTCGACCCTGTCCGTCAGTCCCTCGTCGGCGACCCGCTTGCGGGCGTACGCGGCCTGCTCCTGGGAGAGGGTGATGCCGACGACGCTCACGCCGTGCTCGCGGGCCGCATGAATGGCCATGGAGCCCCAGCCGCAGCCGACGTCCAGGAGGCGCTGACCGGGTTTCAGGCCGAGCTTGCGGCAGACGAGTTCGAGCTTGTCGCGCTGGGCGTCCTCAAGGGTGCCGTCCGGTGAGTCCCAGTAGGCGCACGAATACACCATGGACGGGCCCAGGACGATCTCGTAGAAGTCGTTCCCGACGTCGTAGTGGTGGCTGACGGCGCGTCTGTCGCTGTGCCGGGTGTGGAGGTGGCCTCGGAGCTTGCGGGCCTCCTCGCGGGGCGGTGGGGGCGGCGGGAAGGGGCCGGCCAGCTTGGCCAGTCCGCGGACGGCGGCGCGGAAGGCCGGGTCACGGAGCGCCTGGGCGAGGGTGCGGGCGTCGTCCCCGCGCTCCCAGATCAGGCCGGCGAGGAGGTCGAGGGCGGTGTAGAGGTCGCCCTCGATGCCCAGGTCGCCTGCGACCCAGGCGCGGGCGAGGCCCAACTCGCCCGGTTTCCACAGCAGACGGCGCAACGCGCGACGGTTGCGCACGACCAGGGCGGGGGCGCCGGGCGGGCCGGCCTCCGAACCGTCCCAGGCCCGCAAGCGCAGCGGGAGCGGGGCTGCCAGCAACTGTTCGACGAGGTTCTTCAGCCGCAGCGCGGCGTCGGCCATGGCGCACACCTCCGTGACGGGGATCCCGGAATGTCCAACACCACGTAAACACCTGCGGGGCCGAGCCGCAGTCCCCCGTTGGCGTTACGGCTGAGCAAAATGCCTGTACACGCCATGGGAACTCGGCGCCCGGACCCCGCTCCGCGAACGCCGGAGGGGCTGATTCATCAGCCCGTCCGTGAGGACGAGGCCGTCAAGGCCGACAGCGGGGTCCGGGGGCGGCAGCCCCCGGAAACTCGCCCAACGCCGAAGGCCTCCCGCACCACGGATGGCGGGAGGCCCTCGATCAGGTCAAGAGGTCAAGCGGTCAGGAGGCCTTGGCCTTCTCTTCCACCTTGCTCGCGGCAGCGACCGGCGCCGGCTTCGCGGCCTCGTAGAACTCCTCGCGCGGCGACTCGATCGCGCCGAGCGAGACGACCTCGCGCTTGAGGAACATGCCGAGCGTCCAGTCGGCGAAGATCCGGATCTTCCGGTTCCACGTCGGCATCGCCATACCGTGGTAGCCACGGTGCATGTACCAGGCGAGACGGCCCTTGAGCTTGATCTTCATCTTGCCCATGACGATCATCGCGACGCCCTTGTGGAGACCGAGGCCCGCCACCGCGCCCTTGTTGGCGTGCGAGTACTCCTTCTGCGGGAAGCCCCGCATACCGGAGACCACGTTGTCGCCGAGCACCTTGGCCTGACGCAGCGCGTGCTGCGCGTTCGGCGGGCACCAGGCGTTCTCGACGCCGGCCTTGCGGGCGGCCATGTCCGGCACCTGGGCGTTGTCGCCCGCGGCCCAGATGTAGTCCGTGCCCTGGACCTGAAGCGTGGCCGCGGTGTCCACGTGGCCGCGCGGGCCGAGCGGGAGACCGTAGCGGGCGAGGGCCGGGTTGGGCTTCACACCCGCCGTCCACACGATCGTGTTGGAGTCGACCTCAAGGCCGTTCTTGAGCACCACGTGGCCGTCGACGCAGGACTCCATGGAGGTGGAGAGGTAGATCTCGACCCCGCGGCCCTCAAGGTGCTCCTTGCCGTACTGGCCGAGCTTGGGACCGACCTCGGGAAGGATCTTGTCGGCGGCGTCGACGAGGATGAAGCGCATGTCCTCGCGGGACACGTTCTTGTAGTACTTGGCCGCGTCCCGGGCCATGTCCTCGACCTCGCCGATGGTCTCCGCACCGGCGAAGCCACCGCCGATGAAGACGAAGGTGAGCGCCTTGCGGCGGATCTCCTCGTCGGTCGTGGAGTCGGCCTTGTCGAGCTGCTCAAGAACGTGGTTGCGCAGGCCGATGGACTCCTCGATGCCCTTCATGCCGATGCCCTGCTCGGCGAGGCCGGGGATCGGGAAGGTGCGGGAGACCGCGCCGAGCGCGACGACGAGGTAGTCGAAAGGCAGCTCGTACGCCTCGCCGACCAGCGGGGCGATCGTGGCGACCTTGCGGTCCTGGTCGATGGTGGTGACCCGGCCGGTGAGGACCTCCGCCTTCGGCAGCACGCGTCGCAGCGGTACGACGACGTGCCGGGGGGAGATGCTGCCGGCGGCGGCTTCGGGGAGGAAGGGCTGGTAGGTCATGTACGAGCGCGGGTCGACGACCGTGACGGTCGCCTCGCCGTAGCGCATCTTCTTGAGAATGCGGCGAGCTGCGTACAGGCCTACGTACCCACCGCCTACTACGAGGATCCTGGGACGCTCCGTGGTGCTCATGCCATCGAGTATCCACCCGCCCCTGGGGGGTCGCTCGTGCGCCCCTTCACAAGCTTCGAGGGGGTGTCTGCTACACTCCGCCGCCCACGTGACGGAGGTCATGGCGCGACAGGGGAACCACCGTGTAGGGCCGACCGTTGTCAAGGCCGCGTGAGCTGCCCGTCCGGGCATTCGGAGGCCACATGTCGGTCTCCGCGCCCGACCGCTGCGACCCCCTCCGGAACGCCCGCAGGAGCACCTCGGGCGACCCCTTGGGCCCCCCGAATGGCCCTGGTGGGCCCAAACGTCGCTCAGCAGGGCCGTTTTCCTTGTGAAGAACTTCACGAAGTTTTCCGGCGGCGCATCACCGAGGGGCCCTCAAGACCCCCTCAGGCGCGCTCATACGTTATCCGACCTGCTCAGGAGAGGCTGCCGGCGGGTAGCAAAATCCCCGCCGGAGCCCTCCCGAACCTCCCTCGGAAGCCGGTCTCCAGATCCGTCGGAAGCCGGTCTCCAGAACCTAGGCGATCGACCAGGCGATGCCGTCGAGGATGTCGTGCTCGCTCACCACGACCTCGTCGGCCCCGATCCGCTCCATGATCGCCAGCAGCACGAGGGCACCCGCTCCGATGACGTCCACGCGCCCCGGGTGCATGGAGGGAATCGCCGCGCGCTCGGCATGAGTGGACCTCAGCAGCCACTCGGTGATCTCCCGGACGCGGTCGTGGGAGATCCGGGAGTGGTGGATCCTCGTGGAGTCGTACTCCGGGAGTTCCTGGGCGATCGCCGAGACGGTGGTGACCGAGCCGGCGAGCCCGACCAGCGTGTGCGCCTCGGGCAGCGGCACGGTCTGCTCCACCAGGTCCAGCGCGGCCTCGATGTCGGACCGTATGGCCGCGATCTGCTCCTCAGTGGGCGGGTCGCTGACGACCCCGTCGCGCACCAGGTGGCGCTCGGTCATACGGACGCAGCCGATGTCGACGGACCGGGCGGCCCGCACATGGCCCTCTCCCACGACGAACTCCGTGGACCCGCCGCCGATGTCCACGACCAGATACGGCGTGGACAGGTCCTCGCGGCCCATCAGCTCCTTGGTCGCACCCGTGAAGGAGAACTCCGCCTCCTGGTCGCCCGAGATGACCTCGGGTTCGACGCCGAGGATCTCCAGCACCCCGCGGACGAAATCGTCCCGGTTCTCGGCGTCACGGGAGGCGGAGGTGGCGACGAAACGGACCCGCTCCGCGCCGTGCTCCTTGATGATCTCGGCGTACTCCCGGCACGCGGCGAACGTGCGCTCAAGGGCCTCCGGCGCCAGCCGCCCGGTCCGGTCCACGCCCTGTCCGAGCCGGACGATGATCATCCGCCGGTCCAGTTCGACGAGTTCACCGGTCGCTGGGTCGGCGTCCGCGACCAGGAGCCGGATGGAGTTCGTACCGCAGTCGACGGCGGCGACACGCGTCACTTGTCGTCCCCCTCGGAACCGACGGGCTCGGTGGCCGACTCGTCGACGGGCTTGGCGGCGAACCAGCCGGATTCCGACGTCTCGGCCTGCCACTCGTCACCGGACGGCGGCCCCGCGAGCGTCACACAGGACCCCTTGCGCCACCACTCCGGCAGCATCGCGAGCGCCTCGTCGCCGAGCGGATTGACGCCCGGACCCGCGGCCAGGGAGTGCGCCACGAGCACGTGCAGGCACTTCACGCGGTCCGGCATGCCGCCCGCGCTCGGGAAGCCCTTGAGCTCCTCGATCTCGTCCCGGCGCCGGATGTAGTCCTCGTGGGCGGCCCGGTAGGAGGCCGCCAGCTCGGGGTCCTCCGCGAGCCGGGCCGTCATCTCCTTCATCACGCCGTTCGCCTCCAGCGTGCCGATCGCCGAGGCGGCGCGGGGGCACGTCAGGTAGTAGAGCGTCGGGAAGGGGGTCCCGTCCGGCAGCCGCGGCGCCGTCTCGACGACGTCGGGCTGCCCGCACGGGCAGCGGTGCGCGATGGCGCGCAGACCGCGCGGCGGCCGGCCGAGCTGCTGCTTGAAGGCCTCGACGTCCGCGTCCGTAGGCTCGGTGTGCGGGGTGGGCGGCGGGGGCGTTTCCATGGCTGTCTTTCTCGTTGGTGCGCCGATTCGTCCGGTCACCGATTCATCGGTTCACGGCGGCGGTTCGGTTCACGGCGGCTCATCGGTTCACTGGTCGGCCCTGTCGGAACTGTCGGCCCTGTCGGACCGGTCGGCCCTGTCGGCCCTGTCGACCCCGTCCCAGATGTTGGCGTACCAGGGGCGCGCGGCCGTCGTCAGGCTCGTGCGCGACTGCTTGGCCGCCTCCGGGTCGACGACGATGTAGCCGGTCTCTCCCGGCATCACATAGTGCAGCCGCTGCCGGATCTGCTGCTCCGCGTACGCGTCGTCCTGCCAGCGCGCCTTGAGGTCGCGCAACTGTTCCACCCGCTGGCGGGCCTGCTCCTGCTGCCGTTCCAGGTCGGCGATATCGGCGCGCTGGGAGACGTACTGCCTTATCGGGTACGCCAGCGCCACGATCAGCGAGCACAGGACGAGCGCGAGCAGGGCGGCCCGGCCGGTGAGCCGGGAGCGGCGGGCCTGCCGCTTGGTCTGGGAGCGGTAGACCCGGGCCGCCGTCTGCTCGCCGAACAGCCGCAGCCTGGTCGCTGTGGAGAACCGGTCGCGGTCCTTCACGGCCATGTCTCCCGCCTCCCCTCCACACGTGCGTACGTCCCCGCACACGGTACGGGACCGAGTACGGGGACGTACGGACGACTGGCTAAGGCGTTGCCCTGCCCGCTCAGCCCTTGAAGCGCGGGAACGCGCTGCGGCCGGCGTACACCGCGGCGTCGTCGAGGATCTCCTCGATGCGCAGCAGCTGGTTGTACTTGGCGACGCGCTCGGAGCGGGCCGGGGCGCCGGTCTTGATCTGGCCGCAGTTGGTGGCGACGGCCAGGTCGGCGATGGTCACGTCCTCGGTCTCGCCGGAGCGGTGGGACATCATGCACTTGAAGCCGTTGCGCTGGGCCAGCTCGACGGCGTCGAGGGTCTCGGTGAGCGAACCGATCTGGTTCACCTTCACGAGCAGGGCGTTGGCGGTGCCCTCCTCGATGCCGCGGGCCAGGCGCTCCGGGTTGGTGACGAACAGGTCGTCGCCGACCAGCTGGACCTTGTCACCGAGCTTGTCGGTGATGACCTTCCAGCCGGCCCAGTCGTCCTCGAACAGCGGGTCCTCGATGGAGACGAGCGGGTAGGCCGCCACGAGCTCCTCGTAGTACTCCGTCATCTCGGCGGCGGAGCGCTCCTTGCCCTCGAAGAGGTACTTGCCCTCCTTGTAGAACTCGGAGGCGGCAACGTCGAGCGCGAGGGCGATCTGCTCACCGGGGACGTACCCGGCCTGCTTGATGGCCTCGAGGATGAGGTCGAGGGCCTCGCGGTTGGAGCCCAGGTTCGGGGCGAAGCCGCCCTCGTCGCCGAGGCCGGTGGACAGGCCCTTGGACTTCAGGACGGCCTTGAGGGTGTGGTAGACCTCGGTGCCCCAGCGCAGCGCCTCGGAGAAGGACTCCGCGCCGATCGGGGCGATCATGAACTCCTGGATGTCCACGTTGGAGTCGGCGTGCGAGCCGCCGTTCAGGATGTTCATCATCGGCACCGGCAGCAGGTGCGCGTTCGGGCCGCCCAGGTAGCGGAAGAGGGGAAGGTCGCTGGCCTCGGAGGCGGCGTGGGCGACGGCGAGGGAGACGCCGAGGATGGCGTTGGCGCCGAGGGAGCCCTTGTTGTCGGTGGCGTCCAGGTCGAACATCGCCTGGTCGATCAGGCGCTGCTCGGTGGCGTCGTAACCGACCAGCTCCGGGCCGATCTGCTCGATGACGGCGAGGACGGCCTTCTCGACACCCTTGCCCTGGTAGCGGTTGGGGTCACCGTCGCGGAGCTCGATGGCCTCGAAGGCGCCGGTGGAGGCGCCGGACGGGACGGCGGCACGACCGGTGCTGCCGTCGTCGAGGCCGACCTCGACCTCGACCGTGGGGTTGCCTCGGGAGTCCAGGATTTCCCGGGCTACGACGACGTCGATGGACGGCACGAGCATCTCCTTCTGGGATGTGACGCTGAGAGTGCGGGCGCACCTTGCGACTAGAGCCTATCCGCCTCGGGGCCGTCGGCCAGCCGACCGACCGTCCCGTGGACGCGGTGATGACAGTACCCATTGTTTCAGACCGGAACAAAGGGCGGGTGAATCGCGCGCGGCGCGGAAGCGAAAAGCCCCGCCCCGGTGCGTACGGGGGAATACGCACCGGGGCGGGGAGCCCGTGGGGACGGGGGCGGGCCCTCACGAGGCCTCCACCATGGAGACCGGGGATGGGAGAGCGCTGTGGTTCGGCTACGGGCCAGGTGTCACTTGAGGTGCAGCTGCTGGCCCGGGTAGATGAGGTCGGCGTCCTTGACGATGTCCTTGTTCAGCTCGAACAGCTTCTTCCAGCCGCCCTGGACGTCGTGCTTCGCGGCGATCCCGCTGAGGGTGTCGCCCTTGACGACCTTGTACTCGCCGTCGCCCTTCTCGACCTTCTGACCGGCCGGGGTGGTGACGGTCTTCTGGGCGGCCGGACGCTCGGCCGAACGGGAGGCCGGCTTCGTCTCGGTCGAGCGGGTGGTGGTCTTCGAGCTGCTCGACGAGCTGCTCTTGGAGGTGCTCGTCGAGGTGGAGGCGGCGGCGCCGTTGTACGGAGCGCTGGTCAGGCCCTTGCCGCAGACCGGCCAGGCGCCCTTGCCCTGGCCCGCGAGGACCTTCTCGGCGATGGCTATCTGCTGCGCCTTGGTGGCCAGGTCGGCGCGCGAAGCGTAGGCGGTGCCACCGAAGGCGGCCCAGGTGGAGTTGGTGAACTGCAGGCCACCGTAGAAGCCGTTGCCGGTGTTGATGGACCAGTTGCCGCCGGACTCGCACTGGGCGACGGCGTCCCACTGGGCGGCGGTGGCGGCGGAGGCGTTGCCGGCCGCCATCAGCGGGGCGGCGATGGCGGCGCCGGTGACGCCGGCGAGCGCGATGACACGAGTGGCCTTGGACGAGCGGCGGTGCTTGCCGTTGCCGGAACACAGCATGGTTCGATCCCCTCACCGACGCCTGCGAGGTGAGCTGTCGGGTTCGGGCCGGTTGAGTTGCCCGGCCGCGCACTGGTGGGTGCGCGGCTTCACCCCAAGCCGCTCCCGGTCAACTCCCGGGCGCGGCACTTACCTTGGGTCCCCCGCTCCTGCCTACGGCGCTTGACGCGACGACTGTTCCCGTACGGCCGCTGGCAGGATTCGGCGTTGCGACCGTCGGGGCCCGCTGTGGCGAGCGGTCATGACCGTAAGCAGCCGATCCGCCGAATTTCAAAGAGGATCAGGGCTTATGAGACCCATCTCTCACTCTCACCAAACCGGACATTCGGCATGAAATAGGGCGTGAACTCTCGTCGGTGAGGGGGTAGTTCAGGACCCCGTTCCGGTCGGCTCGACATCGAGCACAAGGCTCTGACCGGGGACGATGAGGTCGGGATCGGCACCGACCGTCGTCTTGTTCGCGTCGTACAGAGCGCGCCACCCGCCCGTGAGGTCAAGGGAGTCGGCGATGCCGCACAGGCTGTCTCCGGAACGGACGGTGTACGAGCCGTCGACGGCGTCGCGCGCGTCGGCGGAGTCACGCGAGGCGTGCCGACCGGACGCATCGCCCGTACGACCCTCCACGGCATCCTCGTCGGCGCTGTCGCCACGATGACGGCCACCACCGGAGGCCTCACCCGCACCCGCACCCGAAGAGGCGTCACTCCGACCGGAATTGCCCGAGTCGTCCCCATTCGTCGCGGCCCCGGTCGGGTCACCCGAAGTCTGCGAGTCGCTCGCGCCGGTGTCGCCCTTGCTGCCCTTGGTCGAGTCGTCGGTCGACTTCGAGGACGGGGATGAAGAGGAAGAAGGCGACGAAGAGGTCGAAGAATCCGAACCCTTCGAAGACTTGACGGATGCGGACGACTCAGACGATTGGGGCGACTGAGATGATTCGGACAGGCCACGGTCGACGCCGAAGTCCGACACAGAGCCGCTGCCGACCGAGTCACCGGCGAGACCCGTGTCGACGTTGGCGGCCCTGGTGTCCTGACCCAGGCCGACGCGGGGGCCACACGAGGCCCAGGCCGACACGCCCCTGGCGGCGAGGATCGTCTCGGCGACGGCGATCTGCTGCGAGCGGCTGGCCTGGTCGGCACGGGGTGCGTAGTCGAGGCCGCCGTACTTGTCCCACTCCTCCTGCGTCAGCTGGAGTCCGCCGTAGCTGCCGTTTCCGGTGTCGGCGCTCCAGGACCCGCCGCTCTCGCACTCCGCCACCTGATCCCAGGTGGTGCCGCTGGCCGCGCTCGCGCCCGTGGCGCCGAGGAGCGGGATGGCGATCGCCGACCCGGTAACTCCTGCCGCGACGAGGAGAGCCGGGGCCTGGCGGGGGCGACGGTGACGACCGTTCCCGGAGAGCATGCGGTTGCCTTTCACACGACAGCAGTGACCCACGCGGCGGCTGTGGCGAACCACCGCGCTGCTGCGTGAACGTAGTCGCAGTCGAACGCTTGTCACAAGTTAATGCAGCGTAGATCACGTGAAGATCACAGAGCTGAGTGATGGTCACCTTTTTGTGACCGTCGGCCCGTTCGCCGTTTCCTTCCGGACCGTCAGGAGGGACGTTGGGTACCTTGTCCCGGAACGGGCGTGAACTTCACGGGAAGTGTGCGCAATCCACGCATAATGAGCCCTCCGCGCCAGCGCAAATCGGCCAGATCCGCCGCAAGTTGCAGATCGGGGAGACGGGTGAGCAGCGTGGCGAGCGCGGTCTGTCCCTCCAGACGGGCCAGCGGTGCGCCGAGGCAGTAGTGGATGCCGTGCCCGTAGCCGAGGTGCTGGTTGTCACGGCGGGAGAGATCGAGGACGTCGGGCTCGGCGAACCGCTGCGGATCCCGGTCCGCGGCGGCGAGGACGACGAGGACGGGGTCGCCGGGAGCGATGTCCTGCCCGCCGATGGCGAGCGGCTGCGTGGCGAACCGCCATGTGGCCAGTTCCACCGGGCCGTCGTAGCGCAGGAGTTCCTCGACACCGGTCTCCAGAAGGCCGCGTTCGCCTGCGGCGAGGGACCTCTCCAGGCGAGCACGCTGCTCGGGGTGGGTGAGGAGGGCGTACGTCCCGTTGCCGATCAGGTTGACCGTGGTCTCGAACCCGGCGAAGAGCAGGATGAAGGCCATGGCGGCGGCCTCGTTCTCGGTGAGGTGCTCACCGTGGTCCGAGGCGCGGATGAGCCCGGAGATGAGGTCCTCGCCGGGGGAGGGCTCCAAGGAGAGCGCCTCGCGCTTGCGATGGATGAGGTCGGCGAGGTAGCCGCGCATCTTCTTCACGGACCGGGCGACCCCGCCCCTCGGCCCCCCGCCGTGCCGGATCATCATGCCGGCCCAGTCCCGGAAGTCGTCCTGGTCCTCGCGGGGAACGCCGAGCATGTCGCAGATGGCGTAGATGGGGAGCGGGAAGGCGAACTCGTGGATGAGGTCGGCCTCTCCCCTGTCGGCGAACTGGTCGATGAGGTGATCGGTGAGTTCCTGGACCCGTGGCGCGAACTCGGCGACGCGCCGGGGTGTGAAGGCCTTGGAGACGAGCCGACGCAGCCGGGTGTGATCCGGCGGGTCGATGTTGAGGAGGTGCGTCATCAGCTCGGCCTTGCGCTCGCCGGGGATGCCGGTCTTGCCCTTGGCGTGCGCGGGCTCGTCGTGATGTGCCGGGTTCTTGCTGAGCCGCTGGTCGGCGAGGGCCTGCTTGGCATCGGCGTAACGGGTGACCAGCCAGGCCTCCACACCGCTGGGGAGTTTCGTCCTGTGCACGGGGGCGTGCTCGCGTAGCCAGGCGTAGGCGGGGTAGGGGTCGGCGGCGAACTCCCAGGTGAAGAGCTCGGGCGCAGGGGACTGGGGGTGGGGCTGGTTGGTCACTCCTTGACGGTATCCGGCGGGGCGGGGCGGTCCGCGTTCCGCTCCGCCGGGCGCCTCTCGGCGTAGTGGTGGCCTTGGGCGGCCGTCGTCCCGGGTGTCCGGTGGACAAGGGGGCATGACGGCGGCGGATTTGGAGCCGTACTCAGGTCTGGCTCTGGCCCTCCACCTCCCGGATCGCGTCCCGGTACGCCCGCGCGGCCGCCCGCAGCGCCGCCTCCGGGTCCACGCCCTCCGCCTCCGCCCGCGCGGCCAGCGCGAGCAGGTCGTAGCCGATGCCCTCGCCCTGCGGGAGCGGGACCTCCAGGCCCGCCGTGCGGACCCGCGACGACAGCTTCGACGCCAGGGCGAGGCCCGGCTGGCCCAGAGGTACCCCCTCCGTCACGGACGTCCGCTTCTTCTCGACCGCCTTCGTGCGCAGCCAGTGCTCCTTGACCTCCTCCGGCGTCGTCGCGGTCTCGTCGCCGAAGACGTGCGGGTGACGGTGGATCAGCTTGGCGACGATGCCGCCCGCCACGTCGTCGATGGAGAAGGGGGCGTCCTGGTCCTCCTCGGCTATCCGGGAGTGGAAGACGACCTGGAGCAGGACGTCGCCCAGTTCCTCGCGCAGTTCCTCGCGGTCGCCCGCCTCGATCGCCTCGACCAGCTCGTACGCCTCCTCGATGCCGTACTTGGCCAGGCCCTCGTGGGTCTGCCGCGAGGACCAGGGGCACTCCGCGCGGATGCGGTCCATGACCTGCACGAGGTCGAGGAGACGGGCGCCCGGGAGGTCGTACGACGCGGGGAGCAGCTCCAGCTCCGGCATCCGCACCCGTCCGGAGCCGGCCAGCCGAGCCAGCCCGTCGGTGAGGTGCGGCTCGCCCTCGCCGGTCGCGACGACGACCACCGTGCCCCCTCCAGCGCAGGCGTCGACCAGTTCCTGCGCGGTAGGGGCGGCCTCCTCCACCGCTATGCCCGCCTCGCGCAGATAGGGCAGCTGCGGGTGCGCGCCGTCCGCGCACAGGACCCGGTCGGCGGCGTGCAGCACCTGCCAGGCGGGCCAGGACAGCAGACCCGGGGCGACCCGGTGGCTGGTGGTGAGCAGGACGATACGGCCGAGGGCGGCGGTCGCATCCGCCCCCTGGCCCGGGGCGCCTTCGAAGCTGGTTGCGTTCACCCTTCGAACGTAACCCACGTCACCGACAGCATCGGAGTTATCCACAGGCCATGGACCGACTCCGGGCTCCCTTCCTCCACAGGCCGTGGACCGATTCCCGGTTTCCTTCCTCCACAGGCCGGACCGGTTCCCGCTCCCCTTCGCCCGTCGCGCTACGCCGTCTGCTGCTGTGTCGTAGCCGCCGTGACTTCCTTGACCCACGGGGTCTTCGCGTCCACGCGGCTGCTCTTCTGCACGTCCCACGTGCCGTAGCGCGGATTCAGGTCGACGTGGAGTTCCTTCGACGCCTGCGACATGGCCTTCCAGAACATGGCCTTGCCGTCGGTCGTGTTCATGTCGGCACCGAGCGCGGCGGCCAGCTTCTGGGCCTCGATCTCCGTACGGAGACTGTCGTCGACACGCTGGGGCGCCACGCCGTACTGGTCCAGCCAGGCCGACCGCAGCGCCTTCGCGCCGCCCGCCTGCTGCTCCAGGCTCGCACGCATCTCCTGGACGTCCCTGCGGGTGACGCTCACACCCGCGTCCTTGGCGGCACGGCGCAGGACCCGGTCGAGGACCAAGCTGTGCAGCGTGTCGCGGGTGAGGCTGCCGGTCCGGGCGAGTGTCTGCGCGTACTGGGCGTCGTTCGTGGCGGCGGCGCGCTGGGCGGTGCGCACCTCGTTCACCCGGTCCTCCAGCTGAGCGACCGTGATCCGCTGCCCCCCGACGACGGCCGCGGCGCCCGGATGCGCCGTGCTGCCGCACGCGGTGAGGAGAGGGGCCGCGGCCAGGGCGGCGCTGAGGGCGATCGCGGTGCGACGGCGGTGCAAGGTGGCCTCCCGAGGAGTTTGTGCGGCGGTGCACAAGGTCTTGCGGTGATCGATGGTAGGCAGTGGCCCGGCTCTGGCCAACCCATTGGACCAACGATTCATCGGGACTTCGGGCACCGCCGGACGGCGGACGAACACCTTCTCCGGTCGCTCAGGCCCGTCCGTCCACCGCTCGCTCGACCGCCCCGGCGACGTCGGCGCGCAGTCCGTCGCCGGTGTCGACCCTGGTCACGTTGGCCCCACCCTTCGCACCGGCCTTGTCACCGCTCCCCGTGCCGACGAGTACGAATCCGACCTTCCCGTACTGCGGCGCCGTCTGCGCCGCGGCCGTGACCTCGGGCCAGCCGACGGCGAGGACGACGTCACAGGAACGCTGGAGCAGACCGTTGAGGAACGGGCGCGCGTTGGCGGCGCTCTGCTCCCCGGTCACCGGCGCGTAGCTCACGCGCGCGTGGGTCTTGAGCGAGGCGTCCTGCATGCCCTGCCAGACCTCGGCGGCGGCCCCGGCCGTGATGCCCTTCTTGTCGGTGAGCAGGCAGGCGTCGACCTCCGTGTAGTGCCGCGCCCGGGTGTCCGGGATCGGCGGCCGGTCGTCGTGCCGGAAAAGGAGCACGCCGGCCACGGCCACCGCGGCCACGACGACCGCCGCGCCCGCGGCCAGCACGATGGTGCGTCCGCGCAGCGAGCGCAGCCATGTGACGGCGGCGCGCCCCACGGCGGCGAACCGCTCTCCCCCGGACGTCCGCTCCGCCTTCGCCGGGCGCGTCTGCGACACCTGTCTGACCTGCTTGACCACCGATTACCTACTTTTCTTCCGTCAGAAGCGAGCGACCCGCCGGGGCCAGACCGTCCACGCGTGCACCGAGGCACCCGCCATCGACAGCAGGATCAGCAGGAGGTCGGCAGCGAAGAGCGCTCCGTGGGTGGTCTCGGGCGTCAACGCGAGTTCGAGGACCCAGGCCACGAGGACCACGCTGAACGCGCCGAAGGCCCACCAGTCCGCGCGCCCACCCCGCCGCAGGGCGAGCAGGAAGGACGGGACGGAACACAGCAGCCCCAGACTGACCAAAGGGAGCGCGGCGACGCCGGCCCGCACGGCGAACGGCCGGAGCAGTTTCGTCACCGTCCTGGGCACCTTGACGATCCTCATGTCCCGTCCCTCCTGCCGCTCGCCGTTCTCTTACGTCCTACGTGCTACGTTTCGCCGCTTACGTCCTACGCCCTACGCCCTACGTCCTGCCGCCCGCCGTGGCCACCGATTCAGCCGGTGATGGCGACGGGAGCGTCCCACGCGTCACGGTCCACGGTGATCGTGTAACCGCCGCGCGACTCCTTGCTGTTGACCATGTACTGGTGGCCGCGGCTGTGGTTGGTGTACTGGGTGGAGCCGAACGGCCAGTCCGTGGTCGTGGTGTTCGTCTTGTCCCAGAGCGCGTACCAGAGGTTGCCGGGCAGATCCGTCTTGTCGGTCGCGTTGGCGATCGCCTTGGCGCTGGAGCTGGTGAAGCCGTAGAAGCCACCGCGGTAGGTCTTGGCGCGCAGCGTCTTGGTGAAGGAGCGCACGTACGTCAGCACGGCGTCGTTGCACGACTTGTTCGTGATGTCGTACGGCTCCATGTCCAGGTAGATCGGGCTGCCGGCCTTCATGCCCAGCGCCGACGCCTTGGACACCGCGTCGGTCGCGTCGGTCGCGCCGAGGGAGGCGGCCGTCGAGGCGGTCAGCTTCTCCGGGTTGGAGCTGGTCTGGCAGGGCGGCTGGGCTCCCACATAGATCGGGATGAGCTTGTAGCCGAGCGAGCTGACCGACTTCACCCAGGAGGCCGTGAGGTTGGGCTGGTTGCAGCCGCGGTTCTTGCCGCCGACGTACACGGCGGCCGCTCCGTAGAAACCGGTGTTCCAGGCCTTCATCGCGGCGAGCGAGGGCGCGGTGCAGGTGTCGAAGGCGCGGCCGGTGTACGTCTTCTGGGCGGGCCAGGTGGTGGCCGCCATCGAGGTCTGCGCCGCGATCCCGGCGCCCGCGACGACGGCGACACCGGCCGTACCCCAGGCGATGTACCTGAACTTCTTCGATTGCCGGTGCCCGGCCATCCCCACCTCAATTCACGACAGGCGGACGCGAGCGGCGTCCACCGGAAAATCTCCGAAATGCCCGGAAGTGGCGCGGGTCCGGCACGGCAACACCCGTACGGATGTCCGAAGACGGACGAACTGTGCACATGCGCGAGGGACTTGGGCGCCCGAAGCCTGTGAACGCTAACCGATGGCGTCCTTCCGCTCGGAAAACGATGCCCCTTGATCGCCACAAGATTCCCTCATGCCACGGCAAAAACTCCAGCCCCGGGGAACGTCTGCCCGGCGAACCCCGTCTCCGGCGCTCCGGGCCGCCGGCGCACGGGCGTCGCCCACGCGGCTGGGCGAGAAGACGGGCCGTAGCTTGGGCGGGTCGACGAAGAGACCCTCGACCTGCGCGCGGACCGCCGAAGGCGGCAGCCTTTCGCTTTCGACCAGCGCGAACCGGGGCACATCCGGGCGAGCGACCCGCTCCGGCCATCGATACGTCGTCACCCGGAGCCACTCCACGGGCCTGCGCCCAGCGCACGGTGGCAGTTCCCGGGCCCGGTACGTGGGTCAGAGGTCGGCCACGAGCAGAAGGCTGTCCCGGCATCGGGTCCGCCCGCCGGTGACGTCTACGTTCCCCCATATGGTGGGACGTCAAGCTCTCGCATGGTGCGTCATCCGTGGGCTGGAGGATTCCGTGACCATCACCGCTCGTCTCGTCACCGCTGTCGCTGCTCCCCTGGACCCGACATCAGCGGAGGCTCCACAGGTGCTGCACTGGCCCGGCCGCAGGCTGCTCGTGCAGCGTGGTGACACCGAATTGGTGGCCCTCGACTTGGACGAGCCCAGCGCGGGTCGAGCACCGGAGGCCCGCTTCCCGGCGCCCTGGCCGCGCCACTTCGGATCGGTGACGGTGTCGCCGGAGCGGGATGTGGCGGTGTTCGCCGGCGTGCACGCGGTGAGGTCGGTAGAGGCGACCGGTGTGACGCGGTGGGAGGTACGGCACGGCTGCTGGGACGGCAGCTGCGCTCTCATGCACCTCTCCTTCGACGAATACGCCCACGACGAGGACCACTTCTACGCCGACAGCGGCTCAGCCGCTGTCTCCGCAGACGGCAGACTCGTCTGGGCACACGTCCGCGGCCCGTTGAGCAGCGACAAGGGCACGGAGGACGACCAGGAACTGTGGGTGGTCCTGGACGCCACAAACGGAGAAGTCCTGGGACGTGTGGACACCATGACCGTGGCCTCCGGCTCCGAGCACACTCCACACTCGGACCCCACGAACATGGGGCTGAGCATCGGCGAGGGCGAGGAGGGGTCGCCCGTGCTGTGGGGACGCTGGGACGGGCAGCGGCTGAACGCTGAGCAAATCGGCATCGAGCGAGTCCTCCTTGGCGTGAGCCCGTCCGGCCGACGCCTCCTGACCGTTCCTGTCGGACAGTGGTCCCTCTCCCTCCACCGGGTGAAGGACGGCTCTGTCCTCCAGAAACTGGATGCCAAGGACACTGTGTCGGCGCACCCGAGCAGCACCGGCAGGGAAAGGGTGTACTGGGACTATGAGGGCGCCTTCGTGGACGAGGACACCGTCGTTGCCGGAACCTCCGAGTGCGACGCCCGGTACGGCACGGTTCGCCACTGGTTGGTGGACGTGCGTGGGATGACCCTACGTGGCGAGATCCTCTACCCCTTCCCTGTCTCTGGGCCTGCCCGCTCTGCGGGGGACGGCACCTGGTACACGGTCTCCAAGGACTCGAGGTCCGTGCATCTGTGGCAGTTGGCCGAAGAGAACTGACCGATGACGCAGCGCGGCCCGCCAGTGGGGTGCGACCCTGCGGCACCGATAACGCGCAGGGGCACGGCCCACGCTGCCGAGGAGCGTCAACGTGCGAAACAGCGCCACCCCATGTGTTCCCACCCTGCGACTGGATGCCCGGTCGCGGACCGCCTCGCCTGGCCCATCACCAACAGCGTTCCCCCAGGCCAGCTGCTGTGCCAGTCCGAGGGAACGCGCCGTCACCTGATCAGGAAACAGGTGTTGCCGACTTCGTCGAAACCCTGACTGCTGATGTGCTGACAGCCAGAGATTTCAAAAGTCGATCCCAAGGCTTCGCGGAATATTGCGAATCCATTCCTGTAGGGCAGGATCAGCCGAAGCTGCCACCCTTTCAAGGATTTCAACGAATTCCTGACGCTCGGAAGGATCCATCTGGTCGAGCTCGAAGCCCACACTCTCCAGGGCATTCAGTGCCGAATGTGAATCCATTCCGAACTTGACCGCATCCTCAAGGATTGCCACAACCGAAAGAAGCGCCTTCAGGAGACAGTCTGCCACCACGACTCCCCCACTCCCTACTCTGGTCACAATTCCCATTACTTCCAGAAGCTTGTTGGCCTGATCGACCTTCTTCTGAGAGGGCAACTCGTAGACCACCCTTAAAGAACTGCTCGGCCACGCCAACATCGGCATCACCGCCCAGGTCTACGCCCACGTCCCGCCTGCGCCTCCAACACGATGCCATCAACCAACTCACCGACGTCCTCCGAGACGGCGACAATCCCAAAGACCCGCCGACGACCACAGTCCCACCCGACTGACCACGCCGCGCAAAGACGCCGGAGTTGCCGTCAAACGCCCTTAGACGCAGTCTGAAATCAGTACGGCTCTTCTTGCCACTCGATACACGTGGGCCGAATACCGCCGGAGAACACGAACTCCTTCACGACCTGACGAACCAGATCGATGGGAATCTCTGGCGATTCCAAAATGCCAAATCGTACGCCCAAGCTCATTCGCCCTCATCTCCACTCATGAAGATCATTTTGTCGGGGTCGAAACGCGCAGGCCGGGGTGCCTTCAGCTGCCAGACACCGCCTTCTTTCCACAGAAGTGGCGAAGTCGCAGAGTATTGGCGCTGCTCTGATCCGGCAGCCAGGCAAGGCAGTCAGGCATCGCTTTACCCGGCTCTCTACTGCCGAACCATTGCTCGGCAACGTCTGCGATCGCTACATCTCCGATGTGCACAAACCCTCCGTCGACCTATCCGAATATTTCCGCATCCTGACCAAGGGCACTGCTTTCATTCACCAGCCCAGCAGCCTGGGCAATTCATCGATGTACGGTGCATAGTCTGGCTCTTCCTCGGCAATGCGGCTGAGTACTCGCCTGAACTCCTGACGCTCCGCTTCGTTCATCGAGTTCAGGTCCGATGCGATGTTCTCAAGCCCTTGAGAAGCAACATCGCGATCGATCTCATCGGTCGATGAATGATCGAGCAACATAATGGCAGAGAGCACTGCCCTTGCAAGGTGGTTTTCAATCACTAATGTGCCTGCCTTGTGACGATGGTCGTAATACCCCAGCTAAGCGTTGTCCCGTAACTGATCTTCGACTGCAGCAGGTGGCCCCCTGCACTGGGGAGCTCCGAGCCGTGCGGCCGAGAGTGGGATGTGTAGGCGGGCGGCACCAAGCATGCGTGGACGCCGTCGCCCTTGACGTGGCAGTCGCGCGGGAACTTAGGCTTGGGTCGCGCTGCTGGGCACTTACTGGCTGGACTGCTGCTCGTGAAGGAGCGAGCCTCAGCTGTTCTGGATGCGCCGGGCCGCGGCCACGAGTTCGGCCGGCAGCGCGGGACCAGCACACGCGTGATCAATCAGCAGGTCCCGGTACGAGTCGTCCGGCAGATTCGGCGCCAGTTCGATGAGTTCGCTCAGATCGGCACGCGAGCCGGTCAGCCGGGCACGGTAGGCGGCCCCGGCCGCGCGAAGTGAGAGCTCAGCCGGCTCATACCTCATCCCCTGATCGATCAGCCGGACCGCGGAGGTGAAGTCGCCCTGCTCAGCACGTACATCGGCCAGGTCGAGATAGAGCGACCAGTTGGCCGGGTCCAGGGCAAGAGCGCGCTCGAACGCCGCCACGGTCTGCTGAGGATCACCCAGCTTGCGCCATGTGCCCGCTCGCACAACTTCCGTCAGCATGATTCGCTCAACGGAGTCCGCCTGGTCGCAGAGGGCAAACGACGCATCGGTGAGACCGCATGCCCGCAGCAAGATCGCCATCTTGGCCAACGCCTCCGGCAACGGCTGGCGGGCAGAGATCACGTCGATAGCATCGAACCAGGGCCGAAATCGATCCCGCATGGCTTCGGTGTCCAGATCACGGCCATAGTCCATCGTCCGCATTGCGGCCTCGGCCAGCGCATCGGCACTCACCACACCGAGAAATCGTTCATCGCTGAACCAGGGGGCTTTGGCCCAGGCGATGTCGGGTCGCACGCCCGTCACCGATCCGATCGCCAGCGCCGCGCCGTCCATGTCGTCCTTAAGGAAGCTGATGTACGACTGCGCCAGTACCGTGCTCAAGGAGTCGGCACCCTGAACGACCTCGGCCAGCTCCGACGGCTTGTCCCTCCACAACTCGGCAAGGACCGCATAGGGCTCGGGGTTCTCAGGTGCGGAGGCGATGGCACCCGCCAGATAGTGCACGGCTGCTGATGGGCTGCCCCCGCAGTGCGCCATCACCCGCGCGAGACCTACTCCAGCTGCTACCGCCCGATTCGACATCGTCCGACGATATCCCTGGTCCGGCCTCTGTCGGCCATCCCCCCATGGTTCGCACACAATGCCATGATCTTGTTGTGGCAGGAGTGATTGCGGCGTCGGAACCGTCCTGGACAGCCCCATTCACCGGGCTGAGCCCGCGGCAATTCCGCAAGCTGATCACCGCGCTGCGGCGTAAGGGCGCGGACCCGGTCCGCAAAGGCCGGCCCTGGGGGCTGCAGTTGGAGGATCGAGTTCTGTTGGTCGCCGCGTACTGGCGCACGAACCTGACACCGCGACAGCTCGCCCCGCTGTTCGGGATCTCATAGTCCGCGGCCGGTCGCATCATCGGGCATCTCGGTCCCCTGCTCGCGCTCTGGCCGCGCAAGCGGTTCCGCAAGGACACGGTGCTCATTGTGGACGGCACCCTGGTGCCCACCCGCGACCACACGGTCGCCGAGCAGTCCAAGAATTACCGGTACTCCACCAACCACCAGGTCGTCATCAACGCCGACAGCCGTCTGGTCGTCGTGGTCGGCCGGCCGCCGCCCGGTAACCGCGCCGACTGCAAGACATGGGAGGAATCCGGGGTTAAGGCCGCCGTCGGCCGCACCATAACCATCGCGGACGGCGGCTACCCAGGCACCGGCCTCGTGATGCCACCACCGGCGCCGCAAGGGCGAGGAACTCCCGGACTGGAAGCAGGCACACAACAAGTCCCATAAGCAGGTCCGTGCCCGAATCGAGCACGCCTTCGCCCGCACGAAGACCTGGAAGATCCTGCGCGACTGCCGCCTCAAGGGTGAAGGCGTACACCACGCCATGCGCGGCATCGCCCACCTGCACAACCTAGCCGTCGCCGGATAGACGAGGGTGCCGCACGGCGACCGACCTGGCCCATGCCCATTCGAAGACCAGTTGCGGGACAAGTCTTAACCACTTCTATTTGACCTTAAAACTCTTCCTTTTGCCATTCGATGCAAGTTGGAATCTGGCCGCCGCTGCTGAGAAACTCCTTCACCGCCTGACGGACAAGCTCGATGGGAATTTCCGAGCCCGGCATGAACTCCCGCACATGCCCAAGGAGCACATATTCGCCTATTCCGCGATCCATCGAGCCTTTCGATACGTAACCGTCATCGGCCGCGAGGGTCAGTGCACCCATCTGGGCGACCCTATCGACCCCAACCGCCAACTCGTGATCTCGATATCCCGATGGCATCGTTGGGCGATCAAGCGAATAGACCACGGCGCAATTACGATCATGTTGCCCATTCAGCAAGGCATCGATGAACGAATCCACGTCATCCGCACTGACGAGCAGAGCGGGAGTTTTGGTGTGCTCGGGCTGAAACTGCACCTCGAGCCCCTTGATCGTCATCCAATACCTCCGAAAAGATGACTCGTCATATCGCCCGTGTCTTTGTCACGCCAGTGTACCCTCAGCGTCTTGCCACCCAACAGCGACTCCAAGGTGTTCGAGCAAGAAAGGGCAGGTGCCGCTTTGACGCATGATCCTTCTTCATTATTGATCACCACTTCGGCGTGCAGAATGGGTGTCGGAACTTAAGCGCCTTGCGGGGCTTGGGATCGACATCGCTCAGATGGCCGATGCGGCGATCGACTTGCTGTCTCAGCTCTATTTCGGAGGCCGAAGAATGCAAGGAAGCCCCGCCGGAAAACAAATCCAGCGGGGCCCTTCTTTGCTATTTGACGGTCCGACCGACCCGGACCGTCGAAGAGTTGGGAGTCCCCCATACGGCGCGCCTGACCGCTCAGGCGCAGCCTGGCAACCTCAGCGTCAAGACGGCCAAAGCAACGAGTACGCGAGGGTTCGCCACTGGTTGGCGGATGTGCGTGGGATGACCCTACGTGGCGAGATCCTCTACCCCTTCCCTGTCTCTGGGCCTGCCCGCTCTGCGGGGGACGGCACCTGGTACACGGTCTCCAAGGACTCGACGTCCGTGCATCTGTGGCAGTTGGCCGAAGAGAACTGACCCGACGACGCAGCGCGGCCCGCCAGTGGGGTGCGACCCTGCGGCACCGATAACGCGCAGGGGCACGGCCCACGCTGCCGAGGAGCGTCAACGTGCGAAACAGCGCCACCCCATCTGTTCCCACCCTGCGACTGGATGCCCGGTCGCGGACCGCCTCGCCGGGGTGGTCATGAACGACAAACGGCCCACCGGCGTCATCCGAACCTGTCTGCCGGTTCGACCCAAGAGACCGCAGTGCCGTAGTAAAGCCGAGCGGCCCAGCCGAACATTCGGCTGGGCCGCTGACTGAATCCCACATCTCTCAAGAGTGAGGAGCAAAAACCCCTGAGGGGTTCGCCTGGCCCCTCACCAACAGCGTCCCCCAGGCCAGCTGCTGTGCCCGCCTGGGGGACGTGCCGTCACCTGATCAGGGAACAGGTGTTGCCGACTTCGTCGAAGCCCTGACTGCCGATGCGCTGACAGCCAGAGATTTCAAGAGTCGATCCCAAGGCTTCGCGGAATATTGCGAATCCATTCCTGTAGGGCAGGATCAGCCGAAGCTGCAACCCTTTCAAGAATTTCAGCGAATTCCTGACGCTCGGAAGGATCCATCTGGTCGAGCTCGAAGCCCACACTCTCCAGGGCATTCAGTGCCGAATGTGAATCCATTCCGAACTTGACCGCATCCTCAAGGATTGCCACAACCGAAAGGAGTGCCTTCAGGAGACAGTCTGCCACCACGGCTCACCAACTCCCCACTCTGGTCGCAATTCCCGTTACGCCCCACGATTCCAGAAGCTTGTTGGCCTGATCGACCTTCTTCTGAGAGGGCAACTCGTAGACCGCCTTAAATCCGTGATGGGCGGCGACGGCCGCTTGTCGCTCCGCTTCGTCCTTGCCATAGCCGGTCAATCCGAGCTTCCGATCGATCGCCTCATCGCCGAACGCGGAGTCAAATTTCGCGGTGATGGTACCACCGTTCCCGTCCGGCGCGCTGTACTGAGGAACCTGAGACCTTCCCGTTGCCAGATTCGATCTCGTGCCCGTAGCAGCGCTTTGGAACCTGAACCAACCCGATCGCGTGCTGGGCGCCGGAGGCGTCGAATTCTGAAAGCCCCCTTCGTCGACCCAGGTGGCGGCGCGCGTCGCGGTTCCGCAGCCGAAATCGTCAAGGTTGGTGTTGGCGTTGTGGACGAGGACTGGCGTGTCGCCGGCCTCCACGTAGTACGTGTGGAGGGTGCCGATGGTGAGGTCGTAAGTGGTGGTGTTCGCGTGGTAGAGGCGGACACCGGTGACCTGGGCCGTGCCGGTCGGCGTCTGGAGGACGTCGCCGGGCTTGAGGTCCTTGGCCTCGACGAAGGCGGACTGGGTCTCGTCGTAGAAGGGGTGGTGGAAGGTCGTCGTGAGGTGCGCGGCCTTGGCCTCGGCCTCGGTTTTGGCGACTGGCCTCGACGACGTCTTGCTGACCGCTGCCACCGGTGCCGTCGCCGGCTTCTGGGCGTCGCCGTGGCCGTGACCGGCCGACAGCGCGCCCAGAATTGCTGCCGAGGCCGCCAGGCCGAAGGCTGCCTTGCGGGCTACCTTCTTGGCCAGGGACTTGGCCCCGTCCTTCACCGAACTCTTCGCTGCGGACTCGTCCGTCTTCCTGATCGACACGTCCGCGAAGTCGTGGTCCGTGTGCGTCACGATGACATCGGTGACCTTGTGCGCTTCCGTGCCCTTGGCGCCCGGGACCGAGTTGGCGATCGTGTCGCCCACCTTGATCTCGTCGATGGCCTTGGTCGTACCGTCGGCCATCAGCACCTGGGTCGAGCCCGTGAAGCTGTGCGGCCGTCGAATCGGGCAGCTCGCGCCCTCCTCAGCCGGTGCCTCGTCCGAGTGGGACTGGGCCTTTGTGCCGGCCCCCGAAGACTCCGCCGCCGCAGCCGCTTCGTCTGTCGCGTCGGACGCCGCTGATTCTGTTGCCTCTGTCGCTCCCTTTCCGAACAAGCCGCCCGCGGCCTCCAGGGCCTTGGGTGCCGCCTTCGCCAGGATCTTGCCCCCGAGCTCGCCCAGGGCGCCGCCGGCCGCGCCGGTGACCGCACCCTCGACCGCCGAGCCCGCGAACGCGCCCACGCTGCAGTCGTCGCCGCCCTTGTCGGCGCACTTGAAGCCCTGCTCGACCAGCGCGCCCGCCGCACCGGCCACGGCCGCGCAGCCGATGGAGCCGATACCTGCGGTGAAGGCCTCACAACCCGCGAACACCGCCGTGGAGACCACGAACGAGGTGATCGCAGCGGCGTGATGCTTGACGAACTTCGCCGCCGACTTCGCCGCCGACACCGTGGCGTGGTACGCCGTGCGGGCCGCATGAGCCACCGCGTGCGCGGCCTTCTTCACGAGGTGGGCGACCTTGTGCGCCGCCTTCTTCACCGCGTGGACCACTCGGTGCACCGCGCGCCGAACGGCGTGATACGCGGAGTGCACCGCATGCACTATTCGGTGATACGCGCGTCTGACGTGCCGTGCCGCGTAGTGGTACACGCGGCGGACGGCCCGCACCGTGGCGTGGTAGTAGTCGCGAACGCGGTGCGCGATCTTGTGCGCCGCGTGCTTGACCGCGTGGACCACCTTGCGGGCGATGTGCTTGACCGCGTGGTAGACCTTGTGCGCCACATGCCTGACGGCGTGCGCCACATGATGTACGGCCTTCTTGGCGCCGCACACCACGTCGTACCAGGAGCAGTTGCCCGACTCGTCGGTACCCGCGAGCGGGTTGTCGTCGACATAGGCGAACGGGTTCGCCGCCACCGAGTTCGGCACCGCGTCCAAGGACATGCTGTCCTTGTTCAGGAACTGCCCCGTGTCCGGGCTGTACCAGCGTGAGGCCGTGCCCACATCACCCGTGCCGGGCTCGGTCCAGCCGGACTGGAAGCCCAGGTGGCCGGTGACCGTGTTGGTCGGCGAGACCACCTTGCCCATCGGGTCGTAGGAGGCGGAGCCGGCCAGCGCGGTCGCACCGGAGGTGAAGGTGCCGACCACGTCGTTGTGCTGGTCGGTCAGGGCCAGCGAACCACTGCCACCGCCCGCCGACTTGACGCCGGTGATGCCGCCGGCCGGGTCGTAGGTGTAGGTGAAGTCGCCGTCCGACGCGATCGTGTTGTCCGCGCCCGAGTAGGCGAAGGTCCGCGTCAGTCCACCGGGAGAGGTGTCCCGGTCGCTGATGTTGCGGCCCATCGCGTCCAGGTTGTACGCCTGGTCACCCGCGACGATCTGGTTGCCGAACGCGTCCGTCTTGAACGACTGGGTGCCGGACGCCGACGACTCCTGGGTCATCGTGCCGCGCGCCGAGTAGTCGTAGGAGTGGACACCGTCCGACGTCAGCTGGTCCCGCTGGTCGTACGTGTAGACGTCGGAGCCCTTGCGGATGCGGTTGCCCGAGGCGTCGTAGCCGTACGTCGTGGTCGTCGATCCGTTGTTCCACGACGTGAGGCGGTTCGCCCAGTCGTAGCCGTAGGTGTTCGACGACGCACCCGACACACCCGTCGTCGTCTTCGACGTCAGGTTGCCGTTCTTGTCGTAGCCGTAGGTGAAGCTCGCCAGCGTCGACGCGCCCTGGACCAGGGTGTCGCTGGTGAGTTCGTGTGCGGTGTTGTAGTTGAAGGTCCGGGTCTGGCCGGTCGCTCCGTACTTGATCGTCTTGAGGTTGTTCAGCTGGTCGTAGGTGTAGGTCAGCTGGGTGCCCGTCGCCGCGTCGTTGAGGGACGAGAGGCGGCCGGCGGTGTCGTAGCCGTAGCTGGTCGTGCCCGCCGCGTCCGTGCGCGAGGTCATCGCGCCGTCGTTGTTGTAGGCGAAGCTCGACGTACCGGCAGAGCCCGACGTCGACAGCAGGTCACCGCGGTCGTCGTAGGTGAACGCGTCGTGCGTCGCGTTCTGGTGGTCGACCGCGCCGGTCGTGCCCGCCTCCGCCGTGTCCGCCGACAGCACGCGGCCGTCGTTGTCGTAGGTGAAGCTGCGGGTGGCCGTCGCCGCGTCCGCGCCGGAGCCGGACATCGTCTTCAGCTGGCCGTCGACGTCGTATGTCATCGACGTCGTGGTACCGCCCGGCAGGGTGGCCGTGGTCAGCTGACCGTCCGCGTCGTAGGCGAAGGTCGTCGTCGAGTCGGCCGTCGTCGTGAACTTCGACGTGGTCGGCTCGATCACCTTCTCCTGCTGGCCCCACGGCGTGTACGTGTAGCGCCAGGAGTTGCCGCGGCCGTCGGTGAACCGCGTGCGGTTGCCCGCCTGGTCGTAGCCGAAGGTCGTGGTGATCGACGTGGTGGCGTCGACCGGCTGTGTCTCCTGCGTGATCGTGCCGGCCGCGTCGTAGGTGAACTGGCTGGTGTGACCGTTGGCGTCGGTGGCGGCGGTCATGTTGCCGACACCGTCGTACTGCTGCGACGTGTTCCAGAGCTGGGTGCCACTGGCGTCGTAGGAGTGCGTGGCCGTCGGGTCGCCGTCGGCGTTGTAGTCGGTCGTCGTGTAGGTGCCGTCCGCCAGGGTCGTCTTCGACCGGTTGCCCTCGAAGTCGTAGGCGTACCTGGTGGTGTTGCCGGCCCCGTCGGTGACCGAGGTGATGTCACCCGCACGGTTGTAGCCGTACGTCGACGTCACGCCGCCCGGGCTGGTGGTGGACGAGACGTGAGCGCCGTAGGGGTTGCCGGTGGTGACCGCGTACGAGGTCGTGCTCGTCAGCGTCCGCGTGGACGGGTAACGCTCCATCGTCGTCTGCGTCACCTGACGACCCAGGTAGTCGTACGTCGCCTGAGTCTGCGCGCCCGTCGGATCGGTCGCGGTGAGCCGGTCACCGGCCGTGTCGTAGGTGGCGTGCGTCTTGGTGCCGTCCGGGGCGGTCGTCTGAGCGAGGTCGCCCATCTGGTCATAGAGGTACGACGTCGTCTTGCCACCGGGCGTCGTCACCGACGTCTGGTTGCCCTCACTGTCGTACGTCCACACCGTGGTACCGGCGTTCGCCTGCGAGGCGCCCGCCGGGGTGTACGACGGCAGGGTCTCGGAGACCTTGTTGCCCTCCGCGTCGTACGCCGTGTTCGTGACCAGGCCGTTGGGATCCTTCTCCTCGACGGCTTCGCCGAAGGTGTTGAACCCGGACGTGGTGGCCGGGCGGACGGTGGCCGGGTTGGTGCCGTCGGCCTCCGCCTGCACCGCCGGGGCGGTGGTCACCGCGAGGTTGCCGGCCTCGTCGTACTCGTAGTTGGTGGTGTGGTTCTCGGCGTCCGTCATGGACGACGGCAGACCGCGCTTGTCGTACGTGTACTTCGTGGTCTGCGCGTCGGACGAGCCGACCGTGCCACCGGCGCGGCCCTTGCCGTAGAGCGAGGAGACCTCACTCGCGGACAGAGCACGCTGGTAGACCTGCACATTGGAGACGGCGCCGGGCAGCAGGTCGGCCGAGCTGCCGGCGTACTTGGTCTGGCCGATGGTCAGCGGACCGGTCGCGGCCCAGGGGGTGCTGTTGGTGCCGCTGCCGGACAAGGTGCCGTTGACGTAGACCTGGATGGCACCGTTGGAGGCGTTGTACACACCCACCAGGTGGGTCCAGGCGCCCGAGGCGGGCACCGCGGTGGAGTAGGCCGCCGGGAACGTGGCCCCCGAGGCATCCTTGCTCGTCTGATTCATGCTCCACAGCGGCGCGCTGGAGTGCGCGTAGTTGTACTGGAGCATGAACGCGCTGTTGGTCGTGCCGGTCTGCGACACGATCGTGGCGTTGTGGGTCGGCAGCGAGCTCATCTTCACCCACGCCGACACGGTGTACGACGCGGTGGTGTCGACGACCGGGCTGTTCGTGGCGATCTGCTGCCCGGTGGTCCCGGCGAAGTTCGCGGCGCTGTCGCTCCACGTGACGCCGGTGGCCAGACCGGTGTTGCCGGTGCCGGAGGCGTCGGTCACGGTCGTGCCCGAGCTCTGGTCCAGCTTCCACCAACCGGCCGGGTGACCGGAGGCGTCCCCGTACAGCGTCTCGCTGAGCAGGTTGCCCATGTTGTCGTAGGTGTTGGTGGTCGTGCGGTCGTAACCCGAGGCGTCGTGGTCGTTCTCGCTGGCGACCTGGTCGTCCGGCGTGTACGACACGGTGCTCACGCGGTCCACACCGGTCGGGTCCAGCTCCGTGGAGGTGGTCCGGGAGGCGGCGTCGACGGTGTAGTTGGTGACCGTCTCACCGTTGTCGGTGGTGGACTGCAGCAGGTTTCCGGCCGCGTCGTAGGAGTCCGACTCGAGCACGTAGGTGCTCTGGCCGTCGGCGCTCTTCTTCGTCACCGTCGCGGTCAGACCGTCGTCGGTGTACGTGTACGACGTGGTGCTGCCCATGGCGTCCGTGACGGACGCCAGGCGCCCTGCCGGGTCGTAGGCCCGGGAGGACTCCGTGAGCAGCGTCGGAGTCTGCGGGTTGACCGGGTCACCCGAGTACATCAGGCCCTGCGTCAGCAGGTTGCCTTCGGCGTCGTACGTGTACCGGGTCTCATTGCCGGCGCTGGTCACCTCCTTGGTCTTGTTGCCCGAGGTGTCGTAGGTGTACGTCGTGGTGTTGCCGTAGGACGTGCCCGCGGCCACGTTGGCGTCCGCCTCGGTCGCCACGTGGTCGTACTGGTCGTACGTCCACGTCTGCGTGCGGGACCGGTCGCCGCCGCGCGCGTCGGCCACCGTCTGCGAGGTGGTGTTGCCGTCGTCGTCATAGACCGTGGTGGTCACGGCGGCGTGCGTGGCACCGGTGACCCGGTCCGTGAGCTGCGGGTCGTCCTCCTCCGTCACCTGGCCGGCCGCGTCGTACTTGTACGTCGTGGTCAGACCGCTCGGGTAGGTGTCGGACACCGACTTCTGGCTGGTGACCTGGCCGAGACCGTCGTAGGTGTACGACGTGACCAGGCCGATGGCGTCCGTGGTGGAGGCCACGTCACCGTTGGCGAAGTACGAGACCTGGTTGACCGCGCCACCGGGGCTGATGGTCTTCACCGGCAGACCCGCCGGCACCACACCACTGTCCGCGGACGGGTAGGTCGACGTCCCGTCGCTGTACACCGTCTGCGTCGTCCGGCCGTTGGGGAAGCCCGGGACGGCGGGACCGGTGATCGCGGTCTGGTTGCCGGCCGTGTCGTACGTGTACGACGTCAGGTACGTGTTGTCGGTCGCGGACGCCGAACGGCCGTCACGCTCGGTCAGCAGCTGGTCGTTCCGCGGGTCGGCGGTGGTCAGCTGCGCGGTCGTGTCGTCCGGGTAGTACGTGTAGTACTCCGTGTTGCACTTGTTCGCCGCCTGGTCCTGGCAGGACGTGGAGGAGACGATGTTGCCGCGCACGTCGTGCCCCGTGACGGTCATGGAACCGTTCGGGTCGGTCACGGTGTGCTCGAAGCCGGCCGTGTCGTAACCGAAGCTGGTCGTGTTGCCCAGCGCGTCGGTCTCGCTCAGCAGTCGGTTGCCGTGCGTGACGTCATAGGTGTAGCTGAGCGTCGCGTTGGTCGGCGTGGTGACCGTCACCGTCTTCACGGGCAGCAGACCCGAGGAGTTCTTCGCCGCGTCGAACTGCGCGTCGACATCGTCGGACGACAGCTGCGAGCGGTAGAACGCCGCCTCGGCGATCGAGCCCTTGAAGTAGGTTGCGTAACCGGTGTTGTCCGTCGAGCTGTTGTGCGCCTCGTCGGGCCAGTTGCCACCGAGGTAGCCGGCACCGACGTAGGTGTACGGCTGCCCAGTCATCGCGGCGGTACCGGTCTGTGAGCCGACCAGGTTGCCGTCCAGATAGAGGGACTGGCTGGTGGCCGAGGTCGACAGGACCACGTGGTGCCACTTGTTGTCGGTCACCGCGGACGCGGAACCGATCGGCTTCGTGGAACCGCCCGAGAACCAGAACTCGCCGTACAGCTTTCCGCTGCTGCCCACATACAGGATGGGCGTGTACGAGGTCGGGGTGGTGGTGCCCAGCGGGTCCTTGGAGGCGCCGAACAGCACACCGTTGGTGGTGTTCGTCTTGAACCACATGTCCACCGACTCGGCACCGGAACCGGGCACCGTGCCGCTGGGCAGCGTCACCTTCGAGGACGTGCCGTTGAACGACGCGGTGGTGTGGTCCGTGAAAGGACCGGCCGCTCCGAGCGTCACGGAGTTGTACGTGCCCGTGCCGCCATGGACTTCGTCGAGTGCCGTCGAGGCACCCGCCGACTCACCGAAACGGTAGTACTGGTTCGGAGCACCACCCAGGATCGCGCCACGGTAGGTGTTGCTGGAACCGGTGACGGTGGCCGGGTTGAGCTTCCACACACCGCCGTTCTCGTCCGTCACCTGCGTGACACGAGCCGCGTTGGTGTCGTACGCGATACCGGCGAACGCCTTGCCCGACGGGCGGGTGACGGTCGTCAGCAGCGGCGACGCCTTCGTGGCAGCCGTGTGGATCCGCGCCACCTGGTCCGCCGTCAACGCGTCCGGGTACAGGGCGACGTTGGCGATGGTGCCGTTGAAGTAGGTCGGGTAGCCGTTGTCACTCGTGGTCGAGTAGTGCGGCTCGTCCGGCCAGGTGCCGCCCAGGAAGCCGGCGCCGATGTAGGTGTGGTTCTGCAGCGCGCTGTGGTAGCCGTTGCTGTAGGAGATCATGCCCGACCGTGTGCCGACCTTCACCCCGTCCAAGTACAGGGTCTGAAGGGAACCGGCACCCGCCAGCACGACCTCGTGCCACGCACCGTCGTTCACCGCACCGGTGCTCACGATCGGCGAGACGCCGGAGCTGTTCCAGAACTCCGCGTTCAGCTTGCCGTCGGTGCCGACGTAGATGCCCGGGGTGTACTGCCCCTGGGTCATCGTGTAGCTCAGCGGGAGAGTGGAGTACGAGAAGAGCACGCCCGGAGCCGTCGTGGTCTTGAACCACATCGACATCGTCTGCTGGTTGGAGCTGGAGACCAGACTCGGCGGCAGCTCGGCGTAGGAGGACGTGCCGTTGAACTTCGCGGCGGTCGCGGTGGACCCGGCGAGCGAACCGGCCTGGCCCAGCGTCACGTTGCTGTACGTGGCGTTGTCCGTGCCCTCGCTGTCACCGACGGAGCTGGCGGCAACGGTGCCACTGGTCTCGTTGAACTGCCACAGCTCCGACGCCCCGGCGTTCTCCACCTCGGTACGGAACTGCGAACCGTTGGTGTAGCCGTACGTCGTGCACTTCGTCGTCGACAGCGGCGAACAGACCTTGCTCAGCTGGTCGTTGGTGTAACCGTATGTCCAGGTCTGGGCGCTGTTCGGGTCGGTGGTGTTGACCAGGTCGGTGACGACGGTGGCCACGTGCGCGTACGTGGCACCGGTCGGGGTGGACCAGGTCAGGTTCAGCGACCGGCCGGACACGGCCGACTTCATCTTGGTGACGTGACCGGAGGTCCAGGTGAAGTTCACCGACCGGTTGTTGGCGTCCGTCACCGACGTGATGCCGTAGACACCCGTGCTGATCGGCTGAGTGAAGGTGTAGACGGTGTCGTCCTTGTCGGTCAGCGTGTAGCCGACCGCCGGAGTGGTCACCGACTTCATCTGCGCGAAGCGACCCGACGGAGGGGAGAACGTACCGTCCGAGTTCTTGCCGAAGCCCACCTCCGAACCGTCCGGGTAGGTCGTCACGACACCGGTCAGGGTGCCGGCGGGATTCTTCTGCTCGGTCACCTTGGCATCGAAGATGCTCGACCAACCGGCACCGAACGCACCCGACGTGCGGAAGTCACGGGAGTTGTAGTCACGCTCGACATCGAGGCTCGGACCGACCGTCGAGATCGACGCATCCGTGTCCGACGTCGTGTAGTTGCCGATCGTCGCGTCGTAGCCGTGGTCGCTGCTGTTCTGCGACAGCTCCGACGTCAGGAACGGCTGCGGCACCTCCGTCGTCAGCGCCGACGAGGGCGACACCGTGGAGTACTTGGTGCCGTCGTACGCCTGGGCGGTCCAGGTGTACGAGGTGTTCCAGGCCAGCTTGCCCGAAGGAACCGTCCAGTTCGGGGTCGTCACCAGGCCGGAGTCCACCACGAGGGTGCCGGAGGAGTTGTAGACCTTGAAGTCGTACTTCTGCGCCAGCGGGTTCTGCTGGAAGTCGGCGAATGCCTGCAGCTCCGGAGTCAGCGTGGAGACCGAGGAGTTGTTGGCCGGGAAGGTCGCCTCGACCATCGGGGCGATGTCACCGGTGTAGTCGTACACGATGTACGGCTCATCACCCGGGAAAGCCATCGAACCGAACTGCTTCCAGTGCAGCGCGTCGGTGGTGGTGGCGTAGATCGCCAGACCGTAGTCGGCGCTCGTGCCGCTGGCCCACTTCTGGATCGACGCCGTGTCGAGCGGCACCGTGACCCAGTCACCGCCGCTCTGGTCGCCGGTCGTGTTGGCGCAGGCGTTGGGTACCGAGGGGGTCACGCTGCCGATCGAGGCACCGTGCGCCGGACCGGGGTAGGTCATGGCGTCGGTGGGATCCCAAGCCGAGGAAACCTGCGCGACGTTGAAGGACTCCGGCGTACACGTGGAGGCCCAGATGTCGTACAGGTGCAGGTTCGCGGAGACCATGGTGACGCCGGAGCCGTCGAAGCTGTCCCGCCAGTCCTGGACGAAGGAGACCGCGGAGTGCGTGCCGGAGTCGTAGGAGCCGACCTTGATGGTCTGCTCCTGCGAGCGGTCGGCCGCCGAGTAGCCGGACTCGGTGTAGGTGGTGTGGACGTAGTCCCAGACCGAGGTGTCCGGGTCCACCGTCACCGGGAACACGCGCGACTTCGCGTGCAGCCACGCGGCGTCGAGGGTCATCCGCAGGGCGGGCTTGCCGTGCTCGGTGATCAGCTCGTACTTCACCGCGTGCGTGGTCGCGCGCTCACCCGAGACCTTGTTGATCTTCGAGTCGAAGGCGTAAGCCGACGGGATCAACGCGACACCCTTGCCGTTGGCGTCACGCAGGTCGACTCCGCCCGCCTTGTTCAGCTTCGCCGTCAGGCCCTTCAACTCCAGTGGGAACACCCAGGAGTTGGCGGCCTTCGCCGAGTGCAGCACCAGCGCCTGGCGCATGCCGATCGAGGTGGAGGTCAGCTGCAGGTCGGTGTCCGGGAGGACCTTCGGGTACGACACCGTCGAACCCTGGGCGGTGCCGGTGACCTGGGCAGCGCCCTCAAGACCGAACCCGACGCTCTTGCCGTCCTTGTCGAACGACGCCAGGTCCTTGTCCGAGGACTTCGCGCCGAAGCCGACGTCCATCGCGTTGGACTTCTCGTCCCAGCGGCCGTCGGGGCCGCGGGCGACCTCGGTGTCGATCTGCCGCCATTCGCCCTTGGGGTCCTTGTAGTTCAGCGGGAAGGGTGAGACCTTGCGGCTGAACGAACCGTCGGCGTTCCGGTAGTACGTCGAGTGCGACGAGGACCTGCCCGCGACGCGCTTGCTCGTCCGGGCGTTGAACCCGTGGAACGAGGCGCTCTTGCCGGCCCGCGCGGGGGACTTGTGGGCCTGGTACGCCGCGAGTTCACCGCGGCCCTTGCCGGGCTTGTGGCCGGCGCCGCGGCCCGCCTCGGTCGCGGCGGCCGACACATGGTGACGGTGACCGGCGGCCGTACCCGACTGCTGGCGCGGCAGCTTGCCCCAGTGCGGGTCGGTGAACCAGGAGGCGATGGACGAAAGATTCGCGCTCGGCAACTCGATGCGACCCAGCTCAAGACCCTCGGCGAGGGCCTGATCGGTCGTGAACATCAACGCGAGCGCGGTGAGCACAAGAACAGCAACTGAACGTCTCGCACGACGTATTCGCCGTGCGGGACTTGGGCGGCTGAACGGCCTTGGAGGCACGGATCCGACTCCAATGATCAATAAGTGACAGATAAGCCCACCGATCTTGCCTGTCGTGAACACGCTGCTGACGATTCAAGGGATGATCATGCTCAACACTTGATCGATCCTTACCCAACCCGACCGCTATGTCGATAAACATTCCTTTGCGATTTGAAACCCTCTTTGCCATTGCATGGTTGCTCCTGCAGAGGATCACCACACCGGGCCGGCCCGGACACCGGCTGCGGGGGCCACTGAGGACGCGTCAAAGGCGGGTGGTGAAGCGGTGATGACAAAGCGGCACCGGAAACGAGGATGCGTTTCCGGTGCCGCTTTCCGTGTCGCGGTGTCTCAGCGCGCGCTGAACCGTTCCGGCGCCTTGGTCGGATTGCCACCCGAGGGAAGCGCCTGGTTCGGGCAGGCGGAGAGGACCTTCTTCATCGCGGCCTTCTCGGCGGCGGTGACCCACAGCTCGTACTTCTTCTTCACCGCGACCTGGGCGGCGACGTACGTACACCGGTAGGCGTTGTTGGGCGGCAGCCACGTCGCGGTGTCGCCGTCCCCCTTGCTGCGGTTGGTGCTCGCGTCGACGGCCAGGAGGTTCAGGGGGTCGTTGGCCAGGGCTATGCGCTTGCCGGCGTCCCAGTACTTGGCGCCCTTCTGCCAGGCGTCGGAGAGTGCGACGAGGTGGTCTATGTCCACCTTGCTACGGCCGCGCGAGAACGCGACGTCCTTGCCGGAGTACGGGTCCGGATCCAGCTCCCCCGACGCCACCTTGCACTTCCCGCGGGCGAACTTCACGTCCTTCAGGTCCCGCTTGAGTATGTCGTCGCGCGTGTCGCACCTGTTGGAGTCGGTGTCCGCCCAGGCGCTGCCGAACCTTTCCCTGCTGTACCCGGTCTTGGGTGCCCGCCCCTTCACGGTCAGCGAGTCGACCGCGGCGAGCGCGCTGCCGCCGGCCGCCGTCTGCTGAGGGGCGGAGGATCCCTTGGTCCCGGCCTTGCAGCCGCTGACGGCGACCAGCACCACGACAGCGGCGACGACCCCGCTCTTCAGACGCACCACCACGCGACGCCCCTCCCCTGGACTTCCCGCCCGCCCGTTGGCCCGGACGCCCGACGCGGACGGATATTGCCTGGCCCCACGGTAACGGCCGGGCGGTCGCGGCCCCTACGGCCCCCCGACGGGCAATCGGTGCGCGCCCGGCGCGAACAGAGCCCTGACGGAGCGTTCGGGCCCTACCGGGACGGCGTCCGGTCCGGAGCCGCCCCGGCGCACTCCGCGAGCCGTTCGGCACCTCCGTCGCGGCACGGTCCCGCAGGATGGTGGCCGCATGCCACAGCAGCTGGTGCCGGGCCAGGGGCCAGGGCAGTTCGGCGTTGGCCGCGGCCAGGGGGCGGCCCGCCGTGTCCACCGTCTCGGCCGCACGACGGGCGAGGCAGCGGGCGAGCGCGGCAGGCAAGCGCGGCCCGCGCGAGCACGGACGCAAGCGCAGCGGGCGAGCGCGGCAGGCACGCGAGCGCAGCACGCGAGCACGGACGCGAGCGCAGCACGTGCGAGCACGGCACGCGAGCGCAGCACGTGCGAGCACGGCACGCAAGCACGGCACGCGAGCGCGGACGCGCCTGCGAGCCCAGCAAGCGGTACGCCGCCCGGCTGCGGCACGTGGGGTGGTCGCCGATGGGCGCGTCCGCCCGGCGGCCTGCGCCCTACGAACCCAGGATCGACGTAAGGAACTCCCCGACCCAGCCCAGCAGTTCCCGCCCGACCAACGGCTTTCCGCCCACCTTCGCGGTCTTGGGGCGCGGCACCAGTACCTGGTGCACCGCCGGCTTGATGACCGTCCCCGGGTACAGCCGCTTGAGCCGCAGCTCCTGGGATTCACGGAGTTCCACCGGGGCGAAGCGGATGTTGTTGCCCTGGAGGACGATCTCGCCGACGCCGCACGCGCGTGCCAGCATCCGCAGGCCCGCCACCAGCAGCAGGTTCTCCACCGGCTCCGGGAGCTTGCCGTAGCGGTCGACGAGTTCCTCGCGTACGGACTTGATGTCCTCCTCCGTGTTGACGGAGGCGATCGCGCGGTAGGCCTGGAGGCGCAGTCGCTCGCCCGGCGCGTAGTCGTGCGGGACGTGCGCGTCGACCGGGAGTTCGATCTTGACCTCCAGCGGCGGCTCCTCCTCCACGCCGCCCTCCAGGGACGCGCGGTAGTCCGCGACCGCCTCGCCGACCATCCGTACGTACAGGTCGAAGCCCACGCCCGCGATGTGGCCGGACTGTTCGCCGCCGAGCAGGTTGCCCGCGCCGCGGATCTCCAGGTCCTTCATCGCCACGTACATGCCCGCGCCCATCTCCGTGTGCTGGGCGATGGTCGCCAGGCGCTCGTGGGCCGTCTCCGTGAGCGGCTTCTCCGGCGGGTACAGGAAGTACGCGTAACCCCGCTCGCGGCCACGGCCCACGCGGCCGCGGAGCTGGTGCAGCTGGGAGAGACCGAAGTTGTCGCCGCGCTCCACGATCAGCGTGTTCGCGTTCGAGATGTCGATGCCCGACTCGACGATCGTCGTGGAGACCAGGACGTCGTACTTCTTCTCCCAGAAGTCCACGACCACCTGCTCCAGCGTCTGCTCCGACATCTGGCCGTGGGCCGTGGCGATGCGCGCCTCGGGGACGATCTCGCGCAGGCGCGCCGCGGCCCGGTCGATCGACTCCACCCGGTTGTGGATGTAGAAGACCTGGCCTTCCCTCAGCAGCTCCCTGCGGATCGCCGCGCCGATCTGCTTCTCCTCGTACGGCCCGACGAACGTCAGGACCGGGTGGCGCTCCTCGGGCGGGGTGGTGATCGTGGACATCTCGCGGATGCCCGTCACCGCCATCTCCAGGGTGCGCGGGATCGGGGTCGCGGACATCGTCAGCACGTCGACGTTCGCGCGCAGCTTCTTCAGCTGTTCCTTGTGCTCGACGCCGAAGCGCTGCTCCTCGTCGACGATGACCAGGCCCAGGTCCTTGAACTTCGTCTCCGACGAGAACAGGCGGTGCGTGCCGATGACGATGTCCACCGCGCCCTCCCGAAGACCCTCCAGGACCGCCTTGGCCTCCGTGTCCGTCTGGAAGCGGGACAGTGCCTTCACGCTCACCGGGAACTGGGAGTAGCGCTCGCTGAACGTGCCGAAGTGCTGCTGCACCAGCAGCGTGGTGGGTACGAGGACCGCGACCTGCTTGCCGTCCTGGACCGCCTTGAAGGCGGCCCTGACCGCGATCTCCGTCTTGCCGTAGCCCACGTCGCCGCAGATCAGGCGGTCCATCGGGACCGTCTTCTCCATGTCCTCCTTGACCTCGGCGATCGTGGTGAGCTGGTCGGGGGTCTCCGCGTACGGGAACGCGTCCTCCAGCTCACGCTGCCACGGCGTGTCCGCGCCGAAGGCGTGGCCGGGCGCCGCCATCCGCGCGCTGTACAGCTTGATCAGGTCGGCGGCGATCTCCTTGACCGCCTTCTTCGCGCGCGCCTTGGTCTTCGTCCAGTCGGCGCCGCCCAGGCGGTGCAGCGTCGGGGCCTCGCCGCCGACGTACTTGGTGATCTGCTCCAGCTGGTCCGTGGGGATGTAGAGGCGGTCGCCGGGCTGGCCGCGCTTGGCCGGGGCGTACTCCACGACCAGGTACTCGCGGGTCGCGCCCTGGACGGTGCGCTGCACCATCTCGATGTAGCGGCCCACGCCGTGCTGCTCGTGGACGATGTAGTCGCCGGACTCCAGGGTCAGCGGGTCGATCGTCTTGCGGCGGCGGGCCGGCATACGGGTGCCGTCGCGGCCGGCCGCCTTCTGGCCGGAGAGGTCGGTCTCCGTCAGGACGGCGAGTCTGAGGGCCGGGTCCACGAAGCCGTACTCGATCGAGCCGCACGCCACGTGCACGACCGACGGGGACAGCGCCCCGAGGTCGGCGTCGAGGCGGGCCGCGATGCCCTCGCCGCCCAGCACCTCGACCGTGCGGGAGGCGGGGCCGTGGGCCTCCGTCACGAACACCGCGCGCCAGCCGTCGGCGAGCCAGCCCTTGGTGTCGGCGAGCGCCTTGGCGGTGTCGCCGCGGTAGGTCTCCGGGGCGTGCATGCCGAGCTTGAGGGTGTCCCCGTCCAGGGTCTCCAGGGCGTCCAGGTCCGCCGCGAACGGCGACACCGACCACCACATCATGTCCAGCTCGCGGGCCCGCTCCCGGACGTCCGCGATGGACCACAGCGAGGCCGCGCCGACGTCGATCGGCGCCTCGCCGCCGCCCGCCGTGGCCGCCCAGGACGCCTGGAGGAACTCCTGTGACGTGGCCACCAGGTCCGCGGCACGCGTGCGGACGCGCTCCGGGTCGCACACGACGGCCATGGAGCCCTTGGGCAGGACGTCGATCAGCAGCTCCATGTCGTCGACGAGCACCGGGGCGAGGGACTCCATGCCCTCCACCGCGATGCCCTCGGCGATCTTGCCGAGCAGTTCGCCCAGCTCGGGGTGCTCCTCGGCGAGGGCACGCGCACGCGCGCGTACGTCGTCGGTGAGCAGCAGCTCACGGCACGGGGCTGCCCACAGGCCGTGCTCGGCGACTTCGAGCGAGCGCTGGTCGGCGACCTTGAAGTACCGGATCTCCTCGACGTCGTCGCCCCAGAACTCGATGCGCAGGGGGTGTTCCTCGGTGGGCGGGAAGACGTCCAGGATGCCGCCGCGCACGGCGAACTCGCCGCGCTTCTCGACCAACTCCACACGGGAGTACGCGGCGGCGGCCAGGGCCTCCACGACCTCGTTCAGATCGGCCTGCCGGCCGGTGCGCAGGGCGACCGGCTCCAGGTCGCCGAGGCCCTTGACCTGCGGCTGGAGGACCGAGCGGATGGGCGCCACGACGACGGAGACCGGGCCGGTCTCGGGGTCGTCCGGGCTGGGATGGGCGAGCCTGCGCAGCACGGCGAGGCGGCGGCCGACGGTGTCGCTGCGGGGGCTGAGCCGCTCGTGCGGAAGGGTCTCCCACGACGGGTAGTCCACGACGCTGTCGGACGGCAGCAGGGAGCGCAGCGCGGCGGCCAGGTCCTCGGCCTCCCGTCCCGTCGCCGTCACGGCGAGTACGGGCCTGCCGGCGTCCCGGGCCAGCGCGGCCACGGCGAAGGGGCGCGCCGCCGGGGGGCCGACCAGGTCGACGTGCATCCGGTTGCCGTCGGTCGCGGCCTTCACCGCTTCCGCGAGTGCGGTGTCCTTGACGACGGCGTCGAGCAGACCGTGCAGGCTCATGAAGGGGTATCCCGTCCCGGGTGGGCAACACGAACACCCGGCCGCGAGGTTTCAGGGGCCGGGGGTGTCCAGCGTACGACGCCGGGTTCGTCGGCGCCGGGGCTGTGGACAACGTCGCGCGCTCCCTCCGGGGGCGTGCAGGGGTTTCGCCCTCGCCGCCCCTACCCTCCCCCAAGCTCTCGGCTTCGCTCGAGCAGGGGGGACCCCCACCGTCCCTGGGGGCTGCCGCCCCCAGACCCCCGCTGTCGGCCTTGACGGCCTCGTCCTCAAACTCCCCCAAGCTCTTCGAGCAGGGGGACCCCCAGACGGGCTGGATATACCGCGGCCCGGCGTCGAAGAGCTCTGCTCCCCGACGCCGGGCCGTTCCCCCGTTCCCCCGTTTCCCCGTTCCCCCGTGCTCCCCGCCGGCGGCTACTCCGTCGCGATCGCGTTCAGTACGTTCATCCGGCCCGCCCGGAACGCCGGGACCAGTGCCGCGAACAGACCCACGAACGCCGACCCGATGAACACCGCGGTGATCGTGCCCCACGGGATCTCCAGGATGTTCAGCCCCTGGAGAGCCAGCAGCTTCTGGGCGGTCGCGCCCCAGCCCATCCCGAGGCCCAGCCCCAGCAGGGCGCCGAAGAGGGCGATCACCACGGACTCCAGGCGGATCATCCGGCGCAGCTGCCGCCGCGACAGACCGATCGCGCGCATCAGGCCGATCTCCCGGGTCCGCTCCACCACCGACAGGGCCAGGGTGTTCACCACACCGAGGATCGCGACGATGATCGCCAGGGCCAGCAGGCCGTAGATCATGTTCAGCAGCTGGCCGATCTGGTCCTTCAGCGCCTGCTTGTAGTCGGTCTGGTCGCGGACGGTGTACTGCGGGTAGTCGTGCAGCGCCGACTTCAGCGCCTTGTACGCGGTCGCCTCCTGGCCGTCCTTGGCGCTGGCGAACACCAGCTGGTCCAGCGGCATCTTGTCGGCCGGGACGTACTTGGCGAGCGTGGCGATGGAGGTGTACATCGCGCCCTGGTCGATGACGACGTCGCTGCTGGTGATCGCGCGGACCGTCAGCTTCGCCGTCGTACCGTCATGGAAGTCCACCGTGACCTTGGATCCCAGGTGGATGCCGTGGTCCTTGGCGAACTCCTCGTGGACGGACATCGAGTCGGGCAGATAGGCGTCCGCGAGCTTCCCGGCGACCGTCTCGGTACGCAGGTCCGTCGCGTACGTCGGGTCGGCCGCCGTGATCGCGGCGTCCTTGAGCGGCGTCTGGCCGTCGGGCGTGGTGAAGGCGGCCTGGGCGTGCCGGTACTCGGTCACCCGCGCCAGCCCCGGCGTCGACTTCACGGCCTGGACCGCCTGCGGCGTGACCTTCTGGCCGCTGTCGCTCTGGATGATGAAGTCCGTGCCGACGGTCTTGTCCAGCTGGTCGGTGGCGGAGGCCACCATGGACGAGCCGACCACCGACAGGCACGCGACCAGCGCCAGGCCGATCATCAGGGCCGCGCCCGTGGCACCGGTGCGGCGCGGGTTGCGCAGCGCGTTGCGCTCGGCCATGCGGCCGACCGGGCCGAAGACCCGCAGCAGGACCGCGCCGAGCACACGGACCAGACCGCCGGCGAGCAGCGGGCCGATGACCACGAAGCCGATCAGGGAGAGGACCACGCCCAGACCGAGCCAGAGCGAGCCGTCCGTCGCCTTGTCCGCCGCGGCGGCCGCGAACAGGCTGCCGACGCCGGCGCCGGTGAGCAGCAGGCCGACCAGGGCCCGAATCCGGCCCGCCTTCGCGTCGGAGGGGGCACCCGCGTCGCGCAGCGCGGCCATCGGGGAGATCTTGCCGGCGCGCCGGGCGGGCAGGTAGGCGGCCAGGACGGTGACCACGACACCGAGCGCGAGCCCGGCCACCGGCGTCGTCCACGCGACCGTGAGGTCGTCGGTCGACAGGTGCATGCCGATCGAGCCCATGAATTTCATCAGGCCGACCGCGATACCGACGCCCGCGCCGACGCCCAGCACGGACCCGAAGACGCCGAGCAGCAGCGCCTCGGTCAGCACGGACCGGTTGACCTGCCGGCGGGAGGAGCCGATCGCCCGCATCAGGCCGATCTCCCGCGTCCGCTGGGCGACCAGCATCGAGAAGGTGTTGATGATCAGGAAGATGCCGACGAGGAAGGCGACCCCGGCGAAGCCGAGCATCGCGTACTTCATCACGCTGAGGAAGCCCTCGACGTCCTTCTGGTTGGCGTCGGCGGTCTCCTTGGCGGTCTGCACCTTGTAGCCGCCGCCGATCTCCGCGACCACGTTCTTCTTCAGCTGCGCGTCACTGACGCCGGAAGCCGCGATGACGTTGACGTTCGTGTAGACGCCGGTCTTCCCGACGAGGGTCTCCTGCGCCGTCTTCGTGTCCAGGTAGAAGATCGCGGCACCGGGGTTGGTGACGGTGAAGGTGGCGATGCCGGAGATCTTCGCGGTGTGCGTGCCGACCGCGCTGATCACGCCGATCTCGTCACCGAGCTTCAGGTCGTGCTTGTCGGCGGTGTCGGCGTCGACCATGACCTGGTCGGAGCCCTTCGGCGCCGCACCGGAGGTGACCTTCATGGTGCGGGCGTCGTTGCCGTTCCAGCTTCCGACGATGGTCGGCGCGCCGCTCTTGGGCGACAGGTTGTTCTTCTCGGCGTCGACGACGGTCACCGTGGTGGAGAACACGGTCCCCTCGGCCGACTTCACGCCCTGCGTCTTACGCACCTCGTCGAGCACGGAGGCGGGCATGACGGGCGGCTTGCCGTTGTCGGAGGTCGTCTCACCGGTGTCGGAAGCGCCCTTCGCGCTCACCGTCACATCGGTCGAGGTGGCCGCGAACAGCTTGTCGAAGGTCGTGTTCATCGTGTCGGTGAACACCAGGGTGCCGCACACGAACGCCACCGACAGCAGCACCGCGATCGCGGACAGCGCCATACGGCCCTTGTGCGCGAAGAAGTTGCGCAGCGAGGTTTTCAGGACGGTCATGACGTACGCCCCCGTGCGTCGAAGTCCTTCATGCGGTCAAGCACCTGATCCGCCGTCGGCTGGTGCATCTCGTCGACGATGCGGCCGTCGGCGAGGTACAGCACGCGGTCCGCGTACGAGGCGGCGACCGGGTCGTGCGTGACCATCACGATGGTCTGGCCCAGGTCGTCCACCGAGCGGCGCAGGAAGCCCAGTACCTCGGCACCCGCGCGCGAGTCGAGGTTTCCGGTCGGCTCGTCACCGAAGATGATCTCGGGGCGGGCGGCCAGGGCGCGGGCCACGGCGACGCGCTGCTGCTGGCCGCCGGAGAGCTGGGTGGGCCGGTGCTTGAGCCGCCCGGCCAGGCCGACGGTCTCCACGACCCGGTCCAGCCACTCCTTGTCCGGCTTACGGCCGGCGATGTCCATGGGCAGCGTGATGTTCTCGATCGCGTTCAGCGTCGGCAGCAGGTTGAACGCCTGGAAGATGAAGCCGATCCGGTCCCGGCGCAACTGCGTGAGCTTCTTGTCCTTCAGGCCGGTGATCTCGGTCTCGTCCAGGTAGATCTGACCGCTCGTCACGGTGTCGAGCCCGGCGAGGCAGTGCATCAGGGTGGACTTGCCGGACCCCGAGGGGCCCATGATCGCGGTGAACTGCCCCCGGGCGATGTCCACGTCGACCTCGTCGAGCGCGACGACGCGGGTCTCCCCGGCCCCGTACGCCTTGACGACCTGCCGCGCCCGCGCGGCAACGGCCGTACGCCCTCCACTGCCCCCGTGCTTGGGAATGGTCACAGCCGTTGTCACGGTAAGTCTCCTATATCGGTCGGCTATCGGTCGGCGGATGAAGCGCGTGGTACCGCGCTGCGTCGATCGGTGCTCGGTCGCTTCGTACGTCGAAGAGTCTGGTGCCGGACCGGCCCCGGCGCGCTGGTGCCGGACCCCGTCTTGCACCGGGGGAAAACCCCACCTCGACGGTTTGGTGAACCGCCCCCCAGCGGCGTAAAGCCAGGTTAAGGACTAACCCCGCCCCATCTCCTCCTCCGCCGGTACGAACCCTCCCCGAGCCCTGGTACGGAGATACCCCTAGGGGATGTCCACCGTCGGGTGGACGCCTTCTCGGGGTCGGCTCCACCCTGTGGCCCACTCAGTTGTCCACCCTGCCGTCGCGTAAGGGTCAAGACGAAAGGCGTGTAAGCGCGTACGGCACCTGCGGACGATAGATGCAGTGGGAAACTGTCGGACGGCAGCGAGCACAAGCGAGCCCCAGGGGAAGGAAACCAGGTGGGCGACACCAGACCCGCGATACGCGACGCCGTACAGCGCACCGGAACCCGCAGGCGGGGCGCGGTCGTCGCCGCCCTGATGCTCTCGATGGCGCTGGCGGCACTCGACTCCACCATCGTCTCCACGGCGATCCCGCAGATCGTCGGCGACCTCGGCGGCTTCTCCGTCTTCTCCTGGCTCTTCTCCGGCTATCTGCTGGCCGTCACGGTCACCCTCCCCGTCTACGGCAAGCTCTCCGACACCTTCGGCCGCAAGCCGGTGCTGATCGCGGGCGCGTCCGTCTTCCTGCTCGGCTCCCTCCTGTGCGCCCTCGCCTGGAACATGGGCGCGCTGATCGCCTTCCGCATCGTGCAGGGCCTGGGCGGCGGCGCCCTCCAGGGCACGGTCCAGACGCTCGCCGCCGACCTCTACCCCCTCGAAGAACGCCCGAAGATCCAGTCCAAGCTGTCCACGGTGTGGGCGGTGTCGGCGGTCGCGGGCCCGGCCCTGGGCGGCGTCCTCGCGGCCTACGCCGACTGGCGCTGGATCTTCCTGGTCAATCTGCCGATCGGCGCCATCGCCCTGTGGCTGGTCGTCCGCCACCTCCACGAACCCGACCGCGACCCCATCAGCCCCCGCCCGCGCATCGACTGGGCAGGCGCGCTGGCGGTGTTCGCGTGCGGCGGCGTCCTGCTCACCGCCCTGGTGCAGGGCGGGGTCGCCTGGCCCTGGCTGTCGGCGCCCTCACTCGCCCTGTTCGGTACGGGACTCGCGCTGGTCGCGGTCGTGGTGGCGGTCGAGCGCCGGGCAGCGGAGCCGATCATCCCCGGGTGGGTATGGCGCCGCCGTACGATCGCCGCGGTCAACCTCGCGCTCGGCGCGCTGGGCCTGCTGATGGTGGCGCCGACGGTCTTCCTTCCCACGTACGCGCAGTCGGTCCTCGGACTGGCCCCCGTCGCCGCCGGATTCGTCCTCTCCGTATGGACGTTGAGCTGGCCGGTGTCGGCGGCGCTCAGCCAGCACGTCTACCGCCGGATCGGCTTCCGTGACACGGCCATGCTCGGCATCGGCGCGGCGGCGCTGATCCTGCTGGCGTTCCCGTTCCTGCCGTACCCGGGCGAGGCGTGGCAGCCGGCCCTGCTGATGGGGTTGCTGGGCGGCGCGTTGGGCCTCTTCCAGCTTCCACTCATCGTCGGCGTGCAGTCGACGGTGGGCTGGGCGGAACGCGGTACGACGACCGCGTCCGTCCTCTTCTGCCGCCAGACCGGCCAGACCATCGGCGCGTCCGTCTTCGGCGCGATCGCCAACGGCGTACTGGCCGCACGCCTGGGCGGCGCGGGCGACCTGGACTCGGTCGCACGGGACCTGGACACGGGCACCGCCCCGGAGGCGACGCGCCGGGCGGTCGCGGACGCGGTGCACGCGGTGTACATGGGCGCTTCGTGCGCGGCGGCGCTGGCGTTCCTCGTCCTGCTGTTCGTGGCCCCGCGCCAATTTCCGGTTCTCAAGGACTGAGCCGCCCCTATCCTGTGGCGCATGGTGAAGCTGGAGCGGCTCCGGGCCGACCACGCGGATGTCCTGCTGGCCTTCGAGCGGGAGAACCGGGAGTACTTCGCACGCTCCATATCCGATCGCGGGGACGCGTACTTCGCCCAGTTCGCCGCCATCCACCGGGCCCGGCTCGCCGAGCAGGACGCCGGCGTGTGCCACTTCCATGTCGTCCTGGACGAGCGGGGAGAACTGATCGGCCGGATCAACCTCGTCGACGTCGAGGACGGATCCGCCGAGCTCGGCTACCGCGTCGGCGAACGGGCCGCGGGCCGGGGCGTGGCGACGGCCGCGGTGGCGGAGGTGTGCCGGGTGGCCGCCGCGACGTACGGGCTCACGACTCTCATCGCGGTCACCACGTGTGACAACGTGGCGTCCCGGACCGTCCTCGAACGCAACGGGTTCACCCACGTCGAGGACATCACCCTCGTCGGCCGCCCCGGCGTCCGCTACCGACGCCCGCTCGTCATTTCTTCTCCCGGCACCGGTGACACCGGCACGGCGGAAACCGCCCCGCCAGGTCGATAGGCGCGTCCTTGCGCGAGGGCAGGTACGTCACCTTCGGGCCCCAGGTCCGCCCGCTGTCCCGCGAGACCCGCAGCGTGATGTACGCGCCGATGAGGCCGTCTTCCTTGTCTTCCACCGCAACGCCCTTCACTTTCTGTGCTGATGCATGCACAGAGTGACGCCACCGCCGCTACGCTCGGAAGATAGCTGAGCGTGACAAAGGGGTCCGCACGAGGGGTGGTTGGCCGGCGTGGCTATCGAGGACAACCCGCGTACGCGGGAGCAGTACGGGCAGGAGCTTAAGCGGAGGCGGGAGGCGGCCGGGCTCACGCAGGAGGAGCTGAGCCAACGTGTCGTGATGTCGCGCACGCACATCGCCCACATCGAGGCCGGGCGGAGGAGGCCGGATGTGGAGGATGCACGGCGGCTGGATCACGTGCTGGGGAGCGGCGAGTTCTTCGAGCGGTTCCTGCCCGTACTGGACGGGCGGAAGGTGGCGGAACACTTCAAGGGGGCACTGGAGTTCGAGGACAAGGCCACGGAAATTCGGGTGTACGCCCCCAAGTTGGTGCCGGGGATCCTACAGACCCCTGCGTACGCACGCGAGGTACTCAGCTCCGGTTCCTCACCCAAGAGCACCGAGGAACGTGACAACCTTCTCGCCACGCGCCTGGAACGCGCCCGCATCCTCGACAATTCCCATTCCCCGGTGGTGTGGGCGCTATTCGATGAGGCGGTACTGCGGCGCCCCATCGGCAGTCCAGCCGTGATGTGCGAACAGCTCCGTCACATCGTGAACCTGGGAGAAAGTCACCGCATCCGCGTGCACGTCCTTCCTTTCTCGGTCGGCTACCACGCCCTACTGGAGGGCTTCGTCTCGCTCATGTGGTTCGAGGACCTCCCGCCCATCGCTTACGTGGAAGGCTTGAAGTCAGGCCGGATCTGGGAACTCCCGTCCGTGGTTCGCGATTGCCAGGTGGCCTACGATCACGCTTTGGGCGACGCACTGTCGCACCGGGAGTCCCTGGCGCTGTTCAAGTCAGTCGCGGAGGAGTACGAGCATGAAGCGCAACGAGCACAGCATTCCTGACGCCTCAGTTCTGAGCTCTTGGCGCAAGTCCACGTACAGCGGCGGTGACAGCGGCGACTGCCTGGAGGTCACCGACCCCACCACGTACACGGCGTGGCGTAAGTCCACGTACAGCGGCGGCAGCAGCGGCGAATGCCTCGAAGTGAACGACACCGCCTTCCCCCACCACATCCCCGTCCGCGACAGCAAAACCCCCACCGGCCCCGCCCTCCTCTTCTCCGCCCAGGCATGGTCGGCCTTCCTCGCCACCCTCGCCGGAGCCGACCAGGGCCGGTAAAACCCCGAACGCCACCCGGGCCCGGGCCGTCACGCACCCGCGTGAGGACCGGGCCCGAGCCGTCAACTCCCACTCTTGTCACACCCGTTGACTTCCCCCTCCCACGGCTCTACCTTCGGCGCCGCATCACGTTCGGTTCACCGACCCTTGTTCGACATATCGCACAAGCAAGGAGCCGCATGTTTCCCCCACCCCCACCGCGCCCGCGCAGCCTCAGCCTCCTCCGGCGATGCAGAGCCGCAGCCATCCGCACTCTCACCCTCGCCCTGACCGCGACGGCCGCCCTCCTGTTCGTCCAGCCCGGAGCTGCCCAGGCCGCGACGACCCGCCAGATATCCGTTCCCACGGCCCCCATGGGCTGGGCCTCCTGGAACAGCTTCGCCGCGAAGATCGACTACAGCGTCATCAAGAAGCAGGTCGACGCGTTCGTCGCGGCGGGCCTTCCGGCCGCCGGATACCAGTACGTCAACATCGACGAGGGCTGGTGGCAGGGCACCCGTGACAGCGCGGGCAACCTCACCGTCGACGAGACCGAGTGGCCCGGCGGTATGAGCGCCATCGCCGACTACATCCACAGCAAGGGGCTCAAGGCCGGCATCTACACCGACGCCGGCAAGAACGGCTGCGGTTACTACTTCCCGACCGGCCGTCCCGCCGCCCCCAACACCGGCAGCGAGGGCCACTACGACCAGGACATGCTCCAGTTCTCGAAGTGGGGCTTCGACTTTGTGAAGGTCGACTGGTGCGGTGGGGACGTGGAAGGGCTGGACGCGGCCACCACCTACCAGTCCATCAGTGACGCCGTCGCCAAGGCCACCGCCACCACCGGTCGCCCGCTCACCCTCTCCCTCTGCAACTGGGGCAAGCAGAACCCCTGGAACTGGGCTCCGGGCCAGGCCCCCATGTGGCGGACCAGCACCGACATCATCTACTACGGCAACTCGCCGTCGCAGACGAACATGCTGTCGAACTTCGACCAGGCCCTGCACCCCACGGCCCAGCACACGGGCTACTACAACGACCCCGACATGCTCATGGTCGGGATGTCCGGTTTCACCGCCGCGCAGAACCGTACCCACATGGCCCTGTGGGCGATCTCCGGTGCACCGCTGCTGGCCGGCAACGACCTGACGACGATGACGTCCGAGACCGCGGGCATCCTCACCAACCCCGAGGTCATCGCCGTCGACCAGGACGCGCGCGGGCTCCAGGGCGTCAAGGTCGCCGAGGACACCACCGGGCTCCAGGTGTACGGCAAGGTGCTGTCCGGCACCGGCAACCGGGCGGTCGTCCTGCTCAACCGCACCTCCTCCACGCAGAACATCACCGTGCGCTGGTCCGACCTGGGCCTGACCGGCGCCAACGCGACCGTCCGTGACCTGTGGTCGCGGACGACCGTCGGCACGTACGGCACGGGCTACACCGCCAACGTCCCGGCCGGCGGGTCGGTGATGCTCACGGTCACCGGGGGCACCGAGGCGGCGAGCAGCACGTACACCGGTACGTCGAGCTTCACCGGCGTGGTGGCCGGGACCACCGGCCTGAAGGTCGTCGACGTCGCCTACACCAACACGGCCTCCACGGCCCGCACGGCGACCCTCAAGGTCAACGGCCAGACGGCGACGACGGTCTCCTTCCCGCCGACGGGCTCCTCGCAGGGCACCGTCTCCGTCCAGGTCGCCCTGTCCAAGGGCTCGGCGAACACGCTCGCCTTCACCGGCGCCCCCACCCTCGCTGACATCACGGTCCGCCCGTTGCCGGGCGCGGGCGGCAGCCTCCTCGTCGGCAAACAGTCCGGCCGCTGCGCCGACATCTACAACAACACGATCACCAACGGCACCCAGGCGGAACTCTGGGACTGCAACGGCGGCCAGAACCAGTCCTGGACGTACACCTCCCGCAAGGAACTCGTGGTGTACGGCAACAAGTGCCTGGACGCCTACAACCTCGGTACGGCCAATGGCACGAAGGTCGTCATCTGGGACTGCAACGGCCAGGCCAACCAGAAGTGGAACGTCAACGCCGACGGCACGATCACCAACGTCAACGCGGGCCTGTGTCTGGACGCGTACGGCGCGGCCACGTCCAACGGCACGAACCTCGTCCTGTGGTCCTGCAACGGCGGCGACAACCAGAAGTGGACGGTGACGTGAGGTGACGGGAGGCCTGATGTGACCGCGGGTAACGACACAGGTTGGTGAAGGTAAGCGCATACCGACCGCTCAGTTTGGCGAAAGGCTCGCGCCACCCCGTACTCGCGAGTAGCGTGCGTCCGCCCCCCGCTCCCTGCGGTCCGCCGCCACGGACCCGAGCCATGCAAGGAGAAACGGGATGTCCGACGCGTTCATGCCGCGACACTCGTCACCGGAGTACTCACCACCGCACCACTCAGCACCGCACCACCCTTCACCGCACCACCCGTCAACGTCGTATCCGACGTACCCCTGGCAGCCGCCGCCGGCCCAACCGGTCCGGCGGCGGCAGCCACCCCGCCCGCCGCTCGGGAACCACAGCGACCTGCGGATCCTGCGCACCGCCTACCGCCTCCAGCGGCGCGTGGCCACCCTCACCGCGCTCGGCTACTTCACGCTCTTCCTCCTCATGTCCGCGTTCGCGCCGTCCTTCATGACCCGCACGGTCTCCGGCGGCCTGAGCATGGGGCTGCTGCTCGGCCTGCTCCAGGTCCCCGTCACCTGCCTGGCGATCGGCCTGTACGAGTACACGGCACGCCACACCGTCGACCCGATCGCCGACCGCCTCCGCAGACAGGCCACGACGGACGCCAGGCGGGAGGCCACCCGATGACCACGACGACCGCCACCGCCTCCATCACCAGCTTCAGCAGTTCCTCCGCCCAGGCCATGTCGCTCGTGGCGTTCACCACCGTCGCCACGATCACGCTCCTGCTGTGCGTGATGACCGGACCCGACGGCGACGACCTCGACGAGTTCTACACGGGCTACGGCTCCCTGTCCCCGATGCGCAACGGACTGGCCATCGCCGGCGACTACATCTCCGCCGCGACCGTGCTCGGCACCGGCGGGATCATCGCGCTCACCGGATACGACGGCGTCGTCCTCGCGCTGAGCACGGTCCTGTCCCTGATGCTGCTGATGTTCCTGCTGGCCGAACCGCTGCGCAACGCGGGCCGGTTCACCATGGGCGACGTGCTGGCGCGCCGGATGCCGGGGCGGGCGGTGCGCATCACCGCGTGCACCGCGACCATCGCCGCGCTGCTGCCGATGATGCTCGTCCAGCTCGCGGGAACCGGTGATCTGCTGGCGTTCATCCTCGGCTTCACCAGCGACTCGCTGAAGACCGGCTGCATCATCGGCCTCGGCGTCCTGATGATCAGCTACGCGGCGATCGGCGGCATGAAGGGCACCGCCCTCATCCAGATCCTGAAGATCGTGATGCTGCTGGGCTCCGGGCTGGCCGTCGCCGCACTGATCCTGCACCGCTTCGGCTGGGACCCGGGTGCGCTGTTCGCGGCCGCCGCGAAGAACAGCGGGGCGGGTCCCTCGTTCCTGCACTCGGGCCTGGAGTTCGCGGGCGGCCCCGCACCCCGGCTCGACATGATCAGTTCGGAGCTGACGGTGGTGCTCGGCGGCGCCTGTCTGCCCCACGTCACCATGCGGATGTACACGGCGAACAGCGCCCGGCAAGTGCGCCGCTCGCTGTCCTGGGCGGTGCCGTCGGTGGCCCTGTTCGTGCCGGTGATCACCGTGGTCGGGTTCGGCGCGACGGCCCTGATCGGGCGCGCCACCGTCGCGGCGGCCGACCCACAGGGCAACACGGCCTATCTGCTGGGCTCGCGGGCGGCGTTCGGGGCGGAGGTGTCGACCGCGGAGGCGCTGCTGTTCACCACGGTGACGACGGCAATCTTCCTGACCCTGCTGGCCTCCGTCGCCGGCATGATCCTCGCCTGTGCCAACTCCCTCGCCCACGACGTGTTCGCCGCCCATCTGCGGGACGTGCCGCCGCGCCGCGAGATGACCCTGGCACGCCTGTCGGCGCTGGCGGTGGGCGTCCCGGCGATCCTGCTCGCCACCCTCGTGCAGCACCACAGCCTGCAGCCCCTGGTGACGCTCTCCTTCTGCATCGGCGCGTCCGCGATCGCGCCGGCCCTGGTGTACGGCCTCTTCTGGCGCCGCTACACCCGAGCCGGCCTGCTGTGCACGCTGATCGGCGGCACGGTGACGGTCCTCGTCCTGATGACCGGCACGAACCTGGTCTCCGGCTCCCCCGCCGCGGCCTTCCCGAACGCCGACTTCAACTGGTTCCCGTTCACCACCACCGGTCTCGTCTCCATCCCGCTGGGCTTCGCCTACGGCTGGCTGGGCACCCTCGCCTCCGGCCGCCGGAAGGCCGCGGAGCAGCGCCGCCAGTACGAGGCGGTGGAGGGGTGGATCCTGGCGGGAGCGGTACGGAGGAACGGCTGAGGGGCGGATGGCCCAGGCCTCGGACCGGGTTCGCCCCCGCTTAGCCGCGGGGGCGGGGCGGGCGCGGCAGGCTCGGGGCGCGGCAGGCGTCGGCGGTTACTCCGCCGGGGCCCGGCCCGTCAGGGTGGCGAGGCTGTGGCGTACGTGGTCCATCTGGGCCTGCACGCGGTCCCATGTCTCACCGTGCTCCCGCAGCACCCGTTCCGTCTCGCGGGCGACGCGGTCCTCCCGCACCCGCGCCTCGGCGATCAACTCGGCGGCGCGCGCCTGGGAGTCCCGCTCGACCTGCCGGGCCGACTCCTCGGCCTCGGCCAGCGCCCGCTTCGCCTCCGACAGGGCGGCCTCCGCGAGCGCCACCCGCTCCGCCTCCCACGCGTCCACTCCCGCCGCCCGTTCGGCCGTCGCACGCTCCTCGCGCGCCCAGCGATCGGCATGCTCCCTGCCCTGCTCGGCGAGCAGGGCCTCGGTACGCTGCCGCACCTCGCGCAGCGCGGCCAGCGCCTCCCCGCGCCCCTCCTTGACCTCGCGCCGCGCCTCGATCCGTACGTCGTCGGCCTCGGCCCGGGCCGCCAGCAGCCAGGTACGGACGCGCTCTTCGGCCTCGCCGCGCACCTCGTCCGCGTACGCCTGCGCGGCCTCCCGCACACACCGCCCGGCCTCCTCCGCCCCGGCGAGGACGCGCTCGGCCTCCTGTCGCGCCTCCTCCCGCGCGGCCACAGCCTCCTCCTGCGCGAGGCGGAACACCTGTCGCGCCCGTTCGCCGAGTGCCTCGTACGTCTGCGGAGGCAGCTGCGCCAGCGTCTCGCGCAGCCGCACCAGATCGGCCTCCATCTCCCTGGCCAGCACGGTCAGCCGGGCGGCCCGCTCCCAGGCGGCGTCGCGGTCCTGCGATAGCTCCGCGATGCAGGTGTCGACCTGGGCGGGACGGTAACCGCGCCGCACGGACACGAAGCCGTGCGGCGACTCCGATGCGCTGCTCATCGTGGGACCCCTCTCGCCTGACCCAGACTAACGGATGATTTCGCGCACATCTTGATGGATCAGACGGAAGTGTTCATAACACGACACTCCGCGCATAACAACGGATGAATCCCGACGCAAAGCCGCATACGCCATGACACATACAAAAGGGACGAATCGGGTCATACGACAGTCGTACGACCAGATCCGGCCCTTGATGAGACGTCAGACATGCCAGAAACGCCAGGAATGCCAGAAACGCCAGACACGCATCCTCGGCGGCACTTCAGGACGGCGTCAAAGCAACCCGTCCCACATCTGCTCCAGCAGCACCGACCACCAGCTGTCCGGCGAACCGAGCGCCGCCGGATCGAGCGAGGCGAGCTGCGCCTGGAAGTCGACGGTCCAGCGGCCCGCCTGCTCCTGGTTGAGCCCGTAGCGCAGCCTCCACATCCGACCCAGCAGCGCCAGGCACCGCACGAACTCGGGCAGCCCCGTGTTCACGAACTGCGGCGGTACGGAAGCACCGCCCCGCCCCGCCTCCACAGGCACCGCGACGATGTTCGCCGTGCCGTACTGCACGCAGATCGCCTTGCCGAAGTCACTGCCCATGACCAGGTACGAGCCCGCGTCCGCGGACGGCTGCACCCCGCGCTCCTGCGCCAGTTCGGCCAGCGTCGGCACCGGACGGCCCGGCTGCGCCTGCGCCCAGAAGAACGGACCCATGTCCAGGGGCAGTCCGGCCACCACCAAGGTGTGCGCCACGATCGGCGGCACACCCTGCCGGTCCACCGCGGCCTGCTCGAACCGGAAGATCCCCGGCCCGAAGGCACCGGCCAGTTCCTGCGCGACGGCATCCGGCGGAATCGGCGGCGCCGGCTGCACCGGCGGCAGCGGCGCACGCACCGGAGCCGGACGCGCCGGACCGTCCGCCACCTGGTGCAACTCGCCCTGGTGCGCCAGCAGTTGCCGCATACCATCCTGACGCGAGGCATGGTCGGTGCCGTACGGGGCGATGCTCGTGATCCGCGCCTGCGGCCAGTTCTCCCGGATCATCCGCGCGCAGTAGGCGCCCGGCAGCTCGCACGACTCCAACTCCGTGTGCAGCTCCAGCACCTGGTCCGGCGGCACGTTCATGGCCCGCAGCTCGTGGAAGATCTGCCACTCCGGGTGCGGGGTGCCCGGCGCCGAACGCCGGATCAGCTGCTGCTCGGAACCGTCCTGCGCGCGGTAGCGCAGCACGGCCTGGTAACCGGGGCCGACCGTCGGCTGACCGGACGGCGGATAACCGTACGACGGCTGCCCGCCAGGCACCGGCTGCCCGGGCATCGGCTGCGGCTGCATCGGCTGCCCCGGCTGCGCAGCGCCGGGCGCCATGCCCGGGGCGCCCGGGGGCGGCGGGGGCGGGCCGGGAACACCGGGTGCGCCAGGAACACCGGGTGCGCCAGGAACACCCGGCGGCTGCGGCACGCCAGGCCCGCCGACGGGCGGACCCGCGAGCATCGTGGCCGCGTGATGCACACCACCCGGCGTGTTCGGCACACCGGGAGCCCCCGGAGCCTGAGGAGCATGGGGCGGATTCGGCGCACCCGGCGGCTGAGGCCCACCCGGAACCTGCGACGCACCAGGCGGCTGAGGCGCCCCCTGAACCTGCGACGCACCCGGAACGCGCGGCGCACCCGGAACCTGAGGAGCCCCCGAAACCTGAGGAGCGCCCGGACCCGCCGCGCCCTCGGGCCCGTCCGGACCGATCTGCGGGACGAGCTGCGTAGGCACGTAGCCGCCCGCCGCGGGACCCTGAGCACCCGGTGCGGGCGGCGGGGGCACGGCACCCGGCAGCCCACCCGGAGTACCGGGAACACCCGGCGGATGGGGCACCCCACCACCGCGCGCCCCCCGCGGAGGCGCCGCCTTGCTGGTCGCGGCGTCGGCGATGTCCTCGGCGTTCGGCGCGAGCCGCCGCCCGGACACGGCCGAACCGGCCGGAGGCTGCGGCGGGTTGGGAGCACCGGGGACCCTAGGCACACCCGACGAAGGCACACCGGAACCACCCGCGGGACCCTGCGGATAACCGTACGAAGGAGCGCCAGGAGGCGGAGTCCCCGGCACCCCCGAAACCGGCGCCACACCCGGAACCCTCGGCGCACCCGGCGGCGCGGACGCGGGCGGCCGCGTACCGTCCTCGTCGGCATCGCTCAGCGGCGGCGCGAACACCGTCACCGGCAGCGGCACCGAACCCTCCTCGCCCGGATCCGCGTTAGTGTCGGTACCCGCCCACGGCGTCGCCCCGTCGGGCACACCCGGCACCGCGTCCCGCACCTCGTCGCCGCCCCCGGCGGCAGGCCACGACGTACCCGAGACCGAACCCTCACCCCCCGGAAGGCCCACAGCGGCCGGCGCGGCAGGCGCGGCAGGCCCGGCAGACGGCTCCCCGTCCCGCCGCCGATCCTCAATGCCGATCTTGTCCGCCGCCTCCTGGAGCCACTCAGGCGGCGTCAACAGGAACGACGTCTGGTTCAGATCCACCCGGGCCGAAGGCGCCGAAGGCGCCTGCGGCACCGCGTCCTTCACCCCGTACTCCTCCTCATACCGGCGGATGACCTCACCCACCGGCAACCCGGGCCACAGCGTCGCCTCACCACTGTCACGGGCGATCACGAGCCGCTGCGCGCCGCCGTCCGAGCGCGGCCCCTCGGCCCGGTCCTCCCCCCACACCACGAACCCGAGCTCGAACTCCCGCACCCGCACCTCACGGTGCTGGTACGCCGGCACATCCCCGTTGATCCACTCTTCCGCGCGCTCCTGCGCCTGCGCGAACGTCACCATCGCCGAACTCACTCCCCCGCCGCAGACGCCGGCGACACGGGCACCGCACGCGCGAACCCGCCGTCCACCATCAGATTCGCCACCGTCTCCAACTCCGGCGGATCCCCCGCGAGTCGCGACAGGAACCGGTCGAAGTCCTCACCGCACGGCAGCAACAGCCGCCCCACACGCTCCGCGGGCGGCCACGACGCATCGACATCCCGCGCGTCGTCGTACGCACAGAACCAGACCGACCCGATCCCGTCGCCCTTCACCTTCACGGCCAGCAGACCACCCTGCACGAAACCGACGCCCAGATAGTCCTTCGTCAGATGGTCACGCAGACACTTGTTCACATACACAAGGTCATTGACCGCCGCCTCGTCCCGCACCGTGAAGAACGGCTGGTCAATCAGCAACCCCAACGCCGCGTCGAGCGCCGCACCCACCGGCGCGCAACCACCCGCCGCCTTCAAGAACGACCGGTACGCACCCGGCAGCCGATACCCCAGGTCCTCCTCGACCTGCTGCACCTGCTGCTCCGTCACCGCCACCGACGCCTTCGGCAGACCGAAGTGCACCGGACGCGTCTCCTGCAACGGCCGCGTCCCCCGCTTGTTCTGATCGACACGCGCCGTCGCCAGCCCACCGTGATGCCTGAGCAGCGCCTTCACCTCGACCGGAATCAACTCCAGCCGACGCGTCCCCCGAACGTGGTGCCACGTCCAGCCGTGCGGCGTCGCCACCGCCGAAATCGTGTCCCACAGATCGTGCCCGGACGCCGCCAGCGCCGCGTTCGCCGACACATAGTCCGTCAGCCGCAACTCGTCCACGCCGAAACCCTCCGGCGGGTCCGCGATCTCCGCGGCCGCACGGGCGTACGGCGAGAAGTCGGGGTAGCCGTGCTCGTCAACCCGTACCCCTCTCGGGTGACGGGCCGCCCGCACCGGATCCGGAAAGTGCACGACCTGCCCGGCGTAGGCCGCGTTCGGCGGCGCGGCTTGCTGCCCGAGCCGACCTGTCGTCATGACGGTTGCCCCCTGCGGCGTTCTGTCTGGCCTGTACGGCGCTGTCGATCGCGAATGTCGACAGCCTATGCGGTACGACGACACCGGTCACCGGGCCACCAGTTGCCCACGGCCACCGGTCCGGGCCGACGTGACCAGCCGTCACCCCGCCGTGACCGTACGCCGAAGAACGGGCGTGTCGGACCGCCCCAGCTACCGCAGCGGCCTCGGCATTTGGCAATCTAATGTCCCACCGGGGGGATGCAAGGGAGGGGAAAGACGATCATGAACGCGACACAAACAGGCACGTCCGGGGACCCACGCATCGGCTGGAGCAGCGCCGACGCGACCACCGCCCCCACCCTCCGCCACCGCCGCGACGGCATACTCCCCACCGTCGCCGCCGCCCTCTCCGTCCGCGGCGCCACCCTCACCGGCACCGCCGCCCGCGGCGACCAGCCACCCGTCCTGCACCCACTCGTCCAGGACTTCCTCGACACCCTCACCAGCGGCCAACGCGACCGCTTCACGGGACGCTGCGCCGAGGCCATCCTCATCTCCCGCCACATCACCGCCGCCGACGCCGCCCGCAGCAAACGCGCCGCCCGCAAACCCATGACCAACGGCGAAGCCCGCAAAACCCTCAAACAGGCCAAACTCACCGCCCGCCGCATCCGCGAGGACGGCGACCCCCTCCACGGCAGCTTCGCCGCCCCCTGCCGCGCCTGCACCGCACTCAGCGACCACTTCGGCGTACACATCGTCGACTCCACGGCGCACAACTGACTCCCCCCACCCCCGCACACCGCACGACGGCGCACACGCCGGTCCATGGCACTCGACGAACGAAGGGCAGATGCACGCCGACCGCTCCTCCTCCACACGCTTCTCCGTACCCGTCGACGCCGCACTGCGCGCCGCGGGCTGGCAACCGGGCCGCTGGAACATAAAGCAGGCGGAAGTCTGGGCCGACACCCTGCGCTCCCACGCATCCCCGGCAGGCCACCGGCACGCGGTCTTCCCCGCGGCCGTCGAGGCATGGGCGGAATTCGGCGGCCTGCACATCACCGCCCAAGGCCCCGGCCGCCAACTCGCCCCCGCGACCCTCGACCTCAACCCCCTCCACGGCCTCCACATGGCCCGCACCCTCGGCGACCTCGGCCGCGCCCTCGACACCGAGGTCTGCCCCCTCGGCGAGGAATCCGACAACCGCTCCCTGCTCGCCATCGACACCGAGGGCCGCGTCTACGCCCTCGACCACACCGGCGACTGGTACCTCGGCCCGGACATCGACCACGGCCTCACCACACTGCTGACGGGAACCCACCCCGTACGACTGACGGCGGGCTGAAAGGCAGACCCGTTCAAACGGCCCCGGCCGGAATCACAGGCCCCGTCAAACGGCCCCGGCCGGAATCACAGGCCCCGTCGGACAGCCCCGGCCGGAACCACGGGACCGTTCAGACAGCCGAAGCCGCCCCGGCCGGAACCACGGGCCCGTTCAGACAGCCGCCCCGGCCGGAACCACGGTCCCGCTCAGACGGACTCGATCAGACCGCCCCGGCCGGAATCACCGCCGACACCCGGAACCCACCCGCATCCGTCGGCCCCGACACGAACACGCCCCCCAGCGCGCTCACCCGCTCCTTCATCCCCAGCAGGCCATTGCCCCCACTCGGCAGCCGCGCCGCCTGAGCCGAACCCGGCTCGGGCGGCGGCTCGTTCTCCACCTGCATCGCGATCTCCGCGCTACGGTGCGCGAGCCGGACATGCGTCCTGGCACCCGCCGCATGCTTGTGGACGTTGGTCAGCGCCTCCTGCACCACGCGATACGCGGTCTGCTCCACCTCGGACGCGTACGACCGCACCTCCCCCTCCACGGACAGCTTCACGACCATCCCGGCCGCCGCCGACTGCCCCACCAACTCCTCCAGCTCGGCAAGACACGGACCGTCCAACGACTCGTCGACCGCCCGCGACGCCGCCGCGGCGGCCGCCGCACCCACGGCGGCAAGCGGCACGGAAGCAGCCGCGGAACGCCCCACGAACCCCTCCCCCGTGCGCAGCACACCCAGCATCTCCCGCAACTCGGTCAGCGCCTGCCGGCCCATGTCCCCCACCAGCGCGGCGTTCTTCACCGCCTTCTCGGGGTCCTTCCTCGCCACAGCCTGAAGAGCCGCCGCATGCACGACCATCAGGCTCACCCGATGCGCGACGACATCATGCATCTCCCGGGCGATCCGGGTCCGCTCCTCGTTCCGCGCCCACTCGGCCCGCTCCTCCGCCCGCTCCGCGAGCAGCATCAGCTCCCGCTCCAGCGAATCCGCCCGCTCCCGCAGGCTCTCCATCAGCCGCCGCCGGGCACCGACATACAGCCCCAGCAGCACGGGAGGAGCGGTCATACCAAGAGCCGTGGTGACGGACAGAAACGGGATGAAGCCGCCGGCGATCGCCAGATCCCCCCGGACCATCCCCTGATGCGCCCGCACGTACGTCACGATGAACATCCCGACGAACGACATCCCCGCGAGCGCGCCGATGATCCGCCGGGGCAGCTCCGACGCGGCGAGGGTGTACAGCCCGACGATGCCCATCAAAAAGCCCATCTGGGCCGGAGTGACGGCGATGCTCACCAGGACGACCGCGATCGGCCACCGCCGCCGCAACAGCAGCGTGACCCCCGCGAACAGACCGAACACCATCCCCACGGGGACGGGCAGCCCGGCATCCCGTGAGAACTGGATCCCCTCCACCGCACACTCCACGGCGGACACCGCCGCGAGCGAGATGTCGAGCAGGGCACTACGCCACCGCACCCACCACCAGGGCCCGCCCCCGGCCCCCGTGTGGTCTTCCCCCGTCGTGGTCATGGCTCCAGCCTACGGGCGGGGGGTGGGGGTTTTCCGGTGAGTTTCCACGGCTCGGTCACACCACAGTCCGTAACCAAGCAGAAGCGAAATCGACCGAAATCCCTCGAACTGCTGAACCACACACTGTTCGACCCCGGAGGTCAACATTCCGCCCGGACGGTATGCCCATGGCACACGCACAGGGCAAGTACAGGGACTTCGAAGGGTTGCGGACGCAGGCGATCGCCTTGCGACGGGCGGGCTACAGCCTTCGCCAGATCCGCGACGAGCTGAAGATCTTCAACAACGACATCCTCAACCAACTGGTGAAGGGAGAGCCGCCACCGGAATGGACGAAGCGACCGAACGCAAAGGACGACCTGCGGGCGAGGGCGCGCGAGCTAAGGCTTCAAGGCTGGACGTACGACCAGATCGAGGCGGAGCTGGGTTGTTCGAGGAGTTCCGTTTCGCTATGGGTGCGGGATCTACCGAAGCCGGAACGCAAGCGCAGCCGTGAAGAAGCCGCAGCGATCGCCAGGCGCGGATGGGAGGCCAAACTCCGCCTCCGTGACGAGGAACGGCAGCGCACGAAGGAAACCGCCAGGCAGGCGATCGGTAACCTCTCGGCACGGGAATTGTTCCTGGTGGGCGTGAGCCTCTACTGGGCCGAGGGCGGCAAGGACAAGCCATACGACCGCCGCGAGAACGTCGCCTTCGTCAACAGCGATCCGAGCATGATCCAGGTCTTCCTGGCCTGGCTCAACCTCCTGGGGGTCGAGCGCGAACGGCTCCGATACAGCGTCATGATCCACGAGACCGCTGACGTGACAGGCGCCGAACAATACTGGGCCGACCTCGTCGGTGCCGACCGCTCCGCGTTCAACAAGACGACTCTCAAGAGGCACAACCCCAAGACGACTCGCAAGAACGTCGGCGACTCCTACCGAGGCTGTCTAGTGATCAAAGTCCTGAAGAGCGCGGACTTGTACCGTCGCATCGAGGGGTCTTGGTACGGCATAGTGGTGTCCGCGCGCGAAGCCGATCAGCAAAATCGGACATAGCGCACAAACTATCCCGGATCGTCTAAAGGCAGGACAAACGGTTTTGGTCCGTTGAATGAGGGTTCGAATCCTTCTCCGGGAGCCACAGCACACAAGACCTTGGTTCGGGCCCTGACAGCACCGTCAGGGCCCGCTCTCATGTCCCCCCGGAAACACCCCGGTATCCTGCGGATGTCCACCCCACCCCATGAAGCCGAAGGGCATCCCCGTGAGCGCCATCCGCCCGGCAGCCGTCGTCGTTCTCGCAGCGGGTGAGGGCACCCGTATGAAGTCGGCCACACCCAAGGTTCTGCACGACATCTGCGGCCGTTCCCTCGTCGGGCATGTGCTCGCCGCCGCACGTGAGTTGAACCCCGAGAACCTGGTCGTCGTCGTCGGCCACGCCCGGGAGCAGGTCTCCGCCCATCTCGCCGAGGTCGACCCGGACGTGCGCACCGCCGTCCAGGCCGAGCAGAAGGGGACGGGGCACGCCGTCCGGATGGCTCTGGAGGAGCTCGGCGGGTCTGTCGACGGGACCGTCGTGGTCGTGTGTGGGGACACCCCGCTGCTGACCGGTGAGACGCTTCAGCGGCTCGCCGGCACGCACCAGGAGGACGGCAACGCGGTCACCGTGCTGACCGCCGAGGTGCCCGACGCCACCGGCTACGGCCGTATCGTCCGCGATGACGCCACCGGCGCCGTGACGGCCATCGTCGAGCACAAGGACGCCACCGAGGTCCAGCGTGCCATCCGTGAGATCAACTCCGGTGTCTTCGCCTTCGACGGGCAGCTGCTCGCCGATGCCTTGAAGAAGGTCCGCACGGACAACAGCCAGGGTGAGGAGTACCTCACCGATGTGCTCGGGATTCTGCGTGAGGCGGGGCATCGTGTCGGTGCGTCCGTCGCGGGCGATCACCGTGAGATCGCGGGTATCAACAACCGTGTGCAGCTGGCCGAGGCGCGCCGGATCCTCAATGACCGGCTGCTCACCGCCGCCATGCTGGCGGGGGTCACGGTCGTGGATCCCGCCACGACCTGGGTGGATGTCACGGTGACGTTCGAGCAGGACGCGATCGTGCAGCCGGGTACGCAGCTGCTGGGTGCCACGCACATCGGTGAGGGTGCCGAGGTGGGTCCCAACTCGCGGCTGAAGGACACCCGTGTGGGTGCGGGGGCGCGGGTGGACAACACGGTCTCCGATGGTGCCACGGTCGGCCCGCAGGCGTCCGTGGGCCCGTACGCGTATCTGCGGCCGGGTAGCCGTCTCGGTGTGAAGGCCAAGATCGGTACGTACGTGGAGACGAAGAACGCGTCGATCGGTGAGGGTACGAAGGTGCCGCATCTGTCGTACGTGGGCGACGCGACGATCGGTGATCACACGAACATCGGCGCGGCGAGTGTCTTTGTGAACTACGACGGGGAGAGCAAGCACCACACGACCGTCGGCTCACACTGCAAGACGGGTTCGGACAACATGTTTGTGGCTCCTGTCACTATCGGGGACGGCGCGTACACCGCGGCGGGCTCTGTGATCACGAAGGATGTGCCGCCCGGTTCGCTGGCCGTGGCCCGTGGTCAGCAGCGGAATATCGAGGGTTGGGTGGCTCGTAAGCGTCCGGGGAGCGCGGCCGCGAAGGCGGCCGAGGCGGCTTCCGGGGAGCCGGGTGGCGAAGGCTGACCGGAATCAGGTGCGTCTGTGACGGCGTACCGTGATAAGTGCACACCCGCACCCCTACCAGCTGAGACGGCCGTCCATATCCAGCCGCTAAGGCGGTAACGGCTTCTCGACGCCCAGCTGAGACACCTCTGAGGAGACAGTGCTGTGACCGGGTTCAAGACGACCGGCGAGAAGAAGATGATGTTCTTCTCCGGCCGCGCCCACCCCGAGCTTGCCGAGGAGGTCGCCCACGAGCTGGGTGTCGGGGTCGTCCCGACGAAGGCCTTCGATTTCGCGAACGGCGAGATCTATGTCCGTTACCAGGAGTCGGCGCGTGGCGCGGACTGCTTCCTGATCCAGAGCCACACGGCTCCGATCAACAAGTGGATCATGGAGCAGCTGATCATGATCGACGCGTTGAAGCGTGCGTCGGCGCGTTCCATCACGGTGATCGTGCCGTTCTACGGTTACGCGCGGCAGGACAAGAAGCACCGTGGTCGTGAACCGATTTCGGCGCGTCTGATCGCGGACATGATGAAGACGGCGGGTGCGGACCGCATCCTGACCGTTGATCTGCACACGGACCAGATCCAGGGCTTCTTCGACGGTCCGGTGGATCACCTGTTCGCGCTGCCGCTGCTGGCGGACTACGTGGGTCAGAAGGTGGACCGCGACAAGCTGACGGTCGTGTCTCCGGATGCCGGCCGTGTGCGTGTGGCGGACCGTTGGTGCGACCGTCTGGGTGCGCCGCTGGCGATCGTGCACAAGCGCCGTGACAAGGATGTGGCGAACCAGGTCACCGTCCACGAGGTCGTGGGTGAGGTCGAGGGCCGGGTGTGTGTTCTGGTCGACGACATGATCGACACGGGTGGCACGATCTGCGCGGCTGCGGACGCGCTGTTCGCGCACGGCGCCGAGGATGTCATCGTCACTGCCACGCACGGTGTGCTGTCCGGTCCGGCGGCCGACCGTCTGAAGAACTCGAAGGTGAGTGAGTTCGTCTTCACGAACACGCTGCCCACCCCGGGTGAGCTGGAGCTGGACAAGATCACGGTGCTGTCGATCGCGCCGACGATCGCGAGTGCGGTGCGTGAGGTGTTCGAGGACGGTTCGGTGACGAGCCTGTTCGACGAGCAGTGATCCCGCGCCGGCCCGGACGCCGGTAGAGATCGTTTTGGGTGCGGCCTCCCCTGCCGAGTAGACTGCTGCAGTTGCTCGGCGAGGGAGGCCGTACTCGTTCTTCGGTACGGCGGTCCGTAATCGACGCGCTCTTCGTAGCAGGCCGTTCGTGGCCGGGTGACCCTGTCCGTCTACTGACTTTCTACGAGGAGTGAACATGTCCGAGGTGAAGCTCACCGCCGAGACGCGCACCGAGTTCGGCAAGGGTGCCGCGCGTCGTATCCGTCGTGACAGCAAGGTTCCGGTCGTGCTGTACGGCCACGGCTCGGACCCGCTGCACCTGACCCTGCCGGGTCACGACCTGCTGCTCGCGCTGCGTACGCCGAACGTCCTGATCTCCCTGGACATCGACGGCAAGACCAACGAGCTGGCGATCCCGAAGTCCGTGCAGCGTGACCCGATCAAGGGCTTCCTGGAGCACGTCGACCTGCTGCTGGTCAAGCGTGGCGAGAAGGTCACCGTCGAGATCCCGGTGCACGCCGAGGGCGAGCTGGCCGCGGGTGGCAACCTGCTGGAGCACGTGCTGAACGCGCTGCCGGTCGAGGCCGAGGCCACGCACATCCCCGAGGCCGTCACCGTCTCGGTCGAGGGTCTGGAGGCCGGTGCCTCGGTCCTCGCCAAGGACGTCACCCTGCCGTCCGGCGTGACCCTGGCCGTCGACGAGGACGCGGTGGTCCTGCAGGTTCTGGCCGCGCAGGCCGAGGAGACCGTGGGCGAGGCCGTCGAGGGCGAAGAGGCCGGCGAGGCCTGATCGGCGGTTCAGCCCTTCGCTGCGGTTCTGCCTCCTTGAGAGGCGCCCGGCGTCGGGGGCTGGGCCCACCTTCCCCCGAGCTCTCGGCTTCGCTCGAGCAGGGGGGACCCCCATCGCCCTGCGGAACGACTGCCCACAGCACTGACCAGCCGCTGCTCTCTTCGGGGAGCAGCGGCTGGCGTCGTAAGGAGACACGGACGTGACGACCGACGCCAACGCCCCTTGGCTCATCGTGGGACTCGGTAATCCCGGGCCCGAGTACGCCATGAACCGGCACAATGTCGGCTTCATGGTGGCCGATCTGCTGGCCGAGCGGATCGGGGGGAGGTTCAAGCGGGCGGGCAAGGCGCAGGCGCAGGTCGTGGAGGGGCGGATCGGTCCGCCCGGTCCGGGGAACCGTCGTGTGATCCTCGCGAAGCCGATGTCGTACATGAACCTGTCGGGCGGCCCGGTGAACGCCCTGCGGGATTTCTACAAGGTGCCGGTGGCGAATGTCGTCGCCGTGCATGACGAGCTGGACATCGACTACGGCACGCTTCGGCTGAAGCTGGGCGGCGGCGACAACGGCCACAACGGTCTGAAGTCGATCACGAAGGCGATGGGCGCGGACTATCACCGGGTGCGGTTCGGGATCGGGCGTCCTCCGGGTCGTATGCAGGTCGCGGATTTCGTGCTGAAGGACTTCTCGTCGGCGGAGCGCAAGGAGCTGGACTACTTCGTGGACCGGGCGACGGATGCCGTCGAGTGTCTGGTCATCGAGGGTCTGGAGCGGGCGCAAAGCACGTACAACTCCTGACTTGTCCGCCCGTCGGGTCCTGCTGGAGTTGACCGGGTGCCGGGCGATGGCCAAGGATCGCCGCCATGCCTTCTGCCGTCTCCTCCACTCAGGGCGCGGTCGCGGTGTTGCGGTTCGGGCGGCGCGCGGCGATGGGTTCGATCGCGGTGCTGATCCTGGTCGCCGGCTTCTGGGGTTCCTGGGGCACCGCGCAGTACGTGATGCTGACCAAGGGCCGTGAGCGGGGCACGGTTGAGGTGTCGCGGTGCGGGGCTCGGACGTGCAGTGGTCCGTTCACGCCGTTGTCGGCCGGGGCTGCGGCGCGCGGGAGTGTGGTGATCGAGAAGTCGGTCGCGGTGAAGCGGGGGCAGACGTACGCGGTGGTGGTGAAGCCGGGTACGGATGACGTCGTGCGTTCGGGTCCGGCGGGGGTGTTGTATTCGTGGCTCCCGCTGGGGGGTGCGCTGCTGCTGGCTTCGGTGGTGGTGGCGGGCGGGCTGCGGCTGACGCGTGTGGCGTGGGTGCTGGCGGGGTCGGGGATGGCGCTGTTGACGGCGGCTTTCGTGGCGCTCTGAGCGGTTTGGGGCCGCTTCCGCTCTGTAGAAAGTTTGTGTGTTGTCTGTTCGTGATTGACCTGTCGTCGTGCTGGGCCGGAAGCTGAGCCGCCCCCTCCACATCTTCCGTTGGCCTTTCTCGAAGATGGAACTGCCCATGCGTACCCTCACGCGCGCCGGCGCCTTGGTCGCCGTCGCCTCAGCAGCGCTGCTCACCGCTCCGTCCGCCCACGCCTCGGCTCCGGGCGACAACGGCGATGTGAAGATCCACAAGTCGTCGACGGACGAGTCCGACCAGCGCAACGAGCCGCACGTCTGCTCGTTCTACCTGGATGCCTTCAACTTCGACGGTCTGCAGCAGGTGGACTGGCACATCGAGGTCTGGGCCCCGACCGGCAAGCCCAAGGGCGAGACGGTGAAGACCGGCGACATCACCCTGGACACCGAGGGTCACGGCCGTACGGCCGACATGACGCTGCCGGACGGGCACTACAAGCTGTTCTGGAACTTCGACGGTGAGAAGGGCCGGGCCAAGCAGAAGGTGTTCTGGACGGACTGTTCGGACGACCAGGGCGGCGGCTCCACTCCGTCGGGCTCACCGTCGGCGTCCGCGTCCGCGTCGCCCTCCGCGTCGGCCTCCGCGTCGGTCTCGCCCTCGGGCTCGGCCGGGGTGAGCGCCTCGCCGAGTTCGTCGTCCGGTACGGGGGCGTCCGCGTCGGCGTCCCCCTCGGCGCAGGGCGGCAGCGGCGGTCTGGCGGAAACCGGCAGCAGCGCCCCGGTCGGTGTGCTGTCCGCTCTCGCGGCAGCGCTCGTGGCCGCCGGCGGTTATCTGGTGCTGCGCCGCCGCAAGGTCTCACAGGGCTGACGTCCACAGGACATGACAGCGGCCCCCGAGCCGGTACGGGCTCGGGGGCCGCTGTCATGTCCGCAAGGCCGTCAGCCGGTGTTGCGCAGGCCGGCTGCCACGCCGTTCACCGTCAGCAGCAGCGCCCGGGACAGCAGCGGGTCCGCTTCGGTGCCCGCCGCCGCGGCGTCGCGCTGGCGCTTGAGGAGGGCGACCTGGAGGTAGGAGATCGGGTCCAGGTAGGCGTCGCGGATGGTGAAGGTCTGCTTGAGGACGGGGTTGGCGTCGAGGAGTTCCTTCTCGCCGGTCACCCGCAGGACTTCACGGACCGTCAGTTCGTGTTCCGTCTCGATGGCCGTGAAGACGTGCTTCAGGTCGTCGGGTACGAGGGTGTCGACGTAGTGGCGGGCGATCCGCAGGTCGGTCTTGGCGAGGGTCATCTCGACGTTGGAGATGAAGTTGCGGAAGAAGTGCCACTGTTCGTGCATCTCGTCGAGCACGGTGTCGAGGCCGGCCTCGCGCAGGGCCTTGAGGCCGGATCCGACGCCGAACCAGCCGGGCACGATCTGCCGCGACTGGGTCCAGCCGAACACCCACGGGATCGCGCGCAGGCCGTCGAGGCCGGCGCCCGAGTCGGGGCGGCGCGAGGGGCGGGAGCCCAGGTGCAGGTCGGCGAGCTGGTCCACGGGTGTGGAGGCGAAGAAGTACGCCGGCAGGTCGGGGTCCTCGACCAGTGCGCGGTAGGCGGCGTGGGCGGCGTCCGAGACCACGTCCATCGCGGCGTCCCAGCGGGCCAGGGCTTCCACCGACTGGCGGGGGGCGGTGTGCAGGGCGGAGGCCTGGAGGGTGGCGGCGACCGTCAGTTCCAGGTTCTCGCGGGCGAGGGAGGGGATGAGGTACTTGTCGGAGATGACCTCGCCCTGTTCGGTGACCTTGATCTCGCCTTCGAGGGTGCCCCAGGGCTGGGCGAGGATCGCGTCGTGGCTGGGGCCGCCGCCGCGGCCGACGGTGCCGCCGCGGCCGTGGAAGAGGCGCAGGCGTACGCCGTAGCGGTGGGCGACGTCGCGCAGGCGGCGCTGGGCGCGGTGGATCTCCCACTGGGAGGTGGTGATGCCGCCGAACTTGGAGGAGTCGCTGTAGCCGAGCATGACCTCCTGGACGTCGCCGCGCAGGGCGACGAGGCGGCGGTAGGAGGGGTCGGCGAGCATGTCCTCCAGGATGATGTCGGCGGCCTTGAGCTCGTCGGTGGTCTCCAGGAGGGGGACGATGCCGATCTTCGCCCAGCCGGCGTGGAGGTCGATGAGGCCTGCTTCGCGGGCGAGGACGGCGGCTGCGAAGACGTCGTCGGCGCCCTGGCACATCGAGATGATGTAGGACTCGATGATCTCGGGTCCGAAGACCTTCAGGGCCCGCTTGACGGTCTCGAAGACGCCGAGGGTCTTGGCGCCGGCCGCGTCTAGGGGCGCGGGGGTGGGGGCGAGGGGGCGCCGGGAGCGCAGTTCCTTGGCGAGCAGCTTGCTGCGGTACTCGCGCGGCATGTCGTCGTAGCACCAGGACTCCTCGCCGAGCCGGTCGAAGAGCTGGCCGAGGGCGTGGTGGTGGGCGTCGGCGTGCTCGCGGACGTCCATGGTGGCGAGCTGGAGGCCGAAGGCGGCGAGGGTGCGGATGGTGCGGGCGAGGCGGCCGTCGGCGAGGAGGCCGCCGCGGTGGGCGCGCAGCGAGGTCTGGATGATCCGCAGGTCGTGCAGGAGTTCGGAGGTGCCGAGGTAGTCGCGTCCGGGCTCGTGCTGGGTGCTCCTGGCCAGGCGCTGCTTGGTGTTGACGAGCTTCTGGCGGATGCAGGTGGCCTTGAGGCGGTAGGGCTCTTCGGCGTTGAGGCGCTTGTAGCGGGGGCTGATCTCGGGCAGCAGCTCGAGATCGGCGCGCAGGGAGTCCAGCAGTTCCTCGGTGGCGCCGGTGTAGCGGATGGACTGGGACAGCAGGCCGCGCAGTTCGTCGATCATCTCCAGCGCGTCGTTGATGCCGTGCTCGTGCTGGAGGATCAGCACCTCCCAGGTGACCTCGGGGGTCACGTTGGGGTTGCCGTCGCGGTCGCCGCCGATCCAGGTGCCGAAGGTGAGGGGGCGGGTCTCGTCGGGCAGCTTGACGCCGACGCGTTCCAGTTCCGCGGTGAGGTCCTCCAGGACGTCGCCGACGGCGCCGGCGTGCAGCTCGTCGAGGTAGTAGATGGCGTTGCGGGCCTCGTCGGCGGGCTCGGGACGGACGACCCGGAGTTCGTCGGTCTGCCAGACGAGGTCGATGTTCTCGGCCAGCCGGGTGTCGTGGCGGCGGCGGTCGGCCTCGAGGACCGGGGTCTCCAGGAGTGCGGCGATGCGCCGGAGCTTGTTGAGCACGGACCGGCGCGCGGCCTCGGTGGGGTGCGCCGTGAACACGGGGCGCACGTTGAGGTGCTCGACGGTCTCGCGCACGTGCTCGGGGTCGGCGTCCTTGAGCCGGTCCGCCGTGCGGGAGAGGAGTCCTCCCTCGGCGGCGCGCTTGGCGCGCAGTTCACGGCCGCGGTGCACCTGCTCGGTGACGTTCGCCAGGTGGAAGTAGGTGGAGAAGGCGCGCACCAGCTTGGCGGCGGTCTCAAGTTCGGTGCCGCGCAGCAGTTCCGCGGCTGCCTCCCCGTCCTCTCGGGTCAGCCGGCGGACCCGCTCGACCAGCTCCAGGAGCTCGGGGCCCTCTTGCCGGACGAGGGTCTCGCCGAGCAGGTCACCCAGCCGGCGGATGTCGGCGCGCAGCTCACTGCTGGTCGTCGTGGTCTGGTCGTCGGCACTGCTCACAGGTGCGGCTCCTTGCAGTGTTGAAGCTCATCTGGGAGGGGACCCGGATGGGTGCCGCGCGGCGGGTGCCGCATACGGACCGGGCATCCGGGAAGAAAACAGAGCGGACCGCGCTGTCCGACCGACTCCAAGGATAGGTGTCCGTGTGGACGCGCAGACTCTCGGGCTCTTGCCGCCGGACGACGCGCTGCCATACTTACGACGCCGTAGGTTACGGAACCGTAGGGTCTTCCGTCGGATTCCGGGAGCACCCTGGGGCCCGTACCCCCGGGCACCTGCCACAACCCTCGACCCCACAGGGGACGCCCCATGACCACAAGCTCCGATGTGATCGAAGACGCCCCGAAGGCGAACGACGACACCGCGCTGCCCTCCGCCACGCTGGGCGGCGAGCAGAAGCGCTCGATCGAGCAGATCACCCTCCTGCTGTTCATCACCGTCCCGTTCCTGGCGCTTCTCGCGGCGGTGCCGCTGGCGTGGGGCTGGGGCGTGAGCTGGCTCGACCTGAGCCTGCTGGTCTTCTTCTACTACCTGGGCTGCCACGGCATCACGATCGGGTTCCACCGTTACTTCACGCACGGCTCCTTCAAGGCCAAGCGGCCGCTGCGGATCGCGCTGGCGATCGCCGGGTCGCTGGCCGTGGAGGGCCCGCTGGTGCGCTGGGTGGCCGACCACCGCAAGCACCACAAGTTCTCGGACGCGGAGGGCGACCCGCACTCTCCGTGGCGGTACGGGGAGACGGTCCCCGCGCTGATGAAGGGCCTGTGGTGGGCCCATGTCGGCTGGATGTTCGACGAGGAGCAGACGCCGCAGGACAAGTACGCGCCGGACCTGATCAAGGACCGGGCGATCCGGACGATCTCCCGCCAGTTCGTGCTGTGGACGGCGGTGTCGCTGGCGCTGCCGGCGCTGATCGGCGGGCTGGTGACGATGTCGTGGTGGGGCGCTGTCACGGCGTTCTTCTGGGGGTCACTCGTCCGGGTGGCGCTGCTGCACCATGTGACCTGGTCGATCAACTCGATCTGCCACGCGGTGGGCAAGCGCCCGTTCAAGTCGCGCGACCGTTCGGGCAACGTGTGGTGGCTGGCGGTCCTGTCGTGCGGCGAGTCGTGGCACAACCTGCACCACGCGGACCCGACCTCGGCGCGGCACGGTGTGGAGCGCGGTCAGCTCGACTCCTCGGCGCGGATCATCCGCTGGTTCGAGCAGCTCGGATGGGCGTATGACGTGCGCTGGCCGTCACGCTCGCGTATCGATTCCCGCCGCAGCACGGACGGGAACGGCTCCCGACGCGGGAAGGCGACCGCCGACGCGGCATGATTGACGCGTGGCCACCGACTCCTCCAGCACCCCCAGCAACGAAAAGCCGCGGCGCACCCGTCGCACCCGGATGACCGGTGCGGAGCGCCGCCAGCAGTTGCTGGAGATCGGTCGCACGCTGTTCGCCGCCAAGGGGTTCGAGGCCACCTCGGTGGAGGAGATCGCGGCGAAGGCCGGGGTCTCCAAGCCGGTGGTGTACGAGCACTTCGGCGGCAAGGAGGGCCTGTACGCGGTGGTGGTGGACCGC